>NZ_AKKA01000001.1 GCF_000282035.1 Rhizobium sp. CF122
TTGACCCTCCTCATATAAGCAAATGACGACGCTGCAATCGGCGATCCTCTTGCTGGTCATAAATCTCGGCCTTCTCTGGCTTTTGATGCGGGTTCCGCTAGGGCGCAGGACCATTTACCTTAGCCAAACCTATCGATGTTCCCCCGATACACTCTGGAAGGCGATGAATCCCGCCGGTCCGGATGCGTCCTGGCACCACTCGGTCATCAGCAGTCGCGCGCTTGCCGATCGGAGCGGTGTCGTGGAGCAGACCTACCGGCATCTCGACAAGAACGGTGCGCCCTCGCGCCGGCTTCTTGCATTGGACCCGTTGCCATCAATGGCGAGTAATGCCCACGGCTTCCAGGCTCGCATCATCGATGACAGCACGCTGGATCCCACATTCTGGAACCACTACCGGGAGCGGCGCATCATTCGACCAACACCTGATGGTGCTCTGGTGGAGGTCGAACAGACGGACCGGTACCGCGGGCTGGCTTTCCTCATGTTTCGCTATTTCGTTCTGCGCCGGGAAATGAAGGCGCTTGATGGATGGTTGAAGACAGGCGAATCGCTGCCACAGGGCTACTTTGAGCGACCGCTGGTCCAAGGCGGTCTCGCAGTGTTGTCGACTCTGCTGCTCTGGCCCTTCCTTGGGCTCGATGCAGGTGGCCTGATGCTCTCGACCTTCCTGACGCTTGTCATTGTCTTGCATGAACTGGGGCATATGGCGGCCTATCGCATGTTCGGTCATGCATCGGTCAGGATGATCTTTGTACCTCTGCTTGGTGGCATCGCTGTCGGCGGGAGGCCTTACCGGTCGCTATTCGAGGTGGCAACTTGTGCCCTGATGGGCGCGGGAATGTCGGCCTTTATGGTCCCGATCCTTGCGGTCGCCACGCAGCTTTCGGATGTTGGCCTGCTGCCCTCGGCGTCACGCGGACCTCTGCTCATTTTCCTGTTGATCCTCGGCACTTTCAACCTGCTGAACCTACTGCCGATGCACCGTTTCGATGGAGGTCAGGTTCTCCGGCAAATCTTTCGCACGCGAAGGTCGCAGATAGCGGCCAGTTTCGTTGTGACGCTCTGCATTCTCGGCATTGGTTTCGAGATCGGTTTGCCCGCGAACATGCTGACGGCGGGCCTGTTCGTCTTCATGCTTGTCAGCCTTGTCAGTGGCGGTTCGGTGAAGCCGCGCCAGATGCTTGACGAGATGAAGGATGGCGAGCGCATGCTCGTTGCTTTTGGCCTCTACGCGGCTATTGCAGTACATGGCTATGCCATTATTTTCGCAACCGAAAAGCTCTTCTGACGCAAGCCGCACAGCGACCGGCGCAATCAGTGTGTTCGGGGCGGAAATTCAAACTGTCAGGCGGTTTTTTCTTGAGCCGCAGACGCGGTGCGTGCAAAGGTCCGCGCAAATCAAGTCATTAGGAGGAATTCGACATGGACGTT
>NZ_AKKA01000002.1 GCF_000282035.1 Rhizobium sp. CF122
GGGGGGGGGAGCCGCAGCGGCAGCTTTGCGACCGAAAAGGTGCTGCTGCTCAGGAATCGTGTCGATGGCGTCGCTCCGATCCTCGAAAGGCTGCCGGGCGACGTGCCGATATATGTCGCGGAGGCGGAGGTGTTGGACCGGATCGTCGGGTTTCATCTGCATCGTGGCGTGCTGGCGCTTGGTCGGCGCGAGGTGGCTGAGTTCGATCTTATCGACCGACTGCCGGAACGTTCGCTCGTCCTCGTCGGCTGCGGCATTTCCAACCATGACAATGCCGGGTCGATGTTCCGCAACGCGGCTGCCTTTAAGGCGGATGCCGTCTTTCTCGATGAGACATCGTGTGACCCGCTCTATCGCAAGGCGCTACGCGTTTCTGTCGGCTCCGTTCTTAGCGTCCCCTATGAACGGAAGGGCACGGCGCTCGACGTGCTGACACGGCTTTCGGCGAACGGTTTTTCAATCTGGACGCTTTCGCCCCGCGGCGAGACCGACATCCGGGCCATACCACCGACGGAGCGCATGGCACTGGTTGTGGGCACGGAAGGCGAGGGGTTGCCTCCCGCGGTCCTGGAGGGCTTTCAAAGCGCGCGGATCCCACAATCGGAGGGATTGGACAGCCTGAATGTGGCGACGGCAACGGGCATTGCTCTCTTCGCCATGTCGTCGGCTGCGAACCTGATCTGATCTCAGCCCGGCTCGGACAGGATCGTCGCTGCGCGTTGCGCAAGGTTGATGCGCTCGCCATCCAGAGCGTCGGTGGCATCCGGCAGAAGGTCGCGGATCGGCGACGAAGGACCCTCGTTGATGGCGGTCAGTGCAACCATGCTTGCAGCGATGCCGGCGATCTCTTCGCGTACCGCGCCGTCCTGGCTGACGTCGGATTTCGCTTTCAGAAGTTGTTCTGAGACGGCGGCGCTGCGCTTGCGCACTTCTTCGCTCAGGCGGGCTGCAATCGCTGCTGTGTCGAGTTGGGTTGCCATCGTTTCCTCGGTTGCCCGCTCCTCTGAAACCGCATCTTGGGCTACGGGCGCAAGGCCTGCATTGCGCAGTGCGCGGTTTGCCTTGCGCAGCTCGGCATTCGCTGCCTTGACCTGTTCCTTGAGCTTGGCGATCTCCTGCTGGCGGCTGCCGAGAAGCGTGTTTTTCTCGGCAGCCGAAGCCGCATCCC
>NZ_AKKA01000003.1 GCF_000282035.1 Rhizobium sp. CF122
ATTGATTCGATTGACGGATTTTCTGAAGGAGTGTTTACAGTGCCGAACGGCGCTCCAGCCGACTTCGAAATTCCTTTATCAAATGGTCAAAAATCGTGGCTTCAGCCGTTTTCTGTCCTATCCGAACAGCGCAAAAGCGGCGTTTGAGGGTTGAAAGTCAGCGGATGAGGATCATTTGCCCCTTACACGGATCAAATCGCGCAGAACCTAAAGCAGCTCTTTCGTGTTCTCGTTCGTGTAGAGGAAAGGAGAAAGACATGGCTGCCACCACCGACGACATCAGAGCATCCGTCAGCAAGGATATCGCCGCGCTCCAGCAGGAAGTATCCCGCCTGCAGAAAATGATCTCGGCGCAGGGTGCCGAAGCCTATTACGAAGTGCGCGACCGTGCCGGCAAGGCTTATGGAGATGCCCTCCCCCGCGCAAAGGGCGCCGTTGCCCAGATCCGGGCCGAAGGTGTGGCCGCCGCAGGCGCTGCCCGCGAGCATGCAGCGGTGACGACGACCGCGCTGGCACTTGCCGGTGCGATCGGTTTTCTAGCTGGCTATCTCTTGAGCGGCAGCCAACAGCCGCCACACCATTGGTGGCGCTGATATAGCGGAAACGCTCCGCTTTTATCGCGAGCCGCATGATCTGGAGGTCAATGCGGCTCGTAATACTTTGGTCTTAGAAAAACCAAGTTTAGTCGTTATTGCTGCGGCTAAAATGGGCGGGAGGATTACTCATGGAGAACCAGAAAGCGCACTTTATAGTCGAAGTCAGTGTTGACGGTGTCAACGGCCGCAAGGCGGTCGGCATCATGAACATGCGCCAAGCCCTTGAATTACCTGAATTGCCTTGCCTAGCCTATACTCATCCGGACCCCGCCAAAGCGGCCGCGGGTGTCGTTATCAGCCGCCAGGAACTCGCCGGTTTCATGGCTTGCCACTAAGGCTTGCCGATCTCTCCCCGAAGACGAATTGGATGGCGCGTAAAGCGCCGTCTGGCTTTTTGACCTTCGCCACCCACCAACCCTTGAGCGTCTAATTTTTCCCCGCGTTTTGTCGGCGTCTTGCTGGCATCATGAAAGTGTTCGTGTCAGAACCTGATCAACGGAATTGACAGGATGGTACAGAGTGAGGCAACGGCGCTCACCTCAGAAATCGCGCGAGCGCGCAAGACCGAACGGCGAAGCGCCCGGCAAGCGGGTAACCCTGCCGCGTGCGCTTTCAAAGCTCGGCCATTGCTCGCGGACACAAGCTGAACGGCTGATCCTAGAGGGGCGCGTCTCAGTCGATGGTCGCAAAGTCACCGACATCTCCGCCTGGGTGGACCTGGCATCGGCCAAGATCCGCGTCGATGGCACCGAGGTGGCCGCCGAGGCGAAGATCTATCTGATGCTGAACAAGCCACGCGGGCTGGTAACGACGCGCGATGATCCCGAAGGCCGACCCACCGTTTACAACTGTCTCAGGGACTTCGAAGCGCCGCACCTTTCGCCGGTCGGCCGATTGGACAAGGCAAGCGAAGGTTTGCTGCTCTTTACCAACGATACCGTCTTCGCCCAGGCGCTGCTCGACCCCTTCACCCATGTCACGAAGACCTACCATGTCCAGGTCAACCGGATCATGGATGCCCAGATGCTGGCTGCGATGACCTCTGGCGTCCACCACGACGGCGAAGTTCTGAGGGCAACGTCCGCGGCGCTATTGAGGAGCGGCGACAAGAACGCCTGGATCGAGGTCGAACTCGATGAAGGCCGCAACCGCCAGATCCGTCGCATGCTGGAAGCCCTGGATATCGAATGCCTCCGCCTCGTGCGGGTTGCGATCGGGGGCTTGGCGCTCGGCGAATTGCCGAAGGGAGCAGTGCGCGCCTTGACGGATGCAGAATTAAAGGAACTGCGCCGGAGCGCAGGCATGGAACCGGCAAGACGGAATTGAGTGCATGACGGAATTGGCGGCGCACGAGTTTTGGCAGGAAGTTCACAACCCGGGCACTTTCAGGAGCGACGGAGACTTCTCATCTTCCTATGTCGCCGAGCTGGACGATGGGCGCCAGCTTCGCCTGCCGGTACGCGTGCTGGCAGACGGGCAGCATGCATTGGCCTCGCTGATCATCAATCAGGCGAGTTTCGAGGTTCTCGATTTGCTGGCTCAGTCGCTTGCCGAGAAGCTGAAATCTTTCGAGGTCGAGGTTGTTGCGGGCCTGCCGACACTTGGGCTGACGCTCGCAGCTGCCGTGGCGCAAAAGCTGGGGCACTCGCGATATGTGCCGCTCGGAACGTCCCGAAAATTCTGGTACCGCGACGACCTGTCCGTGGCGCTCTCGTCGATTACCACCCCAAGCCAACAGAAACGTCTCTATATAGATCCCCGCATGCTGCCGTTGCTGGAGGGCCAACGCGTGGCGCTGATCGACGACGTCATTTCCAGCGGCACCTCGATCATTTCCGGGCTGCAGCTTTTCGCCGGTTGCGGCATCGAGCCTGTTGCGATCGGTGCTGCGATGCTGCAGTCGCGCCGTTGGTGCGGAGCGCTCGATGCAGCCGGATCACAATGGCGGGAAAGAATAGTGGGCGTGTTTTCCACCCCGATGCTGGAGATGACCGAGACCGGCACCTGGCGCCGGCCCGCTGACTGAGCGCGTTGTCGGCGTGGAGCACGGAATGGGAGATTTCGCTCTATACAGCGCGGCCCGAACCGCTACATTCTCCCGGTGGACTGAGGTTCGGGACAAGCCATGACGTTCGAGCAAGCATCCTTGCTGATCCTCCTGCTCGCGATGCTCGTCCTGTTTTCACTGGAACGCTTCCGCATCGAGGTGATTGCGATTGCCGGACTGCTCGCCGGTTATGCCCTCCACCTTTATTCCGCCGAGCAGGTGTTCTCCGGCTTCGCGAGCCCCGTGGTCGTGACGGTCGTGGAGATCCTGCTCGTCGTGCAGGTGCTGGCACGGGCGCAATTGTTCGATCGGCTCGCGGATTTTTTCGTGCACGCTAGATTTTCCAACACTGCGGTCATCGCCACTTTGTCCGGAGCGACCGGCTTCATCTCCATCTTCATGAATAACATCGGCGCCTTTTCGATCGCCCTGCCGGCAACGCTGCGCGTCAGTGCTGCGCTCGAGATACCCAAACGGCAGTTGATCATGCCTATCTCTTTTGCGGCGCTCCTGGGCGGCATCGTATCGCTAATCGGTACGCCCGCGAACATGCTCGTCAGCAATGCTTGGGCGGAGACGAGCGGCACCGGCTTCCGACTCTTCGATTTTGCCTATGTCGGTCTGCCTGTCGCTGTAGTTGGTATCGTGCTGACCGCATGGCTCGCACCGCGGCTATTTCCGCAGGAAATCGACGGGACGGCTTCGGCAGAAACTGCCTCGCGAGCAAGACGCAGGATCACCGAACGACGTATTCCTGCGGGTTCATCGCTGATCGGCGCGCCCCTGTCGGATCTCCCCGATCGATTCTCGCTGCAGCCCCATACCCTCGTTCGCAATGACAAGTTCGTGTTCGGGACGCCCGATAAACTGGTCGTCGAGGCGGGCGACCTGCTGTTGGCCGAAGCGGACGATACGGTTTTTGATGGCCTTCAAACGTCCGGAACGCTGCTTCCGCAGCGACATCAGAGCGCAGCCATTGCCGATCTCGACTATGTCGAGGCGGTCGTGATGCCGGAGAGCACGCTGATCGGCTCGCGACTGCATTCTCTGGAGGTGTTCAGCAGTCGCGACGTCACGGTTTCCGCCCTCTCGATGCGCTCACCTCGGATCGAGGGGCGCTTTGCCGATCTGCAGCTGTCGATTGGCGACATTCTGGTGCTGGAGGGCGAGCAAAAGGCGATCGCCGAAGCGCTCGAGGAGTGCGAGTGTCTTCCGCTGGCGTCGCAGCCGCCGTTCCGAATGTCGGCATCGTCCTGGCAGCCCTTTGCCATCTTTGCCGCAGGCGTCGCGGCAACGGCCTTTGAACTCGTCACACCTGACATTGCGTTTGCGGGCGTCGTGCTTGTCCTGGCGCTTCTCAACTACCTGAACATTCGCCAGGCAATGGCGGACCTCAACTGGCCGATCATTATCATGCTCGGTGCGATGATCCCGATAGGTTCCGCCGTCGCTACAACGGGCACCGCCCAAGTCATCGCGGCGGCGCTCGGTTCCATGGTGTCGCTGGCCGAACCGACCACGGGGGTGGCGCTCGTTCTCTTTCTGTCAATGCTCCTGACGCCCTTTGTCAACAACGCGACCGTCGCGATCGTCATGAGCCCCATCGCCGTCGCCTTCGCAGCAACCGGGCATCAGTCTCCATCCGCCTATCTGATTGCCGTCGCCGCAGGCGCCTCGCTGGATTTTCTGACGCCGTTCGGCCACCATAACAATACGCTGGCCATGGGGATCGGGAGCTACCGCTTCAGCGACTTCCTGAAGGCCGGGGCACTGCTGACGGTGGTCAGCTATGGTCTTACGCTACTTCTCATCTATCTCTTCTGGCTTTAGGAGCGGGTTTGCTTGACATCCCCGGCGATGGAACTAGAGCAGGGGAAAGTTCACGATCAATGCAGAAGGATGGTCGAGCCCGTGCGAATCCTCTCCGAAGCCCATTTCCCAGAGCTCCCCAATTACTATCGCGGCAAGGTTCGCGAGAACTATGACCTGCCGGATGGGCAGCGCATCATCATCAGCACCGACAGACTGAGCGCCTTCGACCGCATTCTTACCTGCATTCCCTACAAGGGTCAGGTGCTGACGCAGACGGCTCGCTACTGGTTCGAGGCGACGAAGGACATCTGCCCCAATCACGTTCTCGACTATCCCGATCCGAACGTCGTCATCGGCAAGCGTCTCGATATCCTGCCGGTCGAAGTCGTCGTTCGCGGCTATCTCGCCGGCACGACGGGGACGTCGATCCTCACGCTCTATAAGAAAGGCGAGCGCGAGATGTACGGCATGCGACTGCCGGACGGCATGCGCGACAACCAGAAGCTTCCGACGCCGGTCATTACGCCGACCAGCAAGGAATTCGATGGCGGCCACGACGAGCCGCTGACGCCGGCAGAGATCGTCGAGCGCGGTCTCTTGACCAAGGAGCAGTGGGAGACACTATCGCGTTACGCACTGGCTCTCTTCGCGCGCGGCCAGGACCTTGCGGCCAAGCGGGGCCTTATCCTAGTCGACACCAAATACGAGTTCGGCACGGACGAGAATGGCAACATCATTCTCGCGGATGAAATTCATACACCGGACAGCAGCCGCTACTGGCTCCCCCCCCCCCCC
>NZ_AKKA01000004.1 GCF_000282035.1 Rhizobium sp. CF122
GTAAGACCGTATGTCCTTCTTCGGGAGTGAGGTGGCTCGCCCTACACTGCTCTTCCGAGGGTTGCTCGGATGGGCCCGAGCCGATCCTCATAACAGGAGGACGAGCCATGTCAGATTATACAGAAGCTTTTGTCGGAATCGATGTTGCCAAGCTAAGGAATGCGATTGCCATTGCTGAGGCCGGCCGCAGTGGTGAGATACGCTATTTCGGTGAAGTCGAAGCTTCGGATGCCGGAATGCGCCGCGCGATCCACCGGATAGCCGCAAGGTTTGAGCGGGTATGTTTCTGTTACGAGGCCGGTCCTACAGGCTACGGGCTTTACAGGCTTATCCGTTCGCTTGGCCACGAATGCATCGTTGTCGCTCCGTCGCTCATTCCGAAGAAGCCAGGTGATCGGGTAAAGAACAACCGTCGTGATGCCATTTCGCTCGCCCGGCTATTGCGGGCCGGCGAGCTCACAGCGGTCTGGGTTCCGGATGAAGGCCACGAAGCTATGCGGGATCTTGTCCGGGCCCGCACGAGTGCTGTTGAGACGTTGCGCATCCATCGCCAGCAGATCAGCGCCTTCATGTTGAAGCACGGTCGTATCTATCCAGGCAAGAAGAGCTGGACGAAGCGCTATCTTCAATGGCTGCACGAACAAAGCTTCGCCCATCCAGCGCATAAAATCGCACTCCAGGAAATGGTTGAAGCTGTGTGCACCTCCAAAGCGAGAGCAGAGCGATTAGAGAAGGTCATCGGCGAGTTCGTCTCGAACTGGTCCCTGGCGCCAACGGTACGAGCGCTACAAGCGTTGCGCGGCGTTGATCTGATCATCGCGGTGACGTTTGCGACGGAGGTTGGGGATGTTGGTCGGTTTGAGAGCCCCCGCCAACTGATGGGCTATCTCGGTCTCGTTCCCGGAGAGCGGTCGACCGGAGAGACAACAAAAAGGGGCGGAATCACCAAAGCCGGAAACAGCCGCGTCCGCACATTACTGGTCGAGAGTTCCTGGACGTATCGGTATCCACCTCGGATCAGCAAGAGGAAGTTTTATCGTTTGGAACAAGTGTCATCGCCGATCCGGGATATCGCATGGAAAGCCCAGATCCGACTAACAGCCCGCTATCGCAGGCTGACTGCGAGGGGAAAGAAGTCCACGGTTGTTTGCACAGCAATTGCGCGGGAACTCGCAGGCTTTATGTGGGCGGTTGCAAGAGAGGTGCGGCAGAACACTCCATAACAGCCGCGGCCATCAGAACTCGCGTATTGGTGGAGGCGGGACAACGGCAGGGGAATGTCCGTTCACCGCTTTGTGGCCGGCACGACCGACGCCCGCAGTAAGACAGGAACAGCCCCGGACGCAAAATCGGGAATGCGGTACCCAACCCGCGTATCAGAGCTTGATCACCGACGTCCTTGGGTTCCGCCTCCTCCAATGCGCGAACAAGACTGCAAGACGTTCTTCTGAACGCTAGGCGAGGTGCGTCGAGAGCGTTGACAGCGGACATCAGAGCGGTGAA
>NZ_AKKA01000005.1 GCF_000282035.1 Rhizobium sp. CF122
ATTGATTCGATTGACGGATTTTTTGAAGGAGTGTTTTTGGCTGGCTTCACGACCAATGGCAGCGACTCCTGCCTGTGTCGACGGCTCGAGGTTCTACCTCTGGCTGTATAGTTGCGCTATTCTTGAGCTCGCTGCGCCCAGAAGGCCGCATGACTTGCACGTAACGAGGCTGTGCGGGTAGTTTCACGTTCAGATATCCCTGGGGCTGACGAGATGCTTATCCTGAACGATGAGCAACTGTACCATCCCACCTATGAGACAACGACGCGCACGTGAACCGCACGACCTCCCTGCCGGACCTTCCGGTTTCGCATGTTCTTCCCGCCATTGGAGCAGCACTCGGCACGCGGGGCCGCGCAGTGCTTTCGGCACCACCGGGTGCCGGCAAGACGACACTCGTACCGCTCTACCTGTTAAACCAGGAATGGCGCGGCGACGGGAAGATCGTGCTCCTGGAGCCGCGGCGCCTCGCAGCACGCGCAGCAGCAAGCCGCATGGCATCGCTGCTCGGCGAGACCGTCGGGGAGACCGTCGGCTATCGCATGCGCCTCGACACCAGAATATCCGCCAGAACTCGGATAGAGGTTGTCACCGAGGGCGTGTTCGCCCGCATGATCCTCGACGATCCTGAGCTCGTTGGCGTCTCGACCGTCATTTTCGACGAGTTCCACGAGCGCTCCCTGGACGCCGACTTCGGCCTGGCGCTGGCGCTCGACGTGCAATCCGCCTTACGCGATGACCTGCGCGTGCTCGTGATGTCGGCAACCCTTGATGTTGCCCGCATCGCAGCGCTTCTCGATCAGCCGCCTCTGATCGAAAGCATGGGACGAAGCTATCCGATCGACATCCGCCATCAGGATCGTCCGGGCGGCGAACGCATAGAAGATGCAATGGCACGCGCGATCATTGACGCCCACGCCAGCGAGAGCGGATCAATCCTCGCCTTTCTGCCCGGCCAGGCGGAGATCGCCCGGACGGCCGCGCGGCTCGAAGGACGCTTCGGGATGCAGACACTGATCGCACCACTCTACGGCAACCTGACACTGAAAGAACAGGATGCGGCAATCCGACCGGCCGAGCCCGGGACGCGCAAGGTCGTGCTCGCCACGTCGATCGCCGAGACGTCGATCACCATCGACGGCGTGCGGATCGTGATCGATAGCGGCCTGCAGCGGCTTCCGGTGTTCGAGGCATCAACCGGTATCACGCGGCTGGAAACGGTCCGCGTTTCACGCGCCTCAGCCGACCAACGCGCCGGGCGTGCGGGGCGTACCGAGCCCGGTATCGCTGTCCGTCTGTGGCATCAGGGGCAGACGGCCGCATTGCCGGCATTCACGCCACCGCAGATTCTCTCCAGCGATCTCTCCGGCTTGGTTCTCGACCTTGCCCACTGGGGCGTTCAGGATACCCGGTCGCTGTCCTTTGTCGACCAGCCGCCGGAGACGACGCTTTCGGAAGCGCGCGCGCTGTTGCGACAGCTCGGTGCACTCGGCGAGGACGGAGGACTGACTGCGCGCGGAAAGATGATGCGCGACCTTGCGTTGCCACCGCGTCTGGCCGCTATGGTGATCTCTGCCGGCGAGATCGGGCATGCGAGGGATGCGGCGGCGCTTGCCGTGCTGCTGACCGAACAAGGCCTCGGCGGCCCTAGTATAGACCTCGAAGAGCGGATGCGACGCTTCCGGTCGGAGCGCGGCGATCGCGCCGAAGGCGCGCGCCAATTGGCGGCTCGACTGGCCAAGGGTCTCGATGTCGCCAAGGCAACGGATCCCAGCCAGACGGGAAGGCTGCTGCTGCACGCCTTTCCTGACCGCGTCGCGCTGCAGCGCGGTGGCAGAGGCCGGTTCCTGATGGCGAACGGACGCGGCGCGGAACTGCCGGAGACCGAACGACTTGCCGGCAGCCAGATGCTCGTCATCGCCGATCTGACAGGCCGCGCGGCGCAGGGGCGCATCTTGGCGGCAGCAGAGGTCTTGCGCGCTGACTTCGAGGAAGAGTTGCCCGATGCCATTTCGATCGATGACCAGACCTTCTTCGACCGGCAAAGCCGGCAGGTCAGAGCCAGACGGGCGACACGGCTCGGCGCGATCGTCTTCGACGAGACGCCGCTGCCCCGCCCTACCGGCGAAGCCGTCAGCCGTGCGCTGGCAGAAGGCGTGCGCGAGCTGGGGTTGGAACAGCTTCCCTTTTCCAAAGAGGCCATGCAGCTTCGCGAACGCATCGGCTTTCTTCACCGCAGCATCGGTGATCCGTGGCCTGATCTCAGCGACGAAGCATTGCTTGCGCGGCTCGACGAGTGGTTCGTTCCCTATCAGATGGATGCTCGAGGGATTTCCGACATTTCCCCATCGAGCCTTTCGACTGGGTTGATGGCGCTGATACCGCACGAACTGCAGCGGGATCTTTCGCGCCTCGCGCCGACGCATTTCGAAGCGCCGACGGGCCAGCGGCATCCGATCCAATATGACGGCGAAGAACCGACCCTGACCATTCGTGTGCAGGAACTCTTCGGCCTCAAGCAGCATCCGGCGATTGGCGGCGGACGGC
>NZ_AKKA01000006.1 GCF_000282035.1 Rhizobium sp. CF122
GGCGGGCCGCCGGTCGTCGCCTATTGGCTGGGCGGCAAGGCCAATTTTGCCCGGGTGCGGGCGAACATCATTCTATATTTCGCAATTTCAACTTGCTTCAGCGTCGTCAGCTACCATTTCGGCGGGCTCTTTGTTCAAGCCGTCTTCGCTCTGACGATCGTGATCCTGCCGAGTTATGCCGTCGGCCTATATGCCGGCTCGAAGCTGTTCGGTCTCGCCAAGGAAAGCACGTTCCGAACGATCTGCTATCTGCTGATCGCAGCCTCCGCCATCTTGGGAATGCCGGCGCTCGACGGGCTCCTCCGATAGGTCCAGCCTCTCAAAACAGCGGAGCGGCGCGCGACACCGCCGGCCTCCGGATAGGAGCATCCGCACCTAGCGAGCCATCAGGGGCGAGCGCGCCTTCACGACCAGCGTGTCTCCTGGACCGTGCACGGCGGCAAAAAGCAAGCCGGCAAGGAAGGTGAAGTGATCGATAAAGAATCCGAACTCGGCTTGATTGCCGCTCCAGTGGCTTGGGCCATGGAACGCGAACGCCAGAAAGACCACGTAGATTCCGGCCAGAACCGAGGCTTCCGAGAAGAAGGCCCCTGTCAGGAATGCCAGCGTCAAGCCAAGCTCGAAGAAAGCCGCTACCCACGCCAGAAAGAGTGGGAAGGGAAAGCCTGCTGCGGCGATATAGCTTGCCGTGGACTGCATATCCATGAACTTGAAGCTCATGGCCATCGCGAACACGGCTCCGAAGATCAGTCGCGCCAGCAGAATTGCAATTGTCTTGCTCATGTCATCTCTCCCTCGGCCCAAAGCCGTTCAGCATCATTGTCCAGATTTCCGGCTTCCTGCATCTGCACTTGCCGATGCCGTCAGCCTTCCCCCAAAGGACGCCGCAAGATGTTCCCTCCCGACAAGCAGCCGCTATTCTTTCAACTGAACGATCCTAAGGCGCATCAGGTCCAAGCCAGGTGATCGGCCAGCACATCATCGACAACCTGCCACGATTTCTCGACGTCTACGGGATTTGCGCCGGCCATGTCGGCGACGACTATGAGGGCCTTCCATAACGTCCATCCGCGGCCGCGCGCCCACGTCCCCGCATCCAGAGGGCGTGCATTGCGAAATACCTCACGGCTTCGCCCCTCGAACAGGTGCCAGGCGATTGCGAGATCGCAGGCAGGGTCGCCAACGCCTGACGTTCCGAAATCGATGACGGCATCGAGCTGACCGTTCTTTACCAGAAGGTTGCCATAGGCCACGTCGCCATGGAACCAGACAGGCGCACTTTGCCAAGATGTTGAAAGCGCGGCTTCCCAAACCTCCTTTGCCAGTTGCGTGTCGATCCGGCCATCCAGCAGCACAAGCGCCTGGCGCGTTTGCGCGTCATACACATCCAGCGATCCGCCGCGAAAGAAGTTGTGCGAGCCGGGCGGAGGTCCTCCCGTGGCGTCGGATGCCTGCAGGGCATCGAGGAAGCCAGCCAGCGTGGTGGCGAACTCGCTGAGATCGTCGATGCGTTCCACCAGCGCCGTCTCACCGTCACGCCACTCGTAGATGGACCAGGGCCAGGGATAGGTCTCGTCCGGCCTTCCCATCGCCAGAGGCACGGGTATCGGCAGAGGCAGTTGCTGTGCAAGGATCGGCAGCCACCGGTGCTCCTTGGCGACCTGATCGGCATAGCGAGCAGCGCTCGGCAGCCGAACCGTCATCCCGGCGCCGAGGTGGAATGTCCTGTTGTCCCATCCGCCGAACTCAACGGGTCTGATCGGCAGAGCCGCCCACTCGGGAAATTGCGTGGCAATCAGCCGCCGCACGAGTGCGGCATCGATAACTGGGCCATCCATTGTCCTGACATTCCTCCCGGATAAGGGGATATATTGTTCGCGTTTCGGCGACGAGATCAACCCTGGGTTTGCCTTCGGCCCCTCGGACTTTGAATCAAGTTCCTAAGAAGATGATTCGGGATTTTCCAATAACCATCTGCAATTTCAGAAATTTTCTCCGGAGTGAATGCCTTCGGCGGGTCGCTCCTTTATGCGATTTCTATATCTGCGCACTTGCCCACGAATGGAATTCCTACCGTGAACGGCGTTAGCCTGTGAAATGCGAAGGTTGAAAGCTATGCGAGACTTCATGCTACGCAATGCCCCGATCACCCACCCGCGCCGCCCTGCACCGAAACGACAGATGCGCGAGCGACGTACGGCCCAGGCGCTGATCCTGTTCGGCATCATGCTTGCCGCAGTCGAACTCTACGTCATCCTAGGCGGCCTTTGACATGCCAGCAAACAAAGTATTGCGCCTCGGCGCCACAACGACGGCGCTTGTTACGCCGTTTCGTGACGGAGCGCTCGACCTTTCCGCGCTGGAACGACTTGCAGAGCGACAGATCCACGGTGGCGTTGACGGACTTGCTGTCTGCACACTGACCGGGGAAGGATCGACACTCACCAGAAGCGAGCGCGCCGCAGTTATTCTTACCTGCGTCCGCGTCGCCGGCGGGCGTGTTCCCGTGATTGCCGCAACCGGCACGAATGCGACGGCAAGCACGATCGCCTTGACGCGCGACGCTGAAGAACTGGGAGCAAGCGCGGCCCTTGTGACACTGCCCTACTATTCGAAGCCGGGACAAGAGGGGATTGTCGGCCACTTTACTCAGCTTGCGGCAGCAACGACCTTTCCCTTGATCGTGGAAAACAACCCGCTGCGCACGGCAATCGATATGACCTCGCCGACGCTTGCTGCGCTCGCCGATGTCCCATCAGTCGTCGGCTTGCTCCTTGCCGACGGCAGCGCCGCTGCACGCGCCTTGCAGCCGGACTGGCGTCAGCGCCTCTTGCTTCTTTCCGATCGCGACGCAACGGCCCTCTCGTTTCTGAACAGTGGTGGCAGCGGTATCATCTCGGCCGGTGCGAACGTGTGCCCGCGTTTGTATGCATCGCTGCAACAAGCGGCCCGCGGTGGCAACCTCTCGGCTGCGCGCTTGCTCGAGGATCGGCTCGCTGCGCTGACAGCGGCCTTGGGTGCCAAGGGCGACCCCGCAGCGATCAAACACGCCTTGCAGACTCTGCTGCAGACCGATCCGGAGGTCCGTCTGCCGCTTCTGGCTCTCGACGCCGATGAAAAACTGTCGGTATCGCAAGCGCTGGCGCGCGCCTCCGACGCCCGCGAAGTAGCTTTATCCATATGATATTTTTATATTTTCTCGAGCTCAAACCAATGGAAGACGCATGCGAGCGCCATTAATTTCATGCGTGTGGCACTGCCCTGTTAGGGCAGAAGACAATTCGAAAGGAAAATCGATGCCCTCTCTTCAATCTGCTTCCGCAATCGAACCCCTCCAACGCCGGAGTTCAGCACGCTTCATCATCGGTCAGGATCGAAATGGTCGCTGGGTGGTGCAGGATCAAAGGGGGCTTGTCGGAGGCGTATTCATCAGTGAGTACGCCGCACGCCATTTCGCAGCCGACGAGTGTGACCATCATCCCGAGCAGATTTGCCGCGCCGCCGATGGCATCGTCCTGCAGTTCGGCGCGCTCGACCGGAGCGATAGCGAAATCCACTGACGTCGACGCCATTGGCGGCCGGCTCGCTTCCCGCCGCCAATGGCGAACGCTTCCTTAACTGGAATGCGCCTATGGTACGGGCACGAGACCAGCCACGCCGAAGACCGATGCCGAAACCGAATTTTCGTTTTACCCACTACGATCTCAACGAGCAGCGCGCCGGGACGATCATCGAGGTGACGTTGAACGCGGTCGCGAATGTGCGTCTGATGACGTCGCCGAACTATCAGCGCTTTACTGAAGTCCTCGACTTCAAATATGTCGGCGGCGTCGCGCGGAAATCTCCCATCCGTCTTTCCATTCCCGAGAGCGGCCACTGGCATCTCGTCGTAGATATGGAAGGCCATCACGGTCTTGCGGAATCAGCCGTCAAGCTCGTCGCCCCTGCAGGGCAGATGCGCGCATCCTGATCAACGCTGGTTGCGCTCTTTCCTGAGCTTCGCCCACCATTCAAGACGCTTGCGGATATCCCGCTCGAAACCACGCTCCGGCGGATCGTAGAAGGTCTGCCGGCCCATCTTTTCCGGGAAATAGTCCTGGCCGGAAAAGGCATCCGGCTCGTCGTGATCGTAGCGATAGCCCTCGCCGTAGCCCTCACCCTTCATCAGCTTCGTCGGCGCATTCAAGATGTGCTTCGGCGGCAGCAGAGAGCCATTCTGCTTGGCGGCCATCGTCGCGGCCTTGAAGGCTGTGTAGACGGCGTTCGACTTCGGTGCGGTAGCCAGATAGACGCAGGCCTGTGCCAGCGCCAGTTCGCCCTCAGGCGAACCGAGGTAGTCATAGGCATCCTTCGCGGCATTGCAGATTACCAGCGCCTGCGGATCGGCGAGGCCTATGTCTTCGACAGCCATACGAACCAGCCGCCGACCGAGATAGAGCGGATCCTCGCCGGCGTCGAACATGCGGGCGAGATAGTAAAGCGCGGCATCGGGATCGGAACCGCGAACGGATTTATGCAGTGCGGAGATGAGATTGTAATGCCCGTCCTGGGCCTTGTCATAGACGGGAGCGCGGCGCTGCACAATGCGCGTCAGGCCTTCCGTGTCGAAGGTCTCTTTCTCGCGCGCAGCACGCCATACTTCCTCCGCAAGTGTCAGCACGGCGCGTCCGTCACCGTCCGCCATTCGCAACAGACTTGCACGCGCATCGTCCGTCAGCGGCAGCGCTTTGCCCTCCGCCGCTTCGGCACGCTTCAGCAACTCCTCGAGGCTTTCATCGTCGTGTGACTTGAAGGTCAACACGCGTGCACGCGACAGCAAAGCCGCGTTGAGTTCGAACGACGGGTTCTCCGTAGTGGCGCCGACAAGGATGACGGTGCCGTCTTCCATGACAGGGAGGAAGCTATCCTGCTGTGCCCTGTTGAACCGATGGATTTCGTCGACAAAAAGCAACGTCTGCCTGCCGTCCATCCGCCGCAGGCGCGCAGCTTCGAATACCTTCTTGAGATCCGCCACACCGGAAAAGATGGCCGAGATCTGCTCGAATGCCAGGCCAGCTTCGCCCGACAGCAATCGGGCAACGGTCGTCTTGCCGGTCCCGGGCGGCCCCCAGAAAATCATCGAGCCGAGCGAACCGCTCTCGATCATGCGCCGCAATACGCCATCCTCGCCGGTCAGATGCTCCTGACCGGTCACTTCCGAAAGCGTGCGTGGCCGCAGGCGATCGGCAAGAGGCCGCCGATTGGCGACCTCCTCGGGAATACGCGGTGCAAATAGATCGTCACTCATCGGAAGAACTGTCTAATGCGTTGGCCGTCGCGCTCGATCTCGACGCGCCAGAAGCTCGGATCCTCGTCGGCGATCCCGGCAAGCTCCTTCGTGTTTTTCACTTCCGTGCCGTTAATCGAAATGATGATGTCCTTCGGCTCAAAGCCGAGGCGAGCGGCAAGGGAATCCTCTTTCACCTCGGAAACAACGACGCCGGTGGATTCGGACGGCATACGAAGCTCATCGGCGACGCGAGGCGACAGGTTTTCGACCACGGCGCCGGTAAAGGGCGTGCGGCCTCCAATCGTGCGTTGATCGCGTGGTGCCGTCTCGGGCGCTCTGGCGAGCGCCAGCGGGATCTGCTGCTCGTGGCCGTTCTCAAGCACGGTCAATTGGACCGATTTGCCAAGCCCTGCCGTTGTCACGCGATAGAGAAGCGCATCCGGGTGCTCGACCGCAATGCCATCGACGGCGGTCACGATTTGACCTGCCTTCAATCCGGCTTTTGCGGCCGGGCTGCCATCGGTCACCTTGACGACGAGAGCGCCCCGCGCCTTGTTAAGCCCGAGCGCTTCGGCAACCTCGGATGTCACCGCATCGAACGTGGCGCCGACATAAGGGCGCTCGAATGATTTTACGCCGGCATCGGCCGAGGCAAGGAACACCTTGACCAGATTGGCCGGGATTGCAAAGCCGATGCCGTTCGAGCCGCCGCCGCGCGAAAAGATCGCCGTGTTGATGCCGATCAACTCGCCCTTCATGTTCATCAGCGCACCGCCGGAATTGCCGGGGTTGATCGACGCGTCGGTCTGGATGAAGAAACCGAACTCGTTCTTGACGACCTGATTGCGTGCCAGCGCCGAGACGATGCCGCTCGTGACTGTTTGGCCAACACCGAAGGGATTGCCGATCGCCAGCACGAGATCGCCGACTTCGACGGCATCGGAATTGCCGAGCGGAAGTGTCGGGAAACTTTCCTTCGTATCGACCTTGAGAACCGCGAGATCGACACGGTCATCCCTCAAGACGACCTTGCACGGAAATTCCCGCCCGTCGGAGAGCGCAACCTTGATATCATCGGCGCCTTCCACGACGTGATTGTTGGTGACGATCGTTCCGTTCGCTTCAACGATGACGCCGGATCCCAACGACGATTGCTTCTCGCTACGGTTCGGCATCTGCTGACCGAAGAACTCCTCGAAGAAGGGATCGCCGGCAAAGGGAGACTGCCTGCGGACCGTCTTCTCCGCATAGACGTTTACGACGGCGCCGGACGTTTGTTTGACCAGCGGCGCAAAGGAAAGCTGCATTTCCATCTGGCTCTGCGGCACAGTCTTGGCCGTCTGAGCGTTAGCGGAAACCGGCAGCGCGAGCACTAAAGCCATGAGAGGCAGGGCGGCGCGCTTCAACAGGTCATGCATGGGGAGTCCTTCTGAAATTCTCTTGTGAACACGTTTTAGCGCCGGACGCTAGAAAGGAAAGAGGGCGGAAGCATGGAAGAGTAAGGCAGCTCACGAACTGATGATCACGCCTCTCAAACTGATTCAGGAAGGAGTTCCATGCGACTGATATCTAAAGGCAAAGGAAGATCATAGTCACCCATGGGAGACATCCTGACTCTACGGATGGCAGCTTACGACCAGCTCTTCTCGGATGGCTCCGTTCTTGCCGAAGCCATGGTGTGCATCATCTACCCATCGCAGATCCAAAGCCAATGGACAGGAACTCATGCATGGGACGTTTCCGCGGCACACTTCTCCCTTTCGCGACATTTATCCTTTGCACGGGCCTAGCCAGCGCTTCCCATGCAGCGAGCTTCGACTGCGAGGCCAAAGAGTTGAAGCCGGACGAAAAGGTGATCTGCGAGAACCGCGCACTGAACGACGCCGATGTGAAGATGGTGACGACCTTCGATCTGCTGTCCGGGCTGATGGCCATGGGCTCGCGCGGCACCTTGCAGGATGAGCAAACGGCCTGGCTGAAGAAGCGCCAGGAATGCGCCGCAGACGCTGCCTGCATCAAGGCCGCCTATGACGAGCGCCTGAAACAGCTGGACGAAACCTACAAAAAAATAAACCGGCCGCTTTAGCGACCGGTCCATTTTACATTCGCTTTTGATACGGAGACTTAGCGGCTGCCAAGGTCGCGCACCGCGCCGCGGTCGGCGCTGGTTGCGAAGGCCGCATAGGCCTTCAGCGCGGTCGTGACGTTGCGCTTGCGATGTTCAGCCGGATGCCAGCCCCTCTCCTCCTGCTCGGCGCGGCGGTTCGCCAGCTCCTTGTCATCGACGCGCAGGCTGATGATGCGGTTCGGGATGTCGATGTCGATCGTGTCGCCCTCGCGAACCAGGCCGATCGTGCCGCCGTTTGCGGCTTCCGGCGAGACGTGACCGATGGAAAGGCCGGAGGTGCCGCCAGAGAAGCGTCCGTCGGTGATCAGCGCGCAGGCCTTGCCGAGACCCTTCGACTTCAGGTAGCTCGTCGGATAGAGCATTTCCTGCATGCCGGGACCGCCCTTCGGGCCTTCGTAGCGGATAACGACGACATCGCCGGCGACGACTTCGTTCGAGAGGATGGCCTTCACCGCCGCGTCTTGGCTTTCGTAAACCTTGGCCGGACCGGAGAACTTCAGGATCGATTCATCGACACCCGCCGTCTTCACGATGCAGCCGTCTAGCGCGAGGTTACCCTTGAGAACCGCAAGGCCGCCATCCTTCGAGAACGGATGTTCCACAGAACGGATAACGCCCTTTTCACGGTCCATGTCGAGTTCGTCCCAGCGTGCCTCCTGGCTGAAGGCAACCTGGGTCGGGACGCCGCCGGGTGCTGCACGATAGAACTTGCGGACGGTCTCGCTGTTGGTGCGGGTGATGTCCCAGCGGTCGATCGCGTCGCCGAGCGTTTCGGCATGGACCGTCGGGCACTCGCGGTTGAGCAGGCCACCCTTATCCAGTTCGCCCAGAATCGACATGATGCCGCCGGCACGGTGAACGTCTTCCATGTGGACGTCGTTCTTTGCCGGCGCGACCTTGGAAAGGCAGGGAACGCGGCGCGACAGCGCGTCGATGTCGGCCATCGTGAAATCGATCTCGCCTTCGTGCGCGGCCGCCAGGATGTGCAGAACCGTATTCGTCGAGCCGCCCATGGCGATATCGAGCGCCATCGCGTTCTCGAAGGCCTGCTTGGAGGCAATCGTGCGCGGCAGAGCCTTGACGTCGTCCTGCTCGTAGTAGCGGCGGGCGAGATCGACGATCAGGTGACCAGCCTCGACGAATAGGCGCTTGCGGTCGGCATGCGTTGCGAGCGTCGAGCCGTTGCCGGGCAGCGACAGGCCAAGCGCTTCCGTCAGGCAGTTCATGGAATTGGCGGTGAACATGCCCGAGCAAGAGCCACAGGTCGGACAGGCAGACCGCTCGATCACCTTGACGTCTTCGTCGCTGATCTTGTCATCGGCGGCCGCGACCATAGCGTCGACGAGATCGAGCGCGTGGGTCTTGCCGTGCAGGACAACCTTGCCGGCTTCCATCGGGCCGCCGGAAACGAAAACCGTGGGGATGTTGAGGCGGAGCGAGGCCATCAGCATGCCGGGGGTGATCTTGTCGCAGTTCGAGATGCAGACCATGGCGTCGGCGCAATGGGCATTGACCATGTATTCGACGCTGTCGGCGATCAGTTCGCGAGACGGCAGCGAATAGAGCATGCCGTCATGGCCCATGGCGATACCGTCGTCGACGGCAATGGTGTTGAACTCCTTGGCGACGCCACCGGCGGCTTCGATTTCACGGGCGACGAGCTGGCCGAGGTCCTTGAGGTGGACGTGGCCGGGCACGAACTGGGTGAAGGAATTCACCACCGCAATGATCGGCTTGCCGAAGTCCGAATCCTTCATGCCCGTGGCGCGCCAAAGGCCGCGCGCACCCGCCATGTTGCGGCCATGGGTCGTGGTTCTGGAACGATAAGCTGGCATTGGTGTATTCCTCACGCGTCGGAAATCGTTGGCGATGCGGGGCGGCAACGGGATTGTGCGGCCGGGCTATCGCTGCTTTTTGGAATTGTCCTAATCCAAACGACCTGTACTGTCACTACCGGGAAGCCCAAAACCGGTACGCCTGCGCCGCCGGGCGCATCGACCATATACGGTCGCCGCGGTCATTTTGTTACAAACTATTCCATCAAACAGCGTACACAAAAAGTTGGCTTTCCGCAGCCGTGCCGGTGGGCATAAACAATGATCCAAGGACGCACTTGATGCGTTGAAGGTTCATGCCAAGCTCCAATGCTCAGGAGGTTTCCGATGCCAGCCTATCGTCCCCCCAAGATCGCATCTTCGGAGATCACGCCGCAACAGCTCTATCTCAGGCGCCGCGAATTCCTCGGCGCCGCGACGCTAGGCGCCATGGCGCTGTACGGAGCCAGCAAAGCCAGCGCCGCGGCACTGTCGGTCATCGAAAGCAAATACACAGTCGACGAGAAGACGACGCCGCTGAAGGATGTCACCACCTACAATAATTTCTACGAATTCGGTCTGGATAAGGGCGATCCTGCCGCACTCTCCGGCGATTTCAAGCCACTCCCCTGGACGATCAAGGTCGACGGCATGGTCAACAAGCCCGGCACGTTCGATGTCGAGGCGCTGATGAAGGAATTCCCGATCGAAAACCGCACCTACCGCATGCGCTGTGTTGAGGCGTGGTCGATGGTCATTCCATGGGACGGCTTCCCGCTTGCCTCCCTCCTCAACAAGGTGGAGCCACTTGGCAGCGCCAAGTACGTCGCCTTCGAAACGGTGGTACGGCCGGACCAGATGCCGGGGCAGAAAGGCATCTTCCAATCGCTCGACTGGCCCTATGTCGAAGGCCTTCGGCTCGACGAAGCGCGCCATCCACTGACGCTGCTTGCCGTCGGTCTCTATGGCGAAACCTTGCCGAACCAGAACGGTGCGCCGATCCGGCTGGTCGTGCCCTGGAAATATGGCTTCAAGGGCATCAAGTCGATTGTGCGGATCACTCTGACCGACCAGGAGCCGAAGAACACGTGGCAGGTCACCAATCCGCAGGAATACGGCTTCTACGCCAATGTCAATCCGGAGGTCGATCACCCGCGCTGGAGCCAGGCGACGGAACGGCGCATCGGCGAAAGCGGCTTCTTCGGCGCCAGCCGCCATCCCACCCTGCCGTTCAACGGCTATGCCGACGAGGTGGCCAGCCTCTACAGCGGCATGGATCTCCGGAAGAATTTCTGATGACGGCCCTCTCGTTCAGTCTCCCGAAGCGCTGGCAGTCGGCCTCCGTTTGGGCTCTCTATACCGTCGGGCTGCTGCCCGCTGCTTGGACCTTTTATCTCGGCGCCACGGATCAGCTCGGCGCCGACCCCGTAAAGACCTTCGAGCTGTTCCTCGGCCTCTGGACGATCCGCTTCCTCATTCTGACGCTGGCCGTCTCCCCTGCCCGCGATCTCTTCGGCTGGAATTATCTTCGCTATCGCCGAGCGCTCGGCCTTCTGACCTTTTACTATGCCCTGATGCATTTCACGGTCTACATGGTGCTCGATCAGGCATTGATCATTCAAGCCGTCGTCGATGACGTCGTGAAGCGGCCTTTCATCATGTTCGGCATGGCCGGGTTCGCGCTGCTCATCCCGCTTGCGCTGACTTCCAATAACTTCTCAATCCGCCGGCTCGGGCCGAACTGGGTGCGGCTGCACCGCCTCGTCTATATCGTCGCTGCCGCTGGTGCCGTGCACTTTGCGCTATCGACGAAAGTTCTCGGCCTCGAGCAATCCGTCTATATCAGCCTGCTGATCCTCTTGATCCTCTACCGCTCCTACCGGCCCATCGCGCGCAGCAGGAAGGCCAAGAATGGGCGCGGAAGGCCGGCACAGCAGGCGGCCGTGCGCCAGCGGGTGTCCGGCTGACCGAATTGCCATCGGTGGCAAAATCGGCCACCATGTGCGGATGGAAACACCCTGCCCAGTCTATCTCTACCGCGACCCGAATTTTTCGGCGTTAGGCGACACCTTTGCTGCAGCAGCACCGCTTAAAGAGGTCATTTCCGTCTATGGCGGCGGAGGCCTAGTTGGTGAAGGCGGGCTCAGTGCGGGCGTTCAGGGGAGCGGTCGTCTTCAAGCAGGAGGACACCGGCCAGTATTTCCTTGGCGTATGGGGGAGACGGAACACAGCACGCTTTAGAGCAGCGCTGCGAAGTGTCGGTGAGATCGCTATCATCGCGGAGCCGCCACCTGCCCGTCTGATCCATTTCAACAAGCAATGCGAACGGCCGAAGCGTGGCGAGCCGAAAGGCTGATCCCTAAACGAAAACAGCCGGGCTTGGCAGCCCGGCTGTTTTGCTTCCGGCGAACCGGAAAGGATTAAGCGGCTTCAGCTGCAGCCGCTTCGGCTTCAACGCGAGCCTTGTCGGCTGCGCCCTTGGCGTAGGTGTCGCGGTCAACGAATTCGATGACCGCGAGAGCAGCGTTGTCGCCCTGGCGGAAGCCAGCCTTCATGATACGTAGGTAGCCGCCGTTGCGGGTTGCGTAGCGCGAAGCGATCGTGTCGAAGAGCTTTGAAACGACAGCGGCGTCGCGGATCTGCGAGATCGCCTGACGACGAGCGTGCAGGTCGCCGCGCTTGCCGAGGGTGACGAGCTTTTCAACGATCGGACGGATTTCCTTTGCCTTCGGCAGGGTGGTCACGATCTGCTCATGGGTGATGAGCGAAGCCGCCATGTTGGCAAACATTGCCTTGCGGTGGCTAGCGGTTCTATTCAGCTTGCGGCCGGCTTTACCGTGGCGCATGGCTATTCTCCTTCACTTGCAGGCATCCGCCTGCCGTTTGAATGTTAGTACTGGTCTTCGTAACGCTTGGCGAGATCTTCGATGTTCTCAGGCGGCCATGCCGGCACTTCCATGCCGAGGTGCAGGCCCATGGAAGCGAGAACTTCCTTGATTTCGTTCAGCGACTTGCGACCAAAATTCGGCGTGCGGAGCATTTCTGCTTCGGTCTTCTGAATGAGGTCGCCGATGTAGACGATGTTGTCGTTCTTCAGGCAGTTTGCCGAGCGAACAGACAGTTCCAGTTCGTCTACCTTCTTGAGGAGTGCCGGGTTGAAAGCGAGTTCGGTGACTGCTTCCTCTTCGGTTTCCTTCTGCGGCTCGTCGAAGTTGACGAACACGCCAAGCTGATCCTGGAGGATGCGAGCCGCGAAAGCGACGGCATCTTCGCCAGAGATCGAACCATCGGTTTCGATCGTCATATTCAGCTTGTCGTAGTCGAGAACCTGTCCTTCACGGGTGTTTTCCACCTTGTAGGACACCTTCTTGACCGGCGAATAAAGGCTGTCGACCGGGATGAGACCGATCGGAGCATCTTCCGCACGATTGCGATCGGCCGGAACGTAGCCCTTGCCGTTGTTGACGGTGAATTCCATGCGGATTTCGGCGCCCTCGTCGAGCGTGCAGATCACATGCTCGGGATTGAGGATCTCAATGTCGCCGACCGTCTGGATGTCGCCAGCCGTTACAACGCCCGGGCCCTGCTTACGCACGACCATGCGCTTAGCGTCATCGCCATCCATCTTGATGGCGATTTCCTTGATGTTGAGGACGATGTCCGTAACGTCTTCGCGGACGCCCGGGATCGACGAGAACTCATGCAGCACGCCATCGATCTGCACGGCCGTCACTGCAGCACCGCGCAGCGAGGACAGCAGAACGCGGCGAAGCGCGTTGCCGAGGGTGAGGCCGAAACCGCGCTCCAGTGGCTCAGCTACGAGCGTCGCCTTGGTGCGCGAGCTCGAAGAGAACTCGACCTTGTTCGGCTTGATCAATTCCTGCCAGTTTTTCTGAATCATATTTTTGCCTTCCGTTCGTTGCCACCATCCAATCGTGGCAACCGAGCTTGAGAAGCACCGGAGCGAAAATCCGCTCACCGGTGTTGTGAATGGCGATGATCAGACGCGGCGCTTCTTGCGCGGGCGGCAACCATTGTGCGGGATCGGCGTCACGTCGCGGATGGACGTGATCATGAAACCAGCAGCCTGGAGCGCGCGCAAAGCGGATTCACGACCCGAACCCGGACCGCAAACTTCGACTTCCAGCGACTTCATGCCATGTTCCTGGGCCTTCTTGGCGCAGTCTTCAGCAGCAATCTGAGCAGCGAACGGGGTCGACTTGCGCGAGCCCTTGAAGCCCTTGGCGCCAGCCGACGACCAGGCAATCGCGTTGCCCTGTGCGTCGGTGATGGTGATCATCGTGTTGTTGAAGGTCGAATTGACGTGGGCAACACCCGACGAGATGTTCTTACGTTCGCGACGACGAACGCGGACGGCTTCCTTGGCCATTTAAATCCCTTTCTTGGATCTCTGCACCGCCGTAATGCCAGCGGCTACACCGGAACGAGACCTTACGGCCCTGCCCCAAACTCAAAAGAGGCCGGCGCAGACCGCCAGCCCCCTCACCTCCGGTTTCCCGGAAATTACTTCTTCTTACCAGCGATGGCCTTTGCCGGACCCTTGCGAGTACGAGCATTGGTGTGCGTGCGCTGACCGCGGACCGGAAGGCCACGACGATGACGCAGGCCACGGTAGCAACCGAGGTCCATCAGACGCTTGATGTTCATCGAGGTTTCGCGACGCAGGTCACCTTCGACCTGATAATCACGGTCGATGGTTTCGCGGATCTGCAGGACTTCGGAGTCCGTCAGCTGATGGACGCGCTTGTCAGCCGGAAGGCCAACCTTTTCCATGATTTCCTGCGCGAATTTTGAACCGATCCCGTGAATATAGGTCAGCGCGATAACGACGCGCTTCGCAGTCGGGATGTTGACGCCAGCGATACGTGCCACGCCTATTCTCCTTGCGTTCCCGTTGCCATCCGGCAAGAGGCTTTTCGTTATGCGACCGAACCGGCCGCTCGTTCAAATTTGGGTTCGTACATGTCAAAACGACCGAACCCGGACTTCCTTTGGAAATCCGCGCCGATCGCATAAATGTCGCGAGTTGGCGCGGTGTTTAGCGGAATCAGTGCTGAAAAGCAACCGCTTCCGCCAAGTTTATTTTCAAAGACTAAAGCTTCGAAAGTATCTTATCGATCTCGCCGGTGACGTGATCGATGTCCGCCATGCCATCAACCGACTTCAGCTTGCCTTTGGCATAGTAGTAGCCGATCAGCGGAGATGTTTCCTTGTAGTAAGCCTGTAGGCGCGTGACGACCGTTTCCCGATTGTCGTCAGGCCGGCGCTTGAAGTGAGTCGAGCCGCAACGGTCACAGACACCTTCTTCCTTCGGCTTGACGTTGGTGTCATGGTAGCCTGCACCGCAGTTCGCGCAGGTGTAGCGCCCCGAGACACGGTCCGCGAGGACGTTGTCGTCCACCTGAATCTCGATCACGGTCGAGAGCTCGAGGCCCTTGCTCTTCAGCATGGTCTCCGTCGCGTCGGCCTGAACCAGCGTGCGTGGAAAACCGTCGAGGATGAACCCCCTGGCGCAATCCGGGGCATCCAGACGCTCGGAGACGATGGCATTGACGATCTCATCGGAGACAAGCTTGCCGGCGTCCATGACGGCCTTTGCCCGCCTGCCTACCTCCGTGCCAGCCGCAACGGCAGCACGAAGCATGTCACCCGTGGAAAGTTGCGGAATTCCGTACTTCTCCACGATCCGCTGAGCCTGGGTCCCCTTACCCGCGCCCGGCGGCCCTAACAGTATGAGTCTCATCGCCCCCTCTTTCCTCCGCGCAACTTCGATTTCTTGATCAAGCCTTCGTACTGCTGTGCGATCAGATGACCCTGAATCTGTGCCACCGTATCGAGAGTTACGCTAACCACGATCAAGAGCGAAGTGCCACCCAGGGACAACGGAATGCCCGTTTGCGACACAAGAATTTCAGGCAGAATGCACACGAAAACGAGGTAGATCGCGCCAATCACCGTAATGCGGGTCAGCACATAGTCGATATATTCTGCAGTCCGCTCGCCCGGACGGATACCGGGAATGAAGCCGCCATGCTTCTTCAGATTGTCCGCGGTGTCCTTCGGATTGAAGACGATAGCCGTGTAGAAGAAGGCGAAGAAAGCGATCAGCATACCGTAGAGCAGCATATAGAGCGGCTGGCCATGGCCGAGCGCTGCCACAACCGCGGTTGCCCATGCCGGCAAGGATGTGGTGTTCGCGAAGCCGGCGAGCGTCGCCGGCAGCAACAGCAGCGAAGACGCGAAGATCGCCGGGATAACACCCGAGGTGTTGAGCTTCAGCGGCAGGTGCGAAGTGTCACCCTGGAACATCCGATTGCCCACCTGACGCTTCGGATACTGGATCAGGAGGCGGCGCTGCGCACGCTCAACGAAAACGATGATGCCGATGATGGCAATCGCAATGACGATAACCGCGAGAATCAGCGTCGTCGACAGGGCGCCGGTCCGGCCGAGCTCGAGGGTGCCGGCGAGAGCCTGCGGAAGGCCGGCTGCGATACCTGCGAAGATGATCAGAGAAATGCCGTTACCAATGCCGCGCGAGGTGATCTGTTCGCCGAGCCACATCAGGAACATCGTGCCGCCAAGCAGCGTAACAACCGTGGAAACGCGGAAGAAGATGCCGGGATCGACAACGAGCCCGTTGCCGCTCTCAAGACCGACGGCGATGCCGTAGGCCTGAAGCGCTCCAAGAAGCACCGTGCCGTAGCGCGTGTACTGGTTGATGATCTTGCGGCCCTGCTCGCCTTCCTTCTTCAGGTTCTCAAGCGCCGGGACGACCGAAGTCATCAGCTGCACAATGATCGAAGCGGAAATGTAAGGCATGATGCCGAGCGCAAAGATTGCCATGCGCTGTACAGCGCCGCCCGAGAACATGTTGAAAAGGCCGAGAATCCCGCCAGCTTGGCCGCGGAAGGCCTGGGCATAAGCTTCTGGATTAAGGCCCGGGAGCGGAATGTGGGTACCGAGCCGGTACACGAGGAGAGCTGCCAGTGTGAACCACAGGCGCTTCTTGAGATCCTCGGCTTTGGCGAAGGTCGAGAAATTGAGGTTGGAAGCCAACTGTTCCGCTGCAGACGCCATGCGATTCTCCGCGCTACCAATTTCGGGCTCAAGCCAAGCGAGGTGCAGGACCCGGAATCAGCATTCTGAATTATTCAAAAGCGGGCTTCGGACGGATTGCGGACGCAACCTATGCCTCACCCTTGTGTTCGTTCCTACCGTTTATGACGCACGTGCGTCCAGCCGGTTTTTGTGAGGCTCACATATGGGAGCAAAATCGCCCGGTGTGAAGCACCCCGGGCGACTTATCATAAGATTAATTATTCTGCAGCTGCGGCAGAAAGAAGCGTGACGGAACCGCCAGCCTTTTCGATCTTTTCGATTGCCGGCTTGGAAGCGCCAGCAACTTCGAACTTGACCTTTGCCTTCAGCTCGCCGTCGGCGAGAACGCGAACACCGTCCTTGACGCGACGGATCACGCCGGCAGCCTTGAGAGCTGCTGCGTCGACAGTTGCCTTGGCGTCGAGCTTGCCGGCATCGATGGCAGCCTGAACACGCTCAAGCGACACGACGACGAAGTCGGCCTTGAAGATGTTGTTGAAGCCGCGCTTCGGCAGGCGACGGTAGATTGGCATCTGACCGCCTTCAAAACCGTTGATGGCGACGCCGGAACGGGACTTCTGACCCTTCACACCGCGACCACCGGTCTTACCCGAGCCCGAACCAATACCGCGGCCGAGGCGCTTGCGGCTGTGGGTCGAACCTTCGTTGTCTTTGATTTCATTGAGTTTCATAGCGAATCTCCCGGCTTACTTCTCGTCGACGACGCGAACGAGATGCTGGACAGCACGGATCATGCCACGAACGGAAGGGGTATCTTCCAGCGTGCGGCGACGGTGCATCTTGTTGAGTCCGAGGCCGATCAGCGTGCGTTGCTGGACGTCCGGACGACGAATCGGGCTGCCGATCTGTTCGACAGTAACCGTCTTCGCTTCAGTCTTCTTGGTAGCCTTAGCCATCTGTCAGACTCCTCTTATTCTTCAGAGGCATTGCCAGAAGCGGCACGGCGAGCCTGGAGCGTTGCATACTTGATGCCGCGCTGAGCTGCGATGTCCTTCGGGTGAACCTGGTGCTTTAGAGCGTCGAAGGTAGCGCGAACCATGTTGTATGGGTTCGAGGAACCGGTCGACTTGGCGACAACGTCGTGAACGCCGAGCGTTTCGAAAACGGCGCGCATCGGACCGCCGGCAATGATACCGGTACCGACCTTGGCCGAACGAAGCAGAACCTTGCCGGCGCCATGGCGGCCATGAACGTCATGATGCAGCGTACGGCCGTCACGCAGCGGTACGAAGATCAGTTCGCGCTTGGCAGCTTCAGTCGCCTTGCGGATTGCTTCCGGCACTTCGCGTGCCTTGCCGTGACCGAAGCCAACGCGGCCCTTCTGGTCACCAACGACGACGAGAGCGGCGAAACCGAAACGGCGGCCACCCTTAACAACCTTAGCAACGCGGTTGATCGCGACCAGCTTGTCGACGAATTCGCTATCGCGCTCTTCGCGGGCCTGGCGGTCTTCCCGCTGCGGCCTTCTTTCCTGTGCCATTGTCCTCTTCCTTTTTCTTTTCCGGGTGCAATCGGCAAACAAAACGAGGACCGCATCGGCCTCCCCTTTCGGGACGCCTGCGGTCCGGTGATATCCGGCCGGTGCCTTTAGGCTGCCGGCCGGAAACTTTATTAGAAGGACAGACCGCCTTCGCGGGCTGCTTCTGCCAGGGCCCTGATGCGGCCGTGGTAGATGAAGGCGCCGCGGTCGAATACGACGTCCTTGACGCCGGCCTTCGAGGCGCGCTCAGCAACGAGCTTGCCTACGAGGGCAGCTGCTGCCGTGTCAGCACCGGTCTTCAGAGAACCGCGCAGATCCTTGTCGAGGGTCGAGGCAGACGCGAGCGTCTTACCGGCGACATCGTCAATGATCTGAGCATAGATGTTCTTCGACGAGCGATGAACCGACAGGCGCGGACGGCCATTGGCCACCGACTTGAGGTGACGACGCACGCGGTTGGCACGACGTGCAAGTGCTTCTTTCCTGCTAGCCATTTCGCGTGATCCTTACTTCTTCTTGCCTTCTTTGCGGACGATCCGCTCTTCGGCATACTTGACGCCCTTGCCCTTATAAGGCTCAGGACCGCGGTATTCGCGGATTTCAGCGGCAACCTGGCCGACCTGCTGCTTGTTGATGCCGGAAACGACGATTTCCGTCGGCTTCGGCACAGCGATCGAGATGCCCTGCGGCGGCTCATAAACAACGTCATGGCTGAAGCCGAGCGCCAGCTGCAGGTTCTTTCCCTGCAGAGACGCGCGGTAACCAACGCCGTTGATTTCGAGCTTGCGCTCGTAGCCATCCTTAACGCCCTTGAAGATGTTCTCGATCATCGTGCGGGACATGCCCCACTTTGCACGAGCATCCTTCGTCTGGGTGAGCGGCGTTACGACAACCGCATTGTTTTCGAGCTTCACGCCGACTTCGTCGTTTGCGACGAAGAACAGCTCGCCCTTCGGGCCCTTAGCGGTAACCTTCTGGCCATCGACCGTAGCCGTGATCCCAGCAGGTACCTGAACGGGCTTCTTACCGATACGAGACATGTTTCAATCCTGTCTGTTCGCCATGGAGATCCTTGCCCAGTCTTAGAAGACCGAGCAAAGAACCTCGCCACCAACGTTCTGTTCGCGAGCCTGGTGATCGGCCATCACGCCCTTCGGGGTCGAAAGGATGGTGATGCCGAGGCCGTTCGCGACCTGCGGAATGGACTTGACCGAGACATAAACCCGGCGGCCCGGCTTGGACACACGGCCAATCTCACGGATCACCGATGCGCCTTCATAGTACTTGAGTTCGATGTTGAGCTCCGACTTGCCGTTGCCGAAATCGACAACGGAATAGCCACGGATGTAGCCTTCGGACTGCAGAACATCGAGAACGCGTGCACGGAGCTTCGAAGCAGGCGTCGAGACCGACGACTTGCGGCGAGAAGCGCCGTTGCGGATGCGAGTGAGCATATCGCCCAACGGATCAGTCATTGTCATCTAACCTGCTCCTTACCAGCTCGACTTGACGATACCCGGCACCTTGCCGAGATTGCCGAGTTCACGCAGCGCGATACGCGACATGCGCAGTTTGCGGTAGTATGCGCGCGGACGGCCCGATACTTCGCAACGGTTGCGAATGCGGGTCTTGGATCCATCGCGCGGCAGGGATGCCAGCTTGATCGAGGCCTTGAACCGCTCTTCGATTGGAAGAGCCTGGTTCATGATGATCGCCTTTAGAGCTGCGCGCTTGGCAGCCTGGTTGGCGACCGTAGTACGGCGGCGCTTGTTCTTTTCAACTGCGCTTGTCTTCGCCATGTGCGGTTCCTTTTCTACGCTCGTCGTTACGGTTACTGACGGAACGGGAAGTTGAACTCTGTCAGCAGAGCCCGTGCTTCGTCGTCCTTCGTTGCCGTCGTGCAAACGATGATGTCCATGCCCCACATCTGATCAACCTTGTCGTAGTTGATCTCAGGGAACACAATGTGCTCCTTGATGCCCATGGCGAAGTTGCCACGGCCGTCAAAGCTTTTCGGGTTCAGGCCGCGGAAGTCGCGAACGCGCGGAAGCGCGATGTTCACGAGACGGTCCAGGAACTCGTACATGCGAGCGCCGCGCAGGGTGACCTTTGCGCCGATCGGCATCTGCTCGCGGACCTTAAAGCCAGCGATGGAGTTGCGTGCACGGGTGATGACCGGCTTCTGACCAGCGATAGCGGCCAGGTCAGCTGCAGCAACAGTTGGCTTCTTCGAATCAGCCGTCGCTTCGCCAACACCCATGTTGATTACGATCTTGTCGAGCTTCGGGATCATCATCTCGTTGGCGTAGGAGAACTTCTCCTGCATAGCCGCACGAATGCGCTCGACGTATTCCTTCTTGAGCCGCGGCTCGTACTTTGCCTCAGCCATCAGATCACCTCACCGGAACGCTTGGCCACACGGACCTTCTTGCCGTCAACAACCTTGAAACCAACGCGGGTCGGCTTGCCGTCCTTGTCGATGATTGCAACGTTGGACAAGTGAACCGAGGCTTCCTTGGTGATGATGCCGGCTTCCTGGGTCTGCGTCTGGCGCTGGTGGCGCTTTACGACGTTGACGCCACGAACAACGGCGCGATCTTCCTTGGGCAGAACCTGAAGGACTTCGCCGGTACGGCCCTTGTCCTTGCCTGCGAGCATGACGACCTTGTCGCCCTTACGAATCTTTTGCATCGTTCGCGCTCCTTACAGTACTTCGGGAGCCAGCGAGATGATCTTCATGTGGTTCTTGGCGCGAAGTTCGCGCGGAACCGGTCCGAAGATACGGGTGCCGATCGGCTCTTTCTTGTTGTCGATGAGGACTGCTGCATTCGTGTCGAAGCGGATGATGCTGCCATCAACGCGACGGATTTCCTTGGCGGTACGAACGACCACCGCCTTCATCACGTCACCCTTCTTCACGCGGCCACGCGGGATCGCCTCCTTGATCGAAACGACGATAACGTCGCCGATCCCGGCATACTTGCGCTTCGAGCCGCCCAGCACCTTGATGCACATGACACGACGTGCGCCGGAATTATCCGCCACGTCGAGGTTTGTTTGCATCTGAATCATATCAGGTCGCCTTCTTGGTTTACCGGAATGGTTGGGCTACGAGCCCCCTTCCCCGGCTTATGAAAATTGTCAGCCGGCCGCTTGCTACGAGAGCAGGCGAAAACACGGCATAGCTTGAATAGCGCGGGATCGATCGTGCCAGGGTGGTTTCCCAACGGGACCTTCCGTGCGCTCAAAGCAAAAGAACGCCCGACGGACGAGCGTTCTGACGCTGCTTCATACAGATATTTCCGCGAGACGCAAGGCCTCGCGCAAAAATCTTACTTGGCCTGGGCGGAAACGACCGTCCAGCGCTTATCCTTCGAGATCGGCGCGCATTCCTCGATGGATACGGTATCGCCGATCTTGTACTGGTTGTTTTCGTCGTGAGCCTTGTACTTCTTGGAACGACGAACGGTCTTCTGGAGCAGCGGGTGAGCGAAACGACGCTCAACGCGAACTACGACAGTCTTCTCGTTCTTGTCGCCAACGACAACGCCCTGCAGAATGCGCTTCGGCATGATCTTTTCCTTTACGCCTTTGCTTCTGCCGCCTTTTGGCGGGCAATGGTTTTCACGCGGGCGATGTCCTTGCGAACTTCGTTGATGCGCGAGGACTTTTCCAGCTGACCGGTTGCCTTCTGGAAGCGCAGGTTGAACTGCTCCTTCTTCAGGTCGGCGAGCTTGTCCTTGAGCTGGTCGGCCGTGAGGCCGCGTACTTCTTCGGCTTTCATCTGCCTTGCTCCTTACTCTGCAATGCGCTGAACGAAGCGCGTCTTGACCGAGAGCTTGGCAGAGCCGAGGCGAAGCGCTTCGCGAGCAATTTCTTCGCTGACACCGTCGATTTCGAACATCATACGGCCTGGCTTGACCTTGCATGCCCAATATTCAACAGAGCCCTTACCCTTACCCATACGGACTTCGGTCGGCTTTGCGGTTACCGGAACATCCGGGAACACGCGGATCCATACACGGCCGGCGCGCTTCATGTAACGCGTGATCGCGCGGCGGGCCGCTTCGATCTCGCGCGCATTCACGCGGTTCGGCTCTTGAGCCTTAAGGCCGAATTCGCCGAAGGCCAGGTCTGAACCACCCTTGGCGACGCCCTTGATGCGGCCCTTAAATTGCTTGCGGTACTTGGTACGCTTTGGCTGCAACATTTTCTTATTCTCCGAACTTATCTGCCACCAACGCTATTAAGCGTTGTCGCGGCGACGATCGCGATCACGGCTTGCCGGACCCTGAGCGTCACCCTCGAGTGCGCGGCGCTCGGAGGCCATCGGATCGTGCTCAAGGATTTCGCCCTTGAAGATCCAAACCTTGATGCCGCAGATGCCAAAAGCGGTTTCCGCTTCAGCCGTACCGTAGTCGATGTCAGCGCGCAGCGTGTGCAGCGGAACGCGACCTTCGCGGTACCACTCCGTACGAGCGATTTCAGCACCGCCGAGACGGCCCGCGCAGGTGATCTTGATGCCTTCGGCGCCAAGACGCATCGCAGACTGAACGGCACGCTTCATGGCGCGACGGAAAGCAACACGACGCTCGAGCTGCTGAGCGATCGACTGTGCGACGAGCGTAGCGTCGACTTCCGGCTTGCGAACTTCAACGATGTTGAGGTGCGTTTCGGAATTCGTCATCTCCGACAGCTTCTTGCGGAGCTTGTCGATGTCTGCGCCCTTTTTGCCGATGATCAGTCCCGGACGAGCCGAGTGGATCGTGACGCGGCACTTCTTGTGCGGACGCTCGATGACCACCTTGGCGATACCGGCCTGCTTCAGTTCGCTCATCACGAACTTGCGCATCTTCAGGTCTTCGTGCAGCAGCTGGCCGTACTCGGCATTGTCCGCAAACCAGCGGCTATCCCAGGTACGGTTGATGCCAAGACGGAAACCGATTGGATTAATTTTCTGACCCATTATGCGGCCTCCTCTTGTGCCTGCACTTCGCGGACAACGATCGTGAGGTGCGCGAACGGCTTCTCGACACGAGATGCACGGCCACGGCCACGAGCGTGGAAACGCTTCATGACGATCGACTTGCCTACGTAGGCTTCTGCGACAACCAGCGTGTCAACGTCGAGATCGTGGTTGTTCTCGGCGTTTGCGATCGCAGATTCGAGCGTCTTCTTGACGGCGCCTGCGATGCGCTTGCGGGAGAATTCCAGCTCAGCGAGTGCACGATCGACCTTCTTGCCGCGGATAGCCGCAGCAACGAGGTTGAGCTTCTGTGGGCTGACGCGGAGCGTACGGGCGACTGCTTGCGCCTCGTTGTCCTTCAGCCGGCGTTCGGCTTTTGCCTTGCCCATGATTACTTCCTCTTTGCCTTCTTGTCCGCACCGTGACCGTAGTAGGTCCGGGTCGGAGAGAATTCACCGAATTTGTGACCGACCATGTCTTCATTGACACTGACCGGAACATGCTTGCTGCCGTTGTAGACGCCGAAGGTGAGACCGACGAACTGCGGCAGGATCGTGGAGCGACGGCTCCAGATCTTGATTACTTCTGCACGTCCGCCTTCACGAACCTTCTCAGCCTTCTTGAGAAGATAGCCGTCAACGAACGGACCTTTCCATACTGAACGAGCCATTGGAGACTTCCTCTCTTACTTCTTACGCTGATGACGCGAGCGCATGATCATCTTGTCAGTCGACTTGTTCGACCGGGTGCGCTTGCCCTTGGTCGGCTTACCCCACGGAGTAACCGGGTGACGACCACCAGAGGTACGGCCCTCACCACCGCCGTGCGGGTGGTCGACCGGGTTCATGACAACACCGCGGTTATGCGGACGCTTGCCGCGCCAAACCGTACGACCGGCCTTGCCGTCGTTGATGTTGGCGTGATCAGGGTTCGAAACCGCACCGATCGAAGCAAGGCAAGTGCCGTGCACGAGGCGCTGCTCGCCAGAGTTCAGGCGAAGGATCGCCATGCCCTGGTCGCGGCCGACGAGCTGTGCATAGGAACCAGCAGAGCGAGCGATCTGACCACCCTTGCCAGGCTTCATTTCCACGTTGTGGATGATGGAGCCGACCGGGATGAACTGCAGCGGCATGGTGTTGCCGGGCTTCACGTCGACAGCCTTCTCCGAAGCGATGACCTTGTCGCCGGCAGCAAGGCGCTGCGGAGCGATGATGTAGGCCTTTTCGCCGTCAGCGTAGGTCACCAGCGCGATGAACGCGGTACGGTTCGGATCGTATTCGATACGCTCGACGGTGCCCTCGACGTCAAACTTGCGACGCTTGAAGTCGACCAGACGATAAGTGCGCTTGTGACCACCGCCGATGAAGCGGGCGGTGATGCGGCCGAGGTTGTTACGACCGCCGCTCTTGGTCAGACCTTCCGTCAGCGCCTTGACCGGCTTGCCCTTGTAGAGCGAGGAGCGATCAACGATGACCAGCTGACGCTGGCTCGGGGTCGTCGGATTGAATGTTTTCAATGCCATTTTTTTATTCCTCAGAGACCGGTGGAGACGTCGATCGTCTGGCCTTCAGCCAAAGTCACGATTGCCTTCTTCACGTCCTTCTGCTTGCCGGCAATACCGCGAAAACGCCTGGTCTTGCCCTTGCGGAGCAGAGTGTTGACGGCCGTGACCTTGACGCCGAAGAGCGCCTCGACTGCAGCCTTGATTTCCGGCTTCGACGCCGTCTTGGCGACGTTGAAAACAACCTGGTTGTTTTCCGATACCAGAGTGGACTTTTCGGTGATCGCCGGCGAGACGATCACATCATAGTGGCGAAGATCGGTCACTTGAAACGCTCCTCTAGAGCTTCAACGGCAGCCTTGGAAAGCACGAGCTTGCCGCGGCGCACGATGTCATAAACGTTGATGCCCTGGATCGGCAGAACATCGATATTCGGGATGTTCTTGGCTGCGAGCTTGAAGTTGCCATCAAGTTCAGCGCCACCGATGAAGAGAGCGTTGGTCAGGCCGAGCGTCTCGAAAACGGAAGCCAGTGCCTTGGTCTTTGCTTCTGCAGCAACCAGGTTGTCGATGATGATGACATCATCGGACTTCAGCTTGGCCGAGAGGGCGTGCCGCAAACCGAGAGCACGAACCTTCTTGGGAAGATCGTGTTCGTGGCTGCGAGCGACCGGGCCGTGGGCCTTACCACCGCCGCGGAACTGCGGAGCGCGAGCAGAATGGTGACGAGCGCGGCCCGTACCCTTCTGCTTGTACATCTTGGCGCCGGTGCGCGAAACGTCCGCGCGGCCCTTTGCCTGGTGCGTGCCCTGCTGCTTCTTGGCAAGCTGCCAGCGGATCACGCGGGCAAGAATGTCTTCGCGGGGCTCAAGGCCGAAAATCGCGTCAGAAAGAGAAACCTTCCCTGCGTCTTTTCCCTCGAGGGTCTTGACGTTGAATTCCATTGGTCTGGCTCCCTTACTTCGCGGCCGACTTGACGGCGTCGCGCACAATGATCCAGGCACCCTTGGAACCGGGTACTGCACCCTTGATCAGGATCAGACCGCGATCTTCATCGGTCGAAACCACTTCAAGGTTCTGAGTCGTAACGCGCGTCTGGCCCATGTGACCAGCCATCTTCTTGTTCTTGAAAACCTTGCCCGGATCCTGGCGTGAACCCGTCGAACCATGCGAGCGGTGCGAAACAGACACACCGTGCGTGGCGCGAAGACCGCCGAAACCGTGACGCTTCATGGCGCCCGCAAAGCCCTTACCGATCGTCGTACCCGTCACATCGACGAGCTGACCAGCTGCGAAGTGACCAGCCTTGAGCTCGGTGCCAACCTCGAGGAGGTTGTCTTCCGTGACGCGGAATTCCGCCAGCTTGGCCTTCGGCTCGACGTTGGCAACAGCGAAGTTACCGCGCATCGCCTTCGACGTATTCTTGACCTTCGCCGTGCCAGCACCGAGCTGAACTGCGGCGTAGCCGTTCTTTTCCACTGTGCGCTGGGCTACAACCTGGCAGCCTTCCATACGCAGTACTGTTACCGGAACATGTTCGCCGGCGTCGTTATAGACGCGGGTCATGCCGACCTTCTGTGCAATCACACCTGAACGCATCGGTTCAATCCTTCCAACTCAGCTCGAGCTAGGCTCAGAGCTTGATCTCAACATCGACACCAGCGGCGAGATCGAGCTTCATCAGCGCGTCTACCGTCTGCGGTGTCGGGTCAACGATGTCGAGAAGGCGCTTATGCGTGCGCATCTCGAACTGCTCGCGGCTCTTCTTGTCGATGTGTGGGGACCGGTTGACCGTAAACTTCTCGATGCGAGTCGGAAGCGGAACGGGGCCCCGGACGCTAGCTCCGGTGCGCTTCGCCGTCGACACGATCTCGCGCGTCGAAGCGTCGAGAATGCGGTGATCGAACGCCTTCAGGCGAATGCGGATATTTTGGCCGTTCATTCGACGTTATCCTTGTGTTTGTTATCCCGTGCGCCTTTCGGATAGGCACGGGCTGTTTTTATTCCTAAGGCGGACCACCGGTTTCAAAGATCGAGAGAGGCGCCGGGTTACGGTGTCCCTATCCAGTCTTCAGGCCTTCCAGCCCACCTTATTGTTTGCTGTAGTCACCCGCTTCGACGAGCGAAGCAGGGCGCAAATCGCGCTCGCGCGCCATTTGCAACATTTCGCTGTAATAAGCAAGCGGCTAGAGCCGCTTGCATCATAATAATGTCATCGAATCGGCCGCCTCAGGCGAAGTGGCCGGCTCTCGATTACTCGACGATGGAGGCAACGATGCCTGCGCCGACGGTAC
>NZ_AKKA01000007.1 GCF_000282035.1 Rhizobium sp. CF122
ATGCCTGGCGCACAACGAAAAAAAGCGCCTGAGCAATCAGGCGCCTTTTGCTGGAATATGAATGCTTAGGCTGCGTTCGAGGTCTGCTCCTCATTGAGGAACGCATAGATCGCCGAAGCGGAGTCGGTCGCACGCAGCTTGGCGACGAGATCATGATCGCGCAGCACGCGGGCGATGCGCGACAGAGCCTTGAGGTGATCGGCGCCCGCGCCTTCGGGCGCCAGCAGCAGAAACACCAGATCCACGGGCTGATCGTCCAGAGCCTCAAAATCCACCGGCTGATCGAGACGTGCGAAGATGCCGACGATGGAGTGGACGCTTGCGAGCTTGCCGTGCGGGATGGCGATGCCGTTTCCGACGCCGGTCGAGCCGAGGCGCTCGCGCTGCAGGACAACATCGAAAATTTCCCGCTCCGAAAGCCCTGTGACTTTTGACGCCTTTGCAGCCAATTCCTGGAGGAGCTGTTTCTTGGAATTTACCCTGAGGGCGGGAATGATCGCATTTTGCTGCAGCAAATCTGCCAATGCCATTTTATTTTCCTTCTGCGCCAAGAAAGGGAGAGCGGCAGCCTAACTGCCGCCCTTCGCCCCGATCTCAGCTTTTGATGCTGGCTGCATCGATCCAGCCAATGTTACCGTCGTGCCGACGATAAACGATGTTTAGTTGTTCCTTGCCGGGGCTGCGAAAAAGCAGCAGCGGCTCGTCCGTCATGTCGAGCGCCATCACGGCGGTCGCTACGGACATTGTTTTCAGTTGCTTGGTGCTTTCGGCGACAATCGCCGGCGCGAAATCATCCGGAATCTCGTCGTCGTGGTCCGACATCCCACCCATCACGGTATACGCGACTTCCGCAGAACCATTCTGGTGATTTCCGGAGTGGTGATCCTTCAGTTTGCGCTTGTAGCGGCGAAGACGCTTCTCAATCCGTTCGGACGCTGCATCGAAGGCCAGCTGCGGATCCATCGCCTCCCCGGCGGCATGCAATACAACTCCGCTATCGAGATGAAGCTTGCAGTCGGCGGAAAACCGGGCGTTGGCCTTCTGCACGATCACTTGACCGGAATACCCTCCGTCGAAGTATTTCGTGACGGCGACACCGATTTGGTCCTCGATCCGCTGACGGAACGAGTCACCAATTTCCATATGTTTACCGGATACACGCACACTCATGGAGTTTCCCTTCTTATGGTGGTTTGCGAGTACCAGTCTACGCCAAGGCTCACCCTCATCCAAGCACTTCGCGCGACCCCAAGCAAGATCGGCCGAAGTTCCCGGCTTCAGGCGCCCTGAGGATGATGGGGATAACTTCCAACGCTGTCCACAGCGCCAATTGCGGCGCGCTTCTAGCCAGAAGTTACCAAAATGTCAACAGACACATGCATTAGAACTCTGGAATACACGCAGTGGTCGCCTCAGACAACAGTCAAAAGCCGGCGACCTTCGCCAAAGCCCGCTTCTCCCGCCTGCGCTGGACGGACGAAGCAATACTCATCGCCTCGCGATACTTGGCCACTGTACGGCGGGCAAGGTCGACGCCGCCCTGCTTCAGGATATCGACGATATCGTCATCAGAAAGCACGGCATCCGGGCTTTCCTGCAAGATCAGCGTCCGGATCTTGTGGCGCACGGCCTCGGCCGAATGGCTGTCACCGCCCTCGACGGCACTGATCGAGACGCTGAAGAAATACTTGAGCTCGAAGAGCCCCCGCGGTGTCAGCATGTATTTGTTTGACGTCACGCGGCTGACGGTGGATTCGTGCATCTTGATGGCATCGGCTACCGTCTTAAGGTTGAGCGGCCGCAGGTGATCAACACCATGCATCAGGAAGGCATCCTGCTGTCGAACGATCTCGCTTGCGACCTTCATGATCGTCTTGGCCCGCTGGTCGAGGCTCCGGGTCAGCCAATTGGCGGTCTGCAGGCATTCCGACAGAAAGGCGTGATCGTCACCACTCTTCGTGACTTTGGAAAAATACGTTTGATTGACCAGAACGCGCGGCAGCGTGTCCGGATTGAGCTCCACCAGCCAGCCGCCATCGGAGCCCGCGCGCACGACGACGTCGGGCATGATCGCCTCCGACATTCCGGCTTCGAAGCCGGCGCCCGGCTTCGGATTGAGCTGGCGGATCTCGCCCAGCATATCGAGCAGATCTTCTTCGTCCACGCCGCAAAGCCGCTTCAACGTCGCGAAGTCGCGCCGGGCCAGAAACTCGAGATTGCAGACCAACGCCTGCATCGCGGGGTCAAAGCGGTCCTTCTGCCGAAGCTGGATTGCCAGGCATTCGGCCAGGTTGCGGGCGAAAACACCGGGCGGATCGAGCGTATGCAAGGCGGCGATCACGCGCTCGACATCGTCGACGCTCGCGCCCAGCCTATCGGCAGCTTCCGTCGCATCGCCCTGGAGATAGCCTGCCTCGTCCAGCTGATCGACGAGGTACTGGGCGATCAGGCGATCGGACATGTCGGGCAGGATAAAGGGCAATTGTTGGGCAAGGTGATCGCGCAGCGAGATCTGACCGGCGACGAAATCATCAAGATCGTAGCTCTCTGCCCCTTCGCCGTTGCCGGGCATCGACTTCCACTGGCTGATCAGCTCGGGAGCATCGGCACGCTGCGGGGCGCCATCATCGGGAAAGACGTTCGCATAGTTGGCGTCGAGCTCATCATTGAGGCGGCTTGCACCGGCGCCGTTGCCACTCTCGTACCAGTCGCCCGACAAAACCTCGGTGCGGCTGTCGTAACCGTCATCGGGGGGCTCTTCCGCTTGATGTGGATAGGCCTCGTCTTCCGCTCCACTACGCTCGGTGCCTACGTCCGCATCATTTGACGGAAGCTCCAGCAGTGGGTTCTTTTCGACTTCCTGGGCAATGAACTGCGTCAGCTCGAAATGCGTCATCTGCAGCAACTGAATGGACTGCATCAGTTGCGGTGTCATGACCAGCGACTGGTTCTGGCGCAGGAAAAGATTGGCCGACAGTGCCATAGCGGACGCGAAACTCCCGTTCGTCTCCTCCGGGAAACCGCGTCCTGTCACGGGCTCAGGCCACGGAAATCCAAGTTGGCCCAAAAATTGCTTTTTTATTCTATTTGGTCAAGCGGAACTGTCACAGAAGGTGAATTTCCGCGGCGCCGGAGCGCGTCAAAGGCTGAAATTGTCGCCCAGGTACAGGCGGCGCACTTCCGGATTGTTGACGATGTCGTTGGCACGACCATGCGTCAGGACTTCGCCGGCATGGATGATATAAGCGCGGTCGATCAGCCCCAGCGTCTCGCGCACATTGTGGTCGGTGATCAGCACGCCGATACCGCGCGCCGTCAGATGATGAACGAGATGCTGGATGTCGGCGACGGAGATCGGATCGACGCCCGCGAACGGCTCGTCGAGGAGCATGAAGGTAGGATCGGTCGCCAGCGCGCGAGCGATCTCGAGGCGGCGACGCTCGCCGCCGGAAAGCGATACGGCCGCGCTCTTGCGCAGCTTACGAATGTGAAACTCATCGAGCAACTCGTCGAGCTTCTTTTCGCGCGCAGCCTTGTCGTTGATATGCACTTCCAGAACGGCGCGAATATTCTCTTCGACGGTCAATCCCCGGAAGATCGACGCTTCCTGCGGCAGGTAGCCGACGCCCAGCCGTGAGCGGCGATACATCGGCATTGTCGTAACCTCATTGCCGTCGATCTCGATCGTGCCCTCGTCAACGGGCACAAGCCCGGTGATCATATAGAAGCAGGTCGTCTTGCCGGCGCCGTTCGGACCCAGCAGGCCAACGGCCTCGCCGCGTCGAACGACCAGCGACACGCCGTTCACGACACGCCGGGTGCTATAGGTCTTGGTCAGACCGCGCGCAATCAGCGTGCCCTGGTAACGGCTCTTGTCACCGGCGGGGGTCTCTGCAGCCACTTGGTGCCCGGACCTGCCGAACTTGGTCGATAGCGAGAATAACTTCACGTGGTAAGGCCGGGGTCAGTTCTGTTTCTGTGACTTCGGATCAAGCTGAATCTGGACGCGCCCCCCGCAGCTGTCCAACTGTGCCTGTCCCGTCTCCATGTGCACCGTCAACTGGCAACCCGTGAAGACGTTCGGTCCATCGGTAAGGATCACCTTATCGCCCTTGAGGATGAAAAGTTGCTTGGCCATGTCGAAGGAACCATTATCGGCCGTGGCTGTCTGCGTGCCTGAGTTCAGGAACACCTTGTCCGTCACGATGATGTGATCGATATCGGCGTTGCCCGATGAAATCGAGGCCGAAGCGGTCTTGGCGCCATCCGCCGGGGCCGCATTCGCGTCGCCGCCCTTCGGCTTGTAATAGACCGTCATATGTCCGGCCTGCAGTGTCGTCTTACCCTGCACCACCTTCACATTGCCCGTGAAATCGGCCGTGTGCTCCTGATCGTGGATCTCCAGCTTGTCGCTCTCGATCTGGATCGGCTCGTCACTGTTCAGCTTCAAACCGTCCATCTGGCTGGTCGTTGCCTGCGCCAGGGCGCCCCCGGCCAACAGCAGCAGCGCCACCGCGCCACTGAGAAATACTGCTCCCGCCTTGCGGGTAGAAATGCGACAATCGTTTGTCATGGTGACCCGGCTGTTAAGTGCCCTGTTTGTGAATAGCGGACGGATCGACATTCATGCGTACATTCCCCTCGAATGTGATCGTCTGCCCCTTATCCGTCATCTTGATCGAGCGTGCAACAATAGACGCGCCATCTTTCTGAATACTTACGGGATCCTCGCTCGTGAGCTTCCCGCCCTTAATGTCGACCTTGGCGCTCTGGAAGTTGGCTGTCAGCCCATTGCTCAAAAGGATGGCAAAGGGTGATTTGACATCGAGATTATCGGTCGAACGGTCGTAATCTGCAGCAGTCGCTTCGACGCGGGCAATGAGATCGTCCTTCATCGGTACCGCAGCCTTGATGTTCTCCAGCGTCATCAGGTTGGGATTCTTGATATCCTGAAGCGCCCGTTCGGCCAGCATCGAATAGTTGACCCCATTCGAATTGCGGCCGGAGATTGCGGGCTTCTCCATCACCACCTTGCCGTTCTCGATCTTTGCACCCTCGATCTTGATGTTCTCCGGCAGATAGGTGCGCACCACGGAAACACCAATAAAGACCAACGACACCACAACGGCAGAGATCGGAAGGATGATCTTCAGGCGGCGCACGCGCGCGGAATGGAAGCGCGCAGCACCATAGGCGCTTCGCTCCGGCTTCACATAGTCAGCCTTTCCGCTGGTGTTCAAAGTGTTGAGCATAAACAAGGTCCGTGTCGGTGATCAGGCGACGTATATAGGCACTGTCGCGCTCGATCACAGTTCGTTTCGCATTATTACACTGACTTGCCAATATGGATTTTTTTCTGCAACAAGCAAGAAAGGCGCCGACGCGTGGTAAATCAACGTGTCCGGACGGCGCTCGGGCCCTAGATTTACGGGATTGCGCGTGCTCACCGCCCCTGGAGGAATGAATGGACAGTTCGATGATCGCCGATCGCCGCAGGCTTCGCCGAAAGGTCGGTTTCTGGCGCGTCGTTGCGGTATTGTTGCTTGTAGCACTGGGTTTTGCCGCCTATCGGGCATTCGTCGGCGACATCGCAACCCGCCGGCCACACGTCGCCCATGTGACCATTTCCGGGCTGATCACCGATGATAACGAACTCCTGGAGCGGCTGAAGAAGATTGAAAAGAACGACGCGGTGAAGGCCGTCGTCGTCTCGATTTCCTCGCCCGGCGGCACCACTTATGGCGGCGAGCGGGTCTTCAAGGCAATCCGCGCCGTTGCCGCCAAGAAGCCTGTCGTATCCGACGTGCGCACGCTGGCTGCTTCCGCCGGCTATATGATCGCGACCGCCGGCGACATGATTATTGCGGGAGACAGTTCGATCACCGGTTCGATCGGGGTGATCTTCCAATATCCGCAGGTTAAGCCGCTGCTCGACAAGATCGGCGTTTCGCTGGAAGAAATCAAATCGTCACCGTTGAAGGCCGAACCCTCGCCATTCCATCCGGCAAGCGAAGAGGCCAAGGCGATGATTAACAACATGATCATCGATAGCTATGGCTGGTTCGTCGATCTCGTCGCCGAGCGGCGCAAACTGCCACGCGACGAGGTGCAGAAGCTCGCGGACGGCACGATTTTCACCGGCCGTCAGGCGCTCAAGGCAAAGCTGATCGATCAGATTGGCGGGGATGACGAGATCAGGGCCTATCTTGAGACACGCAAGGTCAGCAAGAGCCTGCCTGAGGTCGATTGGGACAAGAAGAGCAGCACACCCTTCCTGCTCGCAGACAGCGCGTCTCAGATCCTGACGCTGCTTGGCTACGACGATCTTGCCAAGGCTCGCGATCTCGGCGGAATCCTGCCTCAAAAGTTGCTCCTTGACGGGCTCCTTTCAGTTTGGCAGGTTGGCCATGACTGATAAGAAATCAATAATTTAAGGGGGCGAAAGTGATCAAGTCCGAACTGGTGCAGATAGTTGCAGCCCGCAACCCCCATCTTTACCATCGCGACGTCGAGAATATCGTCAACGCGGTGCTCGATGAGATCACCGACGCGCTCGCCGCGGGTAACCGCGTCGAGCTGCGCGGATTCGGTGCGTTCTCGGTAAAAAATCGCCCGTCCCGCTCCGGCCGCAACCCGCGCACCGGCGATACTGTTTTCGTCGAGGAGAAGTGGGTTCCCTTCTTCAAAACCGGCAAGGAGCTTCGCGAGCGCCTCAATCCGGGACAGGCCGACGAAGAGGATTGATCCCTCTTAGACATGGCTGCTACATGGCTGCCTGCGGCAACCCCGCACTTGAACTTGGCTCTCGGCCCACTATCCTGCTGATCAGAGCAAAGCGCCGCGCCAAAGACGGCGTGCGTTGAAATACGGAGGCCGAGCATGGCGAAAAAGATCACTAACCTATTGATTTTTCTGCCACTTGGAATCATTCTGATCGTCTTTTGCGTCGCCAACAGACAGGTCGTGACACTCGCCTTCAATCCCTTCCTGCCGGAAGACCGAGTTCTCTCGCTGTCGGCGCCATTCTTCGTGTTCATCTTCATCGCGCTGATCATCGGCATCGTCGTCGGCTCGGCGGCCACCTGGCTGAACCAGGGCAAATACCGCAAGCGTGCTCGCACCGAGGCCAAGGAAGCCGTTCGCTGGCAGGCAGAGGCGGATCGCCACAAAAACCGCGCCGAGGAAATTGTCGGGCAGCTGCCGTCGCGGTGACGCGCTCGACAGGGCCGACGACTAGAGCGCAGGCTGAAATTCCGGGGCGCAAACACTTGCAGCCGCAGACTCACCTCCATAGCTATATAAAATAGGCCCCACTACACATCTGCCAGGCACAGTCGTTTCGCGACACACGCGCCGCGCCTTGCGAGGATGAGACCATGAATATCGACGAAGTCCTGCGGTCAGTTGTGGCCGTTCGCTCCTCAATTCCGGAAGATGCCTTTACCGCCGGCACGCTCGGCACACGCCGGGAAGGCAGCGGCGTCGTCATCAGGGAGCCCGGACTGGTCCTCACCATCGGCTACCTGATCACCGAGGCCGAGGAAGTGTGGCTGACCACGCTTGACGGGCGTGTCATCGCAGCCCATCCGCTCGCCTATGACCAAGAGACCGGGTTCGGGCTGCTTCAGGCGCTGGGCGATCTCGGCCTGCCGGCATTGGAATTCGGCGATGGCACCGGAGCCAGCCTCGGCGACCCCGTTGTGCTGGCGGACGGCATCGGCCAGTTCGTGGAAGCCAGGATTGTGGCAAAGCAGGAGTTCGCCGGCTATTGGGAATATTTGCTTGAGGAGGCGATCTTCACGACACCCGCGCATCCCTCCTGGGGAGGCGCGGCACTCATTGACGCCGAGGGCAAATTGCTTGGGATCGGTTCACTGCGCCTGCAGATGAGCCAGAACGACGAGGTCGCCGATATCAACATGATCGTGCCGATCAACCTGCTTCCGCCAATTCTCGACGATCTGATGACCCGCGGCCGCGTGAACAAGCCGCCGCGGCCATGGCTCGGAGCCTTCTCCGCGGAAAGCAATGGCGATGTGGTCGTGATGAGCGTGGCCGAGGGAAGCCCGGCGTCTGACGCCGGCTTGCGGCGGGGCGATATCATTTCCGAGATCCGCGATGGCGAAGTTGATGGACTCGCCGATTTCTATCGCAAAGTCTGGAGCAGCGGACCCGCGGGCGCGGAAATCCCAATGCGAGTTCTGCGCGATGGCCGCGAGGCGTGGCTGCGCATCAGGTCCGCCGATCGCAACGCGTTCCTCAAGAAGCCGCAGTTGCAGTAGGGTCGGCGAATGCCGATTCTACGCACCCGGATAAAAGCTCATCTCCTCGTAGTCGCCTTCCGCTGATGTGCCTGATCCCGTAACGACGAACCCCTTGGAACGATAGAAGGCCTTCGCGCGGCCGTTCTTCACCAAGCACTTCAATCGATACCTGTTGTGCGGCCAATCCGGCAGCGCCGTGAGCAGCGCGGCACCAGCACCCTGCCCCTGCCAGGATTTGCTGACATAGAGCATGTGAATGAAATCGTCCGGCGGCCATAGCGTCATGAAGCCTGCGGTCTCCCCATTCGGGGCCTCCGCAAGCCATAGATCTTCGCCTTGCGTGTGGGCTTGGAAATCTTCGTGGCGGAAGCTTGAGGGATCGACCCACACGAAGGTTTCACGACGTACGGCCAGATAAATGCTGGCCAGTGTTTCCAAGTCCGACTGGCGTGGCGATCTGATGGTCCACTTTACGGATTGCGGCTGCGTCTGAATGGAGAAATCTGTCAATTTGGACCCTTACTCTGCGGCCTTGGCGCTGACGGCAGCGTTGAAACTGGAAAAGAACTGCTGCGCCAGCTTCGTCGATGTCGAATCGATCAATCGCGCGCCTAGCTGTGCGATCTTGCCACCAACCTGGGCTTTTGCTTCGTACCGCAGGATTGTTTCGCCACCGTCGTCCTTCAGCACGACGTCAGCTCCGCCCTTGGCGAAACCGGCAATACCGCCTTTGCCCTCGCCCGAGATCGTATAGCTTTCCGGCGCCTTGATGTTGGATAGCAAGACCTCGCCGTTAAACGTTGCCGAAACCGGACCGATTTTGACCTTCACCACCGTTGTCAGCTCGGTCGGAGATTTCATCTCCAGGCTCTGACAGCCCGGAATGCACTGCTTCAATATCTCAGGGTCGTTGAGCGCTGCCCATACGACATCCCGGGGTGCGGTGATCCGTTCTTCGCCGGTCAAGTCCATCCGAAATCCTCCCATTTCGACCTGCCTCAATTTATCACAGCCGGAAAGCGCTTTGCCAAGGTGAAACGGAATGCTATTTGCACGAGCTCTATCGAATTGAAGCACGCGGAAGATCACGTTGAGACAGAAAGAACGCCGGCCGGGCCAGAAATTCGCCGCCGGCCCCTCCGGCGGGCGCCGCGCCGACGATCGTGGCCAGCGACCGACAAAACCCGCTGCCAAGCCTGCGCCAGCGCGCGAAAAGGTGCGTGAACCGGCCTCGGTGCCGACGGCAATCGAGCGACCGCTGATGGAGCGCACCGGCGAGCGTCCGGCCGAACGCGTGCCCGTCATTCTCGAATCCCTTGGCGCAGGCGACTTTCATCTCATCGACAGCGGCAATGGCGAGAAGCTGGAGCAATACGGCCCCTACCGGATCGTACGCCCTGAAGGCCAGGCGCTGTGGCAGCCGTCCTTGCCAAAGCAGGCCTGGGAAAAGGTCGATGCCGTCTTCACCGGCGATACCGACGAGGAAGGCACCGGGCGCTGGCGCTTTCCCAAGGAAGCGCTCGGCGAGACCTGGCCACTCAACCTGCTCGGCGTAGACTTCCTCGGCCGCTTCACCTCCTTCCGGCATGTTGGCGTCTTTCCGGAGCAGATCGTCCACTGGACCTGGATGAAGCAGCAGGTCGAAGCCGCCGGACGACCGCTAAAGGTGCTGAACCTCTTCGGCTACACTGGCGTCGCCTCGCTGGTTGCGGCGGCAGCGGGCGCAGAGGTTACCCATGTCGATGCGTCGAAGAAGGCAATCGGCTGGGCGCGCGAAAACCAGGCGCTGAGCCGGCTGGAGAAGGCGCCGATCCGCTGGATCTGCGAAGACGCGATGAAGTTCATCCAGCGCGAAGAACGCCGCAGCAACAGCTACGACATCATCCTCACCGACCCGCCGAAATTCGGCCGTGGGCCGAATGGCGAAGTCTGGCATCTGTTCGAGCATTTGCCTGTCATGCTCGACATCTGCCGCGAAATCCTGTCGCCCAAGGCGGTCGGGCTGGTGCTGACCGCCTATTCGATCCGCGCCAGCTTCTATTCGATCCATGAGCTGATGCGCGAGACGATGCGCGGTGCCGGCGGCGTTGTCGAGTCAGGCGAGCTCGTCATTCGCGAGGCCGGGCTGGACGGCAAGGCGCCGGGACGCGCGCTCTCCACCTCCCTTTTCTCCCGCTGGGTGCCGAAATGAGCCATGAACACAAGGGCCACGGCCCGCATAAAGTCGGGCACGTGAAAGAGGTCACCTCACTCGCCAATCCCATCATCAAGGATATCAAGGCGCTCAGCGACAAGAAGACGCGCGAGCAGAGCGGCACCTTCATGGCTGAAGGGCTGAAGCTGGTGATCGATGCGATCGACCTCGGCTGGACGATCCGCACGCTGGTCTATGCGAAGGCTGCCAAAGGCAAGCCGCTAGTCGAGCAGATGGCGGCAAAGACTGTCGCTTCCGGGGGACTAGTGCTCGAGGTCAGCGAAAAGGTGATCTCCTCAATCACCCGCCGCGACAATCCGCAGATGGTCGTCGGCATCTTCGAAAGCCGCTGGAAAGCATTGCGCGAGATCCACCCGAAGCGGGATGAAACCTGGATCGCCCTCGATCGCGTCCGCGATCCCGGCAATCTCGGCACGATCATCCGCACCGCCGACGCCGCCGGCGCCTCCGGCGTCATCCTCGTCGGCGAGACGACCGATCCCTTCTCGCTCGAAACGGTGCGCGCCACCATGGGCTCGGTGTTTGCCGTTCCCGTTGCGCGTGCCACGCCTGAAGAATTCATTGTCTGGAAGAAGCACGCCGGCGTTTCCGTCGTCGCGACGCACCTCGCTGGGTCGGTCGATTACCGCACGATCGACTACAAGAAGAAGCCGGTGGTGATCCTGATGGGCAACGAGCAATCCGGTCTGCCGGAGCATCTTGCCAAGGAAGCCGACGCGCTTGCCCGTATTCCGCAGCAGGGCCGCGCCGACTCGCTTAATCTTGCCGTCGCGAGCGCCGTCATGCTGTTCGAGGCACGCCGCCATCTCCTCTCACTCGACGAGGCCAAATGACCGAACAGACGCTAGAACGACGGACCCTGTTTGCCCGGCCCCTGCCGATCCTGATCTTCATCATCATCGCCGTCGTGCTCGACCAGATCGTCAAGATCGTCGTCGACCATACGCTGCCGCTGCAGGAGCCGGTGCATCTCATCCCGATGCTGGCCCTCTACCGGACCTACAACCTCGGCGTCGCCTTCTCGATGCTGTCGGGCATGGACGGCTGGTTTATCGTCGGCATGCGCCTGATCATCGTCGCTTTCGTCATCTGGCTCTGGAACCGCACCGACAAGCAACGCACCTTCGCCCATCTCGGTTATGCGCTGATCATTGCCGGCGCGCTCGGCAACCTGATCGATCGCTTCCTCTACGGCCACGTGATCGACTACATCCTGTTTCATACCGAGACATGGTCGTTCGCCGTCTTCAACCTGGCCGACAGTTTCATCACGATCGGCGCGGGATGCGTGATTCTAGACGAGCTGATACAACCTAAAAACGCAAACCGCTAAAATCTTAGCGGTTTGCTGAAGGCATTTAGAACCGCCGTTATGCTATCCCGGCACCATGCACGGTCTCGGTCAATTGCACGAAAGACTTGCCGCCGCGTTCCGGCGGCTTACCGCTCATCGCGACGGCGAGCGGATTTCGGACGCTGTTGCTTATCAAACCGAGGTCGTTTCTCCACCACTCCAACGTGAACGCGTGGGCCGCAAGCTGCTGTCATGGTGGTTGGGCGGCCTTGGAACTATTGCCGGCTCCGCCGTTGTCGTCGCGGCACAGGCGGGCGGTCCACTGCTGCTTTCGATCAGCCTCGGCGCCGCTGCGCTTTCCGCTATAGTCCTTCTCGCAATTCTTTCGACTGCCAGGCAGAGAACCGCGCGGAAGCACCCCACCTGCGTCTCATCCACATGGAGCCAGGGTGCGGCGCTCTTCGCCGATATCCATGATGCGCTTGGAGACATTACCGTCACGCGCAACATGGACCGGCGTATCGTCGGCGCCAACGAGGCGTTTCGCCGGCTGACCGGCAGGCTCAATCCAGAGGGACTGACCTGTGAGGAGATCGGGATCGCCTTTCGTCCCGGCCCGGCACCGCATCGCTTCGAGGTGGAGATCTCGACGCCCGAAGGCCAGCGTATCTACTTCTGGCGTGACGTCGTTACCCGCGACCCTGGCGATGGACGATTGCTGCTGCAGAGCATCGCCCGCGACGTGACCGAAGAGCGGCTGACCGCGCAAGCCCGCGAGGAGGCCCGGCAGAAGGCCGAATACAACAGCGCTGCCAAGTCGCGCCTGCTTGCCACCGTCAGCCATGAAATCCGCACGCCGCTTTCAGGCATCCTCGGCATGACGCATCTGCTGACCGAAACCCGACTGACGCAGGAACAGCAGAACTATCTTACAGGCATCCGCCAATCCGGCTTTGCTTTAACGCAGCTCGTCGAGGACCTGCTCGACTTCTCGACCATCGAAGTCGGTCGCTTTCAACTGCGGCCGCGAGCCGAATCGCTGCGCAAGCTGCTCGAGAGCGTCGTCGAAATGCTCGCCCATCGCGCCCATGAAAAAGGTATAGAGATCGGCGCCACTGTTTCCTCCGACCTGCCCGAATTGATGAGCTTCGATCCAGCGCGCCTGCGTCAGGTGTTGTTCAACGTCATCGGCAACGCCGTGAAATTCACGCAGGCAGGCGGCGTTTTCGTGCGGGCATCGCTGCAGGGCAACGATGTGCTGATCAGCGTCACCGACACCGGGCCTGGCATGACCGAGGAGGAACAGAACCGCATCTTTGGTGAGTTCGAGCAGGGCGGAACGCCGATCGAGAAGAGCGCCGGGACAGGTCTCGGCCTCTCGATTTCCGCCCGCATCATGCGCGAGTTCGGCGGCTCGCTTACGGTCGCCAGCGAGAGAGGAACCGGCAGCGAGTTCAGCATCCGCTTTCCGATCGACATTCCAGAGGAAAGCCGCGGCCGCCGCAACGGCGTGCTTGCCGGCAGCGTCGTGCTGCTGCTGGCGCCTGCCGGCGCGGCACGCATGGCGATATCAGAGACGATCGCAACACTCGGCGGCGATTGTCACCTCGTCACCGACGGCGCGAGTGCACATGCGATGTTGCTTTCGATGGCCTCTCTCGGTCGCCGGCCAACCGACATCATCGTCGACCACCGCATGTCGGCGGAGTTTGCCGAGCACCTGGCCGACCGAGCCGAGATCGCGGCATTGGGACTGCGCAAGATCTTCTTGGTCAACCCCGAAGAGCGAAACGCCCATGCACTCGACCTGTTCGACGCCTGGCTGATACGGCCGCTGCGAGAGCAATCGCTGATCGACGTGCTGCGTGGCCGAATGCGCGGCATGGAGAAGCGCGATGCGCTCAACGACAACCAGCCCGGGTTTAGCGTCTCCATCCCCGAAGCAGGAATCCAGAGCGGCTTGCGGATTTTGCTGGCGGAAGACGATCCAATCAACGCGATGCTCATCCGTGCCATGCTCGAAAAGGCCGGCCATGCCGTCGAGCACGTCGAACATTTCGAGATGCTTCTCGACCGTGCGCTGTCAGAGGGAAGCGTGCGCCCCGATATCGTCATCAGCGATCTTTCCATGCCCGGCGGCGACGGCATCGATATGCTTGGCCGGCTACGCGGCCATGAGCGCCGGCTTGATGTTCCGCCCGTCCCGATCATTGTGCTGACCGCCGACAAGCGCGACGAATCCCGTAGACAAGTCTTGCTGAATGGTGCAAACCGCGTCATGGTAAAGCCGGTTGACCCGATAAGGTTGCTGACGGAAGTCCAAGCTGTTGCTGCGCTTTCGGCCCGCCGCGCGGAAGCGCGGTAAGCCATCAAACAACCGGCACGCTTCTTGCCTGTGGCGGCTGTATGATGTCACTTTCCTGTCGCATATAAGTGTTTTATGGCGTGTCAAAAGCCGGCAACGGGAGAATCACCATGCCAGTAGACGCCCTCAACTGTGACGCCGTCGCCGAGATCCATCGGCCGTCTAGCACGCTTGCACCGAAGGAAGGCGATATTCTTGGCCGCATCGGCAGTCTTGAGACCCGCCTTGCCCGCACGGCCAGCGAGATCGATGCTGCCCAGGCCGTCCGCTTCCGCGTCTTCGTCGACGAAATGGGTGCACAGCTTTCGCCGGAGGCCATGCGCCGCAGGCGCGATTTCGATTCTTACGACGCATTCTGCGACCATCTGCTCGTGCTCGATCGCTCGATCGAGGGCGACAGCGAGGATCAGATCGTCGGCACCTATCGCCTGCTGCGACAGGAAGTCGCCATGGCGAATGGTGGCTTTTACTCGGCTTCGGAATTCGCGATCGACGAGCTGCTTGCCCGCCACCCGGATAAGCGGTTCATGGAGCTCGGCCGCTCCTGCGTGCTGCCCGACTACCGCACCAAGCGCACGGTCGAGCTTCTGTGGCAGGGCAACTGGGCCTATGCGCTGAAGCATGGCATGAGCGCCATGTTCGGCTGCGCCTCCTTCCCGGGCATCCACCCGGAAAGCCATGCTCTGGCGCTGTCCTTCCTGCATCACAACGTCGCCGCCAAGGACGAGTGGGCCGTCAGCGCCCTTCCGCACCTGGCACGCGACATGGATCTGATGCCGGTTGAAGCAGTCAACCCGAAGCGGGCGCTGATGGCCCTGCCGCCGTTGATCAAGGGTTATCTCCGCCTCGGCGCCATGGTCGGCTCGACCGCCGTCGTCGACAAGGCCTTCAACACGACGGATGTTTTGATCGTTTTGCCGATTGCCAGCATTTCCGATCGCTACCTGAACTACTACGGCGCCGACGCCGGACGGTTCGCGAGCTGATTTTCCACTGATATAACGACGGAGCGGGAGAATGCCTCCCGCTCCGTTTCTATTTCACGATCCAGCGTAGGCCGCGATTGCGGCCATGTTGACGATGTCGGAATCCTTCGCGCCCATCGAGGTGATCTGAACTGCCTTGTCGAGGCCGACGAGAATCGGACCGATGACGGTCGAGCCGCCAAGTTCCTGCAGCATCTTCGTGGAGATCGAGGCCGAGTGGAAGGCTGGCATGACCAGCACGTTGGCGGGTCCCGACAAACGGCAGAACGGGTATTGCTCCATCACCTTGCGATTCAGCGCCACGTCGGCCGCCATCTCGCCGTCATACTCGAAATCGACACGTCGCTTGTCGAGGATCTTCACAGCCTCGCGCACGCGCTCGGAGCGCTCACCCGAGGGATGGCCGAAGGTCGAATAAGCGAGCATCGCGACACGCGGCTGATAGCCCATGCGGCGTGCGAAGCCTGCGGCTTCCACGGCGATATCCGCCAGTTCCTCGGCATTCGGCATGTCGTGAACCGCCGTATCGGCGACGAAAACGGTGCGGCCGCGGCAGAGCGCGATGGATACACCGATGACGCGGTGGCCGGGCTTCATGTCGATGCAGCGGCGCACATCTTCGAGCGCCGTCGAATAGTTGCGCGTGATGCCGGTAACCATCCCGTCTGCGTCGCCCAGCGCCACCATGCATGCGGCGAAGTGGTTGCGGTCCTGATGGATCAGGCGCTGGGCATCGCGGTGCAGGTAACCTTTGCGCTGCAGACGCGCATAGAGGTAGTCGATATAGGCTTCGACACGGGTTGAAATGCGTGCATTGACGATTTCCAGTCCCGGCCGATTGAGATCGATGCCGGCGCGTTCGGCGGTCGCGTGAATCAGGTCCTCACGGCCAAGCAGGATCGCCGTACCGAGCTGCTGGTTGGCATAGGACATTGCCGCACGCATGACCTGCTCTTCTTCAGCCTCGGCAAAGACCACCCGTTTCGGACGGCGACGAACGCGCTCGTAGAGGCTCGCCAGCGTTGAGGCGATGGGATCGCGGCGGGCAGAAAGCTCGCGGGAATAGGCCGCCATGTCGGTAATCGGCTTGCGGGCGACGCCGCTATCAATTGCGGCCTGCGCCACGGCGACCGGGATCGCCGAAATTAGCCGCGGATCGAACGGCACCGGAATGATGTACTGCGCGCCGAAACGCGGACGGTTGCCCTGATAGGCGGCAACAACATCATCCGGCACGTCCTCGCGCGCGAGGTTTGCCAGCGCCTGCACGGCGGCGATCTTCATGGCGTCGTTGATAGTGGTGGCGCGAACGTCCAGCGCCCCTCGGAAGATATAGGGGAAGCCCAGGACGTTGTTGACCTGGTTCGGATAGTCGGACCGGCCGGTTGCCATGATGGCGTCGTCGCGGACGCGGGCGACCTCTTCCGGGGTGATCTCAGGATCGGGGTTGGCCATGGCGAAAATGATCGGGCGGTCGGCCATCGAGCGGATCATCTTGTCGGAGAAGGCGCCCTTCTGCGAGAGGCCGAAGACGACATCCGCGCCCTTCATCGCTTCTTCGAGCGTGCGCGCCTTGGTCTTGACCGCATGCGCCGACTTCCACTGATTCATGCCTTCGGTGCGGCCCTGGTAGATCACGCCCTTGGTGTCACAAAGGACGATATTTTCGGGCGCGAAGCCCATGGCCTTGATCAGCTCGACGCAGGCGATCGCTGCTGCACCCGCGCCGTTGCAGACGAGCTTCGTCGTCTTCAGGTCGCGACCGGTCAATTCCAGCGCGTTGATGAGACCGGCGGCGGCAATGATCGCCGTGCCGTGCTGGTCGTCGTGAAAGACCGGAATGTCCATCAGCTCGCGCAGGCGCTGCTCGATGATGAAACAGTCGGGCGCCTTGATGTCTTCGAGGTTGATGCCGCCGAACGAAGGCCCGAGAAAACGGACGCAGTTGATGAACTCGTCGACGTTCTCGGTGTCGACTTCCAGGTCGATGGAATCGACGTCGGCGAAGCGCTTGAAGAGCACCGATTTGCCCTCCATCACCGGCTTCGAGGCCAGCGCGCCGAGATTGCCAAGACCGAGGATTGCCGTACCGTTGGAGATCACCGCGACCATGTTGCCACGCGTCGTGTAGTCGTAGGCGGTAGCGGGATCGGCGGCGATTGCCTTCACTGGTACGGCAACGCCGGGCGAATAGGCGAGCGACAGATCGCGCTGCGTTGCCATCGGCTTCGTGGCGTTGATCTCCAGCTTTCCGGGCCGCCCCATGGCGTGGAACTCAAGGGCCTCTTTGTCGGTTACTGATGTAACCGGCCGCTGCTTCTTCTCGGTATCGGGCATTTTTCCTCCAACGTCTTGTGGGTGACGCCTTGCTCTTCCTCAATCGCGGTTGTCATCTATAGCGGCGGGCGGCTAGGGTTGGCACCTCTTTTTTGGAAAAAATGCATCTCCGTGAATGAACGAATAGACACTGGAATAGAAGCCTTTTCGGCTGCCGAGCTCGCCACGGAAGAAAGCCGTGCCTCGGCAACGCCGATGATGGAGCAATTCATCGAGATCAAGGCCAACAACCCAGACTCGCTGCTGTTCTATCGCATGGGCGATTTCTACGAACTGTTCTTCGACGATGCGCTGGAAGCCTCCCGCGCGCTCGGCATCACGCTGACCAAGCGCGGCCAGCATATGGGGCAGGATATTCCAATGTGCGGCGTGCCGGTGCATGCGGCCGACGACTACCTGCAGAAGCTGATCGGGCTCGGCTTTCGTGTCGCCGTCTGCGAGCAGGTTGAAGATCCGGCCGAAGCCAAGAAGCGTGGCTCCAAATCGGTGGTGAAACGCGACGTCATCCGCCTTGTGACGCCGGGTACGATCACCGAGGAAAAGCTGCTTTCGCCGTCGGAATCGAACTATCTGATGGCACTTACCCGGATTCGCGGCGCATCCGAGCCCGTGCTGGCACTTGCCTGGATCGACATCTCGACCGGGATTTTCCGGCTGGCCGAGACCGAAAGCTCGCGGCTGCTTGCCGATATCCTGCGCATCGATCCACGCGAACTGATCGTGCCGGACACGATCTTTCACGATCCCGAGCTGAAGCCGGTCTTCGATGTGCTCGGTCGCACGGCCGTTCCGCAGCCGGCTGTCCTGTTCGACAGCGCCACTGCCGAAGGGCGGATCGCACGTTATTTCAACGTTTCGACGCTCGATGGCTTCGGCACTTTCTCGCGCGCCGAGCTCGCCGCAGCAGCTGCAGCCGTGGCCTATGTCGAGAAGACGCAGATCGCCGAACGGCCGCCACTCGGGCGCCCGGAGCGCGAGAGCGCCGCTTCAACGCTCTTCATCGATCCCGCGACCCGCGCCAATCTCGAACTTGCCCGCACGCTCTCCGGCGACCGCCATGGCTCGCTGTTAAAGGCAATCGACCGCACCGTAACCGGCGGCGGAGCGCGGCTGCTCGCCGAGCGGCTGATGTCGCCGCTGACCGACCCCGCGCGCATCAATGAGCGGCTGGATTCGATCGGCTTCCTGATGGAGGAGCCGTCGCTCTGTGGCAACCTGCGGCACCACCTCAAGCATGTACCCGATATGCCGCGTGCGCTCTCGCGCCTTGCGCTCGACCGTGGCGGGCCGCGCGACCTTGCCGCCATCCGACAGGGCTTGAGTGCTGCGGGCGATCTCGCCCGATTGCTGGCCGAAGCGCTGCTTCCGGAAGAGCTAAAGCTTGCGCTTTCGAGCCTCCAGGCCCTCCCCGCCGCTCTCGCAGCGCTGCTTTCCGAGACGCTTGGCGACGAGTTGCCGCTGCTGAAGCGCGACGGCGGCTTCCTGCGCGACGGCGCCAATGCCGAACTCGACGAGGTCCGGGCGCTACGCGACCAGTCGCGCCGCGTCATCGCCGGGCTGCAGCTGCAATATGCCGAGGAAACCGGCATCAAGTCGCTGAAGATCAAACACAACAATATCCTCGGCTACTTCATCGAGGTTACCGCCGGCAATGCCGGGCCGATGACCGATACGCCGGAGGCGAAAGGCCGTTTCATCCACCGCCAGACGATGGCAAACGCGATGCGGTTCACCACGACCGAGCTTGCCGACCTCGAAAGTCGGATTGCCAACGCCGCCGACAAGGCGCTTGCCATCGAACTCGCGGCCTTCGACCACATGACGGAAGCCGTCGTTGCCGAGGCGGAAGCAATCAAGGCAGGCGCCCGCGCTCTCGCCGTCATCGACGTCGCGGCGGGCCTCGCACTTCTTGCCGATGAACAGGCCTATTGCCGGCCGCTAGTCGATGCCTCGAAGATGTTTGCAATCGAGGGCGGACGCCACCCGGTCGTCGAGCAGGCGCTGCGGCGGCAATCGTCGGGCCCGTTCGTCGCCAACAATTGCGACCTGTCGCCGGTTGCCGACGGCAAGGATGGCGCGATCTGGCTGCTGACCGGTCCGAACATGGGCGGTAAATCGACCTTCCTGCGCCAGAACGCGCTGATTGCGATCCTCGCGCAGATGGGCTCCTTCGTGCCGGCGACGTCCGCCCATATCGGCATCGTCGACCGGCTGTTCTCGCGCGTCGGTGCCTCCGACGATCTCGCGCGCGGCCGCTCGACGTTCATGGTCGAAATGGTCGAGACGGCGGCGATTCTCAACCAGGCGACCGACCGCTCGCTGGTCATTCTCGACGAAATCGGCCGCGGTACGGCCACCTTCGACGGCCTGTCGATCGCCTGGGCCGCTGTCGAGCACCTGCACGAGGCGAACCACTGCCGTGGTCTCTTCGCGACCCACTTCCACGAACTGACCGTGCTGTCCGAAAAGCTTGCGCGGCTATCGAATGCGACGATGCGGGTGAAGGAATGGGACGGCGACGTGATCTTCCTGCACGAGGTCGGCCCCGGCGCTGCCGACCGCTCCTATGGCATCCAGGTCGCCCGACTTGCCGGCCTGCCGGCCTCTGTGGTGGCGCGCGCGCGTGACGTGCTGACGCGCCTCGAGGACGCCGATCGCAAGAACCCGGCAAGCCAGCTGATCGACGATCTACCGCTGTTTCAGGTGGCGGTGCGCCGCGAGGATGCCAACCGCGGCCCCTCGAAGGTGGAGGAAGCGCTGAAGGGCATGAGCCTCGACGACATGACCCCGCGCGAAGCGATGGACGCGCTTTACGAACTCAAGAAGAAGCTGAAGCGGGGCTAGCCGATGTTCATGGACCGGCTGTTCAACGAGACTCAGAGGCTTGCGGCGATCTTCAGCGCGATCGAAGCATTGCGGCTTGCCGACGAGCGGGGCACTCCGCGCGGCTGGGCCTCGCCCTTTGGCTTGCTCCAGATCATCCGCTGCTGCGCCAGGATTCTGGAACTCTCCTCGTGCGTTGCCAAAGCCGGGTACCGCGAATGCGACCGCGAGACGCTGGAGGCGATCACCGGCGAGACCCGTCAGGTGCTCTATTCCGTACAGGCGCAGGTGGCAGCCTGATTGCCGCACGCGGGCGGTTTCGGGCATGGCAACACCTTTTCGCCAAAATTAAAGGTTCTGCAGTATGAAAGCCCGTGTCATCGGCGGGCAAAGAGGCTATAGCGCATGCAGACGAAACGAGAGGCACAGCAGGAAGCGGCTGCGCCGCGCGAACAGGAAGCCGCCCCGCGCATGGCGACGACGAACGACATCGATTTCTCCGATATCCTCGACACCGACTGTCTCTTGAAGATGTGTGACGCCGTTGCCGAGGCCAACAAGACGCGGCCTGACGTCATGCGGTCCGATCTGCTAGCAATCCTCAAGAAGGCGAGTAGCGAGGGACGCCAGAAGGCGCGCGCGCTGCTCTCGGCCGACGGCAGCGGCATCAATTGCGCCCGCCGTATCTCCTGGCTGCAGGACCAAATCATCACGGTTCTCTACGAATTCGTCTGCGCCCACGTCTTCCCGCAGCAGAAGGACAAGTTCGCCGTCACCGCCGTCGGCGGCTATGGCCGCGACACGCTGGCGCCGGGCTCCGACATCGACCTGCTGTTCCTCTTCCAGCCGAAGCCGGCGGAAGAGACACATAAAGCAGTCGAATTCATGCTCTACGTCCTCTGGGACATGGGCTTCAAGGTCGGCCACGCCACGCGTACTCTAGAAGAGTGCATCGCGCTCTCGAAATCCGACATGACGATCCGTACCGCGATCCTCGAGATGCGTTACATCTGCGGCCTGCGCTCGCTCGAAACCCAGCTCGAGACCCGCTTCGACAAGGAAATCGTGACCGGCACCGGCCCCGAGTTCATCGCCGCCAAGCTTGCCGAGCGTGACGAACGGCACCGCAAGGCCGGCGACACGCGCTATCTCGTCGAGCCCAACGTCAAGGAGGGCAAGGGCGGCCTGCGCGACCTGCACACGCTCTACTGGATCTCGAAATATTACTACCACGTCCGCGACACGGCCGAACTCGTGCCGCTCGGCGTTCTCTCAAAGCACGAATATCATCTTTTCCAGAAAGCGGACGACTTCCTCTGGGCGGTGCGCTGCCACATGCATTTCCTGACCGGAAAGGCCGAGGAACGACTGTCCTTCGATATTCAGCGCGAGATCGCCGAGGCACTCGGATATCATTCGCGACCCGGCCTTTCCGCCGTCGAGCGCTTCATGAAACACTACTTCCTTGTCGCCAAGGATGTCGGCGACCTGACGCGCATTCTCTGCGCGGCGCTCGAAGATCAGCAGGCGAAGTCGACGCCAGGTCTGACCGGCGTCATCAGCCGCTTTGCGCATCGCAGCCGCAAGATCGCCGGCAGCACGGAGTTCGTCGAGGATCGTGGCCGTATCGCGCTCGCAAGCCCGGATGTCTTTAAGAGCGACCCGATCAGCATCATCCGGCTCTTCCACGTCGCCGATATCAATGGGCTGGAATTCCATCCGGACGCGCTGAAGCGCGTCACCCGCTCGCTCAGCCTGATCGACAACAATCTGCGCGAGAACGACGAGGCAAATCGTCTCTTCATGTCGATCCTGACCTCGAAGCGCGATCCGGCGCTCATCCTGCGGCGCATGAACGAGGCCGGCGTGCTCGGCCGCTTCATCCCGGAATTCGGCAAGATCGTCGCGATGATGCAGTTCAACATGTATCACCACTATACGGTGGACGAGCATCTCATCCGCACCGTCGACGTGCTGTCGGAGATCGACAAGGGCAAGGCCGACGATCTGCATCCGCTCGCCAACAAGCTGATGCCCGGCATCGAGGACCGCGAGGCGCTTTACGTCGCAGTCCTGCTGCACGACATCGCCAAGGGCCGCCAGGAGGACCACTCGATCGCCGGCGCCCGCGTCGCCCGCAAGCTCTGCGCCCGTTTCGGTCTGTCGCAGAAACAGACGGAGATGGTCGTCTGGCTGATCCAGGAACATCTGGCGATGTCGATGGTCGCCCAAACCCGAGACCTCACCGACCGCAAGACGATCACCGACTTCGCCGATGTCGTGCAATCGCTCGACCGGCTGAAGATGCTGCTGATCCTGACGATCTGCGACATCCGCGCTGTCGGACCCGGGGTCTGGAACGGCTGGAAGGGCCAGCTGCTGCGTACGCTCTACTATGAAACGGAACTGCTGCTTGCCGGCGGCTTCTCGGAGGTTTCGCGCAAGGAGCGCGCCAATTTCGCGGCCGAAGCGCTCTACAATGCGCTCTCCGATTGGAGCCAGAAGGACCGCAAGATCTACAGCAAGCTGCACTATCAGCCCTATCTGCTCTCCGTTCCGCTGGAAGACCAGGTTCGACATGCCGGCTTCATCCGCCAGGCGGACAAGGCCGGCCAGGCGCTGGCAACGATGGTGCGGACCGACAGTTTCCACGCGATCACCGAAATCACCGTGTTGTCGCCGGACCATCCGCGCCTCCTGGCCGTTATCGCCGGCGCGTGCGCAGCGGCCGGCGCCAACATCGTCGATGCGCAGATCTTCACGACCTCGGATGGCCGCGCGCTCGACACCATCCATGTCAGTCGCGAGTTCAAGGACGATGCCGACGAGCTGCGCCGTGCCGGCACCATCGGGCGGATGATCGAGGACGTGCTTTCCGGCCGCAAGCGGCTGCCGGAAGTGATTGCGACGCGCACCAAGAACCGCAAGAAGAGCAAGGCCTTCGTCATCCCGCCGTCGGTCAATATCTCCAACAGCCTGTCGAACAAGTTCACGGTCATCGAGGTCGAATGCCTCGACCGGCCGGGCCTGCTGTCGGAAATCACGGCGGTTCTATCGGATCTTTCGCTCGACATTCAATCGGCCCGCATCACCACCTTCGGCGAGAAGGTCATCGATACCTTCTACGTGACCGACCTTGTCGGCCAGAAGATCTCGGGCGACAGCAAGCGCTCGAATATCACCGCGCGCCTCAAGGCCGTGATGGCCGAAGAACAGGACGAGCTTCGCGAACGCATGCCCTCCGGCATCATCGCGCAACCGACTCCGGTCCGGGCCGCGACGCAGACGGAAAAGAAGGCGGATTCGCCCGCATGAGCCAAAACGCATGAGCCTCGTCAGAAAATTCGCCACCGTCGGCGGCGCCACCCTCGGCAGCCGCATCTTCGGCTTTGCCCGTGAAACGCTGATGGCAGCGGCCCTTGGCACCGGCCCGATGGCCGACGTCTTCTACGCCGCCTTCCGCTTTCCGAACCTCTTCCGCCGGCTGTTTGCCGAAGGTGCGTTCAACGCCGCCTTCGTGCCGCTCTTTGCCAAGGAGATCGAGGCGAACGGCACGGATGGCGCCAAACGCTTCTCCGAGGAAGTGTTCGGCGTGCTGTTTTCGGTGCTGCTGCTCATCACCATCGTGATGGAGCTCTGCATGCCGCTGCTGGTGCGCTTCGTCATCGCGCCGGGCTTTGCCGACGATGCGGAAAAATTCTCGATCACCGTGCGCATGGCGGCGGTGATGTTTCCCTATCTCATGTGCATGTCGCTGACGGCGATGATGAGCGGGATGCTGAATTCGCTGCATCATTTCTTCGCGGCGGCCATCGCACCCGTTTTCCTCAACGTGGTGATGATCGGGGCGCTGCTTTATGCGCTCTACACCGGCGCGGAGCCGCTTCAGACCGCCTGGTATCTCTCCTGGGGCGTGCTCGTTGCGGGTATCCTGCAGCTCGTGGTCGTGTATGTCGGTGTTCTGCATGCTGGCATGAGCATCGGGCTTCGCTTCCCCCGCATCACGCCGAACGTCAAGCGGCTGCTCATTCTTGCTGTCCCGGCCGCCGTTACCGGCGGCATTACCC
>NZ_AKKA01000008.1 GCF_000282035.1 Rhizobium sp. CF122
TGGAAGCACGCGGCGAACTCGATCGCGAAGTGGAGGTCGTCCGATGAACTATCGCGCAGAGATTGACGGGTTAAGAGCAATCGCCGTTGTTCCGGTTCTCTTCTTTCATGCCGCGATCTATCCCTTTAGCGGGGGGTATGTCGGTGTTGACATCTTCTTCGTGATCAGCGGATACCTCATCACCGGTATTTTGCTGAAGGAGATCGAGCAAGGCAGCCTTTCGGTCGTCGGCTTCTATAATCGTCGTATTCGACGCATTTATCCCGCAGTTTTTGCCACTATCATCGTCTCGGCGATCGCCGCTGCGTTTGTCCTTTACGCTGACGACCTTAAGGACTTCGGACAAAGTGTCATTGCAACGCTCACCTTCATGTCGAACGTCTTGTTCTGGCATGAGACCAATTACTTTGCGCCAAATGCAGAATTCAAGCCGCTGCTGCACACCTGGTCGCTCGCAGTGGAAGAGCAGTTCTACGTCCTCTTTCCTCTGCTTCTGGCTGTCCTTGCCAAGCGGGGCCGACGAAACCAGTTTGCAGTCATCGCCTTTTTGACCGCCGCAAGCTTTGCGGCAGCCGAGATTGCTTCCTTGCGATTTCCAGCAAGCGCTTTCTTCCTTCTGCCCTTTCGAGCATGGGAACTGTCAGCAGGTGCGCTCCTTGCGCTTTATGAGACAGGACGCGCGCGCCCGGCCGGACGTGTCGCGTCGACAGGCGCGGCCGTTGGTCTTCTGCTGATTGCTTATGCCATCGTCCGTCTCGATCTCGAGACTCCATTTCCGGGGCGATGGGCATTGCTTCCAGTTTGCGGGGCCGTTCTGGTCATTCGTTTCGCACAGCCCTCAAATTTGATCGGCAGGGTCCTCGGCTCGCCGGTTGCGGTCGCGGTCGGCCTGATCAGCTACAGTCTCTATCTGGTCCACCAGCCCATATTTGCCCTGTACAGATATGCCCGCGTCGTTGAGCCATCTCGCCTCGAGATGGTGGGACTGATCGCGCTGAGCTTTGTGTTGGCAGCGATTTCCTGGAAGCTTGTCGAGCAACCATTCCGAAGGGCCCGCTATCGGTCACGCACGGTCTTTGCTTCAGCCGCATGTGGCAGTCTTATTCTGATATCACTTGGCGCAGTGGCGCACCTGAACGCAGGCTTCCCCTCGTGGACGCTTGCACGGCTTTCGCCTCAGCAGGCGGTCGTCTATCGAAATCTGCTGGAGGAACGCGGTCGCATCGATAAGGTCGCCGACAGCAACAAGTTCACTGAATGCGTGTTTCGCACGGGTAAGCTTAACGAGATCTTCCGTCGCCAATTTGCCGATTGTGCCGAAGAGCATGGCACCGCAATCATAATTGTCGGTGATTCGCATGCCGGTAACCTGTTCGACGCGATCGCGCCGCTTTCAGGTCGGCCGTTTGTCATAGGGATAAACAAGGGCTTTTGCCGAGCGGTCGAATCCAATCCCCAATGCTTCTATGGTGAATTGTTGGACTTCGTCACAACGAACGCTGACTCGATAGATAGAGTCATTTACATGCAGGCAGGTTTTTATCTTCTCGATGCCCCGGACGGAGCCATCGGCAGTCGGGACATGTTCCAACGCTACACCGACCGACCGTTCCCCGTCAGCCAATCTCGTATCGACCTGACGCTGACTTATCTCGGCAAGCTTGCGAGTCACGTGAATGTCGTTTGGTCAGGTCCGTGGATAGATCCGCACGTCACACATAACCAGCTTGTTGCAAACGGCTGCGACGGCTCGACTGGTCTGCCCAATTCCTTTGTGGTCCCGTCCTATACGCGCCTTGACCAAACAGTCCGCGAGTTGGCCCGCGAAAGGCAAATATCCTACGTGTCGACGATCAACGCGCTGAATTTCAACGCGCGACTGGATCTTGTCGACTGCCAGAATGTCTACTTCATCGATGCCGACCACTGGAGCGTCGCAGGCGAACAGAGGTTTGGGCCGAAGGTCCTGGGGGCACTGAACATGACGATGTGAAGGGGCTGCTGCCGGGCAAGGCTCCTTGATCAAGGGCAAGCAATCGGCCGTGTGATCCATCAGGGGGATTTGTTATGACAACGAATACACCGCGATATCATGCCCTCGACGGTGCACGCGGCGTTGCCGCCTTTGTGGTAGTGCTGTGCCACGGCCTATCGAGGGCATATCGCCACTATGACCTGTCGCCTCTGCAATTGAACGCGTTGAAGGCTTTCCTTACGCTCGGTCACCTAAGCGTCATCTTCTTTTTTGTTCTCAGTGGGTTTGCTCTCGCCATTCGCTACACCCTGGGGAAGAACAATTCATACTGGCGGTTTCAGCTGGGGCGGCTGGTGCGTCTCGTGCCGTGCGTGGCAGCCGTCGTCGCGACCGCAACCGTGCTTCGCGTGGTGACGCCGGACCTGCCCGTCGAGATGCTCTCTGGCGCGTTTGTCGACTTATGGAAGCTTCCGATCAACGTCGAACTGTTGGCGCGACACATCTTGCTAATCGGCGTCAGTCGAACGGACACGGACCTGGATCCTCCATTGTGGAGCCTCGTATACGAAATGCGGGCCGGGCTCTTCATCCCCTTGTTCATGTATTCGCTCAAGCGATATTCGCTTCACAGCAATATCATCCTGATTTTTCTCCTCTACGCTTTTTCGTCGATCTCACTGTCCCTGTTCGGGCTACCAAACCCAGTTTTCTATGGGGAGACGCCGCTTGGTTCGCTACTGGCGACACTCCACTATCTGGGGTCGTTTCTTTTCGGGTGCGTGATCTGCCATTGCCTGCATCAAAGCGAAGGGAGTTGGTCGGTAAACGGAGCTCGGCGCTTCACACTGTTCATTGTGTTAGCTCTCCTTGCGTTCTGGCTTGGAGGCATTCTTACCCATAGCGACCTCCTCCTAAGTCTGGCGGCGGGTTGCGCGATCTACTGCATTTTGCGCATCGAGCCGTTGAAGCAAGGGCTAGAGTTGGCACCGATCCAGTTTCTGGGAAAAATATCCTATTCACTGTATCTCGTTCACATGCCTGTTTCGCTGGCGGTATTGCGACTGGCGGGGGGCGAAATAGGCGACGGCTACTTCCTTATCATTGCCCCGACGCTCAGTCTCATTGCCGCAACGATCTTGTTCGTGATCGTCGAACGTCCGTCGATAGCTCTTTCGAGAATAGTCGGGCGACAAAGCACGACCTCGAGGCCAGGCGGCCAAAGCGGGCATGACGAGGAACGTCCAGCCGGGACGAAAAAAGCGTCGGTTGGAGAGCCTGAAGACCTGCAAGTTCAATCCCTGCGACGATGAAGGAGAAAATTGATGAATATCAATGACCTAGACTGCCACAAGAGTGTTGATGAAATGGCGCTGTTTGCTGCTTCGATCCTGAGCTCGGCCACGTCTTCATCGGTTGAAATCTCCAGTGCAAGGAGTGTTCTGGTCGAAGTTAAGCGCGCATCGTACCGCCTTGCCACCGACGAGGACGTCAAAGCCCAATATCAGCGACTTGCGCTGGCATGTGCTGCTCGTGGCCAGACGTCAGGGCGCTGAAAACAGCGAAGTGCTCTTCGCCCGGACATCAGATCGTGCTCGTGAAAACTCAAATTCATTAGGTGGCAGATGGGAAAGTTAGATAGGAACGCCATTACGATCCTCATCGTGGACGACGAATTGTCGGTGCGGATGGCACTGCGCGCGGAACTTGAGGATGCCGCGATGACTGTGATCGAAGCGCGTAATGCCACCGAGGCGCTGCGGGAGCTCGAAGCAAATATGAACATCGAAGCCGTATTGAGCGATATTCGAATGCCCGGGGGATTTGATGGGGTCGCTCTTGCAAGACTGGTGGAACGTCGATGGCCGTTTGTGAGAATTCTGCTAACGTCGGGAGAGCGTGCGGTTTCTGATAGGGATTTGCCTTCAGGCACGCGCTATATCGCCAAACCGTACGAAAGCCGACAAGTGGTGGCAACCATTCGCGGGATGGTGCGAGGTTACGCCTGATCACGATCCAACACCGATGATACGAGCACTGACAATCTCGATCAGCTTTTGATTGGAGCACCACTTCTAGAAACTGACTAAATCATCGATAACCAGCTGAAACATGCATCGTTTCATATTTTTTTTGTTTTAGTGGTTTCGAATACTCATTGTATCGGAGTTGTCCTCCTGTTAGCCACCTCCTCCCTGGCCCGCCTTTCGAGCGGGCCATTTTTTATCGTCGCTTACGTCACCGGCCTTGAAGAGTGTCGGACCTTAAGCCCGCGGTTAGCTTTACAGCCGGTGGAACGACATTGCACACTTTGAGATCCCGTGATGAAGGCGCAGGAACGCCGGCCTCAAACCGCCGGCGCTAAGCTACAATCCCATTGCCTCTTCGCGTCAACGCCTGAGGCGTGCCTTTAACCTGCTATCGGCGTGGGGATCGAAATAGTGGTAGAGAGCCGTTGCGCGCACGGTGTCGGGATCGCATGGTTCGTTTGCGTGGATGCTTCGGTAGCCCCAGAACAGATAGAGATTTCCTGGAACCATTTTGATCCTCGTGAATGACGCGGGATCGTTCAGGGCTCGGGTTCTCAATGACTTTTGCCGGATCTTGTCCACCATTATTTTGTCGACAAGATTTCCCGCATAGGTTCCCCGGACGGGTCTGGTATTCGGCACGAGGAGGAGATCGCCGGCCCGACCGGTCGTGGGGATAACAATGGGAATCAATGCCGTGACGAGGTAGGAATCATAGTGAAAGTTGAGAGAATGCTGCATCATTCCCTTGCCGGTCAGGCATCTCAGCAACTGATAGAATTCGACAGCAGGAGCCGGTTTGTTGCGGCTCGCTACATAAAGCCGCGAAAAGATCGACTGGAACCGCGTGGATTGTGCCAGTTCATCAAGTCCGGATCCCTTTACGGCTTCGCTGCCTCTAAAGACCACATATTCGTTCTGGGAACTGCGCACGGACGATGCGACAAACGCCTGCATCGTCATCAAACTGGCAGGTGTTAGGAAATCCGGTATGCAGCAATACCCATCCCGTTCCATGGCGGAGAAAAGCGATTGCAGCCGGTCGTCGGAGATTTCGGGTGTGGTTGCATCAAGCGCACTTACGGTATCCATGGCGGACCTCGAAGCGTTTGAACCTCCCGACTAAACAATAGGAGTCGTATCCAGGGTTGTCTACACGAAAGATCGAAGCAACGAGGCGTCACACGGTATTGAGCTGACATCGGAGGTGTTCGGCGGCCCTGCGCCTCCGCCGGGCCATCGCAACTCACAGGCACGGGTTACAGGACGGCAAGTGTATTCTCCAGGCAAGTGACATCTCCCACAACATAGGGTGGCGGAGTAACCGCTATAGCAGGCGACATCGCGCCAGCAAGTAAGACGAGTACCCTGCCAAACGTCACGTGATACACGGGTCACTCAGTGCGATCGTTTCATGTCCATGTCCGGCTGCTGTCGGGGCGCGACATGCCGGTGCCGCTCATAGCTTGGATTGCGAACTGCTTGGAACGGATCGAAGCTTGAGTTTCTGCGGCTGTTACGCATCTGATTACCGGCCGTGAGGGATTGAGCGCCGATGTGATGAACTGGTGAACGCTAAAGAACGCAAGATCACGTATCAGCGAACGCAACGAATGATGTAGCGCGCTTAAAACTCTATGTTTGACTAACGTTCATCGTTCTAGGCACAAACCCGACCGCGAATCCAAATAACCTGCCAATCTTTTCCAAAGTCTCAAGCGTGGGGTTTGCCGTACCTGCTTCTATTTCCGCAATCTGGCGCCTGGTGAGCGCTAATGTCTTGGCAAATTCCTCCTGCGTCATACCAAAGCCTTTGCGGATCTCTGCTACAGCGCCAGGCAGCCTTAGATCGCCGTTTCGAGCACGCTGCGCCAGGTCGCGTCGGTTTTGCAGGATTTCTTCTCTGGTCGGCTTTTTCCAGCGGGGCATCAGCGGTCTCCATTCTGCGTCAGGTTAGTGACGCCAAAACGCCCTCGGCAATTTCCGCGCAGCGCCCCATGCCTCGCTCTATGATCTCGCGTGGGGCGCTCATATCCTCCGCAATCTGGGGAGCCTGACGCAGGCGTTCCGCAAATGCGGAAAGCTTACCTGCAAGACTTTTTTGCATATCGGGTTCAGGAAAGAGCTCGCCGCAAATCTGCTTCCAATCGGGGAAATGATCGCGGCCGGCATCCCGCATCATACTCCACCGCGTGGAACGGACAATTCCTTCCTTGGCGAGCCGCATCGGGGCGAAGTCGAAGAGTGGAGATAGGCGAATTGTGCCATCTTGATGTTTGCTTAGAGCCGAGTTTCGGCCGTGATTGTCGGGATTGCCAAGTGCCAGGTTTGCGATGTCGCGTTTCAGGTATTCGACGATGTCCGCGAAGGGATCAGCCGAAAATTGCCGCAAGATATCGATATAAGCTTCATGCGTGCCGACATGCCCGAAATCAGCAACGCCGATCGCAGAGACCAGGCTTTCTTGCCCAAGACGTATTGCTTCGCCGCGTTCTCCCTTCTTTCTGTCGAAGCGGGGGATGATGAGCACGCCTTCAGCATAGATTGATGGTTCGCTGACGTTCAGCCCGATATCATGAGCTATGCGAGAGTAGAGGGCTTCACCTTCGAGAATGAGGCGATCCACGGGCTCGGTGCTGCGAACCAGCTTGACGATGACATGGCGTAGCGCCTCATCATCGGTGACGAAGCTGTCGGGATAATATTGCCCGTCGCCCGCTTGGGTCATGGACACCTTCGGCCATTCACCTTGCAGGGCACTTGAGCCAGAGGCGAGCATTCCGAAGCGATCGGCAACTTCCATGAAGCGATCCGACCGCTCAAGGATCTCCGCTTCGGTCACGCCTTTGCGCTGCACACCGTGCAGCCGTTCAATTTCGGCGTCAGCGGCTTCCTTGATACGGATATTACCTATACCGCCGGTGGCTGATCGCAGTAGCAGCGGGAGATCGGAGGTGCGCTGTCCTTCAGCAAGCCCGAGATGTTCGGCAAGCTTCCGCCTTGCGTGTCCTTGGGGCATCAGATCCAATAGGAACGGTGGCCAACTGCGGCTATATCGGTTTTCAAGGTCAACGGGATAACCGACGGACAAGGCGCGATTGTCGTGGACCGTTTTTCCCGCCGCGAATTCTGCTGACGCCACAGTGACGAAATAGTTGAGATCATAGTCGACGATTGACGCGCCCTGGAAGCCGGCCGCGTCGTCCTTTATCTCCAACGTAGCGGCGGGATGCCACTCGCAGTTAAAATGGGTTTGAAGCGTAAGTCGCATTAATTGACCCTTTCAATGGGTTGTTTAATGCATATACTCTAATTATTCAACCCATCAAGATGGGTCAAATATCGGAGTTAGGCCGGCTATGTGCTCGTTTCTGAATGCAGTGAATGGGGTGTTGACGAGCATCTATCCCGGCGAGGTGTTCCCCACCGAGGTCCGGGGCGTCGGCACCGGCTTTGCCACCAGAGACAGATGACGCAAGTGCATGTCGGATGGTTGATTTGCGAAGCGGGTAGACGCGACAGCGCGAAACTTCCTCTTCGCATTTTCCTCATGGCATTATTGGCAGCGATGAGTGGCGGTAGTTGAAGTGTAGCAAAGCCCATCCTCCTCATTGTTCGCATGCCTCGCTGTCAACGGTCCGCAACTCTTCTGTAGTTTCATAAATGGGGTGCGCAGCAGAACCTTCATCAACCGCTCGGCGAGCGCTCGAAGTCGAAAATTCTCTGCGTCGCAAGCGCGGCAGCGCCCCGTGCCCATGAACTTGGGACCCAATCGGTGACGAGTTCCGGCTTGGTGAAGAATGCGAATTCTTCCATTGTTTTCCGGATCGGGGCGAGAAGGGCATCACCGAATTGCACGGCTTCTCCGCCCACGACGATGATCTCCGGGTCAAACAGATTGACCATGTCGGCCAGGTGTCGCCCGATCCGAGAACCGCAGTCCGATAAGATGGAAAGCGCCAGATCTTCTTGATGCTCAACGGACTTAGCGAACTGATCGCGGCTTATCGCGGAGCCCGTCCGGCTCTGCCATTCGTCCAGCATATAGGGCTCTGCTGCATGCGCCATCAGGCATCCACGCCGACCGCATTCACACAAGCGACCATTCACAACGGAGGTCGTATGTCCCAGCTTACCGGCGGCACTGTGGCTTCCATGATAGATCTCGCCCTTGATCACAAGCGAACAGCCGATACCGGCGCCAATCGCAAGCGCTGCGAAGTTTTGGTGATCCCGGCCGACGCCGAACAGTTTCTGCGCGACGGCGAAAGCGTTCACGTCGTCATCGGTCCAGACCGGAACATGGACGCGTTTGGCGAGCAGCTCCGCGAACGGCAGGTTCTTCCAACCGAAGCGGGGGCTCTGGATGCACATGCCGGTCGATGGATCGATTTCTCCGGGGATCGAAACACCAATACCCATGATTTCCGTTCCCTGCCGGTTAGCCTGCGCGAGGAGCTTCGGGATCGTCGCGGCAATGGTTTCGATCATGCCCTGCGGGCTCGTATTGGCGACGTCCGCTTCGAGCGATGCAAGGGGGGTCGTGGCCAGATCGGTCAGCACGCAGTCGATGCTGTATCGGTTGAGCTTGAAGCCAAGCGCAAGATGCGCTTCGTAGTTGATGTCGACTGGTACGGGGCGCCGGCCAGTGGTTCCAGCAACCGCCTCGCGCTCCACGACCAGTGCCTCCTCCATCAATTCGGCGACCACGAACGTGACGGCCGCAGGGCTCAACCCGGTAATTTGCGCCATCTCGGCGCGGGAGATCGGGCCGCGGTTCCGCAGCAGGTTCAGGATAAGGCGCCGGTTCAGGGCTCGCGACGTGCTGGCGTTGCCTCTCACTTCATCTCCTCATTAATTTATTTCGTAAATTAACTATTGCGTCGACCCTAAAGCTAGGCTAACTTCGCGCCGTTGGCAATCGAGGAGGAGTTCGCCTGCCGCCACATCGCACAGCAAGGCGACGCTCAGCACATTCATCGAACTTGGCCTGTCCGAGCAGACGGTTGCTCGGCAATGCCGAAGCTTTGTCTTGGGAGGAGAGAATGGCAATGAAAGATCTAACGTCGTTGATGGAAAGCGCGTCCTCTTCGCGACGCCAGTTCATGATCGGCGCCGGTACGGCGCTGGCTGGCGTGGCACTTAGCTGCCCCGCGCTGGCGCAGAGCAAGGAGCTGACGATCATCTCCAATATCGGCAACGCCGCGCAGCGGGAGGTGCTTCAGCGCATCGCAAGCGAGTATGAGAAGGCGGGCCGTGTCAAACTCACCATCAACAATATGGACCATGAGGCCCACAAAACGGCTATTCGCAGCTATCTTGTCGTGGGTGCGCCGGACCTCTGCTTCTGGTTCTCCGGTAACCGCATGAAGGCCTTCGTCAAGCGTGATCTGTTCGACGACATTTCCGATCTTTTCGAACGCGAGAACTACAAGAGCGTGCTCGGCCCATCGACCGCAGCGGTCACGGTGGATGGTAAGCAGTATGGCTTGCCTCTCGGCGGCCTTCTCTGGGGCCTGTTCTACCGCAAGGACGTCTTTGCCGAAAAGGGCTGGACGGCGCCTAAGACCATTAAGGATCTGCTGACACTCGGCGAGCAGGCGAAATCGGCAGGCATGATCCCGGTCAGCATGGGCACGAAGGAAATGTGGCCTGCCGCCGGGTGGTTCGATCACATGAACCTGCGCATCAACGGCCTCGACAAGCACATGGCGCTGATGGATGGTCAGATGTCCTATACCGACGATGCGCTGAAGCCGGTGTTCGACACATGGGAGGAACTGATCAAGGCTGAGATGTTCAGCCCAAACCACACCTCCTTCGGCTGGGAGCAGGCTGCCGCCGCACTGGCGCAGAAGAAAGCCGCGATGATGGATCTGGCCGGCTTCATAAAATATGGCTTCCCCGAGGATCAGGTCGACCAGATCGCGTTTGCGCCGTTCCCGGAAATCACCTCCGGCATGGCACGCTATGAGGATTTCGCACTGAATTCGATCCACGTTCCGAAGAATGCCAAGAACAAGCAAGGCGCACGCGACTTCCTTGCCTATTTCTACAAGCCCGAGAACCTGTCGGCCTTCCTCGAAGCGGAAAGTGCAGTGCCACCACGCAGTGATTGCCCGCCGAGCAAGGATCCGCTGGTCAATGCTGCCGTGGAATCGCTGAAGACCGTTGCGGCCACTGCCCAGTACTACGACCGCGACACCGATCCCGACATGGCACAGGAAGGGCTGAAGGGCTTCCAGGAATTCATGGTCAAGCCAGAACGGCGCGAGCAGATTCTCGAGCGGCTTGAAGCAACCCGCAAGCGCGTCTTCAAGGCGTGAACGCGATCGCCTGCGGTCATGCACCCTCCCTGCGCTGGCCGCGCTTCGGACAGGAGATGCCTACTTCACGCACTCCTGTCCGAAATCCGGCAGCGCCGGCGAGCATCGACCGCACGTAACCAATTCCGACCCTGGAAAGCAGAAAGAGATGTCCAGTTTCTGGCGACGCCATCGCTCTTGGATGGCTCCAACCTTGTTCATTCTCCCCGGAGCCCTTCTGTTCGGCATCGTCATCATCATGGCCTCGATCCAAACGGTCTGGGTCTCATTCTTCGACTGGGATGGCGTCAGCGAGATGCGGTGGGTGGGCCTGTCGAACTACGCACAGCTCATCGATGACCCGCAATTCTATGTTTCGCTCAAGAACAACCTGATCTGGCTCGCCATGTTCATGCTGGCGCCACCACTCGGTCTCGCATTGGCACTGCTGCTCAACCAGCCGATCAGGGGCATGCGCGTCATGAAGTCCCTCTTCTTCGTGCCGCTGGTGTTGGCATCGGTGACGGTCGGCGTGGTCTTCACTTGGGTCTACGATCCGAGCTTCGGCCTGCTATCGCTGATCTTCGGCTATTTCGGAGCCACCGCACCGGCGCTGCTTTCTGACGAGCATTTCGTTACGTTTGCGGTCGTAGTCGCAGCACTATGGCCTCAGACTGCCTTCTGCCTGGTGCTGTTTCTTGCGGGTCTCAATAACCTCAGCGAGGATCTGATCGGTGCCGGCCAGGTCGACGGAGCGCGTGGCTGGCCGATGCTGTGGCACGTGGTGCTGCCGCAATTGCGGGAAGTCAGCTTCATCGCGCTTGCCGTTACCGTGATCGGAGCGCTGCGTTCATTCGACATGGTCGCGGTCATGACGTCCGGCGGACCGTTCGGCTCGTCTAGCGTGCTCGCCTATCAGATGTACGAGCAATCCATCTTCTCCTATCGCTTTGGATATGGAGCCGCCATAGCCACCGTGCTCTTCGTCATCATGGCCGTCTTTATCGCCTGGTACCTGCGCACCCTGCTCAAGCCTGAACGGGAGGCTCTTTGATGTATCCGCGTCCGATTTCCGAAGAATCCCCACTTCGCCGGGCAGCCTATGCCGGCATGGTCGCGCTTGTCCTGATCCTCTGGCTCGTGCCGCTGATGGCAGTAATGGCAACGTCGCTCCGGTCGTTCGAGGAAGTGATGGCCGGCAATTACTGGGGCTGGCCGAAGAGGTTCAATTTCGTCGAAAACTATATGGCCGTCTTCACCCAGACGGCCATGGCACGCTACTTTCTCAACAGCCTGATCATCACGTTGCCGTCGGTTCTGGGAGTGCTGATCCTTTCGACCCTCACAGGCTACGTGCTGTCGCGCTACCGTTTCCGTGGCGCCAACCTGATGTTTGCGCTCTTCGTTGGTGGCAACTTCCTGCCGGCGCAGATCATGATGATCCCGGTGCGCGACCTGATGGTGTCGCTCGGCCTTTATGACACCTACACTGCGCTTATCCTCTTCCACATCGCCTTCCAGACCGGCTTTGCGACGCTGTTCATGCGGAATTTCATCGCGGCTTTGCCGGACGAACTTTTCCAGGCTGCGCGAGCTGAAGGGGCTTCGCCCGGCCAAACGCTGATCCATGTCGTCTTGCCGCTGATCCGTCCGGCGCTGGCAGCACTTGCGATCCTGACCTTCACCTTCGTCTGGAATGATTATTTCTGGGCAATCGTGTTGACCCAGAGCGATGCCGTCAAGCCGGTGACGGCGGGCCTCAGCAACCTGCGCGGCGAATGGGTTTCGGCATGGAACCTCGTGGCAGCCGCCACGATCATGGTCGCGATCCCGCCCGTCGTGATGTTCTTCCTCATGCAACGCCATTTCATCGCCGGCCTCACGGTTGGAGCCGTGAAGGGCTGATGCGCAAAGATCAAAGGATGGCTCAATGGCCAGCGTAGAAATCCAGAACGTTCAGAAGCACTATGGCAAGTTCCATGCGCTCAACGACATCAACCTCTCCATCGAGGAGGGCGAGTTCGTTGTCATGGTCGGACCATCCGGCTGCGGCAAGTCCACGCTTCTGAAGACAATCGCGGGTCTCGAGACGGTAACGTCGGGCCAGTTGCTGATCAAGGGGCGGGATGTCACCCGGCTCGAGCCAGGCGACCGGGGCATCGCCATGGTTTTCCAGTCCTATGCGCTCTATCCGCATATGACGGTGGCGCAGAACATGGGTTTCGGCCTTCGCATGGCCGGACGGCCCAAGGCGGAAATCGATACGGCGGTGGCGAGGGCGGCAAAAATCCTCCGGCTCGAGGAGCAGCTCGACAAGCGGCCCAAGCAAATGTCCGGCGGTCAGCGGCAGCGTGTCGCCATCGGCCGGGCCATTACCCGTTCGCCCGACGTCTTCCTGTTCGACGAGCCGCTGTCCAATCTCGATGCGGCACTGCGCACGCAGATGCGCGTCGAACTGTCGACCCTGCATGCTGCGCTTGGTTCGACGATGATCTATGTGACGCATGACCAGGTCGAGGCGATGACCATGGCAAGTCGCATCGTCGTGCTCAATCGCGGTCGTATCGAGCAGGTGGGTGCGCCGCTCGACCTCTACGCCAATCCCGCCAACCTGTTCGTCGCGGGCTTCCTCGGCGCGCCGCGCATGAACTTCGTGACCGGCACGGTCGCGGAGGTCTCCGGACGCAGTGCCAGGGTCGCCTGTGCCGACGGGCTGACGGTTTCCTTCGACGATCTTACAGTGCCAGCCGCCAAGAGCGACACGGTCACGGTTGGTATCCGCCCCGAAAAGCTCACGATTGATCAGGCTGGGTGCGCCTTCACCTTCGGCGGACAAGTGCGGCTCACCGAATATCTCGGCCGAGAAACCATCGTCTATGTCGATGCCGGTGATTTGGTGACAACCGGCTCCGACAGCGGAACCGGTGTCTTCACCGCCCAGATCGGCGACATCCGGCCATTCCAGACAACTGCCTCGGTTTCCGTCGGCTTTGACGTGCGCGATGCCTACCTCTTTGCGGCCGACGGCCGAACCATCAGCTCTCCCAAACCCGTCGCAAGTCTCTGAACAAGGATAAGAATGACATGAAGCGCACAGCTCCTGCGCCCCTTTCGGTGTGGCGCACCCTTAATCTTGACGATTTTCTCATCGGCGTCCCGCATTATCCGGAACATGTCGACGAGAGCTACTGGGAGCGTGACGCCGAGCGCATGGCCGTTGCCGGCTTCAACGTCGTGCGTTTGGGCGAGTTCGCCTGGCACATCATGGAGCCGCGCGAGGGCGTGTTCGACTTCTCGCTGTTCGACAAGGCGATCAACGTCCTGGGCGCCTGTGGCATCGAGACGATCTTCTGTACGCCGACCGCCACGCCGCCCCGGTGGCTGACCGCGACCTATCCGGAAGTGCTACGCGTTGACGTGAACGATCGCGTCGCAACCCATGGCTCTCGCCAGCATGGCGACACCAACAGTCCTGTTTACCGTGCGCACAGCCGCCGCATCACGGAGGCGCTAGCCAACCACTATCGCGACAACCCGCACGTTATAGGCTGGCAGACCGACAACGAGCTCAACACCACGTCTTCCACCTCTTATTCAGAAGCGACAGAACGCGAATTCCGCCGTTATCTCAGGGATCGTTACGAGACGATCGATGCGCTCAATTTTGTGTGGGGCGGAAATTTCTGGGCAACAGCATATGACAATTTCGACCAGATCGCCGCGCCGCGTGCCCACAATCCCGGCTTTCCGAGCCCTGGCCATTTCCAGGACTATCACCGCTTCCTGGCGCATGCGACCGCCGCATTCCAGCACGATCAGGTGGAAATCCTGCGTCGGACCAACCCGGACTGGTTCATCTTCCACAATCTTGGCCGCCTGGAAGACATCGACTTCCGCGGCCAGTTCGGTAGCGACCTGGACTTTATCGGCTTCGATATCTATCCGATGCTCTACGACGAGATGCGTCGCACTGGCGGGCATGCGGCAACGCAGGCGCTGCATCTCGATGTCTGTCGCGCCTACAGCGGCAATTTCATCGTTCCGGAGCAAGCTTCGGGCTTCGGCAGTCAGCCGGGCTTTTCCACCATGACCCCCGAACCGGGCGAGATGCGCCGTATGGCGCTGAGCTCTGTGGCGCGCGGCGCCGACGGCTTGATGTTCTTCCGTTGGCGTCCGGCGCATTACGGCGCCGAAATCTACTGGATGGGCCTCATTGACCATGACGACGTGCCGCGCCGGCGCTATCAGGAAGCGATCGAATTCGCCGGCGACGTCGCCAAGATCAAGAAGGACCTTCTGGGCACGACCGTCCGCATGGATGTCGCCATCGCGGGTGCCGATTTCGACAACCAGGAGGCCTACAAGACCTATCCCATGGGTCTGCCGAGCCCGTTGGAGGATGGTGTTCATCTGCACCGCTATTGCCATTCCAAGGGCATTGCTTGCGGTTTCATTCATCCAGAAGATGATCTTTCGCGGATCAAGCTGCTCTATGTTCCCCATTGGGCGATGTGGAAGCCGGAGTGGAACGCCAATGTCGAGGCCTTTGTCAAGAATGGCGGCACGCTGGTGATCGGCGCGATGACAGGAACGCGGGACGAGCATAACCACATTCCGACGGTTCTCGCGCCCGGCCGCGGTCTTTCCGAACTCTGTGGCGTGCGGGTCGAGGAATTCGGTCGCGTTGCTGAACCAGGCGCCGATGGCCTGTTCGGTCTCAATGGCACCGAGTTCGGACTGCACAATCCCGCAAAGCGACTTTCGGCCGGCTCGGCCGCCCGACGGTACAAGTTCGTGCTCGGCAATCAGGAGCACGAGGCCGCCCATCTCTACGAACTGCTCGACGTGGATCCAGACGTCGAGGTGCTCGGTCGGTGGAGCAACCGCTTTGCGAGCGGGCGGGCGGCCATTACCAGCCGCAAAGTAGGCGAGGGCAGTGCCATCTACATGGGCACATATCTCACCGCTGCACTGGCCGAGAGCCTTGCAGAACAGGTGTTTGCGCGCGCAGGCATCGCACCCCTGGTGGCCGACCTTCCCGCCAACGTGGAGGTGACCGTCCGCGAAGCGGCCGACCGCAAGCTCCTGTTCGTGCTCAATACGGACGGAGCCGATGTCGAAGTGAAATGCTTGCCAGGTGGTGGCACAGATCTCCTTAGCGGCAAGGAGGTCAATGATTGCCTTTCACTTGGGCCGCACGGATGTGTGGTCATTCGCTTCTGAGCAATTCGGGGTCAACCAATGATCGCGCCGATGGCCCATCGGCGCTATTTGCGCGGCAGCTCCTCGCGCCGGTCCTGCCGAAAATGCGAACGCGGCCATCTTTTCCGCGACGCGCAATATCCTCGATATGGGCTAAGCTGCTGCATCTGCAGACAACCGACGTGGATGTGAAAGTGAAAGCTTCCGCCTTCCGCACGTTCGACCTATGATCGGCTGTGGACACAAAGATCTAGCCATGCCAGATCCGACAGACATCAAGAGGTTGCATTGCACGACGTTTTGCCTATCCCCGCCGGCGCCGTAATCCGACAGGGTGGACGGGCGTGTTTCTACCGCCTCGTGAACACGTGTCCTTTGCTGATCCAGGTTCGATCGGGAACGAAGATCGTTACGGCGCACGACATGCCGTTGCGCCTCACCGCCGGAGAGTTTGGCCTCTTGCCAGATAATCGTCCGCTGACCATGGAAAACATACCGAAGGCGCCACAGAGTTATGAAACGCTTGCACTTCCCGTTCCGCGCCAACTATTCGAAGACGCATACGGTCGCATGGGTGCCATAACCCGTCCGTCAACGGCAGTTCCCGCGAAAGTGTCTGACATGCCCGAGCAGGCAGCGGCACTATTCGAGTTTTGCAGCGACTCGGAAAACCTGATCAAGCTTCCGGTGCCGATTGCCGCGGCCCGCTTGATGGAACTCATCACATGGTTCGCGCTCGCCGGTGCCGTCTTGGGCGAAGCCCAAAGTTTGTTGCTGCGAGACCGGCTGCGCCACATGATTGAAAAGAACCCTGCCTTCGACTGGACGCTGGGGCATGCGGCCCGTTCATTCCACATGAGCGAGGCGACGCTCAGACGTAAGCTGGCTGCTGAAGACACAAGTTTCAGCGAGACCTTAAGCGACACCCGAATGACGAGGGCACTGGGCCTCCTGCACACGACCAGCGTGCCGATTGCACACATCGCGCTGGAGGTGGGCTACGACTCGCCATCTCAATTCGCGGCACGGTTCAAGGAACGGTTTGGTATCAACCCGCGCCATGTGCGCAGCAACCCTGACGTCTTTGAGCGGACCAGGACAGAAGTTGAGCATCTCGGGGCAGACGCTCTTTCTGGGGGAGGATAGTTTCCCGGCAGTATCAACCAGGAAAACATCATGCGTCTCATAGCAGCACTGCTTGCCTCGTCACTTGTCAACGTAACTGTCGCTCACGCCGAAATGAAACTGAGCTCCAATGACCTGAGCCCTGGAAAACCCATGGCCAGCGAGCAGGTGTTTAACAACTTCGGTTGCACGGGCAAGAATATCTCGCCGGAACTGGCCTGGTCAGGGGAACCTGAAGGCACCAAGAGCTTCGCCATCATGGCTTACGATCCGGATGCTCCGAGCGGCTCCGGCTGGTGGCACTGGACTGTGTTCAACATTCCCGCAACTGTTTCCAAGATTGCGACCGGCGCAAGTGGCGACAAGAAGCTTCCGGAGGGCGCCGTGGAAGGCCGCACCGACTTCGGCACATCCGGCTATGGTGGCGCATGCCCGCCGACCGGAGATGCTCCGCACCACTATCAGTTTACCGTCTATGCACTCTCTGTGGACAAGCTTGCGCTTCCCGAAACGGCGCCTGCCGCCATGGTTGGGTTCTATGTACGGGCAAATACGCTCGGCAAGGCGACGGTTGAGGTGACTTACGGTCGCTGATCCTGTGTTTCAGGCAAGGTATCGAAGGAGGTCGGAGGCAAGCTTGCCTTTGCCTTCGAGCCAATGGGCGATCAGCGGGTCAAGAACATCACTGAGCCGATTGCCTGCTATCGTGTGAATTTGGATCGGGGCTCACCGGATCGCGTTGAGCCCCAGTTGCCGAACGGATATGCCGCGCTCAAAAAACGTCGACCGCGCTCCGCGCGCGCCTATGCGGGCATCGCACTCCAGCGATCAAGGCAACAGGCGCTATACGCCGCACACCATCGCTTGCAGTTTGGTCGATTGCTTCCGGTTCGTCCAGGGCGATCGCGACAATGGCGGAGGTATCGATGACATCTCTTTTTGTCAAACGCTGCTCAGCAGAAGGCTCGTTTCGCTGTTGGCAACGCCATCGATCATGCGCACTTCGCGCAGAACGCGGTCGAAATCCGCAAGGCTTGCCGCCCGGATATTGGCGACGAGATCCCAATTGCCGTTGGTCGTGTGCAACGCGGAAATCTCCGTCAGACCGCGCAGCTTGCGAATGACCTGCGTCGTCGACTTGCCGACGACCTCGATCATCATCACCGCATGCACCGCGCTCAGATCGTAGTCTTCTCTCACCCGCACGGTAAATCCGAGCAGCGTCCCTGTCTCGATCAAGCGGTCCAGCCTGTTCTGCACGGTCCCGCGTGCAACGCCGAGCGCATCCGCAAGCTTGGTCAACGAGGCACGTCCGTCGCCACGAAGGTGAGCGATGATACGCCGATCCAGATCATCAGGCGAATATTTCGCGACATCCATGTTTCCCGCTCCAGGTTGATAAATTTATGCAAGCTTACTGAACAAATTGTACAATCAGCTGCCGGAACTAGCACAGTTTTGCGCTTTCGGCCAACACTTGGGAAGGCTAACCTCTGTTCATCAGCCCAGCGCCAGAGGAATTCGTGATGCCGTCACCCCTTCCATCGGAAAAAGCCTTCGTTCCCTTCGTCAGCGTCGAGAACATGATGCGGCTCGTCCACCATATCGGGCTGGAAACCTTACTGGCTGAGCTCACCGACGTCATCGAGGCGGATTTCCGCCGCTGGGAGCTCTTTGACAAGACACCGCGGGTCGCCTCCCATTCCCGCGAGGGCGTGATCGAGCTGATGCCGACCTCGGATGGCGAGATCTATAGTTTCAAATATGTGAACGGCCATCCGAAGAACATGGCGCAGGGCCTGCAGACCGTCACCGCCTTTGGCCTCCTGGCGGAAGTCTCGACCGGCTATCCGGTGCTGCTGACTCAAATGACACTGCTGACAGCGCTTCGCACCGCCGCCACCTCGGCCATGGCGGCACGCCATCTGGCACCGAAGGGTGCCCGCACCATGGCGATGATCGGCAATGGCGCGCAGGCGGAGTTCCAGGCGCTTGCCATGAAGGCCATCTGCGGCATCGATCACATCAGGCTCTACGATATCGATCCGCTGGCGACGGCAAAGATGGTGCGCAACCTGTCGGGCGCCGGATTGACGGTCACCGCCTGCACCTCGGCGCAATCCGCTATCGAGGGCGCCGACATCATCACCACCTGCACCGCCGACAAGCAATATGCGACGATCCTCACCGACAACATGATCGGCGCCGGCGTCCACATCAACGCCATCGGCGGCGACTGCCCCGGCAAGACCGAGCTGCATCGCGATATCCTGCTGCGCGCCGACACCTTCGTCGAATATCCGCCGCAGACGCGCATCGAGGGCGAGATCCAGCAGATGGAACCGGACTACCCTGTTACGGAATTGTGGAAGGTCATCACCGGCCAGGCGCAGGGGCGGCGCGATATCAGCCAGATTACCCTCTTCGACAGCGTGGGTTTCGCGGTCGAGGATTTTTCCGCGCTGCGCTATGTCCGCGACAGGCTCAGGGGCACAGGGCTCTACCAGGACCTCGACATCATCGCCGACCCCGACGATCCGCGTGATCTCTTCGGCATGCTGCAGCGGGCAAGGCAGGCGTAGGAACGGAACGATGCCTAGACATTCAGCCTACTCCATTCAAGCGCCCTCCGCGGTGGTCATGGTGCGCCCGCACCATTTTAGCGTGAACACGGAAACGGCGGCCGACAATCATTTCCAGACCAGTCAGGACATGAGGGAGGATCTGTCGTCCGTCGCGTATGGTGAAATAACTGAGGCCGCCGACACGCTCGGACGTCACGGCGTCGAGGTGCATCTCTTCGAGGATACCGGTCGGCAGACACCGGATTCGGTCTTTCCCAACAACTGGTTCTCCACCCATGCCGGCGGTCACCTCGCAATCTATCCGATGAAGGCCGTCAGCCGCCGCCGCGAACGGCGCAGCGACGTCATCGAAATGCTGAAGACCCGCTATCGGGTGCAGGAGGTCATCGACTATTCGGGCCTTGAACCCGACGGGCTCTTTCTCGAGGGCACCGGTGCCATGGTCCTCGACCACATCGACCGGGTCGCCTATGCGGTGCGCTCCGACCGCACCGATCCGATCGCGCTCGAACGCTTCTCGACCCATTTCAACTACGAGCCGATGGTGTTCGACGCCCGCGACGAAAACGGCGTCTCAGTCTATCACACCAACGTCCTGATGTGCATCGCCACCGATTTCGCCATGATCGGGCTGGAGATGATGACCGATCCTGCCAGGCGGCAGGAGATCGTCACCAGACTGGAGCGTTCCGGCCGGAACATCGTTGCGCTGACGAACGAGCAGATTTCGCACTTTGCCGGCAACGCCCTGGAGCTTCAGGGAAGGGACGGCCGTATCCTGGCGCTTTCGACCACCGCACTCGCATGCCTCGACCGGTATCAACTTGCCGTGATCGAGGAAAGCGTCAATCCCGTCGCCCTTGATATTCCGACGATCGAAAAAGCGGGCGGATCGGTCCGTTGCACCTTGGCAGGTATCCATCTGGTAAAGCGCTGATAGGCGCAAAGCCTCAGGGCGCTAACCAAACCCAGTCCTGCCTTTTGAACGCCGCCGCCCCAATAATGCTTGCCACGGGTTGACGTATATTCGGCCTGGCAATTTCTGAATGGTGCTCTCGGTACTTCGTCACTTGGAAGCCAACAGCGACAGCGCTCGCCAACCCGCATCCACATCGGCGAGGTCCAAAGCATGGCCTGCACGTACCGGGATGGCGTCTACATGCGCATTGCGCTCGCGCAGCGTCATGACCCGTTCCACGAATGTTACAACTGGTCCATTACGTGTTCAGCCGAAATTATGCCGCTTGGATCGGCTTTAGGTGGCTCGGTGTTTTCCGGAGAGCGATTCTACAGATCGATCAATCGCTGAGCGGTGAACTTGTCGGTCACCAACATACCGATGACCCCAAGTCGCAGCGCGCCGGCAATAGCGGCCGTCTTTTTCAAGCCGCCAGCCAAAGCGATGACACGATCGACCCGCGCAAGATCCTCAAGCGGGATGCCGATAACGCGCTCGTCCAAGGGCGTCTTCACCGCTTTGCCGTTTTTGTCGAAGAAACGCAGCGAGATGTCGCCGACGGCACCTGCATCTGCGAGATCAGCAAGCTCCCGCGACGAAAAGATGTTGCCCGACCGTGCGAGAAGTTCTGAGGGTTCGACGGCTCCGACGCCGACGATCGCAAGCGTGATGCTGCCAAACAAGTCCATCGTCTCTCTGACAAATGGATCGGACTGCATGAGGAGCTTGGCCTCTCGCGAGGTGGTCACTCCCTGCACAGGAAGAAGTTTCGGCTCCGCACCGGTCAGCCGCGCAAGCCGTGTCGTAAGTTGGGTCGCGTGGGTCTGTACCGATGGATCGCCCATGCCGCCTAGCGTCTGAACGACGTATTTCGCCTGCGCGCTCTTCTGAGGGTGGATGTTTTCCACCATCTTGAAGATGGTTTGACTCCAACTCGAAACCCCGATGATCTCTCCGGGGGCAAGTGTGACCTCCAGGAGATGAGCTGCCGCTTCTCCGATCCGGGCCATGATGGCTCCGTCGCGGTCTTCCGTACACTCCACAACAACTGCCTCGGGCAGGTCGTACCTTTCACGCAGGCCCGCCTCGAGTTCGCTGTAGGTGCCAACAGGCGGGATGACGCTCGTCCGGACGATATCCTCCGCCTCAGCGCGCTTCAGCATCCGGGAGACTGTTGCCTGCGACAGCCGAAGATGCTGTGCGATCTCCGCCTGTCGCCGTCCCTCGATGTGATACATCTGGGCGACTCTTGAAATGAGGCGGAGTTCGTTTAGGCGAGACATCGCTGATCCCGGTGTGAATTTTTATTCACCTTTAGCCGGTGTTTGGCGCGACGTCGAGCGGGCGAGAGCATCATTCCAGGTATTCAGGAGCGCTTCCCGATCCACGCGTTCCGGGGCAATGACCTGCTTGCTTCGAGGCAGTCCCGCGATGACCCCGAGATCGTTCCACAGGCCGAGTGATAGTCCTGCCAGATATGCGGCACCGAGCGCCGACGCCTCGGGCGCCTCGCATTGGATGACGGCGTGTTCGACAAGGTTCGAGACGCACTGCATCAGGAAGCGGTTCTGGCTTGGTCCACCGTCGACATAAAGGGCGCCGAGTTCGCCGCCGCTCTGTGCGCGCATGGCAGCGATCACGTCGTGGACCTGGAAGGCGATCGAATCCGTCACTGAGCGTGCCATTTGAGCACGCGTCGTGCTGAAGTTGATCTGCGAGAAGAGGGCCCGTGCGTCGGAGTTCCAGTAGGGTGCGCCCAGTCCTACGAAGGCGGGCACGAAGCCTGGTCCTCCTGGTTCAGCGGTCGCCGCCAGGTCGACCAAGGCGGCCACATCAGGGAGGCCGAGAATGCCCGCCATCCAGGGGAGGCTTGCGGCGGAAACGAGAATGTTGCCTTCGAAGGCGAAAGTCGGCTTTCCGCTGATGCGCCATGCGACAGTGGTCGTGACGCCGTTGGACGGGGCGATGAACCGAGGAAGTGTCGTCATCACCGAGGAGCCCGTTCCGAAGGTTATCTTGCCATCGCCCGGTTTGAATGCTCCATGACCGAACAGGGCGGCATGGCTATCGCCGATTGCGGCCCTGATAGGTGTGCCGTCCGGTACGCCCGGAAGCCCCTGCGTCGCGCCGAAATTTGCAGAGCTGTCGAGCACCTCCGGGAGGAGTGCGGTATCGACGCGGAAAATCTCTCCGAGTTCCTCACTCCATCTCTGCTGCTGGAGGTCGAACAATTGGCTTCTGGCGGCGTTCGAGGCATCGCAGACGTGCCGGCCCCCGCCGGTCAGGCAGTGCACAAGCCAACTGTCGATCGTTCCAAGTCGGACCGATCGGCCTGTCGGCACACGGTCGAGCAGCCATCGGAATTTCGAACCGGGAAACATCGGGTCCAAGGGAAGGCCCGTGAGAGCCTGTACACGGTCAAGACGACCTTCGGCGACTAGACGCTCGCAATCTTGCGCCGTGCGTCGGCACTGCCAGCTCAGCACCGGGCCTAATGCTTCTCCCGTGTCGGCGTCCCAGGCGGTGACCGACTCGCGTTGATTGGAAATCGCCACGGCTTCGATGGTCACATCGGGTACGGCCTTCAAGCAGGCGTCGATTGCTTCGCAGACAGAGGCGTAGAGCCGGCGTGGATCTTGTTCGACCCAGCCGGGCCTTGGATAGGAGATGCCGACAGGAGCCGAGCCTCTGGCGACGATTTCTCCCTGTTCGCAAACGAGAACTGCCTTGGAATTGGTCGTGCCCTGGTCGATCGCCAGAATAACCCGCATCGTATCCTCCCAGATCATACGGCCGGGGCGGCGCAGTGCGCCCCGGCTTGATTAGGTGCTACCAGTTTACTTGCGCTTGATCAGCGACTGCGCGGCGTCGGCGATTGCAAACGGTGCCATGCCGAACTCGTCGAGCAAGAACTCCGCCGATCCGGTCGGAGCGTAGATGCCGGGAACACCCAGACGCTTCATCGGGACTGGAGCATTGTCGACCACCACTTCAGCGACCGCAGAGCCAAGCCCCCCAAAGATCGAATGCTCTTCGGCCGTGACGATAGCGCCGGTTTCTTTCGCCGCCGCGATAATGGCCTCCTCGTCGATCGGGCGAACCGTTGCAAGGTTGAGCACCCTGGCGCTGATGCCGTGTTTTGCAAGGATTTCGGCTGCTTTCACCATGCGATGGGTCAGAGTGCCGTTGGCAATGAGCGTGACGTCCGAACCGTCGCGCAGGAGATTTGCCTTGCCAAGCTCGAACCTGTGACCTTGCGCAAGAAGGTCGGGCACACCCACGCGCGAAAGGCGCAGGAAGCATGGCCCATGGTAGGTCGCCGCCCACTCGACGGCCGCGGCAGTCTCGATGCGGTCGCATGGCGCGATCACAGGAAGATTGGGTAGGACGCGCGTCCAGGCGAAGTCTTCGATCGAATGGTGGGTCGGCCCCAGCTCGCCATAGGCCATTCCAGAGGAAATGCCCACGAGCTTGACGTTTGCATTCGAATAGGAAATGTCGGCCTTGATCTGCTCCAGCGATCGCCCCGTCAGAAAGGGAGAGGCGCCGCAGACGTATGGAAGGCGCCCGCCGTTGGCGAGGCCTGCTCCAACGCCGACCATGTTCTGTTCCGCGATGCCGACATTGACGAGGCGCTCCGGAAACTTCGACTTGAAGCCGCCGAGCTTGGAGGAGCCTACGGAGTCATTGCAGACCGCGACGATCGTTTCGTTCTCGGCTGCCAGGCGCTCGAGCGTCGCTGCGAACGCGTCGCGGCAATCGTGGAGCTTGGGTGCGTTTACTGGCGCGTTCATCACAGTGCCTCCGACAGTTCTGCCAATGCGATTTCGTACTGTTCCTTGCTCGGGACCTTGTGGTGCCAGTCGACGCGGTCCTGCATGAACGAGATTCCATGACCCTTGTTGGTGTGGGCCACGATGCAGTGCGGCCGCGATCCCCGGTGTTCGAGGGCCGGGACGACCTCGCTCATATTGTTTCCGTTGATCTCGGTGACTTCCCAGTCGAAGGCTTCGAGCTTCGGGCGCAGCGGCGCGAGATCGTTGGTGTCGGCCAGAGCGGCACCCTGTTGGAACCTGTTGTGGTCGATGACCAGGGTCAGGTTATCCAGCTTGAATTGGGCCGCGGCCATGATCGCCTCCCAGTTGGAACCCTCCTGCATCTCTCCGTCGCCGGTGACGACGTATGTATGATACTTTGCGCCGGAGAGCTTGGCGGCCTTCGCCATACCCACCGAAACGGGCAGACCATGGCCAAGCGGCCCGGTGTTCGTTTCGACACCGGGAACCTTATTACAGTTAGGATGCCCGTTCAGTCTCGAGTGCGGCCGCAGGAAGGTGGAAATCTCCTCTTCCGGAATGAAGCCGCGCTTTGCCAGGGTCACGTACAGGGCACACGCCGTATGGCCCTTCGAAAGAACGAACCTGTCCCGAGCGGGGTGCTTTGGTTGGTCCGGCCAAACCTTCAGCACGCGGAAATAAAGGGCCGTCAGGATATCGATGACCGACATTTCCCCGCCGATATGGCCGGCACCTGCTTCGAAGACTGCCTGAAGATCGCGCAATCGGATCTCGCGAGCGAGGCGCTCGAGTTCTGTCGTATCCATGGATTCCTCGTGTGCATAAATATTCACTATGCAATATTTTTGCATACGAACACGTTTAGTCAACCCCCTCAGACAAACATCGTGCCAGGAAGGGCACGGACAAATCCTGTTGACAGCCATAAAGCAACTTGTTAATGAATTTTCCGGCAGGTGTGAATAAATATTCTGCATTGAACAAATATTGACGACCGACGAGATCTAGGGAGGAACGATGGTGGCGCTCGACATCAATGAACAGAGGCTCTCGTCCGGCACCTGGCTTACCAAGCTCAGGGGCGCTACCGGCCCACTCGTGGGGCTGCTCGCGCTTTGCGTCTTTCTGAGCTTCAGCACCGACGCGTTTCTGTCCGTTCGAAACGGCCTCAACATCCTCGATCAGATCACCGTCCTTGGCATCATGGCGGTCGGAATGACCTTCGTCATCCTGATCGGCGGCATCGACCTCTCGGTTGGTTCGGTGCTTGCCCTTGCTATGATGGTCATGGGCTGGACCGCTAACGTTGCCGGACTTCCGCTGCCTGTCGGGATCGCCTTCGGGCTGGTCGCATCCGCCGTCTCCGGTTTGATTGTTGGACTCCTGGTGACGCAATTCCGAGTGCCGGCGTTCATCGCCACTTTGGCCATGATGTCCGCAGCTCGCGGCGTCGCAAACATGATCACGGATGGCCAGCAGATTGTTGGATTCCCCGACTGGTTCATGATGCTCGCGATCGATCGCCATTTCGGGGTGCTGACTGCCACCGTATTTCTCATGCTTGCCGTCGTGCTTGCAGCCGGGCTCTTCCTGCGCTTCCGGTCCGAAGGCCGCATGCTTTACGCTGTCGGCGGAAACCCGGAAGTCGCTCGCTTGGCCGGTATCAACGTCCAGCTCGTGACGATCGGTGTCTATGTCGTGAGTGCGGTCCTTGCCGGACTGGCCGGCATCGTACTCGCCGCCCGCCTGGACTCTGTCCAGCCTTCCAGTGGCCTGGGCTATGAGCTGGACACCATTGCTGCGGTCGTCATCGGTGGGACGTCGCTTTCCGGCGGCGCCGGAGGGATCGGAGGAACGCTGATCGGCGTCCTTATCATCGGCGTCCTTCGCAACGGCCTCAACCTACTCAATGTTTCGCCGTTCCTTCAGCAAGTGATTATCGGGATCGTCATCGTACTTGCGGTTGGCGCGGAGACTATTCGTCGACATCGCGCCTGACGAGTGGGTCCGCCGCGTCGGCGGGCTCGTGGAATTCCGCCCCAAGTCCTGGAGCGGATCAATACCCCGAGGGGGAGGAAATACCCGAGGGTTCCATCAAACAACGGAGGAAATACAATGAAAATTGCGCGCACCATGCTCGCGTCTGCCGCACTGCTCGGTCTCACGCTCGGACCCGTACACGCAGCGGAGCTGAAGAAGCTCGGCCTGGCCGTTGCCAATCTCCAGGCAAACTTCTTCAACCAGATCAAGCAGTCGGTCGAGGCTGAAGCTAAAAAGCATGGCATCGAAGTTGTCACCGTCGACGCAAAAGGTGACGGACCGACACAGGTCAACCAGATCCAGGACCTTCTGACCCAGAACATCGACGCGCTGATCTACATTCCGGCAGGTGCGGCGGCTGCGACCGTTCCGGTCAAACTTGCCAAGAGCGCCGGCATTCCGGTGGTGAACGTCGACCGCAATGCCGACGGCGCACCAGGCGACACCTTCCTTGCGACGGACTCCGTCGCATCCGCAAAGTCCGTGTGCGACTTCATTCTGAAGCAGGCCGGCGGCAAGGGCAAAATGGTCATCATCCATGGCCAGAAGGGTACGACGCCCGAAGTTGACCGTTCCAAGGGCTGCGCTCAATCTCTCAAGGCAAACCCGGACGTCAAGGTCGTGGCCGAGCAGTACTCGAACATCTGGAGCCAGGATGAAGGATTCCAGATCATGCAGAACATGCTCCAGGCAAATCCGGACGTGTCGATCGTCTTTGCCCAGGCAGACGCACTCGCACTTGGTGCTGCACAGGCGATCAAGGTTGCCAATCCTGCTCAGAAGATCGTGGTTGGCGGCTTTGACGGTGATACCGCTGCCCTCGAAGCCCTCAGCAAGGGTGTCTTCGACGTGACTGCAACGCAGCAGACGCAGAAGATGGGTCGCGACGCGGTCGAAAACGCCGCCAAGCTTGTCGCCGGCAAGAAGGTGCCGCCGGTCCAGCTCCTGGACGCCACGCTGACGACCAAGGAAAACGTCGCAGGCTTCATCGCCAACCATCCGTAATGAAGTCGAGGTCTTGAGGAGGTGTGCCGTGACTGATCCGGTTCTTTCGCTGAGGGGCATATCGAAGCGGTATGGACCGCTCCAGGTTCTGAAGAATATCAGCTTGGACGTCCATCCGGGCGAAGTGGTCGCACTTCTCGGTGAAAACGGAGCGGGCAAGTCGACGCTTTCCGGCATTATCGCCGGGTCACGTACGCCATCCGAAGGTTCCATGACATGGCTGGGGCAGCCTTATGCCCCAGCCACCCCAAGAGAGGCGATCGACAAGGGCGTCGTCCTGATCCATCAGGAGCTGCAGCTCCTGCCGCAGCTCTCCATCGCGGAGAACGTCTTCATCGCTCGCTGGCCTATGAAGAACGGCGTGGTCGACCGTCAGCAGATGGTTCGTCGCGCCCAGGAGCAGCTCGCCCGACTGAACCTGCACATACCAGCGATGCGGAAGGTGGCCGGCCTTTCGACCGCAAATCAGCAGCTCATCGAGATCGCGAAGGCGCTGGCTTTGAACGCCAAGCTCCTCATCCTCGATGAGCCGACCGCGGCCCTCGGTGGCGCGGAGACCGAAGCACTTTTCGAACAGGTCCGGAAGCTTCGTTCCGAAGGGGTCGGCATCATCTACATCTCTCACCGCATGGAAGAGATCAAGCAGATCACCGATCGGATCGTCGTGCTTCGCGACGGCGAGCGTGTGCAGGAATTCGCTGACAGCTCGACGCCCGTGCGCACGATCGTCGAGAGCATGGTCGGGCGCTCGCTCGACCGCATGTTTCCGACACTGCCCGATCCAACGGATCGCCCGGTACTTCAGGTGTCCGGTCTCAGCTCTTTGGACAACTCGTTCCGTGACGTCACCTTCGACGTCAAGGCAGGCGAGATCCTCGGAATTGCCGGACTGGTCGGTGCCGGTCGCACAGAGCTTGTCCGCGCGATTTCGGGTGCCGATCCGATCGGCGCGGGTTCGATCAAGCTGGAAGGCGAGGAGCTTCGACTGCGCGATCCTGCCGACGCGATCGCCAAGGGCATCGTCATGGTTCCCGAAGACCGCAAGGAGCAGGGCTTGGTCGTCGGGCACCGTATCGGGGAAAACATCATCTATGCCAACCTCGACAAGCTGGGCGGGCGTTGGATCACACCGCGCGTCAAGCGCTCGTTCGCGCAAAAGGCGGTGGCCAAGTTCGGCGTCAAGGGTCGTGCGGAGCAGTATGCCTCCGATTTGTCCGGCGGCAACCAGCAGAAGGTCGTGATCGCCAAGTGGCTGATGCGCGATCCCAAGGTGGTTGTGCTCGACGAACCCACCCGCGGCATCGACGTTGGCGCCCGCGCCGGCATCTACGACATCATCGTCAACCTCGCCAAGCAGGGCGTTGCGGTCATCGTCGTAAGCTCCGACCTCGAGGAAGTTCTCGGCGTCTCAAATCGCATTCTCGTTCTTGCCCAGGGCAAGCAGGCAGGAATTCTCAATCGTGACGAGGCAAACGACGTCTCTGTCATGGAGCTAGCTACGATCTAAACAGACAGAGAAAGGAAGAGCGGTGTCCGACATCACTCTCAACGCCCCGAAGCTTTTCGATCTCAGCGGCCAGGTTGCCATCGTGACCGGTGCTGGGAGCGGGATTGGGCAGCGCATTGCCATCGGCCTAGCACAGTGCGGCGCCGACGTCGCACTGCTCGACCGTCGCACCGACGACGGATTGGCCACAACCGCCAAGCACATCCAGGCCGCCGGCCGTCGTTTTCTTAAGATCGCAGCCGACGTCACCAGCAAGTCTTCCCTGGGAGACGCGGTGGCTCGCACAGAGGCTGAGCTAGGCGCACTGACACTTGCCGTTAACGCCGCGGGCGTTGCCAACGCCAACCCCGCAGAGGAGATGGAGGAGGACCAGTATCAGGCGTTGATGGACATCAACCTGAAAGGGGTCTTCCTTTCCTGCCAGGCCGAGGCTCGCGCTATGTTGAAAAACGGGCGCGGCGCCATCGTCAACATCGCTTCCATGTCCGGCGTGATCGTCAATCGGGGACTGAGCCAGGCCCATTACAACGCCTCCAAGGCCGGCGTGATCCACATGTCGAAATCCTTGGCGATGGAATGGGTCGACCGCGGCATCCGCGTCAACACTATCTCGCCCGGATACACCGCGACGCCGATGAACACGCGTCCGGAGATGATCCATCAGACCAAGCTCTTCGAAGAGCAGACGCCAATGCAGCGCATGGCAACGGTCGACGAAATGGTCGGTCCGGCCGTGTTCCTGCTGTCGAATGCGGCAAGCTTTGTGACGGGCGTTGATCTGCTTGTCGACGGCGGTTTCTGCTGCTGGTGATGCGATGAGAAAGCTGATTGCCGGCAACTGGAAAATGAACGGTCTCGCTTCCTCCCTGGCTGAGATCGAGGCGCTGAAGGGGCTAACGGGCGAGGCGACGTGCGATATCGTCGTCTGCCCGCCCTTCACGCTGATAGAAAAGGCCGCCGAACGCGCAAAGGGTTCTGTCGTCATTATTGGCGCCCAGGACTGCCATCCGCAGATATCAGGCGCCTACACCGGAGACGTTTCAGCGGAAATGCTCGTCGATGCGGGTGCGCGCTTCGTCATTCTCGGTCATTCCGAACGTCGCGTATTCCATTACGAGAGTGATGCCGTCGTTTCGACCAAGGTCGCCGCCGCTCATGAGGCCGGACTGACCGCAATCATTTGTGTGGGCGAGACCCGCAGTGAACGCGATGACGGCAAGGCGATCGAAGTCGTCGGTGGACAGCTACGCGGTTCAATTCCAGCGGGTGCCACCAGTTCGAACGTGGCCATCGCATACGAACCGGTCTGGGCTATCGGAACTGGCCTGGTCCCGACCATAGATCAGATCGAGGAGATCCATTCTTCGATAAGACAAATGCTCGAAGAGCGGCTTGGCGAAGAGGGGCGCAGGGTCAGGATTCTCTACGGTGGCTCCGTGAAGGCCTCGAATGCCGCCGACATCTTCGGGGCGACAAATGTGGATGGAGCCTTGGTCGGAGGCGCATCGCTGAAGGCTCTAGAGTTTGCCGGGATCATTTCTGCAGCCGCTTGAAAAGGGGCATGACGCACTTGGGTTGCTTTGCGGCCGCCCGATATCGTCAGGCACCGCGAAAGGAAGAAACTATGAAACGCTTCGAAAACAAGACCGTCGTCATCACCGGAGGCAGTCGCGGCATCGGCGCTGGGATCGCCAAGCGCTTCGCAAGGGAAGGGGCCAATCTAGTGGTCTCCGCCAATGAAGAGACGGTCCATGCAGTCTCCGAGCAGATCAAGGTGGATGGCGGCAATGCCATTTCCTTCGTTGGAGACGTCACTGACAAGACGAGCGTCAAGGCACTCTATGACGCGGCGGAGAAGGCTTTCGGTACCGTCGACGTGTCGATCCAGAACGCCGGGGTCATCACCATCGCCCGCATCGAGGACATGACGGAAGGCGAGTGGGACAAAGTCATGGCGGTCAACACCAAGGGCGTATTCTTGTGCGCGCAAGAAGCAATTCTGCGCATGCGTAAGCATGGACGCGGCGGCCGCATCATCAACACCGCCTCCGGCCAAGCGCGCGACGGCTTCATTTATACGCCACACTACGCCGCATCGAAGATGGGCGTCGTCGGCATTACCCAGAGCCTCGCAAAGGAAGTCGCGACCGAAAGTATCACCGTCAACGCGTTCTGCCCTGGCATCATCGAGACTGACATGTGGGCCTATAACGACCAGGCGTGGGGCAAGCTCCTGGGCAACTATGGCCCTGGGGAGCTGATGAAGGAGTGGGTCGAAGGTATTCCGATGAAGCGGGCCGGATCTGGCGAGGACGTCGCCGGTCTGGTCACCTTCCTTGCCAGCGACGATGCCGCCTACATCACCGGCCAAACCATCAATGTCGATGGCGGTTTGATCATGTCGTAACTTCATTCGACAATGGGGAGCGGTGCGTTCACCAGGAGAACCGGGTTCCCGATGGTTGAACTGCTGGAAGCCTCTTGCAGAACCAGGCACCGATTGCTTATGTTAAAGACGTTCTCAGGGCGGGGTGAAAATCCCCACCGGCGGTATCGAGGCAACTCGGAGCCCGCGAGCGCCTTCGCTAAAACGAAGGGTCAGCAGATCCGGTGAGATGCCGGAGCCGACGGTCATAGTCCGGATGGAAGAGAGCAACGCAGCGGAACCGCGTGATGAGCGGCGTTTCCTATGCTTGTTCGCCCAAGGGAAAAACGGTGGCTCTAACAGGCCATGCACGCCGCTAAAAGCGGCTAACCCTTGAAAGGCAAAAAGATGGCAATTTCCAAGATCGACGAGGCGGTGGCCGCAATTGCGCGTGGCGAGATCGTGGTCGTCGTCGATGATCGCGACCGGGAAAATGAAGGCGATTTGGTGATCGCTTCGCAAGCAGTTACGCCGGAATCGATCGCGTTCATGATGAACTACGCCCGCGGCCTTATCTGCGTCGCGATGGAAGGCGAGAGGCTCGATGAACTCGACATTCCATTGATGGTGCCGCGCAATACCGAAGTTCTCAAGACTGCATTCACCGTCTCGGTGGACTACATCCCTGAAACGACGACAGGCATATCCGCTGCCGATCGCGCTGCAACCGTGCGAGCTCTTGTCACGGACGGCTCACGTCCAGAGGATTTTGCACGGCCGGGGCATATCTTCCCGCTTAGAGCCCATCCGCATGGCGTACTTTCCCGCCCTGGGCACACGGAAGCGGCCGTTGACCTTGCAAGGCTTGCGGGGCTGTTTCCATCAGGTGTGATTTGCGAGGTTGCCAACGACGACGGAACAATGGCTCGATTGCCAGAGCTTGAAGCGTTTGCCGAACGGCACGGTCTTCATCTGATTACGATCGAAGACCTCATCGCATACAGGGCCGAGAGCCTACCCGTCAAGGCAGCCTGATCGACCCTGCGGAGTGCCAGCTGGTACTCGTGGCCTCAGCATGGTGGCGCGCCGGACGGCGAAGTCGTTCTTCTCGCGCCACCAATACAACGTTCGCCGTCGAGTAAGCGTGTTTCCGGTCTGGCAAGGGTTACAGCGCAACGCAAACGTGAAGGATGTCGCGAACGGCCCGAGGCCAAGACCAGCGATTTCGGTAGGGCAGCACATTAACATTCTATCTGCAAACTCTTGCAGTTGCTTATGGAGTCTTCGCCCGTTGAGCGTAGGATCGTCCGGTTTTCACGTCCTTTTATGCCATATCCTTGCGGAGCCGCAACCGGCCCTCTATGCGGATGCCTATCCGGCCGCGGCCGAGGCGAACCAGCCGTATCGGAAGCTGCTTTTCGTCCAACCGGCGACGCAGAAGAAGCAGCCGCGTTTCCAGGTTGTCCTTGAACTCCGGCAGCTTCAGTGCCGCATCGAGCCGGATCTCGCGGTTGGTGAATTCGAGCGTGCCGTTTGCCAGATGCTGTTCGAGCATGGAGACAAGAAGCCGGCCCGCGATTCCCTTGATAACATAGTCGCCGTCGACGAAAACGCTGTCGTCAAAGCTGTGATGAACGACCCGAATCATCTGTTCCGAAGCCGAGTGTTCGGCCGGAGCGACCCGGTGAGAGCCGGTCTCCAGTGAGAGCTTTTCGCCCAGCGCCAGAGCCACCGCCGCTTGTCTGGCGACGATGGAAAGCGCGACCTCGTCCTCGGCGGTGAAAGCCCGCCGTTCCCGGCTTTCGAGAAAGAGAACGCCGCGAACCGTGCCTCCGGCGACAAGCGGCACGGCGATCTGGCTCATCGCATCCGGCATGCCTGGGAGCGGGATCGAGCGGGTGCGGTTCTCGCTGAGAGCGGAATCGCGTATGGCCGCCCCGAAGCGGCGGACGCGGCTCATGTCGCTCACCTTCACCAGCCGCCCGCTTGCGGCAGCCGCGCCGATCACGCCCTCGCCGAGCGGCACATCCGAGCCGATGCCTGACGGTTGAAAGCCAAGGCTGCCAATGGTGACGAGCTGGTTGCGCTCTTCATAAAACTGCAGGAGCAGCGCGTGTTCGAAACAGAATTCCGTCCGTATGCTCTCAAGCATGACATCGACAATGCGGTCCGCCTCGGTCTCCGCGGCGATCGCCTCGACGATCCTGGCGACGCCGGCGAGCCGGTTGCGTTTCGGTGCCAATGATTCCGTCGTCTCCACCGGGGAGCGGATCGGTTCGATCTTCGTTACGCGGAAAACATCGAGATTGCGCAGTTTCATGATCCCAGTCATGCCGACCTGGGCGCTGCTCGCGTCAAGCTGCAACGAGGTATGCTCGAAGAGCGGCCCCTCTTCCAGCGCGTAGGCGAAGACCAGCGCCAGGCGGAACTGCAAGCCGTTCCTTCCGTCTACCAGAAGCAGGGTCGCTTGCGGGTTGAGCCGGATATTCGCCGCCGTCTTAGCAAAGAACTGGTTGGAGAGCGCCACATGGCGGTCGTCGACCATCACCACATGCGAAAGATAGGAGATGTTCGGAATGCCGTCCGCATCCGCCGTCGAAATGATCGAGGGGACGACGCCTTCGAAACAGGCTTCCAGGTCGGTGAGCTCCAGCGTCATTGTGCGGAGTTCCAGATGCGCGTGCCCGCGGTGGGGCCTGGCGTCTGCACGAAAATCGACGAGGGCTCGATGCTCACCAACATTGCCTCCCGCTTCGTCAGCCAGGGCGTAATCATCTCGGGCATCAGGCCGAGCCGCATCAAGGTCGAGACGATCGCGACCATGTACCGCGACGAACGCTCGATCTCGGCAGCCACCGCCTCGCGCACGGTCGCCATGCCCTTGATTTGGTAGGAGACGTAGTCGGTCGGCCGCGCGAAGGTGACGGCGACTTGGGCATTGTCGCGAAGATTGGCGATGGTCTGCGGCCATTGCCAGGCGGACACGACGACATGGACGATCTTCAGGTCGTCGCACCAGGCACCGGCGCCCCGACCGATCTCCGGTTTCAGGGAAAGGCCGCTCGTGCCGATGATCTGCATCACCGGGCTTTCGATGAAAGCCGCAAGATTTTTGTCCAATCGCCACCTCGTTTCGGCATCTTGCGCATTCCATAGCGCACTTAGGGAGGTTTTAGGATTCCGCTGGCTCAACTTAGCGAGCTTTTAGGAAACGAGTTCGGCAAATATCGCTAGAGCGCTCTTCATCAAACAAGGAGCACGCCGATGTCGCCTCAAACTCATACAAAACTGCCTGAAAACAAGGTTGCCGTGATAGGCGCCGGCCCCGCGGGACTTGTCGCCGCCCGCTGGCTTATCGGCCGTGGGCTGGAGCCAGTGATCTTCGAAGGCTCATTTCGTCTCGGTGGCCAATGGAATTCGGCATCCGCCACCAGCGCCACGTGGCCAGGCATGCGCACCAACACCAGCCGCGTCATGACCGCCTTTTCCGACCTTGATCACACTGCGGGTGTCGCCACGTATCCGACGCAGGAGGAGATGCTCGACTATCTCGAGCGGTATGCCTTCGCATTCGGCCTCCTGCCGCATCTGAGGTTGAAGACCCAGGTCGAGCGGTTGGAGCGCGCCCCGGACGGCTGGCTGATTCTTTCGACATCGGACAGTGGGCACCGGGCGGAAACCTTCTCGCGTGTCATCGTTGCGACCGGCCGGCAGAATCGGCCCGACGTGCCGGAGATTCCCGGCCTGGCAGGCTTTGCGGGCTCGCTCGGGGCTGCCCATACGGCGCAGTACAACGGGCCGGAGCGCTATCGGGGCCGTAAAGTTCTCGTCGCCGGCTGCTCGATCAGTGCGCTGGAAATTGCCTCCGACATCGCGCGCGGCGCGGCGCAGGTGATTTCAACCCACCGCCGCCAGCGCTACATCCTGCCGAAGCTGATCGCCGGTGTGCCGACGGACCATGTGATGTTCAATCGCGCGGCGGCGCTTGTCGAGGGTGTGTTGCCGCCGGATATTGTGGCCGAAGGACTGACGGCTAAAGTGCTGAAGGTTGCCGGTTCGCCCGACCAATTCGGTGCCCGCAAACCCATCGGCAACGCTTTTGCAGCGGGTATTTCCCAATCGCAGGGTTTCCTGCCGGCAGTTGCCGAAGGCCGTATCGACGTAAGGCCATGGATCGAACGCGTGGATGGTTCCACTGTCTGGTTCCGCGACGGGACCAGCGCGAATGTCGACGCAATCCTCCTCGGCACCGGCTATGGGTTATCGTTACCGTGGCTTTCGCAAGACATCGCTCGCACGATCCGGCTCGATGGCTACGGCGCCGATCTCCACGACCACACCTTCCATCCGGACCTGCCGGGACTGGCCTTCCTCGGCCTGTTCGATCTGGTCGGTCCGGTCTTGCCCGTATTGGAGCTGCAGGCGCGCTGGATTTCTCACTGCTTCGGCGGTGTGCAGCCGCTTCCAAGCCGGGCGGCGATGATCGCCGGTGTCGAACGCAGCCAAGCGATACGGTCGGGGCCGCTCAGCCTTCCCATGCATGTCGCGGCACTCACCTTTGCTCGCAACGCCGGGGTGGAACCGGACCTGACGATCTGGCCGGACCTCGAGCGGGCGCTGCTGTTTGGGCCGCTCTCGCCAATCTCCTTCCGGCTGCAGGGGCCGGACGCGCTGCCGCATGCCGCAGAAAAAGCGGCGAAATTGGCCGCGGCGTTCGGAGCGATCTCGACGGAGGACTTCACGCCGGAAGAGGAAGGCGTTCGCCAACTCCTCAAACTACACCCTGTTCAAAGCGCGGCGTGATCATTCCACCGTCCTCGGCTATGGTTATGGCTACGGACACGGCGGCTGGCGTCTCAGGTCGTGGCGATCGTTCTGTTCCTTCTGGTCCTTACCGGCAGACTTTAGGACGACGCCACGGTCGAACCTGAAATCGGAATTGAAACGACGCTTGCGCGCTAAACGGGCGGCCAAAACAATAGGATCAGAGGCACGCCCAGCAAGACCACAATGAACGAGAGCGGCAGCCCCAGTTTCCAATAGTCGCCAGCAGCGGGAGACGAGGGCGTGGTAGCAAAAATCCTCGCGGATCTCAGATCTGGAGGTAAGGTTTTGGACGAGAAGGAGCTTCGAGGCCATATCGACAAGCTGATGGCGCGTGCAATAGAAGCAAGCGCCGTTCGCCCTTGAGATGCCTGGTTCCTAAGCCGCTGATGTGCGCGTTCTAGCTGCGCGGCTTGAGCAATGGTGCGCGTACCTGCCGCAGTGGGCGACTTTAAGATCCGTGTGGCGCGCGAGGGCCTTGTTTAAAGCCCATTGCGGGCGCATGGTGTCGTATCGGCAGCATTTGAAGCGGGCGCTGCCGCAAAAAGGGTTTTGCCCTTCGCCCCAATCAAAGGAGGACGTGATGTCTTCCATTTTCACTCATCTTCGTGACTACGGCTACGACACCGCGATCAGAACCTTGGTCGTGCTAAGCTTCGCCGTCGTTCTATATGCGATCCTGGAGGGCTGGTTATGGTGACGATCCCCCCGCTTGGTGTGGCGCGCACCATAAGCAGCAATCGCTCGACACTTCGGCGCGTTCTCAAGCGCGCCGATTATGCCACATCCGAGATGCAAGCTGCAGAGGGGCCAGATCACGACGAGGAAATGATGGTCATTCGCCGCATCAAGGCAGGCACTATGTCGTTGAATGACTACCCCGAATCGCGATCGCGCCAGAAACGGGCCGATCGGGACGCACTTGCATCCTGGGAGAATGAGGGGGGAGCAACAGGTTCGGCTGGGAAAGTTCCAAAAACGACGGAGAGCCAGAATGATTTGGCGTAGCGACCTTGCCCGCACGGATCAATCCTACAGAAGCGGATCCAGTCCGGACCAGACCACCATTCGCTCCAAGGCCATCACAGAGGAGGAGAAATCTGATCGGAACGAAAAGACGTCCGGCTTCGCCGCGAACGATTGTCGTGTCAAAGTTCCGTATTGCCGAGCCGGGCATGAGAACCATTGATCTTGCCCGGTTGAAATAATCCGTTTTCAAGTAAGCTCTGGCCCGTTGGCGAATAGCCACCGCGGCCCGCCGGCTTCACGCTCCCGCTTCCTGGCGGTACGCCCTCTGCTGACGCCGGCCCGCCCAATTGGTATCCAACGGCATGGGCTCAGTCATGACGTCATCGCTGAAGCCGGTTCCTTCGCTCCAACAGGAGCTCGTGCTCGACCAGCCGCTTACCTGCGGCACTGAGGCCTGTTTCGCCAACCATTTCCTCGGTTATGCCGAGCTCCTTGAATCTCCGGCCCTGATCGGTCGCAAGGGCAGTGTGCTCGCGCCTGTAAAGCTGCAAGAGGCTGCTCCATTCGGCGTAAGTGAAGTCTCTCCGGGCGATCATGATAAGTGCCTCTCTGTCCAGATCAACGATAGCACGATTCCTCTTTTGAAGGCAGTGCACAGCCTATCATCGAATAGGTGCTCAATTACTGCCCTCTAGGCTCCAGCGGTCGCGGCCAACCGAGGGCGATGGGCGCAGTTCATGCAGTTGCCGAAGAGGACGACCTGACCGCATGGTCGCAGCGAAGAGCTGCGGCGTAGGATCCTCAAACAAAGCGCGCTCGTCAAGAGGCGGCAAGCACTCGAACGACTACGACGTAAAATGGCACAATTCGATCGCTTTGGTAGCATGGCAGTGGAATGTCGTAAGGCGACACTCCGCGAGGGCGGTTTCGCCGTCGCTCATTCTGGCGATCTGGGAAAGCTACGGGAGACCAGCGAGTTCTATTGAGCTTTGATCCGCGCCTCGATTAATCTCAATTCGAAGCGGTGATAGCGTTGCCGCGCAAAATATCCGTTCAACTCCTGCAGAGCCAGCGACGTAGGTTCGCCTCGAAGCGATGCACCTGAAATCCGCGCTTCTTGGGCCGCGATTTCGATGTCATCATGTTTCAGGTATTTTCGCGCTAGTGCCAAGTCGGCTTGTAATTGATCATTCTCTGAAGAGACAGTCTCTTGGGCCGCCGCAGCTTGCAAGGCGGAGCCTGCGTAAGTCTCGTTTGCAGCAGGAATTCTGGTCATTGGAATACCCTGAATAGCTTGGCGATTTTTGTTGATGGGTTTGTACAGCACCGTTTCCACCGGAACATAGCCGAAGTGCTTTCTAAGTTCGCCGGACAGAACACCACGGTCCGTGATGCCTTGCCTGACCAACTTCACCAACAACTGCGCGGCCGGGTTGAGCTGGTCACCGTCCGTGGGTGTGACCTGTCCGGTGTATCCGGCCTCCTCTAGCACGCTTTGAACAAGCGTTTCCTCTTCGTTCGTTTGGCCGGACTTCTTTTGATCGTAAGGCATGCTGCCTCCTATTCCACGGTCCGATATGCCGCTGCGTTGAGTTGGCTTATTTTCTCGAACCTAGCTGCCTGCTGAACTGAAAGGCGGCGAGGGCAGATATGGCTCGATGAACGATCTGGGCCGAGTCGATCGCGTTATTGCCAGCAACATGGCTGCAATGCGCCTGTACGATACGCTCGATTTCGTCCAATCTCAGGGCCATGATGCTGTCGCCAGCCGCAGCGGATTTTTTCGACCCAAATCTCAGGTACGACGACAGTTGTTGAAGGACTGCAATGCGCTCGTCTACATTCATCTCAGTAATTTTGGGTAGATCATCCATCGTATTGTCTCCAGCTTCGGCAGGGAGATGTCCGATGGGCGATCCAGATGAAATGCTTTGAATTATCCGTCGGGTACAGACCCATATTCATAAGTGGCGTTGATCCAGTAGCAATACAATGGAGGGTGCCAGAAATACGCCGCCGGGCCGGGCCAACTTACCTTTTGCAAAATTCACTACGGAGGACGCCTTACGTTCGGGCGCGGGCGACTCTACTTGCAAAGATCCAGTATCGCCGCCTCTGCGTATGGCGCAAAAGGGTTACTTTTCCCAGCAGAGGCTTCGGCGATAAGGAAATACTCAGCCTGGGCCCGAGGGCGAGTTTGAATTTGCCGGTAAGAACTGCAGCCGAACGGGCGAGGCCAGATAAAGGACATAGCGCTCGGCAGCATCCGCCAGCGCCAGCGCTGCCTCCCCCTCCCGCCATCCTGCATTTATTGCTGAAATCACAATGGTCCGGGCGATCTCATCAAATACACGACAACACTCTGCCTCGCGGCGCAGATCATCAACATTGAAATGAGGTGATGTAATTTTTTGCATATTTGTCTCCGTGCGTCAGGAGCGGTATTCCAGCGCCACGCCGCGAAAAGCGACCGGGCCTATCATGACCGCCAGATAGACCTTGACCAATATTTTGCGGCTATGTTTGAGGATAGAAGTCGGAAGACATGGTGTCCTCCTTTCGGTCGGGGCAAGGGTGGGGGACCCTAAACAGCAGAGCCCTGATAATTGCTGCCGAGGCCGAAAAGATGCGCCTTCGAATGAAGTGAAGCAAGTTTATTTATGCGAGTTGTCTCACATGCCCTTGAACGTTCGACTCGCCGCAGCGCACTTTTGATTGCCCTAGAGCAAGGGCGCACAGTCCCAATTTCAGGAAGCTGTTTCAGGAAGGTATCGGCTTGTAACTGAGAAAGGCGCTCCGACATTCGTCGCGATCCAAATAGAAACGACCGTCGCTTCGTTTACGACTTGATGGATCGTTTGCGTAATGATCCGGTCTTTCAGCAAAGCTTGCGATGTTCTGATAAGTCGAACCGCGCCCGCTGTGATTTCAGTAAATTTCGTTCGTCTGGCAGATGTCGTCCGTCAAATCTCTCAGGACGGCGTTCACGTCGAGGATCGGCCGCACAAGCTCCACATGTCCATCTGCCGTCAGCGGGTGTATGCTGGTATGCGAGTGAATCCCGAAGGGAAAGCATAAGTACCCGTCGCTCTGAAACTGCCAGCGCGGAAGGCTTCCTCAGTGCTGGTTCAGTGTTGAACGCCATGGCCCAGCCTCCTGCTACACCTTCAAATAGGCTCTGGGCCGTCTTATCAACCCGTGATGCCCGAATGAGGTTGCGATGGGCTTGCAAAGAGCGCATGGTTAGTGATTGGCTGGCGTCATACCGGCAAAGTCACCTAGGAATAAACTCCTGGATCGAACAAGGAGGACTCAATGTCTTCCGAAACTAATCAATTCTTCGACGTCGCAAATCTGAGGATGCTGGATCGTATCTTGACGAAAACTGGCTTTCGAGGTGAGCAAATCTATGCTGTCGACGACAAGGAAATCAGCGCCTAGAATGTATCTCGCAACAACAAATCCGATTGTGCGACCTCTATCGGAGGGCGACGGTTGGCTGGCGCGGTGGCTGGACGACGGCGGCGCTCGGGTGAGAATTCACACGCACACACGGTTATGGCTGCAAGACGAACCAGCGCGCCATGACGACCTGGTCGCTGTCGCTTTCCGGGCCGGTCACCAACCTGGTGCAGGCCGCCGTGTTGCCAAGTATGCTGGAGGTCGATGGACCCCATGGAAAACGATCACTGGATCGTCGACGATTTCGGAATGCATTCCGAAATGCGGGACGGAACGTTCGAAATTGAAGCGCACAGACTTGCCGAACTGACGTCTGTTGATGACCGCGATATTCTTTACTGGCCCGTCTATATCGCCAGCGAAACTCGGTTCGACATAGAGCGCTTTCTCGAAGCTTATGAGGAGGCGCTTGTAAAACACGTAGGCAGATACGCAGCGGTCATCAATCCGTCCCTTCTGGCCGAGAGCACGGAGGCGGCTCGCGACATCTGGGGAGAACGCCCGGTTTGCGGGTAGGCGCGACCATGACCATCTTCTCCGTTCGTCACGTCACCTCCTATCGCTATTTCCGCGAAGTTGCTTTCGGCGAGCACCGGGTGATGTTTCGGCCCCGCGACAGCTTTGATCAACGGCTTATCGATACATTCCTGGCGACCGACCCCGAGCCGCATCGTGTGCGATGGATTCATGACGCTTTCGGCAACTGTGTCGCGCTGGTCGATATTGCATCTTCGGCCCGCGAGCTGCGTTTCGAAACCCGGATCACGCTCGATCACACGCCTCAACTCGCACTCGATTTCCAGATCGATCGTGCCGCTTTGACCTACCCGTTTTCGTACGATGCGGACGAGGTTCGCGATCTCGCGCCGGCAATCCAGCGACACTACCGCGATTCTAGCGACGAGATCGGACGTTGGGCCCGCCAGTTTGTCCGTTGCGGCCAGCCGACGGAAACCGGCCATCTGCTGATGACACTCTGTTATGCCATCAGCGAGAGCTTTTCCTATCGCCGGCGCCTTGAACACGGAACACAGACGCCGGTTCAGACCCTCTCGCTGCGTTCAGGATCCTGTCGCGATTTTTCATTACTGATGATGGAGGCGGTCCGCTCGCTGGGACTGGCCGCGCGCTTCGTTACCGGCTACATCTACGTCGCCGACCGCGATGGCAGCCCAACGCTTGGAGGAGGCTCCACACATGCGTGGTGCCAGGTTTATCTTCCCGGCGCAGGCTGGACCGAGTTCGATCCGACGAACGGCATCGTGGGCAATCGCGACCTTATTCGCGTGGCAGTCGCACGTGACCCCCGCCAGGCGGTTCCGTTGAGCGGCAGCTATGATGGCAGCCTTGCCGACTTCGACGGCATGACGGTGCAGGTCAACGTTACGACCCAATGAACTGAAAGCGCAAACTCGCGGGAACTCCGCAGTGCCGTCGACGTTTCGCAATTGCGTTCCGTGCATGGCCGATCTCTCCAATAAGGAATGTAGGATGAAAATACGTGCCGGATTTCATATAGGCTACGAGTGTATACAGCCGACCCCGATGCTTATGGTCTTAAACATTCATCCCTCCCGCCGTGTCGATCTTCTCAGCGATCAGATACTGACCTTCGACAGGCAAATCGAGGCCTGGAACTATACCGATGTGTTCGGCAATGCCTGCAGCCGCATTGTCGCGCCGCCGGGGCTGATGACGATTTCCACCGAATTCGAGATTTATGACAGCGGGCAGCCGGATATCATCCCGGAAAGCGCCGTTCAGCATGCGATCAACGACTTGCCGAACGAGGTGCTGATCTTCCTGCTCGGCAGCCGCTACTGCGATACCGACAGGCTCGCCGATTTCGCCTGGGCACGGTTCTCGTCAACGCCGCTCGGATGGCCGCGCGTGCAGGCCATTTGCGACTTCGTCCACAATCACATCACCTTCAATTACCTGGAGGCCGATCCACTTCGAACGGCATATGGCGGCTTTATCCACAAGACCGGCGTTTGCCGGGATTTTGCGCATCTTGCCATTGCGCTGTGCCGTTGCATGAATATCCCGGCGCGATATTGTACAGGCTATCTCGGAGATATCGGCGTGCCGGCCGATCCCAATCCTATGGACTTCAGCGCCTGGTTCCAGGTCTATCTCGGCGGTCACTGGCAGACCGTGGATGCCCGGCACAATACGCCGCGCATCGGGCGAATTCTGATGGCAACCGGTCGCGACGCGACAGATGTTGCCCTGTCGACAGCGTTCGGGCCCGCAACGCTTTCCCGTTTCGAAGTGATAACCGAGGAAATGCAGCAAAGCTGAACTGCTGACCGGCACAAACGCAGGAGACGCACATCACACTTCAGATGAGTAGTCACCGGATTCGTCACGGCGACGAAGCGTTCGACTGGGCAGTGTGCCGGCGATCCATCCAACGACCAGCGGCAAGTCGCAATGCGCGATGAAGGCCGCATACGGAAACTGGCGTTCCCGATACTTTGACCAATGTGCTGGCAGGTGAAAGGCACAACCCGGCTCGAAAGTCGACCGTGAGGAATTTGCTCGCATTCTATCGAAGCGGCATTCAAGGGCGGCGCGTGTCGGCGTCTGCTTCATTGGTCATCAGCGTCGCCATGTGGGCTCGAAGCTCCTTCTCGCCCTGGACCCGATCCGCTGCTCGAACGTCTGCGAGGATCTTTGCTATCATAACGTCCTCATCGCCCGCTGCTGGTGAGATGCGACCGCCGATGAACGCGCTGCCGCCGAGGATCACGCCGGCAAATCGACAGCAGCGTGTAGCGCAGCGCGATATTGGCGTCGGCTGAGGTGTAGCGATTTCCACTGTCTGCGCCAGCCCGAGAACCGCGTGGGTGCCTCTCGTCGAGGCCGCGCGCAATGATGGTTGAGTTGGTTTGAAGAGCCTCCCGTCGTCCTGCGTACCAGTGCTAATAGTCGCTCGTGATTTTGAGTTTTAGCTGCACTGGCTGAAAGCGGGCTGAAAGCTTGGCCTGATACCTTGGTCGTCGCATCGTGGAGGAGACACGAGCCCGTGTGTTATTGGCGATGCTGAAATTATCAGGAGGATACAGTCTATGCGTTGTACACGCGCACTTCTTCATTCCGCTGTCGTTTCCGCCTTCTTTGCCGGCGCCGCCATGGCAACCGCAAATTCGGCCAATGCTGCTGACAAGATCACGATCATGGTCGGCGGCTACGAAAAGCAGATCTATTTGCCGGCAAAGCTCGCCGAGGCGCTTGGTTATTTCAAGGAGGAAGGCCTCGACGTCGAACTTCTGAATGAGGCTGCAGGCGTTGATGCAGAAAATCAGCTGCTTGCCGGCGCCGTGCAGGGGGTTGTCGGCTTTTATGATCACTGCGTTGATCTGCAGGCGAAAGGCAAGTTCGTCGAATCCATCGTCCAGTTCAGCCAGGCGCCGGGCGAGGTTGTCCTTGTTTCGAGCAAGCACCCTGAAATCAATGCCCCTAGCGAATTTAAGGGCAAGACGCTCGGCGTGACGGGGCTTGGTTCCTCGACCAATTTCCTGACCCTTTACATGGCCTCGAAGGCTGGGTTGCAATCCGGAGATGTCGTCACCGTTCCCGTGGGCGCAGGAGGCACCTTCATCGCCGCCATGCAGCAGGATCAGATCCAGGCGGGTATGACGACGGAACCGACAATTTCGCGCATGGTCAAGACCGGCGAGGCATCGGTTCTCGTCGATATGCGCACCGTCGAGTCCACACGCAAGGCGCTCGGCGGCACCTATCCAGCTGCCTCTCTTTACATGGAAACGGCCTGGGTCGACGCACATAAGGAGGACGCTCAGAAGCTTGCCAATGCGTTCGTAAAGACCCTGAAATTCATCAATACGCATTCTGCCGCCGAGATCGCCGAAAAAATGCCGAAGGATTTCTACGTCGGTGACAAGGACGGCTATATCGCCGCGCTCGGCGCGGGCAAGGGCATGTTCACGCCAGACGGCGTCATGCCGGAAGACGGCCCGAAGACCGTTCTTGCCGTACTCTCGGAATTCTCCAAAAACGTCAAGGGCAAGCAAATCGACCTTTCGAAGACCTATACGACGGAATTCGTGAAGAACGTCGACTAAGCGCCCCTTCGCTGCGCGTCCGGTCAAGCCGGAACCGGTTCCCTTGAACATAAGCACCTGTATGCGCCTATAGGCATGCGCGAGGATATCTCATGACAGAGCATTTAACCCATGATCCAGCGATCGAATTGATCAATGTGAGTCGCCGCTTCGTTTCCCCGACCGGCAAGTCTCTCACAGCGCTTCGCGATTTCAACATGACTGTCGAACGCGGCGAGTTCGTCGCCGTGGTCGGACCGACGGGTTGCGGCAAGTCGACGACGCTCAATCTTGTCACCGGCCTTGCGCGACCGAGCGCCGGCGAAGTCCGCCTGATGGGCGGGCCTGTATCTGGCATCGATCCGCGCGTCGGCTTTGCCTTTCAGACTGACGCTCTCTTTCCCTGGAAGAACGTGATCGACAATGTAATGGCCGGCCCCTTGTTCCGTGGCAAGCGGCGCGACGTTGCGGAAGCATCGGCCAAGCGCTGGCTGGCGCGCGTCGGCCTTTCGAAGTTCATGAACCACTATCCTCATCAATTGTCCGGCGGCATGCGCAAGCGCGTCTCGCTCGCTCAGACTTTCATCAACGAGCCGGAAATCCTGCTGATGGATGAACCCTTTTCCGCACTGGACGTGCAGACACGCACCGTCATGCACGAGGAATTGCTGAAACTATGGGCTGAGCGCAAGGCGTCAGTGGTCTTCGTCACGCACGACCTTGAGGAAGCTGTCGCTCTTGCCGACAAGGTCTATGTCCTGACCGCTGGACCCGCAACCGTCAAATCGGTCTACAAAATCGACCTGCCACGGCCGCGCGTCGTGTCGGAAATCCGGTACGAACAGCAATTCATCGACTACTGCAAGACCATCTGGGATGATCTGCGACAGGAGGTCGAAACCAGTTATCGCCGCGCGAGCGAAGCCGCATAGGAGGATCTAGTAATGGCAAACGTTACCATGGAGACAACCGGCACCGTTTTTCGCCCCGGCACGTCTGACGCCGAAATTGAAGCGACGGCGTTGAAGTCCATCAAGCGCCGCAAGCAGACGGTTTTGTTCTGGCAGATCGCTATTCTCGTCGCGACACTCGGGCTTTGGGAGCTGTCCTCCACAATGCTCTGGATCGACCCGTTTTTCTATGCAAGCCCAAGCGCGATCGCAGAACGGCTTTACGACTGGGCGCTCAACGGCACGACGGAAGGTTCACTTTGGTATAACCTGTGGGTGACTATGCAAGAAGCATTGATCGGCTTTTTCGCTGGCTCGATCACGGGCGTATTCGTTGGCGTCGGTCTTGGCCGCAACCGCTTCCTATCGGACATCTTTTCCGTTTACATCAAGGCGATCAACTCGATCCCGCGCGTTGTGCTTGCACCGATCTTCATCATGATCATGGGCCTTGGCTTGCCATCCAAAGTCGCGCTCGCTTTCATCATGGTGTTCTTCGTGGTTTTTGCAAACGCTTTCCAGGGGGTGCGGGAGGCAGACCGCAACATGATCGCCAATGCGCGTATTCTTGGCGCCTCCAATTGGCAGGTAACCCGCAATGTTATCGTTCCATCGGCGATGAGTTGGATCTTCGCCAGCCTGCATGTTTCGTTCGGCTTTGCGATTATCGGCGCGATCGTTGGCGAATTTGTCGGCGCCCGCTTTGGCATTGGTCAGCTGATATCGATTGCCAAGGGCACGTTCGATGCCGCTGGCATGTTCGCGGCGATCATCCTCGTCATGATCTTTACGCTGGTTGCAGAGGCAATCATGACCGTGATCGAGAACCGCCTGGCCAAATGGCGGCCACAGCAGGTCGACGTTCAGTAATCCTCCCAAGCATTGCTGGAACGCAGAAAGGGCCGGGTGCACGCTCGGCCCTTTTGGTTTTTACTGTCCAAGCGGCAATGCTACACGGACAAGAAGTCCTCCGGCTTTTCCATCGCTGAGTTCGATCGTGCCGCCGGTGCTATCGACCACTTCCCGCACGATTGCCAATCCGAGGCCGCTACCTTCGGTCTGTGTGCCCATCACTCGATAGAAGCGTTCGAATACCTGCGCGCGCTCGCCTTCGGGAATTCCCGGGCCGGTATCTTCGACCATCAGGATTGCTGTATTTTGGAGCGATTTGACAGCAACGGTCACCGAGCCGCCAGGCGGCGTATAGCGCAGAGCATTGTCGACCAGGTTCACCACCAACTCGCCGAGCATGGTGGTATCGCCGGTCACATTCACTGGACCGCCGTTGTCGAAACCGAGATCGATGCTGCGTTTCAAGGCTTCTTCGGCGATATTTTCGAGCACGGAACGTGTGATGGACGCCAAGTCGGTATGGTCCAAGCGTGGACGGAGGTTTCCGGGCTCGGCCCGCGAAAGAGCAAGCAGCTGCCCGGCCAGCCGGGTAACTTGACGCGTGCTTTTCTGCAGAGCCTGAAGTGCTTCATCGCGTTGACGAATGTCAACTTCCCTGGCCGCCACGGCGGCCTGGGTCGCGATCAGCGCCAGCGGGGTTCGCAATTGGTGAGCGGCATTGGCAACAAACCGCCGCTGAGCCGCCATCTGATTTTGCACGCTCTCCATATGGTCGTTCAAGGCGTGAACGAGCGGCTGCAGTTCTGTCTGCACCATGGATGTCGGAAACGGATCGAGGCGGTCACGACCACGTTGGCGCACAGCGTCTCGCAGACGCAATATGGGCGAAAGTCCTCGCTGGAGACCGATGATGGTGACAAGGCCTGCCAGTAGGACAAGCGCAAGCTGGTTTGCGAAACCGGAAAGCCACAGCTGGCGTCGAATTGCATATTGGCTGCCATGAGTGACACCGACCGTCACAGCAATCGTTCCGTCGCCCCCAAGTCCCACGACTGGATGGTCAAGCATGAGGGCACGAATGCCGTGATCACGAAATGTCAGATCCTCGCCCTTCAGCGCAACGAGCGGCGTCGGCAGATCGGGATATCCTGAGAGCAGGTTGCCCCAGGGGGTGGTCACTCGATAGAACACCTGATCGCCGAAACCCGTGTCAAACATCTCCAATGCGGCGGGTGGAATTTCGACCTCAACGGAGCCACTGTGGTCGACGTGCACGGCCTCGGCAATGACACGAGCCGATGCCAGCAAAGTGCGATCGGCGACGAGCTGGGCTGCGGCTGTGGCAGAACGGAAGCTCAAATAAAGGTTGACGCAGATTGCCCCGGCTAGCGTCAAGACGACCCATGAGACCAGCTGGACGCGCAGGCTGCGCCTTAGCCGAGCAATTCCGCCTCTCAACCTTCGGGCGAGCGATCCTGAGCTGCTAAACATGGCGCAACAGATAGCCAAGGCCGCGCAGCGTTACGATCTGGATGGAGCTGCCTTCAAGCTTTTTTCGGAGTCGATGGACGTAGATTTCGATTGCACTCGGATCGGCGACGTCGTCGAAGCCAAAGACACCTTCGGAAAGAGATGTTTTCGTCACGGTCGCCCCCGCTTTCATGATCAGGTGCTCGAGCACGGCGTGTTCGCGGGGCGTGAGCTGAAGTGGTTGGCCACTCAGCGAAAATTGTCGTGTTTTGCCGTCAAGGATTAGCTCTCCAACCGCAATTTGTGGCGCGGCGACGTCATGACCACGTCTGATGACCGCGCGGATTCTCGCTTCAAGCTCCGCAATTTCAAACGGCTTGGCGAGATAGTCGTCCGCACCGCTATCAAGACCCGCAACACGACCCTCGAGACTGGCGTTTGCAGTGAGAATGATGACGGGCACCTTGTTGCCGGCGCGCCGCAACTGCTTCAAGACCGTCATGCCGTCCAACTTGGGAAGGGAGAGATCGAGGATAACGGCCGAATAGGTCGCAAGACGTAGCATATGCTCAGCGTCAGAGCCGTCCGTGGCGATATCTACAGTGTACTGCGTTTGTCTGAGGGCCTTTGCGAGCCAGGCAGCAAGGTCGGCGTTGTCTTCCACAATAAGCAGGCGCATTTTCTGTGCTCACGTCAACAGGCAACCACCAACCTATCATTGGTCAATGCTGATCAGAACTCCTTGGAATGACAATCTTCCGTCCTGCCTATTTTCCCACGATCGTGACGGGTTTGTCACGTTGTCAGCGATAGGTTGGAATAGCGACGTCAGACGCCTCGCGCCTCCGACCGCTCATGATGCACTTACTGGATGCCGCTGAGACATTCAGCCGGTTCCGCAAGAAGGTCGCAAAGCGTGGCGAGGGCCTCGTCAATGCCGGTGATGGGGCAATGGATGAGCTGCGAAAGACCGCCAAAGACTGCGCTACGCGGTGGGATTTTTTTGAGCCGCTCTATCCGAGTACCGCGAGGCGACTAGCCTTCAAACAGATCGGCGACGGTGCCGGGGCGGGTAGCTGTCGCAATCTTGATGCCGTTTGGCACGTTTCCGCTTCGGCGAGGACGAACGGACCGGACGTTCGTGCAGATTGAAAGGAGCAAGGACGTTGTTTAGACCGGCGACGACGTCGTGTTGGCCGACGCCGCATCAGTTAGGCCTCCCGAAGCCGCTCCTTCACGAAGTCTATGAAACGTTGTGTCTTCGCAGGCAGCAGCCGCGTCTCCGTGACCGCGTAGATCGGCTGCGCCGCGCCCTGCCAATCCGGCAGGATGCGCTGTAGCCTCCCAGCCGCGACGTCATCGGCGACGATCCGTTCAGGTAGGAATGTAATGCCCATCCCCAGCACTGCTAGCTGGCGGATCATCGAGACGCTGTTCACACGAAAGCGGCTTTCGACCTTGGGATCGGCGGTACCTGCAGCGGAATGTACGGGCCAGCTCGGCATGGTGGGCATCGTCAGACACTGGTGCTGCTCGAGATCTGCCGGTTTCGAGGGCTCGCCGTTGACCTGAAGATATTCCGGTGCAGCGTAGAACTGTGCGGAAATCCGGGTGATAACGCGGCTGATGAGCGTTGCGTTTTCGGGCGCTCTCATTCGGATCGCCAGATCGAAAGGCTCTCCAACGAGGTCCACGTTGCGCGGCGTCAGATCGAAATCGAAGCTGATACCGGGATAGAGTGCTGCGAACTCCGGTAGCAACGGAGCGACGTATGTCGTCGCGAAATCTACGGGCAACGAAACTTTCAGAACGCCTGTGGGCTGCGCGACCATGTCGCCAAGCTCCTCGTAGGCAATTCTAGCTTCGTCGACGATGCGGCTGCACCGCTCGTAGTAGAGCTGCCCGGCTTCGGTGAGTTCAATCTTGCGCGTTGTCCGGTTGAGCAACCTTAACCCGATGCCTTCCTCAAGGAGAGCAATCCGACGCGAAAGGGTCGAGTTCGGCATTCTAAGAACGGCGGCAGCACGGCGGAAGTTCCGCGTCTTCACCACCTCGACGAAGAGTGCCATGTCGTTCAGGTAATCCAAAGCATTGCTCCACTGGATGGATAATGTTTCCCATTTTCCTAGGGTTATCCCGTTGGATGAGCAAGTCCATATGAGGGTGACCAACGAAGGAAAAACAGCAATGAGCGATATCTTTACACCTGTCACCCTGGGCGGCATTGAACTTCAGAACCGTCTCGTCATGGCGCCCATGACCCGGTCCCGTGCGAATGCCGATGGCACACCAAGCAAACTGGCCGCCGAATACTATGCGCAGCGGGCAGCCGTCGGCCTGATCGTCACCGAGGGCACGCAACCCTCCGACGATGGGCAAGGATACCTCACAACTCCGGGCATCTACACGGACGCCCATGTCGAAGGATGGAGGACGGTGACCGACGCCGTCCACAACAACGGCGGCCGCATCTTCGTGCAGCTGATGCATGCGGGCCGCATGTCGCATCCCGACAATACGCCGCATCATCGTCAGGGCGTAGCGCCTTCGGCCATTGCGCCGGGCGTTCCCATGTTCACGTCCACGGGCATGCAGGACATTCCCACACCACGCGCCATGACGACGGACGAGGTTCGTCAGACCGTGGCTGACTTCCGATACGCTGCACGTCGCGCGGTCGAGGCCGGAGCGGACGGCGTCGAAGTTCATGGCGCGAACGGCTATCTGGTCCAACAGTTTCTCGCCCCCAGCGCCAACATCCGGAGCGATGAATACGGTGGCTCGATCGAGAATCGTTCCCGTTTCGCGCTCGAAGTCGCCAGAGCGATTGCGGAAGAGATCGGCGCCGACCGTACCGCCATCCGTTTGTCACCCGGCATCACGATGTGGGGTATCGACGAGGGTACCGAGGGATCCGCCCTTTACCGTCACCTCGTTGGCGAACTCGACAAGCTAGGACTGGCGTACCTTCATATCATGCACAGCGGCGTCGAAGAACGATTGGTGGACATCCGCAAGCGTTGGCATCGAGCCCTGATCATCAACAGACCCGGACGTCCTCGTGATGAGATCGGCGCAGACATAGCCACAGGACTGGCCGATCTCGAATCTTATGGCCAGATGGCGTTGGCTAACCCGGACTTCATCGATCGTCTGAAGGTTGGGGCGCCAATGAATGAGGCTGACCGCGCGACGTACTTCGGTGGGACAGAGAAAGGCTTCACGGACTATCCCACATTGATCGACGCGGCGACGGACAAGGAAGCCGTCTGATGAAGCGGGACAGCTCGATCCTATGGGGGCGCAATGAAAAGAGTTCGTTCCGACGAACAGCAGGAGCAGATAGGGCAGGAGCGGGTGGATATGAAGGCGAGACATAAGAATTGACTTCCCAATATCGTCCAAACCGATGGTTGGAACCGCTCGTGTGGGAGTTAAGCAAAGTGCAGAATGTCTCCGATCACCCACGGAGTGCCGATGCTGGCGGCTGGCGGTAGGCGAGGATGGCGGGCACGGATGAAATCAGTGCCGCAAAGGCAAACAGCGCTGCTGCGAACCCGGCGTCTTCGCGCGCGAAGCCCACGGGCATGCTGACGCCGCTGCCGCCTGCCACGATGCCGGAGATCGCTAGTGCTGCCGCGTAGCCGAGTGCAAAGCCGAGAACCAAGCCCAAGGCCACCAGCACGAACAGCTCCAGCCAGACGATCGAAAACAGTGCCCGTCGCGGTGCACCGAAGGCTCGGAGCGCACCGATCTGCCGCCGCCGCTGGCCAACATGCATGACAGTGACCAGCAGCAGGGACGCGGCGACCAGTGTCTGCGATCCGGCGGCAACGGCAAACAGCACGCGCTTGGCGTCACCAAGTGTCGCATAGAGCCGGGTCAGCACCTCGGCCGGGAAAACAGCGAGTGTCGCGCCGGCGCGGTATTGCTGCCTGAGCTTATAGGCGTCGGCGATGGTCTTAGGTTTCACCAGGATCGCTGGCAGGCCGGGAACAGCTGCGTCCCAGGTTTCATCGACCGGCGCATCCGGATCAACGGCATTATGCTCGTCTTCTGCATGGATCTCGACCACCTGGTCATGCTCGTCGTGGTGATCGCCCTCATCGACCTCATCGTGGTGGCCGCCCATGCCATGGATATGCCAGACGGCCTGGATCGGTACCAGCACGGCGCGATCCCAAGCAGTGCCCGTTGGCTTCAGACGGCCAACGACATGATAGGCAAGTTGGGTATGGGTATGTCCCCCTTCCTCCGCCGAGCCGTGCATTGGCTTGATCTGGTCGTCCAGCTTGAGGGTGACGCTTGCGCCGATCACGGCCTCGCCCTCTCTGGCAAACACCTTGCCGTCGCTCAGGCCGCCAGTGAGACTGTGCACCAACGCCGTCGTCGTGCCGACGATCGGGTAGCCCCTGAAGGAATCGCCGAAGCCGATCGGGGCGGCCCAGGCGACACGCGGATCGGCAGAGAGAGCGGTCAGCACCTGGCCGTCCATCAAGGGCAGCGGCGAAGCCTGGAGGAAGACGGAGGAGAGCACCAGCTGGTTCTCGCTGCCGGCAGCCCCGATAACCAGGTCGAACCTGTCGGCGGCGCGCGCGCTGCCCAGCCGCAACGCCCGCTCCTGTAGCGTAACGGCAACCCCGAGCGCCACCGCAAGCGCCACGATCAGCACGATGACTGCCGAGCCGAGCCAATATTTGCGGAGATCGGCGAGGACGAACCGGATCATGCCGCCCGCTCCACTACGCCGGTATCGCTCATGATTTGCCCGAGATTGAAGGTGATCTTGCGCTGAAGCCGGTCCGTCAGCCGCACATCGTGGGAGACGACGATCAGCGTGCTTTTTTCCTGGTTGGCGAGTTCGAGCAGCAGCGTCCCCACGGCCTCACCGCTCTCGACATCGAGGCTGGCGGTGGGCTCGTCCGCGATGATGACACCGGGCGTGCGCAGCAGCGCACGCGCCACGGCCACGCGCTGCATCTCGCCGCGCGACATTGTCTCGATCCTCTGTTCAGGTCGGTCAAGCCCCGTCCGCTTCAAGAGATCATGCGCGCGGCCGATGATCTTGGCCGAGGCCGCGCCGGCCAGCCGTGCCGGCAGCAGGGCGTTTTCCAGAGCCGAAAGACCGGGGAAGAGGTGGAAGTCCTGCATGACCAGGCCGACATTCTCTGCCCGCCAGCGGTCGCGGCGGCTTTCAGAGAATTTGACAATGTCCATGCCGCTCCAGTCGATGCGGCCCTGGCGTGCCCGTTCGAGCCCGGTGACGATATTGACGAAAGTGCTCTTGCCGGAGCCCGAAGCGCCGGTAATCGCCACGTGGGTTCCAGCGGGAATAGCCAGCCTGCCGATATCGAGCGCCGGCGTAGCGAGCCCAGGATAGGATACGGAGATGTCGGCAAGCGTGAGTGACAGCATGCGTTCAGGCGATCGAGTAGGTTGCGCCGCGCAATCTCAGACGGCTGAGAAAACCGGTTTCCGGATCGGTCCAGGAGCCAACTTCGAGCTTGCCGGATACTTCGATGCGCACGCCCGGCTGCACGAAGGTCTGCGCTGCATCGAGGTAGATAACGACGATATTGTCCGGCCAGTCCGCGTCGGTTGAGCAGAACGGGCAGATCGACATCGGGATTTCGGTCAGCACGAAAAATTTCGCCTCGGCCTTCAATGGCGGTGCCATGAAGCCGCTCATCTCGACATCCTGGCCGTCGAGCGACTTGGCCTTATCTGAGAATTCGAGCCCGAGCACGCTGATCTTGCCATAAAGGTCATCGAAGCTCAGTCGGGTAGGCGCGGCGACTGCGGGCTTGGCAATTGTGACCAACGGCGACAGGCCGACTATTGCCAGAGCATCACGCCGGCTGATCCCGGAACGAGAGCAAATAGTGCCCATGGCCGATATCCTCATGGTTCGGAAATAGCAGTTCCGGGCGGTGTGCGCGGCCCGGAACTGCATCATTGGAATAGATTACATATTCTGGTCGTTGCCGAGCGCAAAGGTGTCTGCGAGAACGCGATAGACATCGCTCTCTTCCATATAGCCCTTGAACTCCTCAGCACCCGGGCCGGTCGCCTGCAGCACGACGTCATCGACAGCGTGAACAGCCGTCTCGGCGTTGCGCGGCAGATTGCCTTCGCGCAGCACCGCGCCGGGAGCATCCTTATAGGCAGGATTGGCGATGTATTCCTTCTTCTCGTTTTCGATTGCCGGTTCGAACGGGCCGTCCATCTTCGGGCGGAAAGTCTCGTAATAGTCCGGATAGTTGTTGGCGAAGATCGCCAGGCGGCGGCTCACGTCGACCTTGTCCGGGAAGCCGTCGCCGTTCTTGTCTTCGTAGTTCGGGAAGCCAGCATCGGCGTAGACGCCGACCTTCTCGCGCATGTCGGTACCCGGCTTCTCATCGTCGATCGTGCCGATGACGGATACGCCATGCGTATGGTCGCCGGTGACGACGATCAGCGTGTCGGGATGGGTCTTGGCGAACTCGCGGGCCAGACCGACAACCTGGTCGAACTCGATGGTTTCGAAGACCGAGCGTTCCCAGTCCATCGTGTGCGCCTGCTTGTCGATCGAGGCGCCTTCGATCATCAGAAAGAAGCCTTCCGGATTCTTGGAAAGCTGATCGAGCGCAACCTTGGCCATGTCCTTGAGGCCGGGCTGGTTCGGGAACTTACCGACTGTGCCTTTCTTGAGGAATTCACGGTCGAGTGTCACGTCCATGTTACCGGTGTGGAACAGGCCAAGGATCTTGCCGGTATTCGTGCCCGCAGCGGAGGCGAGTTCCGTCTTGTCGGTCGCCAGCGCATAGCCATCATCTTTGAAGGTCTTGATCAGATCCTTGTCGTCCTTGCGCTTGGAACCGGGCACGTCCTTCGAAAGGAAGTATGCCGAGCCGCCACCGAGGATCACATCCGGCTTGGTGTCTAGAAACATAGCAGCGATATCGGCTTTGTCGCCGCGCTTGCGCGTATGGGAAACGACGGCAGCCGGCGTGGCGTCCTCGATCTCGGCGGTAGAAACGACGCCGATCGACTTCTTGGTCAGGCGACGCACCGCCTCGGCGATATTTTCCACACGTGGGTCATCCAGCGAGGCTGGCGTACGGTCGGCGTAGACACCGAGCGCGTTGATCGCGGTCTTGTGGCCGGTCATGTAAGCCGACATCGTGTTGGCGCTGTCTGTGGCGATCGCATTGGTCGACGACGTGCCGATGAAGGCCATGTGGTCGAGATCGTCCATGTTGAGGCGGCCGTTGGCCTTGCCCTCGGCCATGCCCTTGGACATCAGGCGGGCGGCGGTGCGATGGCCGACGGACAGGCCGTCGCCAAGCAGGAAGATGATGTTCTTGGCTTTCGGCGTGGCGGAGGTATCGAACACGTCCCAGGTCGCGGTCTTCGTCTGGTTGCCGGCGCTGACTTCCACCTTGTAGGCGCCAGCCTTGGCAACCTTGGCGGCGCGGAGGATCACGGCAGAACCGAGGCTCTTGCCGTCCTTATCCTGCTCATCGGCCACGAAATCGAAATCGGCGCCGAGAACAGACTTGGCGTCCTGTCCATTGATGGTGACCTTCACATCTTCCTTCTTGACGACACCGTCGAACTCGACCTTGAAGTCGAAAGGCGAGCCGGCGAGGATCGTGGCACGATCAAGCGGGTAGACGGTGGCTGCGTCGGCAGCACCAGCCAGCATGGTGGCGGCAGCAAGAGCGGTCAGAAATTTACGCATGGGATCCTCGCGCGTTTATGAAGTACGTTATGGGTCGTGATTAGCGAGCTCCCATGACACATGGATGACAGGGGATAAGCAGTCGGACTTCCGCGACTGCGGCGAGCCATGCAATGGTCGCGGACGTTGGCCAGATCGCGGAGATGCTCACCGCATTCACGACGGGTGAGCGGTCGATGGAACGTGCCCTGCGGGCCGAGCGACAGGCACGCACGTCGCCAACGAACCACCCGCAGAACGTCTGCAAGGGCGACTGGTTCAGCACTGGCGACCCATGGCAACGCCGCAGTGGCGGGCAGCTCGTGGGACGTGAGCGACATGACCTTTCCAAAAACCAGACAGGTCGTAGTAGTCGATTTTCCAGAAGACTTTGTGGCCGTCGATGCTCACGGCGCGCCGAAATCATGGTTGCCATGGGGATCGTTGCCCGGTGCGAAGGGCCTCAAGGGTCTGGACGCCTTCGCGATTCGTGGTTGGGTCACGTCCGGCAGACTGCGAACGCCGGCTGAAGGCCTTACCTATGATGTCCGAAGTCGTTGATGTTAAGAAGATTCTTGCCCGCCGAACGGCGGTTCGTATCCCATCAAGGCGACAGGTTCAGCTTGGCTCACCGTAGGTCGCACGGCTGAGCATCTGAACAAGGGAAGGCGGAACACTCATTGATCGGCAATGCAACAGGCAGGGCCGGTTATCCATTCTCGCTAACTTGCTTCGCCATCATGCAAGGCACGATTTGCTTCGATTTCCTGCAGATGGTTCAGCACCCACATGGAGAGCTGTAACAGAGGGTCGGAGAGCGAGCGGCCGAGATCGGTCAGGCTGTACTCGACTTGCGGCGGTATGGTCGGGTAGACCTTGCGCCTCACCATCCCGTCGCGCTCCAAGGCTTTCAAGGTACGGGTAAGCATCTGCTGGGAAATGCCGCCGATCAGCCGTTTCAGTTCGTTGAAGCGTCGCGGCCGCTCGGCCAGCATCGTGATTGCCATGACGGTCCACTTGTCGCCCATGCGGCCGAGGATCTCGTTGACCTTCCGGCAGCTCGGGTCGGTGCCCGGTTCATTGGGCGGGGTAGGCATATGCATGTGACCAGGCCTCGAAAATATGCGTTCTTGCGACGTTGGTGGTCAGCATATCATATCTAGTCAGTAAAACATACCATCTCAGGAGTACGTTATGACTGACAGAAAAACCATTGCCCTATTCGGCGCCGGTACCGGGCTCGGCAGCTCGCTGGCCCTGCGGTTCGGCCGCGAAGGCTATCGCGTCGCGCTCGTTGCGCGGCGTGCCGGGCCGCTCGAGGAGCGCGTGGCCGAACTCGCCAAGGCCGGTATCGAAGCCGCGGCGTTCCCGGCCGATCTCACCAATCTCGACGGGATCGCGCCGCTCGTGGGCTCCATCGAAGAACGCTTCGGCTCGATCGACGTCGCGATCTACGCCCCGGTGCCGTCGGACGCCGGCTTCGTGCCGGCGGTAGAGCTCGACGCGGGAAAGCTGCGGGCAGTGGCCAATATCTTCACCTTCGCGCCGGTCGAGGTGTCGCATGCGGTGCTATCAGGCATGTTGGCGCGCGGTAACGGCGCGATCGTCATCGTCGGCGGACTGACGGCTGTCGTGACGATGCCGGGAATGAGCGGTGTCGGCCCGCTGATGGCGGCGGCCCGCAACTATGCCTTCACGCTGAATGCCGAGGTTGCGGAGAGGGGCATCTATGCCGGCACGGTCAATATCGGTGCGTTCATCGACCGCTCGACCGGCCTTCGTGCCGCGACGGCGAACGGCATGACCCTCGGTCCAGAATATCCGGTGATCAACCCCGACGGTATCGCTGACGAGATTTGGGACCTCGTCACCAAGCGCGACCGAGTCGAGGTCATCCTCCCGCCGCTGCCTTCGGCCTGAGCGGGTGGGGGTTATGTTGCAGATCGACCTTTACACCGAGATTACCTGCCCCTGGTGCATCATCGGACTACACCGGCTCGACAAGGTGCTATCCGAGCGCTTCACGGGTCTTGCCGCCGATATCAGGCATCACCCCGTTTTGATGATGCCGGACGTACCGGCGGACGGGCTTTACATTCCGGACCTGCTTCTCGCCCGCTACGGCGTCTCCGATCCGAAGGCCGCGTTCGCGCGGCCCGAGGCCGAGGCCCGCGCCTCCGGACTGGAGCTCAATCTCAGCCGGCAGCTCTGGACCTATCCGACACACGCGGCCCATGCGCTGATCCTCGCTGCGCGCGATCGCGGCACACAACACGCGCTGGCGGTGGCGATCTGCGCGGCACATTTCCTCGGCGCTAAGAATATCTCCGATGCCGATCTACTCGCCGATATCGCGGCGGACCATGGCTTTGATCATCTGGAGGGCCGCGCGATTGCGGTGGATCCCGCCTGGCATGCGCGCGTCGAGCAGGCAGCGGCGCAATCCGCTGCTGCCGGTATCCGCTCGGTTCCCCACTTCGTCTTCGGCGGACGCGTTGCGATCAATGGCGGCCGCAGCGAAGACGAGATCGCACTGGCGATAAGCGAGGTCGTCGCGAGCGGTTGAGAGGCAGGTGCGGCCTGACCGGATCGGGATGACTCGCAGGGTGTCGAGCGATGCTCATAGCCGAGCGTCTGGAGCAATCACTATTCCGGACGCTATCATTGCCCTAAGGGATTCTTTGACGGCCTCGAAGCTCGTGTAGCGGGGTTGATAGTCGAGACGCTGGCGACTTTTCTCGATCGAGTGACAGGAGCTTCGGATGATGTGGCCGCGGCTGTTTTCGGCATAATCTCCGAGGCCGAGGATCCATTCTTCGAATGGCTTGTAGGCAAGGCGCGGCTCCTTGCCGAACCAGCTGAAGACCGTTTCGGCATAGCCACGCAGCGTCACGGCCTGTTCGGAGACGATGTTGAAGACTTCGCCGATGGAGGCTGCGCGATTGTCGATCGCCGCGATGATCCAGCGGGCGACGTCGTCGGCGTGGACGTGATGGACCGTCTCCAGTCCGAGGTTTGGCAACACCAGTTCGTCGCCACGAGCGATCTGCGAAAAGATCTCCGGATTGGCATTGCCGATTGGGTTGATAGGGTTCCAGCCTTCGCCGACGATATGACCGGGCCGGAAGCAGGTGGCAGGAAAGCCGGCAACCCGGGCCTGGCGCATCAGCCAAGCTTCGCTCTCCGCCTTGCCCCTGCCATAGGCATCGATCGGATTGGTCGGATCGGCCTCGGTGGAGGGCATCGTGAATAAGCGGCCGTAGACCCAGATCGTGCTGCAGAAGAGGTAGTGCTCGATCCTGCCGCGCAGCGCCTCGACCACCTGCTGGGTGCTGGCGAGATCGAAGGCGATCATGTCGATGACGATATCAGGCTCAAGGGCTGCGATCTTGGCGCCGAACTGGCCGAATTTTTCCTCGGCTGCGCGGTCGAGCGCGACATGTTCGATGCGGCTCCAGGCCTCACACGGGCGATAGGGCTTGGCGACGCCGCGGCTGACGTTGACCACCTGGTGCCCGCGCTCGACCAGCGCCGGCACCAGATAACTGCCGACATGGCCGCTGCCTCCAATAATGACGATACGTGACATGGCTCATCTCCTCAAAGCTCTATAAATCCCGGTGAAGCTGAAGCTAACACGCATTGCCTATCGCGATTAGCAGCCGTAAACTCGATGCACCTGTGAAATAAGCTCAGCAATGCCACGCGACCAGATCAACGAACTCACCGCCTTCCTTGCCGTTGCCCGGGAGCGCAGCTTTACCCGGGCGGCGGCCGAACTCGGCGTTACGCCCTCGGCGCTCAGCCACACAATCAAAGGGCTGGAGGAGCGGCTTGGGTTGCGGCTCCTGTCGCGGACGACCCGCAATGTGGCGCCGACCGAGGCCGGGGAGCGTCTGCAGCGGCAGGTCGGCCCGCTCTTCGAGCAGATCGCCACCGAGATCGACGAGATCGGCTCGCTGCGCGACCGGCCGGCCGGCACGATCCGGATCACCTGCACCGACGCGATGATCGAGACGATCTTCCGGCCGAGGCTCGGCGCCTTCCTGCAGAAATATCCCGACGTCCGCGTGGAGCTCGACATGAACTACGCACTGGTCGATATCGTCGCGGAGCGTTTCGATGCCGGCGTGCGGATCGGCGAAGCGCTGGAGAAGGACATGGTGGCGACACGGATCGGGCCGGACTGGCGCTTCAGCGTCGTCGGCTCGCCTGGTTATTTCGCGCGTCATGCGCCGCCGGTCACGCCACAGGATCTGCGCGAGCACAATTGCATCAATATCCGGTTGTCGGCCTCTGGCGGCACGCTGAAATGGGAGTTCCGCTCGCCCGAAGGGCGCGACATCAGCCTACGCGTGGAGGGGCAGGCGACGTTCAACACGTCCGGCGGCGCGCTCATCGGCGCGGTCGACGGGCTCGGCCTCGGCTGGATCCCGCAGGAATTTGCCGCCCCATATCTTGCGGACGGCCGCCTCATCGAGGTTCTCAGTGACTGGTGCCCCTCCTATGAGGGCTATCATCTCTATTATCCCAGCCGCAAACAGCACTCCCCGGCTTTTGCCGCGTTCGTCGATGCGATGTGTTATCGCGGGCCGCTTAGAAGCAGAGAGGCCGGAAATTAGGAAGTTCCGGTGTTGGCGAATTCGCCAAACGTTCCTCAGGTTTGGCTTCAGTTGCGGTACTGGTCTCCCAAGAAGATTGATGGGGGCAACTGCACGGGGCGTTCGAACGCATAAGTATCAGTCTGTCGCAGCGATTCAGCGGTTCGATTCCCTTCGAGGGCGTTCCACCTGGAATCCTCGCCCAAATCATTTCTTCGGGATGGCTTTCGGTTTCGGTTGATACAGACGCCGTTTGACGTTCGCGCTTAGAGCATTGCGGAGATCTTTGTCCACCATCGAAAGGTCGAACCATTCCGGATCAAAGTATCCACTGCACCAACGACTTGCGAAGTCGCCCTAGAACCCTGTTCAGTCTACTAGCTTCAATAGGTTGTGGGCTTTTGAAGTTCGGTGGAACCGCAAGCTCGGCCAGGTAGGCGCTCAGGTCAGTTCAGCGCGCTGCCGAACGTCCCCCGGAGAGGCAGGTAGGATCAGGGGATGAAAATTGTTGGCTTGTTTGTCTCCAAGACCCGCAGTGGCAAATCTTGATCTCGATCGAGACACTATGGCGCGTAAAATACAAATTCGTGAGGCGTGGCACGTTCTTCAATTCAACGCACAGGTCTTGGGTTCCTGTCCCATTAAGGTGGGCACCTTACGGCATCTGAGAGCCGGTCACGGCGACGTAAAGTGAATAGAGCGAGCGGGTTGCTGCAATAAACAGCCGGTTGCGTTTGGGGCCGCCGAAGGTGAGGTTTGCGACCGTTTGCGGTACGCGGATCTTGCCGATCAGTTTACCCGTCGGGTCGAAGCAATGCACGCCATCGCCGGCGCTCGACCAGAGGTTGCCGTTCACGTCTGTGCGGATGCCGTCTGGAATGCCATTGTCGATCAGGCAGAAGACGCGGCCGTTCGTGAGCCTGCGACCGTCGACCACGTCGAAAGCGCGGATGTGGCGTGGCAGGCTTTCGTCGTGGCTTGCTGCCGAATCCGCCACGTAGAGAATGGTCTCGTCGGGCGAGAAGGCGAGGCCGTTCGGCTGGATGAAATCCGTGGCGACCGCCGTAAGCTCGTCGGTCGTCGGATCGAGCCGGTAGACGTTGCGGGTCGGTTGCTCCGGCTCCGCGCGATAGCCTTCGTAGTCCGACATGATGCCGTAGGTGGGATCGGTAAACCAGATCGTGCCATCGGACTTCACCACCACGTCGTTCGGCGAATTGAGCCGCGCGTCCTCGAAACGGTCGGCGAGCACGGTGATCGAGCCGTCGACTTCGGTGCGCGTGAGGCGGCGCGTACCATGCTCACAGGAGATGAGCCGTCCCTGCCTGTCGCGCGTATGGCCGTTGGTGAAGTTGGACGGTTGCCGATAGACTGAGACGCCGCTCTCGGGCGTCCATCGCAGCATCCGCTGGTTGGGAATGTCGCTCCACAGAAGTTGGTTCGCGTCGTTGAACCAGACGGGACCCTCCGCCCAGCGGCAGCCGGAATAGAGTTCGTCGAGACCGGCGCTCGTCACGATCATCTGCCGGAAACGTGGGTCGTGAATTTCGTAGATGCTGGCCTCGGCCATGGCGGTCTTTCCGTTTATCGCATGCCGGCTCGGCGACCGCCGGCGAGCATGATGACGCTGATGATGATGAGGCCGGTCATGATGAGGCGGATGCCCGCGCCGAGCCCGTAGGTGTTGAGCATGGAGACGACCAGGAACATGAAGAGCGATGCGCCCCAAATGCCCGGCACGTTGGAATCGCCGCCGGCGACCGCCGTGCCGCCGATCACGACGACGGCGATCGACATCAGGAGATATTCCGAGCCCATGTTGAGCGCCGCACCGCCGGAAAAGCAGGCAAGCAGATAGCCTGCGACCGACGCGAGCACGGCGCAGAAGAGGTAGGTGACGAAGCGCGTGCCGTCGACCGGTATGCCCGCCATACGCGCGGCCGGCATGCTCTGGCCGATCGCCGAGATCCAGCGCCCGTAGATCGTCTTTTCGAGCAGGAACCAGGCAAGGATCGAGATGAGGAGCGCGACGATCGCCACGTTCGGCACGCCAAGCGTGTTCGACGTCGTGAACTCCGCAAGCATGCTCGGAGGCTTGATGCGCAATCCCCGGTTCGTCCAGATCGCGGCGGACTGTACGATGAAGCTCATCGAAAGCGTCGCGATGATCGGCGGAATGCGTAGCGCCTTGATGAGCGCATAGTTGCAGAGGCCGACGACGAGGCCGATGACGATGACGACAAGAAGCCCGGGCAGGATCATGCCGTTTTCGACATTCATCAGCTTCAGCGCCACCGTGCCGGCAAGCGTCATGGTGGCGGGAACCGAGAGATCGATGTTGCCGGGACCGAGCGTGATGACGAACATCTGGCCGATGCCGACGACGACCGAGAAGGCCGCGAAGGTGAGAGCGGCCTGCGACAGGCCGAGCGTGCTGGCGCCGAGCGTCACGATGATCGTCAGGAACCAGACGACAAAGGCGGCAAGCCATGACCAGATCCAGGGTTTGCCGAAAAGGCGCAGCATGGGGGTCATCGGCGTTTCTCCCGCTTCTCGAGACGGTTCAGGATCAGGCGGAGCGCGAGCACGATGATTAAGATCGCGCCCTGAGCCCCGATCTGCCAGTCCGGCGAGATGCGTAGGAAGGACAGGAAAGAGCCGGCGAGCGTCAGCGTCAGCGCGCCGATGACGGCACCGATGGGTGAGACGCGGCCGCCGATGAACTCGCCGCCGCCGAGGATCACGCCGGCAATCGACAGCAGCGTGTAGCGCAGCGCGATATTGGCGTCGGCTGAGGTGGTCAGGCCGACGAGGGCGATGCCAGCCAGCACCGCGAAGAAGCCGGCAAGGCTATAGGCGGCGGCGCGCGCCCCGACAATCGACCAGCCGGCGCGCTCGACCGAGCGCTGGTTGCCGCCGATGCCCCGGATCAGCACGCCGAGCGAGGACCGCATGACAACGAGGTGGGCGACGGCGGCGATGACGATGCTGGCGACGATCGCCATCGGCGCTAGCGGCGGCTTGACGGTCATCAGCCAGCGCACCCAGTCCGGCGCCTGCCCGCCGGGTGCCGGCAGCAGCAGTACGGCAAGGCCGCCCCATACGAAACTCATGCCGAGGGTCACGACAATGGACGGCAGGTTGCGCAGATGGATGACAACGCCGAGCGCCGCATAGGTCGCGATCGCGCCGGCAAGGATCACGATGCCGGTCACGGGGGCATCCCGCAGAAAGGTCGCGGTTACGCAGGCGACGAAGCTGACGAAGGTTCCCATCGAAAGATCGAGATCGTTCACCGCCATCACGAGCATCTGGGCGATCGTCGCAAGCGCGATGGGCACAGCCAGGTTAAACAGCAGGTTAAGCCCGACATAGCTCATGGCGCGCGGCTGCAACCAGAAGACGGCGGCGAGCAGCAGCGTCAGCGACAGGGCGGGAATGGCAAGACGCATGGCGTCGGACGAGAGCCGGAACGTCATGCGGCAACCCCCTCGAAGGAGGCGGCGATGATGTTCTTCTCATTGACGGCGTCGCCGACGAGTTCGGCCGTGATCCTGCCTTCTCGGAACACGTAGACGCGGTCGCAGAGGCGGACCTCGTCCATTTCCGTCGAGTACCAGATGAAGGTGCGGCCGCGCGCCGCTTCCTGGCGGATGATCGCGTAGACCTCCTGCTTAGTCCCGACGTCGACGCCGCGCATCGGATCGTCCATCAGGACGATCGGTGCGCGCGTCGAAAGAGCGCGTGCGAAGAGCACCTTCTGCTGGTTACCGCCGGAAAGTGACAGGATGCGGTTGTCCATATCGGGCGTGCGGATCTCGATCCGCCGCTTCCAGTCGGCGGCTTTTGTCTCCTCTTCGCTCACGAGAATGACGCCGCGCCGGGACAGGTCGCTGAGCGAGGCGATGGAGAAGTTGCGCAGGATGCTCCACAGTTCGAAGACGCCGTTGAGGCGGCGATCGCCGGCGACGAAGGTGACCTGCGGATCGCGCTCAGGCAGCCAGTTGCCGGACTGGGCGGCATGCAGGGCGAGCAGGAGCTCGGTCTGCCCGTGGCCCGCAAGACCCGTCAGTCCGATGATCTCACCCTTGCGCGCCGTGAACGAAAGGCCTGCAGCCTGATGGGACAGGATAAGCGGAGCGGTGGACTGTTCGCGCGCCGAAGCCTGCCCGGTCTCCTCTTTCGCAACGGTGCCCATGGCTTCCACGAGGCCGTGATGGTCGAAGCCGTGCGCCGGACGTTCGGCTGCGACGCGGCCATCCTTCATGACGACGATGCGGTCGGAGGTTTCGAGGATCTCGTGCAGGATATGCGATATGAAGATGACGGACCCGCCCGCGGCGATGAAGCGGCGGACATGGTCGAGCATCTGGCGAGCAAGGCTTGCGTCGAGCGACGAGGTCGGTTCGTCGAGGATCACCAGCCGCGGCGCAATGCCGGCATCGGAAAAGGCCATGGCGATCTCGACCATCTGCCGCTCGGCGATCGAGAGATCTCCCACGGCCCGACTGCTGTCGATGCCGTGGTTGGGAAACACGGTATCGAGGCTCTTCTCGATGATTTTTGCCGCGCGCCTCCGCCAGCCAAAGCCACCGAGATGGCGATGCATGATGCGCGTGTTCTCGACGATGGAGAGGTTGGCGCAGAGCGAAAGTTCCTGGAAGACGCAGCGCACGCCGCGGGCTCGCGCCGCGTTGATGCCGTAGCGCTCCAACTGCTCACCGTCGCTCGCGATGCTTCCTTCGTGCGGTGTGAGGCCGCCGTTGATCACGCTGACGATCGTGGACTTGCCAGCTCCATTGTGTCCGACGAGCCCGACGCATTCGCCCGGCATGACGCGAAGCGTAACGCCGTCGAGTGCCCTGACCGCGCCGAAGCTCACCTTGGCGCCATCGACCGCGATCACCGCCTTCAAAACGTCATTCATGCTGCCCGCCACATCTGCTTGCAAAAATGCCGCGCAGCCATTTGCGGCCACGCGGCAGTCGCCGGGAGATTTACTTTGCCGATTCGATGACCTTGATTGCGTCCGCCTGCGTGTATTCCACGTTGGCGACGCCGCCGGCCTGGGTATTGGCGAGGTTCGTTTCGAGATTGTCCTGGTCGATGCGCAGGAAGGGCACGACGAGGTCCTTCTTGACCTGCTTGCCGTCAAGGATCTGCTGGGCGACCCAGAAGGCGAGCGTGGAGACACCGGGTGCAATGGACACGGACATGGTCTCATAGCCCTTCGCGTCCTTCTGCTCCTTCCACCACTTCAGTTCATCTTCGCGGTTGCCCATGACAATGATCGGCATCTTCCGGTCGGTCGCGGCAATCGCCTGTGCGGCACCATAACCGTCGCCGCCCTGCGTCACCACGCCGACGATATCGGGCAGGCTCGGTAGGATGCCGGCAACCGCCTTCTGCGCCACGTCCTGCGCCCAGTCTCCGTGAACGGAACCGACAACCTTGAACTGCGGGAACTGCTTGGCGCCCTCATGGATGCCCGCCGAGATCTCGTCGTCGACGAAGACACCAGCAAGGCCGCGGATCTCGAGCAGGTTGCCGCCGTCGGGGAGTTTTTTCGATAAGTATTCCACCTGGCTGCGGCCCATTTCCTTGAAGTCGACGGCGATGCGCCAGGCGCATGGTTCCGTCACGATGCCGTCGAAGGAAACGACGATGATGCCGGCGTCGCAGGCTTCCTTGACCGCGCCGTTTAGCGCCGTCGGCGAGGCGGCGTTCAGCACGATCGCGTCATAGCCCTGCAGGATCATGTTCTGGATCTGCGCGGCCTGTTCCGTCGCCTGGTTCTCGGCGGTGGTGAAAGGATCGGCGCTGGCAACGACGCCGGTCTTGACGGCTTCACCCGTCACCTTGCCCCAACTCGTCAGCATGGCCTGGCGCCAGGAGTTGCCGGCATAGTTGTTGGAAAGGGCGATCTTCTTGGCCGATGTGTCGGCAAAGGCGGAAACGGGCATCGCGGCGCAAGCGATAGCGGCCGATGCCAGAAGCATCTTACGGATTGTCATGTCTTCCTCCCTCATGATCGCGCTGGTCGGCGGATCGCTTCACTCCTGTCCCGCCCAATCGGGTTCGAGTGAAAATTGTTCTTGCACTGAGCATCCTCTTCTCAGTAAGGGCAGGATGCGGGAGATCGACCGGCCTGTACAGGGGCAAGGCGGCAAGTCGTTTGCGGGTTTTGCCTAACAAGCTGCGGGTTTACGCAAGACGGCGGCGCTTCCGCTGGCGCTTACTGCGAAGCGATCGCGGCGGGTTGAGGAGCCTGCCATCTCGGGGAGGAACTGACGATGCTGCATCTCGCACCCGCAGCCATGTTCGACCACTATCTAGGCATTTCCCGGCTGCTCGCGGGCCAGCTAGACTTCCGCTCGGCCATCCGTTCCGTCGCGGCCGAGGTCGCCCATATCATCCCGCACGACCATCTCGATGTCTGTGTGCTGCTTGAGGACGGTAACTACCACACGGCCTACGAGACGGGCATCGAGACCGCCTGGGGCGACCTTGCTGGTGCGCCTGTGGTCAACAGCCCCATCCGCTCGCTGCTCTGGGGCGAGGTGGACTTTCTCCTGGCGGAAGACGCCATGACGGACCCGCGTTTCCACTTCGAGGGCGCATTCAAGCGGCCGATCGTCGAACAGTCGCTGAGGAGCCGCTTGCATGTACCGATGAAGGTGCAGGGCACGATCATCGCGGCGCTCTCCTGTTCATCGCAAAGGGCGAGCGTCTATACAATGGAGGATATCGAACGCGCCCGCATCATCGCCGACCTGCTGACGCCCTATTTCTTCGCGCTGCAGGCGGCTGAGCAGGCCCAACGCTCAGCCATCGTGGAGGCGGAGGCGCGCGCCCGCGAGGAGGGGTTGCGGCAAGGCGCGCTGAAGCTTACCGAAGCACTGGAGCAGGAGCGCCAGCGGATCGGCATGGACCTGCACGACCAGACGCTCGCCGACCTGACACGGCTCGCCCGCCGGATCGATCGGCTGTCGCGCAACGGCGAGGTGGCGCCCGAGGCGCTGGAGCCCGTGTCCCGTTCTCTCCAGCATTGCATGCAGGATCTGCGGCAGATCATCGAGCAGGCAAAACCCTCCGTGCTGCAGCTCTTCGGCCTTTCCCAAGCGATCGAGCATCATCTGGACCGATCGACCCGCGACACGGGATCGGGCATCGAATGGGGCCTCGTCGACGAGACGAATGGCGCGCTGGAGCGACTGGAGCCGACCGTCAGCATTGCCTTATTCCGGATCGCGCAGGAGGCGATCAACAATGCGGTGCGTCATGCCGCCCCGCTGGCGATCATGGTGCGGCTCGGGGCCGACGACGAACGGCTGTCGATCGAAGTCTCCGATGACGGGACCGGGCTCGCCAAGGCGCGGGGACGGATTGGCGGAGGCATCGACAACATGAAGACCCGTGCGCGGCTGATCTCGGCGCGCTTCACGACCGGGCCAGGTCACAACAATCGCGGGACTGTTGTGCGGGTCGTGCTGCCGCTCGTGCCGCACGACCCGGCGAGCGGGCCAACCTGAGGAGAAGGGCATGATGAAGGTTCTGATCGTCGAGGACGACCCGCTGCACCGGTCCTATCTGCACGAGGCGGTCAACGCTGCCCTGCCAGAATGCGACACGGTGATCGAGGCGGAGAACGGAACCGTCGGCGAGAAGCTTGCCCGCGACCACAAGTCGGCGCATATCGTCATGGACCTGCAGATGGCCAGCCGCAACGGCATCGAGGCGGCGCGCACGATCTGGAAGGAGCGGCCGGAGACCCGTATCCTGTTCTGGTCGAATTACTCGGACGAGGCCTATGTGCGCGGCGTCTCCCGCATCGTGCCGGACGGCGCCGCCTATGGCTATGTGCTCAAATCCGCCTCCGACGAGCGGCTGAAGCTTGCGCTACGCTCGATCTTCATCGAGAGCCAGTGCGTCATCGATCGCGAGGTGCGGGGCCTGCAGCAAAAGAGCCTCGGCCAGACGAACGGCTTCACCGATTCCGAATACGAGATCCTCGTCGATATCGCGCTGGGTCTCACGGACCGGGCCATCGCCAAACGTCGGGGCCTCTCGCTGCGCAGCGTGCAGAACCGCTTGCAGCAACTCTACGACAAGCTCGACGTCTACCAGAGCGCCGGCGACGACCATGAGGACGGCCGCTTCAATCTTCGCGCCCGCGCCGTCACCGTCGCTTTCCTGCGCAAACTCCTGAACTACAGCGCTCTGGAGCGGGCTGAGGCAGAGCTGCAGGAGTGGCTTGACGGAAAGTAGTCTCCAGAGCTGCTTTCACGCGCAGCTTCGGGTCGTGGCCTCCGTTGCATAGAATGACTGCTCATGGATCAGGCCCGGCAGCCGTCGCCTGGGAGGTAGGCGGCTCTCACATGCAAGTAAAATGGTACTGACCAGTGCGTGAACCTTTTCATACGCTGGCAGATCCGACTGCCGCTCTGCAGATCTGCTAAGCGGCAATCGGGAGAGCCGAAGGGCTGCGGCAGTCTTCGCGCTTGCTTCCCGCGACGCGCGTCGGTACTTGATACTAATTTACCGCAACCCGCCGAGCGAGTGCCATGACGTAGTCATCGGCGATATCAGCCAAAGTCAGGGCGACCTCCGGTTCATTCCACCCCGCCGCGAGGGTCCTTTGCACGAAATCGCGAAACGCCGCCGCGAGTACCTCCTCGCGATCAAGAGCTCGGCAGGGATCATTCGCGGCTTGCATTATCAGACGGATAGCTTTCATTGATGCGCCCCTCACGGTTTGCCTTGTTGCACCACAAGTGCATTCGCCATGCACTCAGCCTCTTGCCATGCGCTATTATGCTTCTTTTCTAATGCCTTACGCGCTGCGTGTCGTTAGCTTCCGATCCCAAAACTTGCAGCGGCGTCCATTTCTGCGGCTGGGGGAAGTGGCAGTGGTCAATCATTCCCTTCGCTCAGGAATGATTGGATGACAACGCGTTCGATAGACCGATGATCGGTTTGCCGAATTGACAGTCCTTTCCCGTGGTGGAGCCTGTCGTGCAACTCATGTCGCAAGAACGCATCGCCAGGCGGGTTCGGTTTTCGGTCCGATAGAGATCGGAGGCGGGTAGCCAGCTGAAGCTGCAGGTGCTCTTGATAGGCGAGAGGCAAGGGGTAACTCTCGCATGATCTCTTGCCTGCCATCGCAACCATCAAAGATGACGTGACGTTGCGTCTCCGGACGGAGGAGGCGGCCCAAAAGCGGCCTTCCATGGTTCATGGTTTCCCGCAGACAAGCCATTTGTGGCGCAAGGTCACGCCGCTTCTGGTAAAGAGAGGCTTCGGCGTGATCGCCCCGGATTATCGGGATGCAGGTTGCTGATCGAAACCGGCTGGAGCTTACGACAATGGAGCATGGCCTGCGACATCAAGCTCCTCCTTCTCGGACATCGCGGTGTTTAACGGCCAATCGTGCTCGTCGGCCACGATATCGACTTGCCACTCCAGGCGACGTCATTCAGGACGGAGATGCGAGTTGATCCGCGCGGCTCAGTGTTTGAGCTGAAGTGCCCCGGTAAGCTTGCCGCTACGAGGCCAGCCCTTAAACAACGACTTGGGGGGAGATCTTTCGGCGCCCGTGCAGCACTCGGATGATTTCGACCGCGCCGCCGGTGAGCCGATAAAGAGTTAGATACTCGCCTGAGACCAGATACCGAATACCCGGTGCGATATCGTCGCGCGCCACTCCCGAGTAAGGGTGTCGTGCAAGATGCTGCCAGCGAGCCTCAATCGCATCGAGAACTCGATCAGCTGCGACTATGTTTTCAACAGCAATGTAGGACCAGATTTCGATTAGGTCTTCATCGGCACGATCCGTGCGGACAATCGAAAGCACAGTTAGCGTTCGTGTCGTGGAGATTCAAAGCGATGGCGCGCGGCAGCTTTCACCTCTGCCATCGTCGAGCGCGAACTTGGACCGCTGTCGATGCCCTCCTGAACAAGCGCTCGCAGATCCTCGACTGTATAACCAAGCAAATCCCGTCGTTCCTTCCACTCACGCACGGCGTCGCGGATGGCTTCGCTAGTCGATGCATATTCGCCAGCATCGACCGCGCTTCGCACAAATCCCGCCATCTCAGATGTCAGTGCAATGGTAATCTTCTCGACCGTCGCCATCGCAGAAGCCTCCTTCTCGTCACATCCACGGTATGCTATTAGCGTACCGCAGGCAAGGGGCCAGTAGGATTGGAACCTGATGTCCCGCACGATCGCGCCGGTCATCTGGCAAAACGATGTTGCGGGCGATTCAGGGCATCAGTTCGGGCTTGGCGACATTACGCAGAGCCTGTTCTTCTCGCCCAAGCAACCCGGTCCCGACGGTCTGATCTGAGGTCAGGGCCCGGTCTTCCTGCTGCCAACGGCCACCGATGAGTTTTTGGGCAGCGGCAAGTGGGGTGCCGGTCCGACGGCCGTTGCCCTCAAGCAGGAGGGCCCCTGGACCTACGGAATGCTGGCAAACCATATCTGGTCGTTTGCGGGCCAGAACAACAGGGACGACATCCGTTCCACATTCCTGCAACCCTTCGTCGCCTACACGACTCCGGAAGCCTGGACCTTCACGCTGAACACCGAGAGTACGTACGACTGGGAGCACAACGAATGGTCCGTCCCAGTAAACTTCCAAGTTTCGAAGTCCTGAAGTTCGGCGAACAACCAGTCAGTCTTGCCGCGGCTGCACGCTACTGGGTCGAGCTCCTGAAGGCGGCCCGGATGGCTGGGCTTCCGTGTTGTCCTAACCTTCCTGTTTGCGAAATAGGGCTTTGTTTCCGCCGGGCGGCAACGGCTGTGGCATGTTTCGAAAATACTGCCGGAATACTCCTTTGATTCAATTGAATAAGCCGATTTTGGTGGTCTTTGCTACCTAATGCCGCAAAACTGGCTGACTCATATGATTTTTCTCGCGCAGCGCCTTGATCGCGCTTGGCGTCAGTGCCTCGGGAACAGAGAGGCAAGCAAGCGGCGCGAGTTCTTAAATTCCTGACCCGTCGAGCTGCAGGGCGTCGTCGCCTTCCCAGGGTGAGGGCATCGAAGTGCGATTGAGATTGGCCGAGGGCATCGGCATCCAGCACTTCAATTCCGGCTCGGCGTATCCAATGATGCGGCCCGGTGAGGAATCAGAGGCGCGCCAGCCTTCTGCACCGAACTGATCGCCATTCGACCAATACGCGAGGTCAACGGCTGCCGGCCCCTGTTCGGACGGGTAGATCGTGACGAGGATCCGACTTCCGTCTTTCGGCGCGCTTGCCATGTGGCGCCAGCGGTCTGGCTCGTCCATCATTTTGTCCTCCTGCCTTGCTGGAGGTTGCAAGTGTCGCCTTGCCATCGAAAACGGTCAACTCAAACTTTGCACGACCCATCCTCTGTCGATTGATTGTCCGATCAAGAGATCGGGTGGGTTTCTTGAGCATCGGCAAAACGACGCTACTGACCACGACGCACAGCCCCGCCGAGGACAGAGGAGCGCAAGCTACCAACAGACAATCTTCGCTTTAGGCTGCTGCTCGTTCAGTGTCGGCGACCTGCTCCTTGAAATGGTTCCCAAGCGCTTCAGCGATATCCGCTGCTTCCTGCCTGCCGCTGCTCATGGTCCGGCGCTCGCGACCAAACGCAGTGTCCAACCGGCTCGTGGTGGGGAAATCCCAACCGCGGCTGCTCTCCTGTCTGCTTCCTGAGATGCCAGCGCCTTTGCCGTTCCTTGGTTCGCGGCCCACACCGTAACCCTCATTTTCCCCGCCGTGAAGGTAAAGCGGCGAACCTTCTTCCTACGACCGGCCGCAAACCCCGCCTTGAAGCCTCGCTGCAGATCGCCCTTGTCATGGCTTCCCTTGAATTCCTTGGACTGCGCAGTCCACCAATCGTTAAAAGCTGTTTCTGCATCCGTGGTCCGCTTTGGAAGACGCATCAGCATAAGTAAGGACCTCCATTCTTGCGTGACGACGGCCTCCATCGGACACCAGTCCGCGAGCCATCAATCAGAATGTTCCTATTTTGTTCTTTTCTGTGGGGCAGTCAAGCGCTCAGTCAGCTAATTGCACTGGACAAAACGGATCGCTCGGCAATTTACTAATTTATAAGATTGCCAAGGGAGATTAGGGGCGTGGCTGGCGAGGTCCCCGTTTATATCAGCCCGATAGATGTCGAATTTGAAGGCAACACCGGCCGCTATCGACACGCTGATACAGTCGGAGATCTCGCCGCCATGCTCCTGAGCCACCAATGGAGTTGGTCGAATGCGCCGTCGTTCCATCGTGCACTTATGACCTCGATGGAATCTCTTGAATTTCACGTGGAGGCAGCCGACGCCCGGGCAGCCCTTGTCATAGCTGCGCCTGAGCTTCGGCTTCGCATCTTGCCGGATGATATTGCCGAGTCGCGAGGAGCGAGCTGAAAAAAAAGAGCCCCACAAGGGCGGGGCCCAGATTGATGAGCAGTGCCCTAGAGCGGGCAACGCGCGGACAATACGCCTCACCATCGAGGCTCTCAAGCAAAACAACTCTCGTTTACATTTCGTGACGATAATACATCGCCACACCTCCGCGCTCCAACCCATTGCCGCGCGCAGATGCGCCCATTCGTTCGCGCCCGCGTAGACGTTGTGATCCAGCGCAACCGAAACTTCCGCTCGACCCGATGCCAGCACGTATCGAGCCGCGCCTTGCGCTCAATCAGCCTCGATCGCGACGCCGCGGGCCTTTATGGAGTTCGTGGGTCGGATCCCAATCGGCTATGCGTGCTTCTGAGCATTCATCCCACTGCTGGTTTATCCGATCCCGTTCTCTGACCGATTGCCCATAATCCTCCGTTAGACCTCACCACATTCCCGACGTCTCGCGACTTCTGGCTGCTGCGTCAGGCAGGGCCAGGGGCCGGAGCTTCGTAGACGCCCCCGCGGGCCATGAGAGCCCAGGCGATACGCGCCAATTTGCTGGTCAGAGCGACAGCAATCAGCTTTGGCGGTTTCGTCAGAAGCATTCTTGCCAGCCAGGTACCGCCGGCGCGCCGCGTCGCCTCGCCCAGCGGACGACGGTCGTGGCTCCAATGATGAGCAGCCGCCGCAAATCCCGCGCCGCGTCGCTGCCGAGAATGTTGGATATCGCACGCGATATGCCAAGCAATTGCGCGGTAATCAGTTGGACGAAGGATTGTGCGTCGCGAAGTCCTAATGCGGCTTCAACTGCGCCTCCTCGAGCGCTTTGGCGTCGATCTTGCTTATTTTAGCTATTCAGTCGGTATGATAGGATATCGGCCGAGGGACCTGGTTATGCCATTTGACCGATTCACAACCGCGACAATTTCCCAACTCGGCCTTTCCATCATCTTCTCTATCGCGATCTTGTTCTGGACGCTCGTGCCGTCGTCGAACACGTTTGCCCGCGAGGGGACTGCTAGCCCAAGTTTCACCTCAAAGCATAACCATGTGGACAGCGGTGGTCCTGTGCTGATGGATTTAGGCATTCCAGACTCATCGAATGCTGTCACGAACACCATTAATAGCATCGCCGCCGCTCTCAATGAGCTGCAAGCCGATGTTCTGACTGGGCCAATGCTGGAAAAAGCTATTGTGAGGAGTCGCAACAACGCGATCAGCGGATCAATGCCGATCCCTCCCTATATTCGGCAGCAACTGACCGGCTACGCGACCGAAGACTCGATGAACCGTGTCCGGTACAAGATCGGCAACGGCGGCTCTCTAAACCTTGCTCTCCTGCTAGAGGGAGGCTTTGCAGACGCGGTCACGCTGATCGACGTAGTTGTGTTTCGCGAAGCTAAGGCGGCCGCTAACGTCTCCGCTTGGGCGCATGAACTCACACATGTCGACCAGTTCCGAGACTGGGGGGTACATGGTTTTGCAGTTCAATATGCACGGAATTGGCGAGCTGTCGAAAATCCTGCGTATGCCAAAGGCTATGGCTTTTGCAATTGGCTACAATCCCGCAAAGCCAGTGCATTTCTCGAAAATATTCGCCGAGGGAAGCATTTCACCATCCCGACCGAATGTACCTCAGGCTCCAGAGATGACTGAGGTAAATTGCGGATATCCCAGGTCGCGTCAAGGACCGCCCGACTTCCATCTGATGATCCGGCGCAAGGCAGAAAGCCAGCTCGTGTCGTGGATCGATCGTGCCCGCGACAGTCTGTTTCCTCCTTTGGCAATGGCGTGGCGAAAGATGTACAGGCAGTCTGGGCAGCGATCGTCTCACCATGGTCCAATGGACAAACCGAGGGGCAGACTACCAAGCTCAAGCCGGCAAAGCGCCGGATCTACGGACGCGTAAAGCTCGATCTTCTTCAAGCCCGCCTGATTGGCGCGACATAACACGGTTCCGGCCGAAGATGCCGGCTCGGATGAGGCTCGACTTTGGCGTATCGATGGTCGGCCGCGGCTGGGGTCGGCGCCGGGTTCGAATTGGCCCTCAAGCTGAGAACCGTCGTTTGTGCTGCCAACCTGTCGTCATCACTAACGGGGCCAACCGGATTGCCGTCGATGTCGTGGTGTTGTGCATCGGGCTGAGCGCCGGTAAATTCAAACTGGTCGCTTTTCTACTTTAAAATAGACGGAATATGAATTAAAAATGGTCGGATGAAGACCAATCCAGCGGCAAAACCTTACATCGAAAGAAAAGCCCGGCCCATTGTGGAAACCGCGCTGGCCGATACACGCGTCGTTCTCATATCAGGCCCGCGTCAAGCGGGGAAGACGACGCTCGCACGTCAGTTTGCCGATGGCAATCGGCCTTACATCACGCTGGACGACGCTGGTACGCTGAACGCCGCGAAGTCCGATCCAACCGGCTTCATTCGCGGTATCGACCGCGCTGTCATAGACGAAGTCCAACGTGCTCCTGATCTGATGCTTGCCATCAAGGAGAGTGTGGATCGTGACGAAAAGCCCGGCCGGTTCTTGCTGACTGGATCTGCCAACCTTGCAACGGTGCCAGCTATTGCCGATTCCCTGGCGGGACGAATGGCAGTCGTTTCGCTGCTTCCATTTGCACAATCCGAAATCCTCTCGACGCCTGGGCGGTTGCTTGATCGCTTGTTTGCTGGCGATGAGCCAACGATCAGTGAAGGGGCCGTGTTTGGGGATGATTTGACGAATGTCGTCCTCAAGGGCGGCTATCCGGAAGTTCTACGCCGATCGACACCGGCGCGCCGGACGGCATGGCTTGAGGACTACGTGTCTCTCATTCTCGATCGTGACGTCCGGGATATCGCCAACATCGACCAGCTTGAGAGGCTACCGCGATTGCTTGACGTTCTTGCTGAACATTCTGGGCAACTGGTGAACCACAGCAGCTTCGGATCGGCGCTCGGATTGTCGAGCGTGACGGCCCAGAAATATGTGGCCATCCTTGAGCGGCTCTTTCTGGTGCGGACTATCGCGCCGTGGTCGAACAACCGCCTCAGCCGGCTCGTGAAAACCCCAAAGCTCCACTTTGTCGATACCGGCCTTCTCGCAAGCCTACGGGAAGACCATCTGGAAACTCTGCGACGCGACAGAACCAGGTTTGGCGCACTTCTGGAAAGCTTCGTGGTTTCCGAGCTTCTGAAACTCGCGTCCTGGTCGGAGCGACGACTAACCTTCTCGCACTACCGCACCAAGGATCAGGACGAGGTGGACGTGGTGATCGAGGACCGTCGCGGGCGTATCGTCGGAATTGAAGTGAAAGCGTCAGCCACGGTCAAATCGGACGATTTCAAAGGATTGAGGCAACTACAGGAAGCCGTTGGGGAGCGCTTTATCCGTGGCCTGGTGCTTCACGATCATGATCGCGTGACCCCGTTCGCAGAGAAGTTGCACGCAGCTCCCCTTTCGATTCTCTGGTCGATGTGAAAACAACCGAGTCGTTGAACACCATGTCGCGAGGGGCGACGGCCGGTTCGATTAAGGTGGGGCAGCGGTTCAGATCCTTCAAGGCGGATGCACTTTGGTCGCGGAATAGTTTCTACACGCGACCTGTTCGGTGCTGGTCAATGAGATTCCGGCAGGCGCGGATCGTCAATGCCATGACCGTGAGTGTTGTCCCGGCGATGCCGCTGCCGGGAAAGGCGCTGGCGTCTGCGACGATGACATTTGGCGCATCCCAGAGCTGATTGTAGGGATTGAGGACCGAATTCTCTGGGCTGTCCCCCATTCGCGCGCCGCCGGTTTCGTGGATCGCCGCTCCCATGCACATGGTCTTGCCGAACCATCTGCGGAACATGAAGCGGCTGAACGGATCGGCATCGGGAAAGGCGCCGCGGCCCATTTCTCTGAGGCCTGCGGGGGAGCCGATGAACTCCAGTTCACCCCCGACGGTATGTACCAGGTCGATCATGGTCTTTTCCTGTTGCGCCAGCAGGGCATGTTCCTCGTCGTGCATGGCGCAGCGTATGTGCGGAACGGGAATGTTCCAGGCGTCCTTGCGCCTGATATCGAGCGTGATGCGATTGTCGGCATAGGGCAGCATGCGGCCGAAACCGAAGAAAGCGAGCCGGGACGGCTGATTGTCCGGTGTCGGTGCCCGCCCCACGCTGCCTTGGAAATCGAAATCGCCGCGGCTGGCGTCATTCTTGCCGAAACGCGGAATGAAAATGCCCCCTGAGGGGTTATAGAATGGATCGGTCGGTGCGGAAGCATCATGGGCCCAGCCTTTGGCCTTTTGGAAGGAGCCGAAGGCGAGACAGGGAAGCTGGTCCATAAAATAGCGCCCGAGCGTGCCTGAGCGATTGCCCAGTCCCTCGGGATGTCTGGCGGATACCGAATTGAGAAGCAGCCGGACGCTTTCTATGGGTGATGCCGAAAGCACCACCAGTGCCGCGCGGGCAATCTCTACTTTGCCCGTCACGGCGTCGATGAATTCCGCACCGGCCGCCTGGCCGCCTCCGTCATCCGTCGTGATCCGGCGTACGATGGCGTCATGGCGGATGGTGAGGCGGCCGGTCGCCTGCGCCTCCCGCAAGGGCTTCGGCGTGCGCTCGGCGTCGGGAGCGACATAGCGCCAGGAGACAACGCGCCGCTCTGGCCAACGGGCCTCCACGTCGGCCTTGAAGATCTCTTCGGCTGGCGTCAGCCCCGCGGGGTGCGCATAGACGCCGTCGGGCAAGGTCTCCGCGCCGTCCTCATTGCCATAGAGCCCAAGGCAGGATTCGACTTCGCTGTAGTAGGGTTCGAGCTCGTCGTAGGAAATGGGCCAGTCGACTCCCTTGCCGGTTCGCGACTTGATCTTGAAATCATCATCGGTCCAGCGCAGCAAGACACGGCCGAAGCTGTGCAGGCGCCCGCCAGCCTGACGGCCCCGAATCCACAGGAACGGCGCATCCCTCGGCGTCGTATAGGGGTTCTTCCGGTCGTTGACGAAGAAATGGCTGAAGCGTTCGGTAAAGAAGGCCGCGCGTGCCTGGATGGGTTGCCCCTTAATCGTCGCGCGCGCCCGCTCCCAGATATTGATGCTGCTGGCCGGTGCTTTCTTGCGAGCAGGATCGAAGTCATCGTGCGTCACGGCACGGCCTGCCTCGAGCAGCAGCACCGACAGGCCTTGTGCCGTCAATTCCTTGGCGGCGAAGGAGCCTGCTGCGCCGGAGCCGATCACCAACGCATCGTAGACAGTCTGAGACATGAGCAATTTCCGTATGATCTGAAAGCGGTGCTAGAGGCGGACGCCGTCGGCGTCGAAAAGAGAGGCCTTGGCAATATCGAGACCAGGCGCGATCCGCGTGTTCGGTACAAAAGTCACATCGCCCATCACCCGGCTGGACAGGCTGTCGCCGGCCCAGTCGAACCAGATCACCGTGTCCGCGCCCATCGGCTCGACAACGGAGACGGTGCCCGGAATGGTCGGCCACCCCCTTTCCGCGCCGTCGGGCGCGAGATGTTCCGGCCGGATGCCGAGCGTGGCGGGGCCTGCCTTGAACGAGGTCAGCAAGGGATAGCCGGAAAGATTGATCTTCAGCCCGTTGCTTTCGAAGATGGGCGTGCCGGTGTCGACGACGATCCTGCCCTCGATGAAATTCATCGCTGGCGCGCCGATGAAGCCTGCGACGAAAAGATTGGCCGGGCGATGGTAGATTTCGGACGGAGTGGCGAACTGCTGGATCACGCCGTCCTTCATGACGGCGATGCGATCGGCAAGCGTGAGCGCCTCGACCTGGTCGTGCGTCACGTAGATCATCGTGTTGCCGAGGCTCTGATGCAGCTTCTTGATCTCCACGCGCAATTCGTTGCGCAGCTTGGCGTCAAGGTTGGAGAGTGGCTCGTCGAACAGGAAGACGTCCACCTCCCGCACCAGGGCGCGACCGATCGCGACGCGCTGGCGCTGGCCCCCGGACAGCTCCGATGGCCGGCGGTCGAGCAGCGTGTCGAGATGCAGAAGCGAAGCCGTGCGGGCGATGCGCGCGTCGATTTCGGCTTTTGGCAAGCCCGCGACACGCAGGCCGAAGGACAGGTTCTTGCGGACCGTCATGCGGGGATAAAGTGCATAGGATTGGAAGACCATGCCGATGCCGCGGTCCTTCGGCTCGTCCCAGGTGACATTTTTGCCGGAAATCCACATCTCGCCGTCGGTAATGTCCTGTAGCCCCGCGATGGCGTTCAGTAGCGTCGATTTTCCGCAACCCGACGGCCCAAGCAGCACGAGGAATTCGCGTGGCGCGATATCGATGGATAGTTTTTCGATGACGGTGTGATCGCCATAGGCGATCTTGAGGTCCTTTACGGAGACGGCAGGCTGCATGACATTATCCCTTGACTGCGCCGGCGGCGACGCCGCGCACGAACCAGCGGCCGGAGAAGAAATAGATGGCGAGCGGAACGACGGCGGTCAGGATGGTGGCGGCCATGTTCACATTGTAGGCGCGCTCGCCCATGGTCGTGTTGACGATGTTGTTGAGCTGCACCGTCATCGGCAGATTGTCCCGCCCGGCAAAGACCAGTCCGATCAGGAAGTCGTTCCAGATGCCGGTGAACTGGAAGATGGAGGCGACGACGACCATCGGGACCGACATGGGCAGCATGATCTCGAGGAAGATGCGCCAGAAGCCGGCACCGTCGACGCGAGCGGCTTTGCAGAGCTCTTCGGGGATCGCCATGAAATAGTTGCGGAACAGCAGCGTGACCAAGGGCAGGCCGAAAATGACATGGACGAGGACGACGCCCGCCACGGAGTTGTAGAGGCTCAGATTGGCAAGCAGGCGCACCAGCGGATAGAGGAAGATCTGATAGGGGATCAGGCCGCCGGCCATCAGAAGCCCGAACAGCAGGCCGGAACCTCTCGGTCGCCAGAAGGAGAGCGCATAGCCGTTGATCGCGCCGATGAAGACGGAAATGACGACCGCCGGCACGGTGATTTTCACCGAGTTCCAGAAGCCGATGCGCACGCCCAGGCACTGCGTGCCCATGCAGGCCCCCGACCAGGCAGTTTTCCAGGCGTTGAAACCGATGATTTCAGGCACGGCGAAGATGCGCCCCTGACGGATCTCCTCCATCGTCTTCAAGGAGGTGACGAGCATCGTGTAGAGCGGCAGCAGGAAGAACAGCGCCGCAAGGATCAGGAAGGCGTATAGTCCGATGCGGCCGATGGTGAGCCGCGAGGGTTTCGGCCCGCGGGCGTGAAGAGTGGCCATCAGTGCGCCCCCCTTCTTCTGGCGCGCATGGAGAGCGCATAACGAAACGGGACGACGGCCATGATGACGGAGAGCACTAGCACCGTGGCGCCGGCGCTTGCCAGGCCGAGATTCTGACGCTCGAACAGATTGTCCATGATGAATTTCGCCGGCACCTCTGTCGCATTGCCCGGCCCACCGCCAGTCAACGCCACGACGAGGTCATAGGTCTTGATCACGCCCATGGAGAGTAGCATCCCCGATGCCGCAAGCGCGGGACCGAGCTGCGGCAGCACGATCGACAGATAGATGCGCCAGACTGGGATACCGTCGATTTGCGCGGCCTTCCACTGTTCTTCGCCGATGGCGCGCATGCCGGAGAGCGCAATCACCATGACGAGACCGGCCCCTTGCCAGACGCCGGCGAAGACGACGGTATAGATCGCCATGTCGCGACTAACGATCCAGTCGAATACGAAACTCTGCCAGCCCAACGCCCTGACGCTTGCCTGAATGCCGAAGGTCGGGTTCAGCATCCATTGCCAGACGAGGCCAGTGACCACGAAGGACATGGCATAGGGATAAAGGAAAATGGTGCGGAACACCGCTTCGAAGCGCACCTTGCGGTCAAGCGAGGCCGCCAGCACGAAGCCGAGGGCGAGACAGCCAGCAACATAGAGCACGCCGAAAATTAAGACATTTTCCAGGGATGCGAGCCATCTCGACGTCCGGAACAGCTTGGCATATTGGGCAAAGCCCACATAGTTGGATGATGGAAAGATGGTCGAATCCGTGAACGACAGCCTCACGGACCAAACCATGGTGCCGATGTAGATGAAGATCGCTGCGATCCATGTCGGCAGGAGCGCGATGGTCGCGGCAGGGGAACGTCTGCGCCTGGCTTGCATGAGCAAACTTTCTCAAACGGAATGTGCAGGGCCGATCGGCGTTCTTCTTTCCAATCGGCCTGCCACGTGGCCCTATTCGAAGATCGCGAAGAATTTCTCGGCGCCGGAGGTGCTGTCCTCGGAAGGGTTGGTCCAGAACTCATCGACGTAGTCGTTGAGCGCGCCGGCCTGCTGCGGCGAAAGGATCAGCGCCTGGTCCGGCACGATCTTGCCTGCGCTCATCAGCTCCAGCCCCTTCTTGGCGCAGACGTCGAGGCTCGACTGGTCGACGTCGGTGCGCATCGGCACGGAACCCTTCTTGAGCGAGAATTCGACCTGCACGGTGGGGTCCATGGCAATTTCGGCAAGCAGGGTCTGGCCCTTCTGGGAGGCTGCGTCAGCGATCTTCGGGAAGGAGAAGGCGTCAGCGACATAGACCATGCCCGGCGACTGCGGCGCGAGCATGCAGCCATAGTCCTTGCCCAGCTCCTTGCCGGCGGCGATGAATTCGCCCTTGGCCCAGTCGCCCATGAACTGCACGCCGGCCTTGCCGGTGATGACCATGGCGGTGGCGTCGTTCCAGTTGCGGCCAGGTGCACCTTCATCGACATAGGCCCGCAGCTTTCCGAGAATATCGAGCGTCTTTTTCACGCCTTCGGTCGACACCTCGTCCTTGTCCGTGTCGACATAGATCTTCAGGAAGCCGTCTATGCCGACCTGGGTGAGCAGGATCATATTGAAGACCTTGGATTCCTGCCAGGATTGGCCACCCCAGGCGACCGGCTGCACGCCGGCGGCCTTGAGCTTGTCGAGGGCAGTGAAGAATTCGTCCCAGGTCTTCGGTTCCTCGCTTACGCCCGCCTTGGCGAAGGCCTCCTTGGAATAGAATACCCAGCTTTCGCCGTGGGCACCGGTCGGTGCAAGATAGACCTTACCGTTGTAGGAAACGAGATCGGCGATCGACTTCGGCAGGGCATTTGTCCATTTGCCGGCTTCGGCGACGTCGTCGATCGGGTTCAGGAGGCCCTGATTGACGAAATCGGCATTGGCAAGGCCGATGACCGCCTGTTTGGCGGTGGGCGGATCACCCGCAACCAGGCGGTTCTGGAAGGCGGCATCGGCTGCGCCGAAGCCCGCAATGGAGGAATCCTTCCAGACCCCGCCACGCTTTTCGAACTCCCGCTTGATGACATCAAGAGCCGCCGCTTCTCCGCCGGATGTCCATGAGGTCATCACTTCGGCTTTTGGCTTGTCTTCGGCATAAGCGGGGGCGACGGTTATCGAGAGCGCAGTGCCCAGCAGGAAGAGTTTCATCGTGTCTTTCATCGTTCCACCTCTTTGAGAAAGCCCTCTTGGCGGGGCTATGGTCTTGGGTTCATGGATATCAGCGATAGATCGGCAGAAGTGCTTGCCGCACGAGGGTCAGCCCGTTGGCGATGTCGTCGACGGGGCCGGGTGCGGCGTCCAGCTCGAGAATGGCCCAACCTTCGTAGCCGCGGTCGCGCAAGAGCCTGATCCAGCCCGGCCAATCGACACGGCCGAGACCGAAGCCGCAGAAATAGGGACGGTGGCGATCATGGATATGTTCGTCGATCGGCGTGTCGGCCGGCATCGGGCCGAGCGCATCCTTCCAATGGGCAATGATGACGCGCTCATGATGGCGATCGACGAGTTGCAGCGGATCGGAGCCGGCGACGATGATATGCGCCGTGTCCGGGCACATATGCACATAGGCCGGGTCCGTCAGCAGCATCAGCAGGTCGACATCGCGCGCGGCGGCAAAGATCGAATGCGCTTCGGTATGGAGCGCCAGCCGAACACCCTTGGCGTGGAGAACCGCGCCGAGCCGATTGAGAAAATCGGCGATCTTGCGCGCCTGCTCGAAATCGAAAAACCGTACAGGCTGGGCGCCAAGCGTCTGGCGCAGCGGCGCGCCGATGACCATGATGTCACTGCCGCAGGCCTTGAGGAATTCGGCGTATTTCTCGGCCTTTTCGATGATGGCGGCTTGGGCTCCGGCTTCGGTGAAATCGCCGGCCGCCTCGAGTTCTGCGAAGAAACCGCTCGCCAGCGTCAACCCCCGCCTGGACAGTTCGGCGGCGAATGCTTCGACCGAACCGTAGGTCTTCGTCGCATCCTGCCAGTTGAAGGGCGAGAAGGTGAGTTCGACGCCGGTGACGCCGGAGCCTTGTACGGCATCGAGAATCTTGTCCCAGAAGGCGCGCGGCTCGCTACGGGCTAAGGCGACGATGCCGTCATAATCCTCCACGCCCCAGAAATCGGTGTGGAAAAAGGTGACGAGATCGACACCAAAGCGAAGCCGTTCGGTTGAGGTCATGACGCTATCCGCTCTCCAGGCACAGGGGGTCGGCTGCCGAACTGGTATCCGCAGCAAGTAATTCACAATGATTTCAATGCTCTGCGGTTGGCAATCGTTTGCCGTGCTCAGATACTAGACAAGTCGCTTTTTTATGCAAGTGGTTTTTGGCAATCGTTTGCTAAATGATCGCGAGTGCCTTAGCATTCGGCGCGACAGGCATCGGGATGAGAGTGAAAAAGTGAAAAGAAACAAAGCTATGCCGGTGGAAGAGCAATCAGGACCTTTGATGGCGGATGTCGCTCGCCTGGCGGGCGTGGCAATATCGACAGTCAGCCGCGCGCTCGCCAATCCTGGACGAGTCAATGAAAAGACGCGCCGCAAGATCGATGCGGCCGCCAAGCAACTGGGCTATACACCGAATGCCATGGCCCGCAGCTTGAGGGTTGGCAAGTCAAACATCATCATGATCATTCTGCCGGGGTCGCTCTACTACGGCGTGTCCCAGATCATCCCGCAGGTGCTGCAAAGCATCAACAAGGCTCTGATCCAGAACGACTACAATCTGATGATTGCCAACCTGGACCGTGACGTAGAGTCGGAACGGCACATTCTCGATCTGGCCTTTGGCGGCACCGTTCGCGGCGCCATCATCCTATCGTCGAAACTGCCCGAGGTCGACGGACGATCTCTTGCGAATGCCAGCCTGCCGATTGTCTCCTTGCTGCTCGATATGAGCGATGTGGGATTGCCGAGCGTGGTGACGAACGACCGCGAGGCTGTGCGGGAAGTGACCGCCCACCTTATCCGTCTTGGCCATCGCCGTTTTCTCTACCTTGCCGGCCCTAAGGGCAACTATCACGACGTCGAGCGTTATAGTGGCGTCATTGAGGCGTTGAAGGAAGCAGGATTGTCAGAATCTGCCGTGGTCCGATCGGGCGGCAATCTGGATTATCAGCAAGGTTTCGACATCGGGGTGCAAGCGGCTGGTGATTTTGCTGATCTTGCGGATAAACCGAGCGCGGTAATCGCGACCAGCGACGATATGGCAATTTCCTTCATGAGCCGGATGCAACGTCTTGGCCTGACGATCCCGGGCGACCTCTCTATCGTCTCCTTCGACGGTTCGCCCGTTTGCGCATTCTGCTCGCCGCCGCTTTCAACAATCGAGCAGCCGGTAGAGGAAATGGGGCAGGCGGCGGTCGCACTCTTGCTGGCAGCCATTGGCCGGTCGGAGCAAAAGCCAAAGATGCGAAATGTCATCCGCAGCCGATTTATTCAGCGTGAGAGCATGACTGCCCCCACATAAGGCTCGTATCGATGGAGTCGCGCAGCGACCGGAAGTGGGCACCGCCAGCGGTCCTGCATCTTCGCGGAAAACAGCCCATTCGACATGAAGGATCACCTGAAGGTGCGAGGCTATCGCTGGCCGGATAGCAGCCCGCCTGGATGCCATTCTCGCTCAGTGCAAGGCGTGCCCACTGTGGTCTCGATGGGGCATGTCTGACTGGAGAACGCCTCTCGCTGATCGGCTCGATCGTCTTCCCGCAACGGCGGGAGTGGGTGCGGAACGGGATCGTGGTTGCTGCTTCAGACAGAGTAGACCCCGAATTGCCTGTTGATGAGGCGTGGGGGATCAATGGCTGTGCGGCGGTGCTGAGCGCGATCCTCGCCGCAATGGGTTCACTGGCGTCGTGACGATGGCCGCGATCCTCTATCTTGTCCCCGGCCTTACTCGCCGGGTCGCGGGATCGATACGATCAGCAGACGTCGCAAGGCTTTTTTCCAGATCGGAACCGTTCGTGAGATAGGCGGAATGGCCTCTCTTGCAATTGATGTTGGCACACCGTTTGATGTCGATCGCGGCATCCCACGTAACCCGGCGCAAAACAGGTGGAGGGCGTCCCAGCAGTCGTAGAGCGTCCAAGACATGCGGCGAGGGGCGCCGTGCACCCTTTCTTCTTGTCCACCCTCAGCTATTTATCCAGGAACGATCCCGCTCCGAGTGGCAGGAGGCGCGGTCCGCCGCCTTTCCGCCGAGACAACAGCGAGCGCGCCATGCAAGTTCAGGTCGAAACCTTCGTGGACGAAGGTGGTGTCGAAAAGCTCCGACGATTCTACCTCAACGGCCGGCAGGTCGAAGTGGGCGAAAACCTCGATCAGTGGCATGGCGCCGACTACCGATACTTCAAGGTCAGGGGCAGCGAGGGTGACGTTTACATCTTGTATCTGGACGTACTCCGAACGCAGTGGGCGCTGACGATGTATCAACGCTCGCAATCACCGGACTCGCGCGACGCCATGTGACGCCGACTTTTTTCAAATGGGGCATCGGCCCCCGCTTCTCCAGGGCTCGGGCTCCAAGCTCATCCCAGAAAGGTGCTAAGACGGCCCCAAAAACAGCTTTATATCCTTCGGGAGACGAGCCGTTTTGCGAAGAGCCTGACGTTCGACGTCCGTATTCGCATCTCCTCACCGTAGGCCTTTCCAAGCGGCTGTGGAGAGTTAAATATGTGCAATCGTCCTAATCTTGGCCGCTACTGTGATCGCTCTCCGCAATCTTAGGAAATCCTATGAGACTGCCGAAGGGCGGCTTGAAGTCTTGAGAGGGATCGATCTCGATCTCGGCGCGGGAGACAGAGTCGCCCTGACGGGGGAGTCCGGTAGCGGAAAGAGCACGCTCCTGCATCTCGTAGCCGGCCTCGAGCGACCGGACTCAGGCGAGATCGCGATCGGGGGGCGAGACATTTCCAAGCTGAACGACGGGGAACGCGCTGCCTACAGGCGGACAGAAGTCGGCCTCGTATTTCAGCAGTTCAACCTTGTCCCGTCACTAGACGTGGCCGCGAACATCGCTTTCCACGCCAAGCTCGCGGGACGCCACGATCCGCCGTGGGAAGATGAACTCGTGGCGCGCCTCGGAATCGGGACATTGCTCACCAGATATCCCGAGCAGCTTTCCATCGGACAGCAGCAGCGGGTGGCGATTGGACGAACCCTTGCCGCGCGTCCCGGCTTGGTCTTGGCGGACGAACCCACAGGAAACCTGGACGAGGCCAACGGAGACGCTGTCCTGGAACTGATGCTCTCGCTGTCGACGGAAACCGGATCGACACTGCTCCTGGTGACACACTCGCAAAGGCTGGCGGATAGGCTCGACCGGCAGGTGCATCTGCGGTCCGGGACGATCGAATGAAGATGTGGACCGCAGCCACGGCACTTCTGTCCCACTGGCGACGACGACCGCTGCAGCTCGGCGCTCTCTTGTCCGGCCTGGCGCTGGCGACGGCCCTGTGGTCCGGAGTGCAGGCGATCAACGCAGAAGCCCGCGCGAGCTACACCCGCGCCGCGGTTGTGCTTGACCAGAACGGGTTGGCGAACCTGGTTTCTCCAAACGGCAGCTCGATTCCTCAGTCCGCCTTCGTGCGGCTCAGACGGGCGGGCTGGAACGTGTCACCAGTTTTGGAGGGAGACTATCGGTTCGGAGTCACCCGGTTAAGGGTGATCGGCATCGAGCCACTGACGATGCCCGCCGAGACTAACATCGTCGACCTGGGAAATGCCGGAGACTTGCTTTCCTTCATCACGCCTCCGGGCATGCTGTTCGTCTCTCCCGGTACAGCGGAAAAAATGCGAGGACAAACGGACCTCGCACTGCGTGTTTCGGATCGCATGCTGGACGGCGCCGCCTTCATCGACATCGGCTTGGCCCAAAAGCTATTGAGAAGAGAGGGCGAACTCAGTCGGATTGTGATCGCCGAAAACCAACGTTCCGGTCTGGAGCCGCTTGAAAAGCTTGTTCCAACGCTCTCAGTTCGCGAGCCGAATGCACAAACCGACGTCGAGCATCTTACCGAGAGCTTCCATCTCAACTTGACGGCCTTCGGTTTTCTCGCCTTCGCGGTGGGGCTGTTCATCGTGTACTCGACGATCGGTCTCGCCTTCGAACAACGGCGGCCGACCTTCAGGACGCTTCGCTGCCTTGGCGTTTCGTTGCGTGCGCTTGCGGCTCTGCTGCTCGGCGAGCTTGTCCTTTTCGCGCTTTTTGCCGGGGCGGTCGGCGTCGCGATCGGATATCTGGTCGCGTCGCTGCTGCTCCCCGGAGTGGCCGCGACCCTCGAAGGACTCTACGGAGCCAGCGTGCCTGGCACGCTTTCCCTGCGTCCGGAGTGGTGGGTTTCTGGTTTTGCCATCGCGGTGGCCGGAACATTGGTTTCGTCGGCACAGAGCCTGTTGCGCTTGACGAGGGTGCCTTTGCTCGCGGCCGCCCAGCCCCAGACCTGGGGGCGATCGTGGCAAGCGGGGCGGCGGTTTCAGGTGCTGGCCGCAGCGGCTTTGCTAGCCCTCTCGGGAGCTCTTCTTCTGTGGGCTGAAGGACTCGAGGCGGGCTTTGGCGTTCTTGGCTGTCTTCTGCTCGGGGCGTCGCTACTTCTCCCCACCGTGCTCTCCGGATTCCTCACCTTAATGCAGCGGGCGTCGTCGCGTGCGCTGGTCACGTGGTTCTGGGCCGACGCGCGGCAGCAGCTCCCCGGACTTTCCCTTGCGCTCATGGCATTGCTTCTTGCGCTGGCGGCAAACGTTGGCGTTGGAACCATGGTGTCGAGCTTCCGGCTCACCTTCGTTGGCTGGCTCGACCAACGTCTCGCCGCCGAGCTTTACGTTTCTGCCCGGAACGAGGGCGAGGCAGACAGGCTCAGGACATGGCTCGCAACGAAGGTGGAATCGGTGTTGCCGATCTCCAGCGTAGATGCCGAGATCCGGGGGCAGCCGATCCAGATCTTCGGTGTCGTTGACGATCCGACCTACAGGAAGCACTGGCCCCTGATCGTTGGCATGCCGGACGTGTGGGATCGGGTGGCGTCTGGTCAAGGGGTGCTGGTCAACGAACAGTTCTGGAGGCGGGAGCGGCTCCGCATCGGCGATCAGCTGGATTTGGCGAGCGGCTGGAGGGCGGCGGTTGTCGGTGTCTATTCGGACTACGGAAACCCAAAGGGCCAGGTCATCACCGGAATAGACGCCCTGATCTCTCGCTACCCGCAGGTCTCGCGCCTGCGCTACGGTCTGCGGATCCAGCCTGATCAGGCTGCGGACCTACGATCGAGGCTCTCGGACGAATTCGGACTACCACCGGATAACGTCGTCGATCAAGCGGCACTGAAGGAACAGTCACGGCGGATCTTCGATCGCACATTCTCGGTTACTGGCGCGTTGAGCATATTCACGCTTGGGGTTGCAGCGTTGGCTATGTTCTCGAGCCTCCTCACGCTTTCAGAAATGCGGCTCCCGCAGCTTGCGCCCGTTTGGGCCTTGGGGATTACGAGACGTGATCTCGCTCTTCTTGAAATTCTAAGGACGCTGGTCCTCTGGCTGGCGACATTTGTTGCCGCTTTGCCACTCGGCCTGGCGCTGGCGTGGGTGCTTCTGGCGGTGGTGAACGTCGAAGCCTTCGGCTGGCGTCTGCCTATGTCCATCTTTCCCTATGAGTGGGTTCGCCTCGGTCTAGTCGCGCTCGCCGCTGCGGTCGTTTCCGTATTGATTCCGCTTCGCCGGCTGGCGGGACTCGCACCGTCGGAACTTTTGAAGGTATTTGCCAATGAGCGTTAGATCGACTGTGATCGCTTTTGCGCTGACGACCATGGCCAGCTTGTCCGGGAGCCAAGCGGCCTCCGAGGGTTTTGGTGACCTTGGCTCGCCGGCCGAAGGGTTTTCGGTGCCGAAGCCAGGCCTACCGTTCCGTTTCCCCGCCGACCACGGCCCACATCCGGACTTCCGGATAGAGTGGTGGTATCTAACGGCCAATCTTGAAGCCCCCGACGGAACCAAATACGGAGCGCAGTGGACCCTTTTCCGGTCAGCGCTTGCTCCGGGTGAGGCCAACGAGTGGTCGAGCCCACAGCTCTGGATGGGTCACGCAGCCGTCACCACTTCACACGACCACTTCGTCGCAGAACGTATTTCACGCGGGGGAGTGGGGCAGGCTGGGGTTGTCGCGGCGCCGTTCTCGGCCTGGATCGATGACTGGCAGATGAAGGGACATGCCGCCCCGGGAGCGGATCAACTGGCCGACCTCAGCCTGACTGCGACCACAGAGGAATTCGGCTACAAACTCCGCCTAATGGCCACAGGCCCGCTGGTGCCACAGGGCGATAACGGCTATTCGCTGAAATCAGCGAAGGGACAGGCCAGCTACTACTATTCGCAACCGTTCTATGTGGTGACCGGCTCGCTTTCGCTACCGGCCGGGAATGTAGAGGTGACGGGGAAGGCTTGGCTTGACCGCGAATGGTCGTCACAGCCGCTTGCGGAAGACCAGACCGGTTGGGACTGGTTCTCGCTACATCTCGATACAGGCGAGAAGCTCATGGGCTTCCGTCTCCGAAATGATGGAGAGGGATTTACCTCGGCTACCTGGATCACCGCCGACGGGCGACCGGACCCTTTACCAGCGGCAGCTCTCAAGATCGTTCCCGTGCGAACCGCCAAAGTCGCAGGGCGTCAAATTCCTGTTTCTTGGAACGTCCAGGTTCCCAGTCGCGGCTTTGACGTCACCACCCAGCCTCTGAACGACCATGCGTGGATGTCAACGTCCGTCCCGTACTGGGAAGGCCCGATCTCCTTCGAGGGCAGTGTCAGTGGCAGGGGTTACCTGGAGATGACCGGGTACTAGCCCAAACCAAGGGGTAGCGGGAAGGTAATGGGGGCAGTTTCTATCGCACCTGCTTTATGATGGAGGCCGCCAGCGCTTGTGCGCTTGCATGTCGCGCATTCCGGGAAGGTGTTGTTCGTCCAGGCCCTCCATTGGAGGATGATATCCGGCCGCCTTCGCCGCTGCGTTGGTGTCTAAACTATGCCGGCACGTCGCTGCTTTGAAACGTCCTCTGAAATCTCCTGCCTCAGCTTGGGCCCCATGAAGAGACGGTGGCCGAGGGCAGCGACGAAAGCGTCGTAGCACTCGCCGGCCCACCGGGCCTGCGCCGGGTTGCGGCATGCGCAACGGTTTGATCTCAGGAACGGTGCTTCACGTAGATGGCGATCAGCGCCTGGTCTGACCTCGGAGGTGTTCTGTGGTGGTGCCGAGGAACGTGTGTGTCGCCGGGGATTGAATATGGCGGTACCGCCACATCATTGTCACAGTTGTTGTCGGCCCAAGCCCACCCTCGGAACGACGACGACACGGGCTGCTGCGGTTAGCGATGTATGTCTTTCAAGTTTGGAGCGTTGTTTTCAATAACGGATCAAATCTTGGACGATAGACGCGGCGTTCTCCATCTTGATCAATCGGCGGCAAGGTTTGAACGAGTACATCGGTCGACGCATATCTGTCACTTCCCTGTTTTGCCATAGGTGCCGACGAGCTCGGTTCCGGCAATGACGTGATCGCGCATTTGCGCTTCGATTTGGTCCTTGCTAGCCGCCGCCGATAGGGTGAGGCGGTCATTGAGTGCATAGAGCTTGAAGAAGTAGCGGTGCACACCGATCGGAGGACAAGGGCCGCCATACGCATTGCTGTTCCACCCATTCCTCGCTGTCTGGGCGCCTGATGGCAGTTGCGAAATCCCTTCCACAAGCCCCTTCAGATCGGGGGGCAGATTGAAAACAATCCAGTGTATCCAGGTCATTTTCGGATGCGCCGGATCCGGTGCGTCCGGGTCGTCGACGATCAACACAAGGCTTCTGGTTCCGGTCGGAATGTCTGTCCATTCGAGAGGCGGGGAAATACCTTGCCCTTCGCAGGTGTAAAGCCTGGGAATGGTTCCGCCATTGTTAAAGGCGGGCGATGCGATAGTAAACGCCATATGGAGCCTCGGCGAGTTCAAGAAACCGTTTCGTTGCCGCACTCACGATATACCCCGTGCCCACGCAGTCTGTGGGCGCCTCCAGACTAACGACAGCATCGGCCTATTGGCGCGCGATGTCCAGGACGTCGACCCGCAACCAGTTGCAGCATAATTCTATAGCGATCCCCATCTACACGCTGCCTGCGAGTGTCAGCAAAACCAGCGCGAACGTCTGTCGATGATAAAGGACGTTATCTTAGGATGGATATCGGATGCACGAGGATGCCAACGCCTACGCTGCGCTACCAAAAAAGTCCGCTACTGACCTGCCACGGGACGTTCATCCAGCGGCGACTAGAGCCACGGCGGTTCAGATCAAATGCGCGCCGTCGAAAGAAGCGACGCGATCGTAGCCGGCGTGTATCTGGTTCTTTCGGGCTTAAGAACGATATGCAGATTGTTGGAGCCCTCGATCCAGTTTGAAGGCGGATACGACCGGACGACTTGCTAACAGCGTCATCCAACGGGGCAGCCGAAACAAAACTGAATAAAACCAAACATTCCGCTGCAGAGGCATGGACTAGATTTCTTCACCACCACTGTGAGGAAAATCAAATGTCCACAGGGACCACTGGCCCGAAGAAAATCCTCGTCTTTCTGCCTCAGCCGGCCGCGTATATGATCGTCACGAAACTCGCGGAGCGTGGGCACTCGTCCATCGCTGTCTCGACGGTTCCGGAGGTTTTCGACGCCCTTCGTTCGGATTGCTACTCGTTTGCCATCACGACCCGACCGGAGATCGACCTTTTGCGCAACATCCACTCTATACCCGTGGTCAATCTCGAGATTTTCTTTCATGCAGAGCCTTCCGGCGGCGGCCCCCTGTCGACGTCTAAAAAATTCGACGGCAGGGCGTTCATGGAACGGGTCGAATTCCTTGTTCGACCGGTAACTGCAAGAGGTGAACATGCTGGCACCGAGCCGGTCAAAACCATAGCGATGCGAGGTCACAAAGCCTCTCGATGGTGGGCCATGGCAAAGAAGATGTTGGGTTTGCCTCACCATCGTGAAGGATTGAGCGATGTTCGATCCTAACAGTCTTCGAGACGCGGCTATCTCTCCTCCTTCCTCTACAGCTGACTACCTCTGTTCATCCCGCACCGCTATCGAACAAAGCTCTATAGACCATGATTACGGAGGAACCGAAATCGCCGGAAGGCTTCGAAAGGGCGAGCTTTGGCGAATTGCAGCTCCCAAACAGGAACGGTTCTTCTTCGGGGGATGTTTTTTGGTGTTCTGGCTAATAGGTGCCGCTTCGTTAAGCGGATACATCATGCTGGCTCTATTTCTGCTGGTGGCAATCGGGCGGCTTGTGCAGCATGCCGCTACGGCGTTTGCGACAAACTTGGCGAAACGATCGCGGCTCAGGCACTATATCGTGATGGGAACGTCAGTGGCTTTCTTTTCCCTGCTCGTCGTTCGCGGCTGTTACCTTGCTGCCTCGATATCGAGCTCCGCTCCGATCCTTTTGAAGTCCGTAGCAGCGGCCAATACCCAGATGCAACGCTAACTGGACGAACGAAGGGCAAGCGGAGCTAGCAGAGGCGGCGCAACATTTTGCAACATTTTCGAATAAAGTTTTGCGTGAGATCAGATAGAGCTAGAATAGTTCGAGCCCATGGCTGCTCGCCATTCCACCTGCTGGCCGGGTTTTTAGCCCAATGAGATAGTTGATCGACATGGCGATGCTTCCCCTTCAGCCAAGAAACACGATGGCCCACGACGTGTCCGTGCCCCCGCAAGCCCGCATCCTGATTGTCGAGGACGATGGCGATATCGCAGGCATGCTGGTCGACCTCGTAAAAGCCCATAGTTTTCAGGCAGTCTCGGTGGCAAACGGGATAGAGATGGACAGGATTCTCGCTCGCCATGGTTTCGATCTGATCCTTCTTGACGGAATGCTGCCCGGTGAGGACGGCTTCAGCATTTGCAGGCGGTTGCGATCTTCCGGGAAAACGCCGATCCTGATGCTCACAGCACTGCGGGAGGATATCGACCGTATCCTCGGGCTTGAGCTAGGTGCTGATGACTACGTCACCAAACCGTTCAATTCGCGCGAGTTGATGGCCCGTATAAAAAACATCCTCCGACGGGTCGCTGACCACAGCGAACCAGAGGCCGGACTCGAAGCTCTGAGGTTCTCAGGCTGGCGGATCGACCCGCGAAGTCGTCAGCTCTTCGATGCTGACGGTGCTCAGGTCTCGATGACAACGGCAGAGTTCGATCTGCTGTGGGCGTTTTGCTGCCATCCGAACAAAGTTCTCACACGCGAGCAGCTGCTTGCGATGACTCATGCAGGGTCGGCCGGACCTATCGAGCGTAGCATCGATGCGCATATCAGCCGCGTCAGGCAGAAAATCGAGCCGAATCTCAAGGATCCGACCTTCATCAAGACAGTCAGGCTCGGCGGATATCTGTTTGCGTCTAAGGTAGAGCGCCTGCCATGAGGGGGCTTCGCACCGCCTCGATCCGAAAGCAACTCTTCTTTCTTGCAATCCTGCTGGTCGTCTTCGTGTCCGCGGTGGCCGCCGTGTCCGAACCGTTCATTTACGGTCGACATGATAAGGGGATCGAAATCGGCCTGTTCTCCGGTCACGTGGAAATGGTCCTTGAACAGTTCGGCCGCAGCCGGACAATCCAGGAGGAGGATGACGCACTTCGCTTTGCCGAGCGTCTGGGCGTATCCGCGAGACGGAGCTCGCCGTCGCGGGCGTCAATGTCGTACCAGACGGGAGAAGGGACGAACAACGTCGTTTCGCGGGTAAAAGAGCTCATCAATGATGGAATATTGACGTCGCTGAAGAACGCAGTGGATGGTGAGGCCAGGCCATCCGCCTTGATCGTCGCGGTCGATGACAACCGTGCACTTTCCTTTGAGATGCCGCAGTTTCCAAGTAGCGTCTGGCTAGCGCCAGCGGTTGCAAGCGGCCTTCTGAAAATTGTCATTCCCCTGATATTGTTTGCCTATGTTGGCAGTTGGCTGATCACCGAACCTCTGGTCCGGTTTGCAGCGGCCGCGCAGCGGGTCAGCATGGACGACCATTCCGAGGAGCCCTTCAAAGCCGAAGGAGCGTCGGAGATTAAAAGCCTGGCGGCGTCGCTCAACGTCATGCAAAGCCGAATACAGACCATGCTGCGCGATCGGACAAGAGTGCTTCGCGCCATCAGCCACGACCTGAGAACCCCACTAACGAGACTGCGGATGCGCATTGATCGATCAAGCGAGCCAGAACTGAAGGAGCTCATGCTGGCCGACGTTAGCACACTGTCTTCACTGATCGACGCCAGCCTCGGCTTTCTAGACAACAGATTTGAACCCTCACGCAAAGTGGATCTGTCGAGCTTGCTTCAGACGATTTCGAACGACTTCGCCGACACGGGGATCAACGTCCGCTTTGCCGGTCCGCGGAGGCTCACCTATATTTGCATGCCGCAAGGGCTGACGCGTGCGATTTCCAATTTGATCGACAACGCGTCACGGTATGCACAGGAAATCGAAATCCAACTTCTACAGGACCATGATGATGGTGTTACAATCAGGGTGTCCGACGACGGCCCCGGCCTGTCTGATGATCTCAAGCAGAGGGTCCTCGAACCGTTCTTCAAAGCCGATGAGGCGCGACAAACCGGAGGCAAGAGCGGCGGTTTCGGGCTTGGACTTTCGATCGCCCAAGGCATCGTGACGATAGGACATAGAGGGGAGTTCAGACTGCGCGATCGCCAGCCGAACGGGCTTGTCGTGGAAATCCAGTTGCCACCGGTGAAGCCGACATCATCTGCTGCAACTCAGAGTGATGTCATCAAACTATAGAAGCGGGCACAGCCGACACGAACATTTCCCAATATTATTGAAAACACAGCAACACCACAGTCAGATATCGCTCACTCCAGCCACATTTGCCGCTCGGCGTTCCTACCGGCTGGAGCCAGAACATTGAAGATCATTTCCAATCTCAGCATTGCCCTCGTACTTGCCGGATCGGCACTCGCCAGTTGCAGCACGGCCGATCCGACTGCCTATGCCGATCTGGCCTCGGCGCCGCACCTTAAGCCCGACCCCGTCGATCGAAGCGGCCGCGTTCCTTATCGCTATCACAGCAATGTCGATTGGAAGCAGTACGATAAGGTCATCATCGATCCCGTTACTGTCTATCGGGGCCAGGACAACCAGTTCGTCAAGATAAGCGAGCAGGACAAGAGCGTTCTGGCCAGCTACATGCAGTCTCAGTTTACCCAGAAGCTCAGAACCCGTTTTTCCACGGTCAGCACGCCCGCTGCGGGCACTCTGCGGGTGCACCTGACCTTGACTGGAGCAAAGACGACAACCCCGGTCCTTGGCCCGTTCTCTCATCTTGACGTTGGAGGGGGTGTCTACAACGCAGTCCAGGCCGCGCGGGACAAGGAAGGCTCCATGACCGGTTCTGTAGCCTATGCCGTAGAGATCTATGATGCATTGAACAACCGCCTGCTGTCCGCATATGTCACCAAGCAATATCCGAACGCAATGAATGTTGGCGCCAGCTTCGGCGCTCTGCAAGCCTCGAAGGTTGCGATAGAAAAGGGCGCCGACGCGCTTCTGGCCCAACTGCGGTAGTGTCTGCGAAATTGGTTCATCCGACCGATGCGAGGAGTGGTGCCACAACATATCTCAACATCAAACGACACACTGCAACGTATCCATCCGGGCAGGGCCGCAGGATTTTGGGCGCCGCGTGTGGTAATATTGGTTGATGGAGATCGATGAGGACAAGATCGACGATGCCGTTTTGGCGCTGTTATGGCTGACGCTGCATAACGAGCGTTGTGCCTGGAAGGGTTTCGACTGGGCAGCGACGGATCGGCTTCACAAGAAGGGCTTGATCGGCGACCCAGTCAACAAGTCGAAGTCATTGATCCTGACCGACGAAGGCTTGGAGCGTTCGGAAGCATTGTTCCGGGAGCTGTTTACGCGGCCGCCGCTATAGCCGTCCCTTTCTGTGCCTTCCATTGCCAGGGCAGCAGTTCGTGCAGGCGGGAGACGGGAAGATCGGCGATGCGGGCGAACACATCGGAGAGCCACGCCTTGGGGTCGACGTCGTTGAGACGACAGGTCGTGATGACGGAGAGCATGATGGCGGCACGATCGGCCCCACGCTGGGAACCGGCGAACGTCCAGTTTCGACGCCCAAGTGCAATTCCTCTCAGCGCGCGCTCGGCCGTATTGTTCGTCTAAGGTCATGAAATTGTGCAACAGCCTGTTGCACAATTTTGGGAGGCGAACCTTGATCGAGGCAGATCGATGCTGAGCCGTGCATATCGTTGTATTTCGCTTATCTCGGTGTTCGCCGGTATCGTCCCTTCCGGCGTGATCCGACATACTCAAGCAACTGGGTTTCTGGAGAGCGCCTATGTCGCGTCGCGCGGTTTTCAGGCTCACCTGCCATACCGCTACGATCTCCTTAGCCCCGCACCGACTTCCTTCCGCGACTCGGGCCAGAAACCAACGTTGCCGGTCACTGAGTTCTATAGGATCAGGGACATTTATAGGGTCGCGTTCAAGGACACGTTCAGGGTCATTTTTTCGCGCAGCCTTTGCCGGCCCAAAGCCAGTGGCCTCGCCGGCGGCGTAGGCTTCTCTGGCTGTCGCGAGCGAAAGGCGATCCACCGGAGCGTTCAGCGGATTTGCTGCCGGGCTTTCGATCAGGCCGAGAACGAAGGCCCTGATGACTTGCGATGAAACCACGAGACGTAAGAAATACACTGTATCTGGGCCATGTTGGGCCGAGAGCCGGTGCTTGACGGTTCTCTCGGTCGCGTCAGTCTGGCGCATGAGTTGCTTGATCGCGCGATGGTTGTCGCCGTGCTGGCTCTCGGGCTGCGGCACTAACCATGTGGATTGCCAAAACGTCGGCGCTTCAAAACACAGACGAGATGAGAGGATAGACCATGGTCCGTCTCTTCGTCGGTGTTACGGACAAGGCCTGGTTCGATCAGTTGAGCGCCTCTGTTCCGCATGACGAAGTCAATTTCTGGCAACCCAGCGGGACGACGCAGTTTCGCGCGCTTCAGCCCGGCGAACTATTCCTCTTCAAGCTGCATGCGCCAAACAACTTCATCGTTGGCGGCGGCATCTTCGGTCACGCGTCAATCGCGCCACTGTCTCTGGCCTGGGAAGCCTTTGGCCTTAAGAACGGCGGCGATGACGGGTATACGGCCGGCAACGTGCGCGACGATGAGTTCAGCGATGGAACTGCCGTCGGCATCGCCAATGGGTTTGGCATGACGCACGCTCGATAGCGACACGTGCGTGTAGTCCACCCCGGCCAAGGCGAGACGATCGATAAGTTCGTAAGTGTCACTGATCCGAATACCGCCTTCATCTGATTCTTCAGGTGAAATCCGATAACCCAGCAAGAACGGCCGCCTTGCATGCAGGTCGATGATCCGCTTCACCTCTTGGACGACCGCGAGGGGGAAGCGCATGCGATTCCCCAATGAGCCGTCCCATTCGTCGTCCCGCTTGTTGAATAGCGGCGAGAAGAAGTTCTGAATGAGAAACCCGTGCGCTCCGTGCAATTCGACGCCGTCGAAGCCTGCCTCGATTGCACGCCGCGTGGCCTTGCCGAAAGCCACGATGATGTCGAGGATCTCATCGTGGCTTAGAGCTCGCGCTGTGATGTCACCGTTATTGAATGCACCCGGCGCAGCCTTCAGTGCGCTCGCGCTGACGATCTCGCCCCCTGGGACCAGTTCGGGCAGGGCTTTGTTGCCTGCATGGAAGATCTGGAGGATAGCAGGCGCACCGCCGCTCTTGGCCGCCTCGGCCAGGCGGCGCAAGCTCGGCGTGAACCTATCGTCGTAGGATGCGAACTCGCCCCGCAAAACCGATGCCGTTTGGCAGGACGTGGGTACAGCCGGTAATCACCAGGCCGACGCCTTTTGCTCTGCGGTGATAATAGGCGACTTCTTCATCCGAGACCGTACCGTCCTCGTTGCCGGACCACGTCGTCATGGGTGCCATGACAATACGGTTGCGAAGGCCGATCCCCTTGGAGAAGGTGAACTCTTCGAAGAGTTGCGGCTGTGTCTTGCTCATTTTCTTGTTGTCCTCTTGCCGCCCTAACGGTGGGTGATGTCGAGCAAATAAATAATGGAGGACAGGCATGCTAATTAGACCCTATAATCCGCATAAACTTAGAAATGGGATTTATAAATGAGAAAAGGTGATTTCAGTGAGCTGGCGGCATTCATCACCGTTGTGGAGGAGGGAAGTTTCACTCGCGCGGCCGCGAAGCTTGGCCTTTCTCAGTCCGCATTAAGCTATGCTGTTCGGATGCTCGAGCGACGTCTGGATGTGCGTTTGATTTCACGGACGACGCGTAGTCTGTCGACGACAGAGGCGGGAGAGCGGCTATTTCACAATCTACGCCCTGCGTTTGATCATATCGACAGTGAAATCGCCGCGCTCGCTGCCCTTCGCGATAAACCCGCAGGCACGATTCGCATCACCACCTTTCGGCATGCCGCTCGAATGGTACTCTGGCCCGCGCTGCTGAAGCTCGCGCCCGAGTATCCGGACATCGTCATTGAGATCAATGTCGACGAAGGGCTCACCGATATCGTCGCTGGCCGATTTGATGCTGGCATACGCCTCGGCGAACAGGTCGAGAAGGACATGGTAGCAGTGCGGGTGAGCCCGGATGTTCGAATGGCGGTCGTCGGATCACCCTCTTATTTTGCCAACCGAAAGCGCCCTGAAACGCCACGTGACCTGAACAGCCACGCTTGCGTTAGCTATCGGCAGAGCAGGGGAGGTGGGCTCTATGCCTGGGAGTTCGAGCGTGATGGCGTGGAGCTGGAGGCGCGCGTCAGCGGATCGCTCATTCTCAATGACAACGAGATGCTGGAAAACGCGGCTCTTGACGGACTGGGGCTGGTTTATGTCTTTGAAAGTCAGGTTTCCCATCATGTGGCCAAGGGGCGCCTGATCCGAGTTTTGGAAGACTGGTGCCCGCCATTCCCAGGCTATCACCTCTATTATCCAAGCCGGCGACAACACACCCCGGCCTTCTCCCTCCTGGTGGAGGCACTCCGCTACAGGGGACCGTAGCAACTGATTTGCGCTACACTTGCTAATGTGACGACAGCCTCAGGCATGTCAGGAGCTCCAAAGCGCCACTCAGCGCTCGTTGGCATTTTATCAATCCCATTTCTAACCCCATGCAGAAAATGGGGCCTAATCGCTGGTGCTGCGCTGCTTATCTCACGTCACGAGGACGGGCGCAAAATCACTATGCCGGCGAGGTGATCCAGATCGCCTGAGTGCAAGCTGGCCTGGCACGGCTCGTCCCTCCTTCGATGAAAAGACGGCTCTGCCGCTAAATTCAGGAGACGACTTATGGACAAAAACAAGCAAAACGCGGGTTCCAATACCAACGAGCATCCGGGCGTCGCGCGCCGTGATTTCTTGATCAACTCGGCGCTCGGCGGGGCAATGTTGACCGTCGCATCGTCGGCTTGGGCCGCTTCGCCGGATCAGCCTCAGGCAACCAAAAGCACTCCCCAGGCAGGACAAGGCCAGATGAAAACCCGGAAACTCGGAACGCTGGAAGTCTCGGAAATGGGAGCTGGATGCATGAGCATCAGCGCCAATTATGGGCCGGCGGCCTCCACGGCCCAAGGCATCGAGACCATCCGCGCCGCCCACGAAAAAGGCGTTACATTTTTTGATACAGCCGAGGTCTATGGGCCGTATACGAGCGAAGAGCTTCTTGGAGAAGCGTTGGCACCGATACGCGATCAGGTAAAAATCGCCACCAAGTTCGGCTTTGCAATCGACGGCACGGCCGGGCTGAACAGTCGTCCGGAACGGATCAAGCAGGTGGCAGAGGCCTCGCTCAAACGTCTGAAGACCGATCGCATCGATCTCTTCTATCAGCATCGCGTCGATCCCAACGTACCGATCGAAGATGTGGCTGGTGCGATCAAGGAACTGATCCAGGAAGGCAAGGTTCTGCACTTCGGTCTCTCGGAGCCGAGCGCTGGGACAATTCGCCGGGCACATGCCATCCAGCCTGTGACGGCGGTCCAGACGGAATACTCCGCTATGGAACGGAGCCCGGAACACAATGGCGTTCTCGCTGCATGTGAGGAGCTTGGCATCGGCTTCGTCCCGTGGGGTCCCATGGGAATGGGTTATCTCACAGGGAAAATGGACGCGAGCACTAGGTTCGACCCGAAGACCGATCTCCGTTCGACATTCGATCGCTTCAGCCCTGAAAACCTGGCAGCCAATATGCCGTTCGTCGCGTTGTTGAAACAGTTCGCCGAAAAGAAAGGTTCAACGCCCTCTCAGATTGCCCTGGCGTGGTTGCTGGCGCAGAAGCCGTTCATCGTTCCTATCCCGGGCACGCGCAATATCGATCATCTGAATGAGAACCTGGGTGCGCTTCGGGTCGAACTGACGCCTGACGACCTCCGTGAGTTCGGGACTGCCCTCTCGGTGCTGACCGTGCATGGCGGGCGCATGAACGAAATGCAAATGGGCCTGGTTGACCAAACAACCTAGCACCGGCCGATCGGCGCTTTGCCATGCAGCCGCGACGCGACCTACAGGCGCTGCGCGTTTTTCAGACGCGCGGCGCTGCAGCACTTTGAATTGCTGCAGCAATTGCCGGATTAAGAAGCCCGCTTTCTAAGCCCATGCAAATACCGCCGCCTAATCTGATCGGGTCCGCCGGACTACGGTGACGTCGATTGTCTGTGTCAAATCCCGCCCAGCGGCAAACCAAGGGAATCCTCTATGGCTGACGCCAGATCCAAAAAACCCAATGACCCATTCGCTGCGACCCTGCGTCTTGTCGTGACCGTGGCCGCTATCGTCTTCAGCGTCTTCGGCCCATTCAGCTCTTCGCTAATGGCGCAAGCAACCGGAAACCGGGCAACCTTCCCTAAGAATTTCGATGAGTACGTCCACTATGCGACCTACGATCGTGGCTCTTCCAGGGAGGAAGCGTTTGCAACGCGCGAAACTCTGGAGATCGCGAAGTCCGGCCGACCGTTGCCGCCCGGCACGCAATTGGTCCTTGGCATCTGGGCCGACTACAAACTCACCGGCTATTTCGTCATGGAGAAAGGTGTGGACTGGGGCCTTGGCGTCCCGGCGGAACAGCGCACCGGAGACTGGCATTTTCAGCAGTTCGATACCAACATGCAGGTCAGTCGGACCGCGTTCGCCGAGCGATGCCAATCGTGCCACGGGTCTCAGGCAGACAATGACTTCATGTTCACGACCGACAGAATGCGGGCTTACGTCCCTTGAAGCCGCTGTTTCTCTTGCGGTTGATCCTCGATTTCCTGGCGGCCGGCTTGTTGCTGGCCGCTCTGGCTTACAACTGGCTCGGCAATGCGGCACATGAGGTAATCGGCACGGGCATGTTCCTGCTGCTGATCAGCCACAACATTTTCAACCGCCGTTGGTACGGCATGATCACGAAGGGCTGGCGCGAACCGCGCGGTATCGTCACCAAGGTGATCAATCTCTCGCTTCTGACCACCATGCTAGTCTTGCTGGTAACCAGCATAATCATCTCACAGACTGTCTTTGGCTTCCTTTCTTTGACCGGCACCTTCACCTTGGGCCAGATCCACGCGTCGACGGCTTATCTGGCGCTGCTCATAGCGTCCCTCCACCTGGGTCTGCACTGGTCGATGATTATCAGTGTGGTGAGCAGCAGGTTCGGCATGACGACCGAGAGCAAACTCAGGACGTTTGTTTTGCGTGTGCTAGCCATCACAATCGCCGTCTTCGGCGTTCAGAGCTTGCTCACAATCGATGTCGGATCAAAATTGATCATGCAAATGAGCTTCGACTTCTGGGATTTCCAGACTGCGACGCTGGCCTTTTTCCTGCATCACATAGCGATCATTGGGCTTTGCGTGTTTCTCACCCACTATAGCTTGAAGATGATCAGGGGCCGAAAGCGCCGCACCCATGCTCTCGGCCATAAAGCAGTTGAACGCGGCTCTATTTAGAAATCCGCTTTCTAGCTTCATGCAAATTATGCATTCTAATCAAGTGGACTGAGCGCATCTATCTTCCTGTCTATGGAAACAGGGAGTTAAGCGTGAGCAAAGTTTGGTTCATCACAGGCGTGAGCAGCGGCATCGGCGCCGGGGTCGCCAGAGCGGCATTGAAGGCTGGCGATAAGGTCATTGCCACCTCCAGAAATCTCGACAAGGCCCGTCATGCCTTGCGCGACGTTGCCGATGAGAATCTTGCGTTCGTTAAGTTGGACGTGACCAGCGAAGCACAGGTCAATACTGCGGTAGAAGACGCCGTCGCGCGGTTCGGACGCATCGACGTTGTGGTGAACAATGCTGGCTATTGCCTGCTCGGCAACTTCGAAGAGCAGACCCTTCCCCAGATCGAAGCCCAGTTTGCCACCAATTTCTATGGCGTTGTGCATGTCGTGCGCGCCGTGCTTCCGGTCATGCGCAAGCAGCGGTCGGGTCACATCATCAATATCGGCGCCGCAGCCGGCGTTATTGGCCTGAAACACTGCGGTGCCTATTCAGCCACCAAGTTCGCGATCGAGGGTCTGGCATTTTCCGTCGGGATCGAGGTCGAGCCGTTCGGCGTCAAGTTCACGACTGTTGAACCCGGAGCCTTCCGCACGGATCTGCTGGACAGCCAGAATGTTCGTTACGTTCCTAGCAGCGGCATCGAAGACTATGCCGGCGACGCAACATCCGAGGCCACCTGGTCGAGCTACCACGGCGTGCAGCCTGGCGATCCCGACAAGCTCGGCGCGGCCGTCGTCACGGTCGCCGCCATGGAAAATCCGCCGAAGATATTCGTCGCCGGAACGGATGCGATCGCCATGATCGCGCCCGGCATAGAGGGCCGTCTCAGCGACATGCGAACCCATGATCAGTTGTCCAGATCGACGGACGGATCTCTCTGATCATCCTCAACTTAAAACCAAAGGACCTGACACAATGAAGAAAATCGCTTTCGGTGCGGCTGCGGCCATCGCCTTGACCCTCACGACGAACGCCTATGCCCAGGATTCGCGGCCTTCCGGCTACATGATTGCGAATTATACGATCAAGGACCAGGCCGGCTACAACAAATACATGGAAGAAGCCGGTCCGCTGGCGCCGAAATTCGGCGGCAAGATCATCGTGTTCAACCTGAACGCCACAGCGGTGGAAGGCGAGCCGAAAAAGGTCATGGCCATAGCCGAGTTCCCAAGCCTGGCAGATGCGCAGCGCTTCTACAATTCTCCGGAATACACGGCCGCCCGGAAGTTCCGCGTCGCCTCGACCGAAGGTTCGGTCATCATCACCGAAGGCTTCGTTCCGCCCAAGCAGTGACGACCGGATGTGGCGAGGCGCGATGATATGCGCGTCTGGCCCCTCAAATTCCAACTGACATCAACATCCCAACATCTCCCAAGGAGCCTGACATGGGCAACCAGCATGACACTATCGTTCCGCATGAAGGTCCCGCCTCAAATAGCCGGCGCCAACTTCTGAAGGCCGGCGCGGCACTCTCCGCTCTCCCGATCATGGCCGCCGCCGCGAGCGTACAGGCCGCGGGCCAAACAGCAACAGGTGCAATCGTGACCGACGCGAAAACTGAAGAATTCATCAACGGCATGGCCGATCTGATGGCACACTCGACCCGCACGCCCGTCCTGCGGTGGCCGAATGAGTACGGCATGGACTATGAAGAGATCTTCTTCCCGGCGATGGATGGCGTGACGATCGAGGGCTGGTTCATTCCCGCCGATTCAGACCGATTGCTCATCTTCAATCACCCCATGCCCTGCAACCGCTACGGATATCCCGGGCATCTGGATCCCTGGAAGAACTTCGGCGGCTTTGAAGCAAACTTCCTGCCGGAATACAAGATCCTGCATGACGCAGGCTACAACATCATTACGTACGACATGCGCAACCATGGCCGCAGCGGCACCGGCAGCGGCGGCGTAAACGCGCATGGCACGCTGGAATATCGTGACGTCATCGGTTCGTTGCGTTACGCCAAATCGCGGCCCGACACCAAGGACATGAAGACCGCCCTTTACAGCCGTTGCCTGGGCGCTAACGCCACGATCGTGGGCATGTACAAGCACCCGGCGGAATTCGCCCACATCAAGGCCATGATTGCATTGCAGCCCGTGACGCCGGCGGTCTTTGTCCAGACAGCGATGGAAAATCAGAAAATCGCAAATGGCGTCGAATTGTTCGACGCCGCCTACTGGAAGCGGACCGGCTATCACCTCGCCGACGTCTGGCCGATGGAATACGCCAAGGCCGTGACAGTTCCGACGCTGGTGGCGCAGGTCCGCAACGATTTCCTGACCAAGCCGTCCAATGTGCAGGAGATCTACGACACCCTTTCCTCAAAGGACAAGAAGCTCTTCTGGATCGAAGGCACTGACCAGCGTTTCGAGGGATACAACTACTTCGGACGGAACCCGCAGCTGGTGCTCGACTGGTTCGCCACACACATCAATGTTGCTTAGTCTCACTTCATAAATAGGATCTCATGTTTTGGGATTCGGTGATCCAATCCTCCTGATGAAGGAGGATTGGACACGGCGCGATTTCATGCCAGCGACGGGGCAAGTGGGATATGACCCGTGACGCTTGGTGCCGCGCCCTTAGAGTATCGTGCACGACTTCCCGCCGCATTCATAAATGCCATTTCTAAGTTCATGCAGATAATGCCGGCTAATCGTGCCTCGCCAAGCGATCTATCTTCTGGTCCATCAAGAACAGGAGTCAGATATGAGCAAGATTTGGTTTATTACGGGTGCGGGCAGCGGTATCGGTGCCGCAACTGCCAGAGCGGCCCTGAAGGCTGGCGACCGCGTTGTCGCAACCGGCCGCAACCTCGACAAGGTGCGGAGTGCCCTGAGCGACGTCGCGGGAAGTAACCTTACGTTCGTCCAGTTGGATGTCGCCAATGCAGAACAGGCTAGGGTCGCGGTGGACGAGGCTCTGAAAGCATTCGGCCGCATCGACGTTCTGCTCAACAATGCGGGCTACAGCCTGCTCGGCAACTTCGAAGAGTTGAGTAACGCCGAAATCGAAGGGCTGATGTCGACCAATTTCTACGGTGTGATGTACGTCATGCGCGCGGTCCTCCCGGTCATGCGAAAGCAGAGGTCAGGTCGGATCATCAACATCAGTTCGCTTGCGGGGGTCATCGGCTTCAAGCACTGCGGAGCCTACAGCGCCGCAAAGTTCGCGGTCGAAGGTCTCTCGCAGGCAGTGGCTCAGGAAGTTGAGCAATTCGGCATCAAGATCACCGCCGTCGCACCGGGCTTCTTCCGAACGGATCTCCTCGACGCCCAAAACGCCAAGTATGCCGCGAGCACGATTGAGGACTATGCCGTCGAAGGCAGTGCTGAGGACATGTGGTCAGGCTATGACGGCAAACAGGGCGGCGACCCCGCGAAACTGGCCGACGTTTTTGTAAAGTTCGTCGGCATGGAAAATCCGCCCAAGCAATTCCTGGCTGGGAGCGATGCTCTTGCGGCCCACAAGCCGACCCTCGAAGGACGGCTCGACGAGCTGCGCGCATACGAGGACCTGTCCAAGTCGACCGATGGTTCCTTCTGAGAAAAACAGACGGAAAAAACAACGACGACAATCAATGTTGGCCTGGTGAGGTTTGATCTCGGGGGTTTCCGTTTTCATGCGCCGCTGATTTCCTCAGAGTGCCGTATGAAACTCACCACCGTTTCGACAGGCCGAACCTCATCATCGATCGATTTCAACCGTCCAGCTTGAAACAGTGTTCGAAGGAGAACAAGAATGGCAATAGAACGTAACAAAACGGCAATGCGCCGGTTTGTCGAGTTTATCAATACTGCTAACGAACAACTCGGCGCGGAGTTGATCGCTCCGGAGGCCATTTTCCACGTCCCTGGGCGGCAAGAGCCTTTGCGTGGCCCGGGTGGTTACCTCGAGATCATTGGAATGATGCGAGGCGGCTTTCCTGACATCCAATGGACTTTGGAAGAAATTATCGCCGAAGACGATAAAGTTGCCGCGCGTTTTACAATGCGCGGCACGCACCAGGGACTGTTCTTTGGCGTTGAACCAACAGGTAAGTCGATCCTGGTCCAGGCCATGAACTTTTACCGTTTGGCTGACGGAAAATTTATCGAAGAGCGTGGTCAACCTGACTTGCTGAGCTTGCTGCAACAAATCGGCGCGGTCGCGAGTTAGTACGGGGCCAAGAACAATTCACCTCTCATACTTTCCTGCCACCACGGTGGCAGGAGGCCTGTTGTATGGTTCGGGTAGCTTTCAATCGGGCAGTGGCGGGCATTCGTCGGCGCTCGGTCTGCTTTGTCCTCATCCCTTCAAGGTTTGGTGCACCCCTCCAGGTCTCACGGGTGACCGACGACACCACGATATCCGATTGGTTCGCCCGTTGGGAAAAGGTCCGGCGCGAGCGCCAATTCGATCTCGTGCCCGGATGCGTCGGAGCTCATTACATTCGGGATGGCGAAACGAGTGCGCGAACTGTCACGCCAGATGTTATGTCGCCGAGATCGCCAAGCGCAGCGAACTTCTGTTTGCACACTTCGCCGGTCAACTCGACGATCTGCCGAACTGCGCTTGTTAGGCCCTCAAGCGTAAGAATCGGCACCAAAGCCACAGCAATGGCGAATTGAAATACTCAAGCAATTAATGCAAAACTCGCCGTAATGCATTGTGGAAGCTGGCATTAGGCTGCGATCCTCATGGGCAGAATGACCAGCTGTTTTCTGCGGCGCGGCAATTGAGGTGTAACCCTCCAGCGTGGTCTTCACCGTGAGGATACATCAAGGTGAGACGGAGTTTCACTGCCGCAGTAGAGCTGATTTCGCAGCTCGTGCTCGAGGTTGGCCGGTACTTTGGGTTCTTCGAAGAACGGGGAACCGCCTCCAGGTCGTCACGTAGCCGATCATCAGAGAAGACTTTTCATGAAGTTACGGCAGGAGCACACGACTGAGGTCGTCGGCGCAAAGGCTTCGATCAGCAGAGCGACGGCATACCCATTGACAAGAATCCGCAACTCCCATCTCAAAAGACCAAGCTGCGGGAGCGCCGTCATCTCCTAATTCCTCGGAGGCGCGTCGCCTATCATCGTAGCAGACGTCCTCACCAATGCGCTGCTTGGTGAGGACGGAAATTTTCGCATCGTGTCGTAATAATCGACGTTTTGGCGCCGGAAGCGCAAGGGCTTCAGGCCGCCTCAATTTTCAGAACTTATAGCTGGCGCCGAACAGAACCTTGTGCTGAGAGGCGCCAAAGTCCCCCACTTCCGAACCGAAGTCTTTGCTCCCGAAATCGGAATATCGATATTCGCCACGTACCAGGATATTGTCGGTAAAGGCGTGCTCGATGCCACCGCCGGCCGTCCAACCGATCAGAATATCGTCTTTCTTGCCGACACCAGGGACATCGACCTTGCCGCCCGCTGCAGCGACACCTGCCGTTGCGAAGAATAAGGTACGATCCCAGGCGTAGCCTACTCGGCCGCGGCCAGACGCGTCCCATTCAAGATTGGCTTCGCCGCCGTCTTCGAAGTTGTAGTTGAAGTCATTTTCGATACCATAAACGATGTTTTCATGCTGGAAATTGTAGCCGGCATGAGCGCCGAAAGTGCCGCTGTCGATACCCTGGTCCGAGTCCAGGATGGTCGCCTGGTTCCAGGAATAGCCGCCCTGGACACCAAGATAAAATCCGGACCAGTCGTAAGCCGAATGGGTCTGCTGCTGAGGAGTGAGCGCTGGCTGCTCAACCACCATATCGGCGGCAAGGGCCGGTATGGCAGAGGAGAGCGCCAGGGCGGCGGAAGCGAATAGCCTAAAACGCATGAAGGATGCCTCATCTTTGTTTGCAGAAAGAGCGGGTGATCGCTAGGTGCCTGGCCCGGCTCATGGGCTGCACTATGAGGCGGTCCAATGTTGCAGAGTGTCTTTTCACATTATGTTTTGTTGCGACGCGCAAAAATCCGGGGGCCCGTTTTCGAGCTTTCCGGCCTCGACGATGACCTGATCGGCGAGTTCAAATCTGCGCCCAAACGGCCTTAGAGCGAGGCCTTGATGAGGTACAGTACGTCTGCGGTTTCGCGCCGTTGACTACCAGCATGTTCGCCTCATGGGTGATCGTCAGCTCGTCTCGGCAAAACCCACCACCATGGCGACGCGGTACGCGTCCAAACCGCCGGCGACGTGAAACAGCCGTATCAATTCAGACCGGTTAGCACTCGATAGGCGAGAGTGCTAAAAAATTTCAGCTCCCCTCTTGAAACTCCAAAAATCATAAACCAGATCGATCTGAACGCGATGGCGAAAGGATCGGAGCCCCGCGTCGGCTTCGCTCCGAATGCGGCGCGGAGGGAAAATCTGTTTGTCCCTGAGGAGAGCGACATGACGTTCCGTCCCTTGCATGACCGAATCCTGGTTCGCCGCATCGAGGCCGAGGAGAAAACGGCCGGCGGCATCATCATCCCAGACACGGCGAAGGAAAAGCCACAGGAAGGTGAGGTCGTTGCCGCCGGCCCCGGTGCGCGCGACGACAATGGGCAATTGCGACCCCTCGATGTGAAGGTGGGCGATCGCATCCTGTTCGGCAAATGGTCGGGCACCGAGATCAAGCTCAATGGCGAGGATCTCCTGATCATGCAGGAATCTGACGTGATGGGCGTGATCGAGGTCGACGCCGCTGCGAGAAATGCGGCGTAGGGTCGATGCCGCCCCTGCTTACAAGGAATGCTGCCTGAGGAAGGAGTAGAAAAATGGCTGCCAAGGAAGTGAAGTTCCATTCCGACGCCCGCGAGAAGATGCTGGCCGGTGTCGATATCCTCGCCAATGCCGTCAAGGTTACGCTCGGCCCCAAGGGGCGCAATGTTGTTATCGACAAGCCGTACGGCGCGCCCCGGATCACCAAGGACGGCGTCACTGTTGCCAAGGAAGTCGAGCTGGAGGACAAGTTCGAGAACATGGGTGCACAGATGGTGCGGGAAGTTGCCTCGAAGACCAGCGACATCGCTGGTGACGGCACCACCACCGCGACAATTCTCGCCCAGGCGATCGTCAAGGAGGGTGCGAAGGCGGTGGCGTCGGGCATGAACCCGATGGACCTGAAGCGCGGCATCGACAAAGCAGTCGAAGCTGTGGTCGAGGAGCTGCGGAAGAACGCCCGTAAAGTTACCAGGAACGATGAGATCGCCCAGGTGGGCACCATCTCGGCCAATGGCGACGCCGAGATTGGCCGCTTCCTTGCAGAAGCAATGGCAAAGGTCGGCAACGAAGGCGTCATCACCGTCGAGGAAGCCAAGACCGCCGTGACAGAGTTGGAAGTCGTCGAAGGCATGCAGTTCGACCGTGGTTATCTCTCGCCGTATTTTGTCACCAACCCAGAGAAGATGCGGGTTGAGCTCGAGGAACCCTACCTCCTGATCCACGAAAAGAAGCTTTCGAACCTGCAGGCGTTGCTGCCGGTCCTCGAGGCCGTGGTTCAGTCCGGGAAGCCTTTGCTTATCATTGCGGAGGACGTCGAAGGCGAGGCGCTGGCGACGCTCGTCGTCAACAAGCTGCGCGGCGGCCTGAAGGTTGCTGCCGTCAAGGCTCCAGGGTTCGGCGACCGCCGCAAGGCGATGCTGGAGGACATAGCGATCTTAACAGGCGGGACCGCAGTCTCTGAGGACCTCGGTATCAAGCTCGAGAATGTGACCCTCAACATGCTTGGCGGCGCCAAGAAGGTCGTCGTCGAAAAGGAAAACACGACGATCGTCGACGGCGCAGGTTCGAAGACGGAGATTCAGGGCCGCGTCGCGCAGATCAGGGCGCAGATCGAGGAAACCACGTCGGACTACGATCGCGAAAAGCTGCAGGAGCGGCTGGCCAAGCTTGCCGGCGGCGTGGCCGTCATCCGCGTCGGCGGCTCGACCGAGGTCGAGGTGAAGGAACGCAAGGACCGCGTCGACGACGCCATGCATGCCACGCGCGCGGCCGTCGAGGAGGGCGTGCTGCCCGGCGGTGGTGTCGCGTTGTTGAGAGCCGTCAAAGCACTGGACAGCGTTCAGACCGAGAATGCCGACCAGAGACACGGCATCGACATCGTCCGCCGTGCAATCGAGGCGCCGGTGCGCCAGATCGCCGAGAATGCAGGTGCCGAGGGCTCGATCATCGTCGGCAAGCTGCGTGAGAAGACCGATTTTGGCTACGGCTGGAACGCCCAGACCAACGAGTTCGGTGATCTCTACGATCAGGGCGTGATCGACCCGGTCAAGGTCGTCCGCACCGCGCTGCAGGATGCCGCCTCGATCGCCGGCCTACTGATTACCACCGAGGCAATGGTCGCCGAAAAGCCGAGGAAGGATGTACAGTACCCGCCGATGTCGGCAGGCGGCATGGACTTCTAGATCGATCAGCCAGGCCCGGCCCGTCGGGTGGGCCGCTCCCGGAGTGAGAAATAAATCCGGCGTCTTTGCCAACAAAGGAGGAGGCGTGCTTGTGCGGGAGCGTCGTCAAGAAAGTCTCCAGGACAAGGGGAATTTCCAAGGATCCGGCCGCTATTAGCAACATCTCCCTTTTGGATCTCCAGAGATGGACGATATCGCTTCCGGTCGAGGGCGGCCTCGCCATCTCTTGATGCCCAAGAGCCCGATCCAGCCTCTGAAAGCCTAAGCCCGGGCCTCCTCACGGGCAGGCGATGCGCTAATCATTGTGGTACCGCCTTCGAGCAGCCGATCCACGATCATGCGGCCGATCGGGATGGCCGAGGTCGCTGCGGGCGAGGGAGCGTTGCAGACATGCAGCATTCGTTCCGTCTGCTTGAAGAGGAAGTCATGCACCAGGCTTCCGTCGGCCATGACCGCCTGCGCGCGAATGCCAGCCTGTGGCTTTTGCAGGTCATCAATTGTCAGCGAGGGGCAATATTTCCGGCACTCTTTGAGGTAGCGTGCCCGCGATGCGGAATTGGCAAATTCGGAAATCGCCGAACGCCAGTTTTTCCGCGCCATTTTCCAGAAGCCGGCAAATGCAGCCATGCTGCCGACGTCCTTGAGCGCAAAGCTGCCCTTGACATAGCCTTCGCGCGCGAAGCCAAGTACGGCGTTCGGTCCAACCGTCATACCGCCGTCAATCGTTCGCGTCAGGTGGATTCCGAGGAACGGCAAGTCTGGATCGGGGATCGGATAGATCAGGCGCTGCGTCACCTTCGCCTTGGATGCGGGCAATGCGTAGTATTCGCCGCGGAACGGCACGATCCGATGATCGATCTTCACGCCGGCCATCAAAGCAATGCGGTCGGACTGGAGGCCAGCGCAGGCAATCAGTCTGCGGGCTTCGATAGCTCCGGACGCGCTTTCGATGCGTACCCCGTTTTCGTGTTCGTGAATCGCCCTGACCGCCACGCCGCGCCTGATTTCACCGCCTTGTTCCTCGATCTTTCGTGCCATGGCATGGCACACAATCGCGTAATCGACGATGCCCGTGGAGTGAACGAGAAGGGCGCCGAGACCGGCGATATGGGGCTCGTCGGCTCTCAGTTTTGCGGTCGACAATCTGGTATAGTCGATGCCGTTGTGTCGCGCCCTGTCCTCGAGCGCCTCCATCCGCTGCATCTCCGCATCATCGGTCGCAACCAGCAACTTCCCGCAGGTTTCGAAGGCGATCCGATTTTCATTGCAAAAGCGCTTTGTCGCCTCCGCACCTTCACGGCAGAGCTTCGCCTTCAGTGAGCCTGGAGCATAATAGATCCCGGCATGGATAACACCACTGTTGTGACCCGTCTGGTGCTTGGCTAGTTCGGCCTCTTTCTCCAAGACGACGATGCTGGCGCCGGGTGTTCTTTCCTGCAGCGCCATGGCAACCGCTAAGCCGACGATGCCGCCTCCAATAATGCAATGGTCATACATGCTGCTATCCAAATCCGACGGGTCCGGCATATAGCTAGCATTCACGCGCTTCGCCGTCTTGCGATCCTTATGGCGTAAGTCGCTCCAGAGACCTTACGAAGGCCGCTCCGCTTCGGGCCGTCAGCATCTATTTCTGACGCGCCGACAGCACATTGCGGATGGAGAAACTGGAATTGATACGCAGCACACCGGGCAAGACGGAGAGGATCTCCTTGTGGATCCTTTCGAAGGCACCGGCGCTCTCGACGTCGATACGCAAGAGATAATCTGAGCCGCCCGTCATCAGGAAACATTCGCGAATTTCCGGATATTTGCGGACAGCCGCTTCAAAGCGGTTCAGATATTCCTCTGTCTGGCGCTCCAGAGTGATCTGGATGATCACGGCAATGGCGTCCTCACCAAGTACATCAATAAGCGCCGTATAACCAATTATTATTCCTGCCTTTTCCATGAGTGAAATACGGCGCAGGCAAGCCGAGGCGGACAGGCCGACCTCCTTGCCAAGATCGACATTGGAGATACGCGAGTTCAGGCGCAACTGCCGGATGATTTTCCGGTCGATGGCATCAATCTCATACATTACCACCTCATCTATTCGCGCCGCGCCGCGCCGTCGCGTCACTCAGCGCCGATTGCATCGGCCATCCATCGCATAGGATGTTCGCCCCGAATAGAAGAGAATCGCTTCGTCTGGCAACGGCACGAGAAACCGGAGACCATTGCCTCCCGTTCGCCCTGCAATTGCCCCGACCAGGAAAGGTCAAATGTGCGCCTGCTGAGAGCCTGGTGCCGCTGCTGATGGCCGAACAAACCGGCCATACCGCAGCACCCGGTTGCCGCAACTTCAATCGACGCGCCGAGTGCGGCAAAAAGCTTCTTCCAGGCCGTTGCTCCGGCGCCTACGCTTTCACTGCAATGAAGGAGCAATTTAGGCGGCAGCCTTGCCGTGGCGAGTTTTGGCAGGACACGCCCGCGGGCGATCTCCTCGTTCAGGAACTCCTGGACCAACTGCAGCGGTTGGCCTGTCAGGCCAGCCTTTAGGTATTCCTGGCGGACCATCATGATGAAGGCCGGATCGACCCCTACCATCGGTCGACCACAAGCCGCAACCACGTCGATCGCGGATCGCAGCTTGCGTGCCTGCCTGAAAAAGCGGGTTCTGTCGCCGAGCACGTGGGCCGCCTTTCCGCCCGGCAGCATGGAGACGAAGACAGGGCGATAGCCAAAGCCACGAAGGCCGTCCGCAAGTGCCATCGCGGCCTGGCTGTCGAAGAGGGCCGTAAACGGATCCTGCCAGACGAAGACCGTATCCTCATGCCATTGGCGCTGCGCGATCACCTCGGCGCAAAACGTCTGATACCCGCCTATGCCCACATCATTAAAGGCAATGAGCGGAAGGTCATGCAGACCCGTGACCTTCTCCATCAGCGGGTTGAACACCCTTGCAAAAACCGCCGCCAGCTTCCTGTGCCGGGCCAAAACCGGCGAGTATTCCTCCAGCAACAGCGCTAGCCTATCGGCCAGCGATCGCCGGCGTTTCCGATAAAACCGCTCGAGGAAGTGCGATTTCATCTCTGGTATGTCGACCTGCACCGGACAGCTCGTGGCGCAGGCCTTGCAGCCAAGGCATCCGTCGAGTGCGGACAGGACATCGCTCTCCAGCTCTTTGGTCGCATGACCTTGCCTGTGCGCCTGGTGCCAATGCCTTAGAGCGTCGGCGCGGCCCTTCGGAGAGTGGCGCAGGTCCCGCGTCGCCTTGAACGAGGGGCACATGACATTGCTGCGCTGATAGCTCAAACACTGAGCATTGCCATTGCACTTGAAGGCAAGGCTGAGAGGATCGTTCTCCTCGGTGTTGACGCTGCGAAACGGGGTTGTCCCAATGCCCATAAGGGACCCCGGATCACCGACGAGCTTTCCCGGATTGAAACGAAGCCGCGGATCGAACGCGCGTTTGACCCGGCCAAACGCATCATATGCGGTAGCACCGACGAACTCTGCCAAGTAGGCGCCACGCACGCCCTTGCCATGCTCTCCCCAGAAAATACCGCCATGCCGGCGCGTCAAGTCGAAGACGCCATCCGAGATCGCCTTCATGATGACCCGGTCTTCCTCGCGATCGATATCGAGCGCGGGACGGATATGCAGGCAGCCGACATCAACGTGGCCGTACATGCCATAGTTCAAGCCGTGTCTGTTCAGCAGCGCTGTGAAGTCCTTTACAAAGGCTGCAAGGTTTTCGACAGGCACCACGCAGTCCTCGACAAAGGCAATCGGTCGGCGCGTGCCACTGACCTTACCGAGCAAGCCAACACTTGCCGCCCTGACCTGCCAGAGTGCTGCCATTTCGATATCGTCAACCGCTACGTGGCTTGCGATTGCGCCGGCAAGCGTCAGCGCGCGCTCCCGCAGGGCTTCGACCCGCCGTACCAGATCTGCCTCGTCGTCCCCGACGAACTCGACGAAATTGTAGGCGATCGGCTGACCGTCGCGAGCCCGCAGGCTGGCAGGCAGTGCTTGCAGAATTCCGGCCTTGTCGGCCAGACCCTGTACCCATTCGTCCATGACTTCAATTGCCAGCGGATCATGTGCGAGGAGGGCGCTACCAGCATCCAGTGCCGCAGCGAATGTCTTAAAGCCAATGACAACCAAGCGCTTGAATTTTGGCTTGCGCAACAGGCGCAAGCGCACCCGTGTGACAAGGCCGAGCGTACCCTCCGCACCGATCGGCAGGCGCCACCATTCGAGGTCGCCTTTAGGCGGCTTCGCCCTTTCGAGATCATAGCCCGTAAACCTGCGCGAAAGTGCCGGGACCCGGCCAAGCAGAGCATCGCGACCCGACTTACATGCCGCTTCGATCTCCAAGAGCATTGTCTTTGCCCAATCAGGTGTCGGCGCATCACTATCCAGTGTTCGGCCGCCATCGAGGACGATCTCCATTCCAAGCACGTTGTCGCTGGTCTTGCCGTAGCGCCTCGACCCTTTTCCGGATGCATCCGTGCTCACCATGCCGCCGATCGTACAGCGGCTTGCCGTCGAGGTCGTGGGCGCGAAGAACAGACCAGTTCCCACCAATTGGGCGTTCAACTCGTCGAGAACGATGCCCGGTTCAACCTCCACCCACTGCTCCTCAACGTTCACGTTAAGGAGGCGGTTCATGTATTTTTGAAAATCGACGATGATGCCGGCGTTCAGGCTCTGGCCGTTGGTGCCGGTGCCTCCTCCGCGTGCTGTTACCGGAACATCACACAGATCCTCGGCTTCAAGGACGCGCATCAACCGTCGAACATCCTCGGCATCGCGCGGAGCAACGACGATATCCGGCATCATGGTGTAAATGCTGTTGTCCGTGGACATGGCCGCGAGCAGTGCTGCATCGGCGGCGGTGTCGCCCCGAAATCCTGCGTCAGAAAGTAATGCAGGAAGTCGTTGAAGAACCACATGATAGTGCAGTTTCCTTATAGTCTGGTTCAGCATCGCGGTAGGTCCGGAGAAATCGAGGGATCCTGTATTGAACCACAAGCAAGCAATTCGTATAATTAGAAAGATATGAAGGTTTTTTCGGAAAATACGAATATAGGCCTTCGCCATCTTCGCGCAGCGCTAACGGTGATGGAGGAAGGATCCTTCAGCCGGGCAGCGCAACGGCTTGGCGTCGTGCCCTCGGCCCTGACCGAGACGATCCGGATGCTTGAGCTGGAGTGCGGGACGGCGATCTTCGACCGAAAGACGCGCCCTGTGAGAGCAACAGAAGCTGGCCAGGCGTTCCTGGAGGGCGCGCGCGATCTTCTCGATCGTTTCGAGCTTTCGTTGACCAACCTCAGACAGGTCGGCGGTCTCAAACGTGGCCGTGTGGCAATTGGCGCCGCACCGTCGGCCGTCCTGACCCCACTATCGGAGGCGATTAGGACGTTTCGCACCGACCATCCGGGCATTGACATTATCGTTCATGATGACGTGGCCGAACGGCTGGCCGGCATGGTGGTGAACAGAACGCTTGATTTCGCGCTGGCTGGACCGGGCTTTGAATCGGCCGAATTGGAGGGAAGAAAGATCAGCGAGGACCCGTTTGGTCTCGTCTGCCACAGAGATCATCAGCTTGCACGGTCGTCGCGTCCGGTTATCTTGGCCGATATCAATCCGGAAGATGTGATCGCGCTCGACGGACAGGCAGGCATTGCAAGGATGCTTGCCGATTGCCCCGAATTGCCGCCGAGCCTGACGATCGGCCGTATCCAAACGTTCAGCACCATTGCGCAGTTGACCTTGATCAGCCGCAACGCCGGCGTGGCGCTGTTGCCACAGCAGGCAGCGAAGGTCATCCAGAGCGATGAAATTGTCTTTCGCGCGATTGCCGATTTTCGGCTCGTCCGCTCGCTCTATCTGTTGACCCGCAGCCGCTCTAGTCTGCCGCCAGCCGCAGAGCGCTTCATCAGCTATCTCCTGTAATCGATCCCCGCACGAAACGTTCAATGGCTTGAAGAAAATTGCAAGAACGCAGCTGTAATTGTTTGTTTCCATGAAGAATTGAGCGAAAAATTCGTTCACTGGCCGATATCCTTGCCGCGTGCAATTTTGGGCCGGTTCATGAACAGCAGCACCGTCAATGTTACGCTCGCAACCAACGACGGATGCGGCGTTCTTTCAATCGACCTTGGCGCCGTCGAGAGGGGCTGTTGCCGAGCATGGGACGCGTGTCGATGGGCAGCATAGCAATCGGCATCAATGTGCTGGCGGAAAAGGCAAACTGTTCTCAGTACACCGGTGGTACTTGGCAAACATCAAAGTTTGGCGATGATGGCTGAAGACACCGATACCATCTCCTTCAAAAACTCCCACCCATTTGGGCCATCGTTACATCTGATCTGACTTTTCTGGGGTTCACTATGAAGATCACCGTGCTTGGTGCCGGCGTCATCGGCATTACCACTGCCTACTATCTGGCGAAATCGGGACACGAGGTAACAGTGTTGGAGCGCCAGGGCGGACCGGCTCTGGAAACCAGCTACGCCAATGCCGGTGAGATCTCGCCCGGTTATGCATCGCCCTGGGCAGCGCCCGGAATTCCTCAGAAGGCCGTCAAATGGCTTTTCATGAAGCATGCGCCGTTGATCATACGTCCAACATTCGACCCAGCCACCTGGGCCTGGGTGACGGCAATGCTGCGCAACTGCACTTCAGCGCGCTACGCCATCAACAAGAGCCGGATGGTCCGGCTTGCCGAATACAGTCGCGATTGCCTGATCGAGCTCCGTGGCGAGACCGGCATCCCCTACGACGAGCGGATGCAAGGGACACTACAGCTCTTTCGCACGCAAAAGCAGCTCGATTCGATCACCAAGGACATCGAGGTTCTCGCAAAAGACGGCGTGCCGTTCCAGGTACTCGATCCGGCTGGATGCGTCGCGGCCGAGCCGGGACTGGCGCCGGTGAAGCATAAGATCGTCGGCGGTTTGCGTCTGCCCAACGACGAAACGGGCGACTGTTTCAAATTTGCAAATGAACTCGCAAAGCGTGCAGAGGCATTGGGCGTGCGCTTCATCTACGGCGCAGACGTCCACAAGCTGCGCATCGAGAACAACCGGATCAGGGCTGTGGAAACCTCGCACGGCGCGTTTGACAGCGACGTCTTCGTGGCCGCCTTTGGCAGTTTCACGCCAATCTTGTTGAAGCCGCTCGGACTGAAGGTTCCAATATACCCGGTGAAGGGATACTCAATCACGGTTCCGATCGTCGACGAGAGCCGGGCGCCTGTTTCGACGATCATGGACGAAACCTTCAAGATTGCCATCACCCGTCTCGGTGATCGGATCCGTGTAGGAGGCATGGCCGAAATCGCCCGTTTCAACAAGGACTTGCCGCCGAATCGTAAGGAAACACTTGCACATTCAGTTGAGGATCTGTTCGGTGGAGCAGGGGATCAGAGCAAGGCGCAGTTCTGGTGCGGCCTGCGCCCGATGACACCCGATGGAACGCCAATCATCGGCAAAACGGTCTACGACAACCTCTACCTGAATTCCGGGCATGGCACGCTTGGCTGGACGATGGCCTGCGGCTCCGGCCGTGTGCTGACGGATCTTATCAACAGGGCAAAACCGCAAATATCGACCGAGGGACTGGGTCTCAGCCGCTATGGCTGACGTATGCCCGGAATTCGTACGCGATCTTGATAAAATGCCGGCGCTACAGAATATGGCGCCGGCATTTTTATGAACTGGCCGCTCAGCGTGCTGCCCAGTTCGCACCGCGTCGGAAAATCGTCTTCATCTCAGGCACCGAGAATTCCTTGGCCTGATGGCCAAGCGAGGAATAAAAGACACGTCCCTTGCCGTATTTGCGCTTCCAGGCGACGGGCATCACCACGCCGTCGATCCAGTAGGCGTGGTCGCCGGTGAACCTCGTCGTCGCCAGCACCTCGTTCGAAGGATCGACATGCATGTAGTACTGCTCGGAGGTATAGGGGAAGTCGCTGATGCCCTCCATGACAGGATCGTCGGGCCGGGTGATGTTGACCGTGTAGTCGATGATATTGCCGGGATGTGCGACCCACTGACCACCGATGATGAACTGGTATTCGACGCATTCACGGAAGCTGTCGCCAGCGCCGCCATGGTAGCCGGCAATGCCGACACCACCCTCGATCGCGGCCGCAAGGTTCTTGATCTCTTCCTTTTCGATCTTAGACATCGTCACGATCGGCACAACGAGGCTGAGATCATGGACAGAGGGGTCTGCAAAGGCCTCGGTCGTGTGCTCGACGTAGACCTTGAACCCATCTTCCTCCAGCATGTCCTTGATAATTGCGGCGCATTCCTGCGGCTCGTGGCCACTCCATCCGCCCCAGACGATCAGTGCTTCACGCATACTCTTCCTCCTGATGATTACTTGGCCAAGCGCCCGTCGACGAGCGACCGGGACAGCGGCATGGGCCGCTCGGTTTGAGTGGTGATGGCGACCGTGCGTCCGCTCTTAGAGGCCGTGTGGAAGGCTTCCATCACCTCAAGGACATGCAGAGCCAGATCGCCGTTGGCACGATGCGGCCGGTTCGAGCGGATGGCGTGGGCCAGATCCGCGATACCGATCGAGCGATAGTTGCCGTCGCCATATGGTGCTGTCAGTGGCTGCTGCTCAAATGCCCCACCCTTCTTCAGCAGTTCCACATCGCCGCCGAAGTGGTTGGGATCAGGGACAATCAGCGTGCCTTCGGTCCCGTAAATTTCGAGCGGCACGTGCTTGTGGCCGGCGACGTCGAAGCTCATGCTAATCTGTACGACCGCGCCATTGGCGAAGGCCATGAGACCGGCGACATGGGTGGGAACATGCACCGGAATATGCTCGCCGTTTCTCGGTTCGCTGGTGATGACGCGCTCTTTGCGCGGCGTGACGGCAAAGCCGGCCACTTGTGCGACCGGTCCGAAAAGATTGACGAGATCTGTGATGTAATAGGGCCCCATGTCGAGCATCGGTCCGCCGCCGACCTCGTAATAAAAGGCCGGATTTGGATGCCAGCGCTCGTGGCCCGGGCACATGAAGGTCGCCGTTCCGCCGACCGGTTGGCCAATGACGCCTTGATCGACGAGTGTGCGTGCGGTCTGGTGTCCGCCGCCCAGAAAGGTGTCGGGCGCAGCACCGATGCGCAAACCCTTGGCTTTTGCGGCCTCCGCAAGTCGTTTGCCTTCCGCGAAGTTGATACCAAGCGGCTTTTCCGAATAGGCGTGCTTACCCGCCTCAAGCGCCTGCAGACCAACCGCGACATGTGCCTTGGGTACCGTCAGATTGACGATGATCTCGACCTTCGGGTCGGCAAACAGTTCATCGATCTTTTTTGCGGGCACGTCGAACTCGGCGGCCTTTGCCACAGCCATATCGTGGTTGAGGTCAGCCACGGCGCGGACGTCAAGGATAGGAAAGGACGCCATCGCCTTCAGATAGGCGCCGGAGATGTTGCCGCACCCAATGATGCCGATACCGACTCGTTCCATGATTTCCTCCCGTTGGATGTCGTGAATTTGCTGCTTAGAGCGCCGGACCGGTGGTGTTCCACGGCGACTCGTAGAGTTCGTAAAGCGCCACAGCGGCGGCCCCTTGCGCCCAGAAGTCGTCGGTCGAATCGTCGAAGACGAGTTCGGCAACACCCTTCAGAGACGGCGGAACGGCGAGCGCATAGGCGTTTCGCAGGCTGTCGAGAAACGGCTCCCCGAGTGCGAGGCTGGAGCCGACAAGGATAACCCGCGGCGGCGCAAACAAGGTAACGATATTGGCGATTGCCACACCGACGGCTTCGCCGGCGCGGATTGCGGCGTTGATCAAGGTGTTGTCTTCGGCCTTGATAAGCGCCTGGGCATGCGTCATTCCCCGTCCAAGCCGGATGGCCTCGGCGAACCGGCCGCTGGCCGGTTGCTCACCTAGAATCTCGCTTTCGCCGGCCTGGCTCGACAGTCGCACGATGCCGCGAGGCCCCATACCGAGCACCAAATCGCCAAGATTATGGCTGAGGCCGCCGGCGCCACGAAAAAGCTGGTTGTCGTGGAGCACGCCCAGTCCAAGTGTTTGCTCCAGGGAGATCAGTACCATGTCCTCCAGATCGCGCGCCTTGCCAAACCAGTGGTGGGCAAGCGTGATCGCATGCGCATCGCTTTCCACGATGGTCGAGGTATTGAGCCGGGCAGTCATTTCGCTGGCAAAGTCGACATTCATGTCACGAAAGATCGGGCTACTGCGGACATGGCCGGTGCGGTGCTCGATCACACCGGGAAGACCCAGGCAAACAGTATCGACATCCTCGAGCGATAGCCCGGCATCGACCACGCAGCGGCGCACACCATCCTCGACGAGGTCGGCGATGACCCCGATCGGCTGACGATCGATGCGAATGGGAAGAGTGAGTTTCGACAGCACGTCTCCGCGAAAATCAGTCACGACGAAAACGAGGCGGTTGGCCGCAATCTTCGCGCCAACCACTCTTGCTGCATCCGGATTGAGTTCGAGCATGACGCGCGGTCTGCCGCGGGCCGCCTCGTTGCGAATATCCCCCTCGTGGCGCGGCAGGATGAGACCGTCATCGAGCAGCGAGGCGGTGATCGCTGACACCGTCGTCGTTGACAACTGGGTTCGCTCGCTGATCTCGACACGCGATATCGGGCCGTGACGGCGGATCGTATCCAGCACGTTCAAGCGGTTGATCGCGCGCATCAATTCGGGATCTGCGGTCTTCATGTGGTCTTGCCGGCTCTTCAATATCCCGCAAGGCGCGGGGCTTATATTTTCAACGGTATGCGAATTAAATAGCGCGTCGGCGACCCTACCTGTCAAGGCAAATCTGCCAATTTCAGCCAGGGGAGTTGACATTCGCCAAAACCTCCCGATGATTTAATCCGCATAAGGGAAAAATTGAAGAGGACGATTTTTGCCCTTACTGGAGGAGAAATCATGTTTGACCATATGAAGGCAAAGGCCTTGCTTCGCAGCCGTTTCATTGCCCGCTCGGCGGCCACTGGGCTGGCGCTCCTGATTGCTGCGGGAAGTGCCGCAGCCGACACGACCGTCAAGTGGCTGCATCTTGAAATCGACCCGAACTATCTGGCGGTTTGGAAAAAGATCGCTGAAAAATACGAGGCTGAGCATCCTGGCGTAAAGATTGAGATGCAGTTTCTGGAAAACGAAGCCTTCAAGGCGAAGCTTCCGACGCTGCTGCAATCGAGCGATGCCCCGGATCTGTTTTTCAGTTGGGGCGGCGGCGTGCTGAAGCAGCAGCTTGCCACCGGTACACTGATGGACTTGACCGAAACCATGAAGGCCAAGGACGGCGCCTGGCTGAAGAGCTATAATCCGGCATCGATCAACGGCCTGAGCTTCGAGGGCAAGATCGGTGCAGTTCCCTACAAGATGGGTACGGTTTCCTTCTTCTATAACAAGCAGATGTTTGCAAAGGCGGGCGTCGACGCAGCGTCCATCAAGTCGTGGGACGATTATCTCGTTGCCGTCAAAAAGCTCAAGGATGCCGGCATCGTGCCGATTGCAGGTGGCGGCGGCGAAAAATGGCCGATCCATTTCTACTGGAGCTACCTGGTCATGCGCGACGGTGGCCAGAAGGTCTTCGATGCGGCCAAGAACGGGCAGGGCGAAGGCTTCAACGATCCGGCCATCATCAAGGCGGGCGAACAACTTGCTGAACTCGGCAAGCTCGAGCCGTTCCAGCCGGGCTACCTTGGTGCGACCTGGCCGCAGGCGCTTGGCGTCTTCGGTGACGGCAAGGCCGCGATGATCCTCGGTTTCGAAAACACCGCTGCCAACCAACGCACCAATTCCGGCGACGCAAAGGGCCTCGATCCCGACAATATCGGCCGCTTCGCGTTCCCTGCCGTCTCCGGCGGTGCTGGTGCTATAACCGACACGCTCGGCGGCTTGAACGGCTGGGCGGTGACGAAGAAGGCTCCACCCGAAACGCTTGATTTTCTTGCCTATCTGACAAACGCTGAAAACGAGCGCGAGATGGCCAAGGCCGGCATGCTCATCCCGGTCGCGGTCGGCGCTGAGGACGGAGTGACCAATCCGTTGATGCATCAAGCCGCCGAACAGCTCGCACATTCGACGTGGCACCAGAACTTCTTCGATCAGGATCTCGGCCCGTCCGTTGGCCGTGTCGTCAACGATGTCTCCGTTGCCATCGTATCTGGCCAGATGAGCCCTGCCGATGGCGCTCAGCAGATCCAGGAAGCCTTCGAGCAGGATCAACTCTGACCAAGACTATCTCGGCGCGGAGCAAGTATCCGCGCCGCCCTCAATCTGAATCAAGGGGATCGGCCTCCATGACCACCATCAGCGCGACAAGCCTCGTCCGTGCGCGCCCGACTGTCAGGTCGTCGGTGCGCAGCAAGGATCCAAGCCTGGCGCGGCGCCTGCCGGTCCTGCTTCTGTTCCTGCCGCCAGCACTGCTGCTGTTTACGATCTTCGTCATCCTGCCGATGGGGGAGGCGGCCTGGTACAGCCTCTACAAGTGGGATGGTTACGGTCTGCCGACGCAGTTCGTCGGAATGCGAAATTTCGAGGTGCTATTCAAGAACAGCGCCTTCCTGACGGCGTTGAAGAACAATGCCCTGATCATCGTTATTTCGATCCTGATCCAGATACCGCTCGCCATCTGGCTGGCGATGATGCTGGCCCACCGGATCGCCGGCGTGGTTCTCTTCCGCTTGATCTTCTTCCTGCCCTACGTCCTGGCTGAGGTGGCAGCGGGCCTCATCTGGCGCTTCGTCTATGACGGCGACTATGGCTTGTTTGCCTCCGCTGCCCACCTCATCGGCGTCGAGACCCCCTATGTTCTGGCCGACAAGGACCTGGCGATTTATGCGGTGCTGGCGGTCGTCGTCTGGAAGTACTTCGGCTTCCACATGATGCTCTTCATCGCAGGGCTGCAGTCGCTTGACAAGAGCGTGCTGGAGGCTGCCGAAATCGACGGCGCGAGCGGCTGGCAGCGGTTCCGCTATATCACACTGCCGCTTCTTGGCTCGACGGTCCGCCTGTCCGTCTTCTTCGCAGTTGTTGGCTCGCTGCAGCTCTTCGACCTCATCATGCCGCTGACGGGCGGCGGGCCGTTCAACGCAACGCAGACCATGGTCACCTTCCTGTTCAACTTCGGCGTCACGCGCATGCAGGTCGGCCTCGGCAGTGCCGTCGGCGTCGTCCTGTTCGTGATCTGCGTGACGCTTGCCTTCGGTTACAAACGGATATTCATGCGCAATGACTGACATGGCCTCAACCGCCCGGATTGCGACCGGCACAAAGATCTACCTCTACGTCTCGCTGACGATCATCGCCGCGATCGTGTTGGTGCCGCTGCTGACGACAGCGCTTGGCGGCTTCAAGGATCTCGGCGACCTGCGCACCAACCCCTTCGGGTTGCCTGTTGCATGGCATCCGGAGAACTACACCGACATTCTCTTCGGGGATCGCTACTGGCGGCAGATGATGAATTCGCTGATCATCGCGACATTGACTGTCTGTCTGACCGTTTCGGTCTCAGCCATGGCTGCCTTCACCTTCGCGCACGTAAAGTTCTTCGGCGCCGGCTTCCTGCTCAACTATTTCCTGATTGGCCTGATGTTCCCGGCTGCGACTGCCATCCTGCCCCTCTTCATCCGAATCCGTGACCTTGGCTTGTTGAATTCATACTGGGGTGTTGTCCTGCCGCAGGTCTCCTTCGGCCTCGGCATGAGCATTCTCCTGTTCCGGAATTATTTTCGCAACCTTCCGGAAGAATTGTTCCAGGCCGCCATCGTCGACGGATGTGGCTACATCCGGTTTTTCTGGCACATCTCGCTGCCCCTCTCGCGGCCGATCATCGCAACCGTCAGCATCATCTCCTTCGTCGGCAGCTGGAACAGCTACATCCTGCCGCTGATCATGCTGAACTCGGAAACGATGTATCCCTGGCCGCTCGGCATTATGGTTTATCGCGGCGAGTTTGGCACCGCCTGGCAGTTGGTGCTCGCCTTCATCACCTTGACGATCATGCCGACCATCATCGTCTTCTTCCTGGCGCAGAAGCATATCATCGCCGGCTTGACCGCGGGCGCAGTCAAGTCCTGATCCGAACCCTTCAAGCTGGACCGTTTTTGGTTAGAGTTTTCCGGTTATTTTTCCTGGCTGGGAAAGGAAGACGCGATCAAGCACATCAACCGAGGTCCCAAGCCGGTCCTTGCTGCGATCAAGGTGCATCAAGCATGATCTCGTGCTGTGGATGATCAGGCGTTCGGAGACAATTGTTTGAGCGCTTAGCTAATGCCCAGCAGGTCCTGCTTGCCGCCGGTCGAGTATTGGCGCGGAACCGGCCCCAGCCAAGCAGCGACATCGCGCGCCTTTGAGAAGCGTGCTCCAGTTGTTGGCGGTTGGCGTCAGATCTTGACGAGCATGGCGGTCACATACATGAACGCCAGTCCGGCCGCGATGCCGCCGAACGCCGTAGGGCTGAGGACCTGCGCGTAGTCCCCACGGTTGCCGTCCTTTGCGAGCAACGCCGTGACTTCGACGATAACCTGCGCGATAGCGCCGGCGCCGATCGCCAGGGCGATCGCGGTCCAGTGCGGGGCAACGGCCAAGCTGCCGAGCCAGATGCCCAGAACCGCAGGACCGCCGGCCAGCAGCGTCAGGCCCACAAAGTGAACGAGCTTCGGCCGGATCTTCAAGATGGGGGCGGCGATGCCGATGCCCTCGGTGATATTGTGGAGGGCAAAACCGAGCACCAGGAACGTTCCGAGTCCCGCCGCGCCGGCCGCGAAAGCCGCGCCGATGGCGAGACCTTCGCCGAAATTGTGCAGTCCGATACCGAGGGCGATATAAGTCGCGAGCGCGAGGCCCGTCGGAGAGCCGTGGCGACGGCCGACCGCGACCAGCGCCAGGAAACTCGCTGCCGCAACCAGGACGACCATGACGCTTCCCTGGAAGATCGCAGCCGACTGGTTCGCAAATTCCAGCGCCTCGATCATCGTGTCGACGAGCAGGAAGGCGAGCAGCCCGACCGTCATGGCCAGCAGAAAGGTCATCGTGCCACGGCCGGCGCCACGAAGCGCCGGGTAGCAAAGCAATCCGATCGCGACGGGCAGGATTCCGACGAAGGCGCCAAGGATGCCCTGAGACACCAACGCGCCTAGGCTGGCCTTGGGCGTCGGGACGGCAACCGGGATTTCATGATCGAAGGTGGCGCCCGTGTTGGTGACGAACGTGACCTTGTGCGCTTCGCCGAGAACCCAAGGGAAGGGGAGCGCCACCCAGGCCGTGTCGCCGCGGGAGATCGTTCCGGCAGGTTCCTGCCTGAACTGCCAGTAGGCGGCGTCGACCTGTACCTGCGCGATCGTCATCGGCTCCGATCCGCCGGCGCGGACGAGCATCCGCAAGCCGTCCTGATCGAGCACGGTGCGCTCGACGCTCAGGTTTTCGACCGGCGGAGCACCGTTGTTGAAGCCTCGCAGCGGGTCGCTTTGCAACAGCCAAAGCACTGCGGCAGCCAACACGACCAAGGGTAAGAGGAGCCACAGAAGATGCTGGCGGCTCGGCGCGACCGTGGAGACGGGTAGGAGGTTGCGCGGGTTCTCATTCATGACAGCGTCTCCACAACATCGAACATGCCCATCCAGCCGAGCTCGGTGAATTCGGATTGGTGGGCGTGGAACATGTAAAGCCCGGCTTCATGTTCCTTGAAGGTGAACTCCAGGATGCCGCGCTGCGCCTGGCATTGCGTGATGAGGTCGACTGTCCGCAGCGTCGGCGCCAGCGTCGTTCCCGTGTCGTAGTAGTCGAAGAAGTTCCCATGGAGATGGAACGAGTTGATCGGGTCGAACTCCGTGATGTTCACCAGATAGATGCGGACCGGGCGGCCTTTTTCGATCCTGATCGGCTCCTTGGCGTAGCAATGGGCGATGGTGTTGCAGGCATAGAACTCGTTCTCGCCGTCGAAATTGGTGTCGAAGGCGTTCATGACCATCGCCAGTTCCTGCCATTCGGCATTTTCCGGCGAGCCATGCAGGCGGGACTTCGCCACCTCGGCGTTGTCGGGGTGGCGCGCTGGATCGGGATCGATCACGAAGAGGCCGTACATGCCCTTGTGGATGTGGCGGGCCAGCGGCAGGGCATGGCAGTGATACAGGTGGCAGCCGAAGGGTCTGGCGTCGAACTCGTAGACGAACTCCTCGCCAGGGCCGATGACGCCGGCTCCAGGGACACCGTCCATGCGTGACGAGTGGATGCCGTGGAAATGCAAGGAATGAGGATGCGAGCCGTTGTTGATGAGCTTGATGCTCAGGCGCTCCCCCTCGGTCGCCCGAAGGGCGGGACCGGGGACGCGGCCGTTGTAGGTCCAGGCGGGAAACATGACGCCGGGTGCGATTTCGATTTCCTTTTCTTCGACGGCGATTTCGAAGCGGCGCAGCTTGCGCCCGTCGGGCAGATCGCTCAACTCGCCCGTATACCAGTCGGTGAGAATGCTCGTCGGATCGAACCCGTTGCGGGCATTGTCGACATTTCCAACGGTGATCATCGCACCGTGGGCGGAATGGTGGGCGGGAGCAATGTCGCCGCTCTTCATGGCGGAGACCGCGGCACCATGATCGCCGGAATGGGCCTGTTGAGCCGCCGTGTTGACGGTGCAGATGCTCGTGGCACCGAGTGTTGCGATCCCGCCTCCGAGGAGGCTTCTCCTGCTCAAGGCCGTCTGTGCCCACTTCAACATTTTAGAGGAGGCTCCAATTAGCAATTTAAATGAAATAGAGCATTATAGCATGATTATAGCAAGAGCTATATTTCTGGCCCGCAGGTAAATGAAGATTGGAAATATAGCCGTTGCTATGTTAGCGTAATGCTCGAGAAAAATTATGAGCAGGCGGAATTGAATTGAACGAGAAGCTTCGTCAGTCGATCGAAATTGAGAGTGCGCTTGTCGCTGCCGACACCCAGATGGAAAGCTTCCGGCAGGCGCGGAACAACCGCCGCAGCGAACTCGTGGAAGATTACGTCGAGCTCATCGCCGACCTTCTCGCCGACCGCGGCGAGGCGCGGCAGGTGGATATTGCCCAGCGCCTGGGCGTTGCGCAGCCGACGGTCGCCAAGATGCTGAAGCGGCTGATTGCGGAAGGTTATATCCAGCAGCGCCCGTATCGGGGTGTTTTCCTGACGGGTACCGGCAAGGAATTGGCGCGCGTCAGTCGCGAGAGGCATCAGATCGTGGAATTGTTTCTCTGCTCTATCGGCGTCAGCATAGAGACGGCGCGGATGGATGCGGAGGGTATTGAGCATCACGTCAGTCCTGAAACTTTGGAGGCCATGAAGCGGTTCACGCCCAAGCGACACCTGTAAAGCGATCCGTCAAATGATCGCCGTTTAATTTCCGAGGTCTCTGCGCCCAGCATACGCACAGCAAGCAAGCAGAAAACGGGAGCCTTGGGTGCACGGGCGCGGCTGGTGGCCGCTAAAGTATTGACTGCGTTGATCATTGCGGACCCCAACGCAAAGTACATCATGGACTTCGTGGTGTGAGAATGGACGATCTGTCGTTAGCCGAACTCGAGAACCGATGCCAGCAGGGCGGACTGCGAGTGACCGCGAACTTGCGCGAAATCCTCGAAGCGTTGATCACCCGACCGGATCACCCGGATGTCGATTCGCTGCATGAACGCCTGTGGGCACGAGGGAGGCGCGTGTCCCTGGCGACCGTCTACAGGAATTTGGGCCATCTGGTCGCGGCGGGCGTCGTTGCCGAGCAACATTTTGGACCGGGAAAAGCGCGATACGAAGTCGCCACGCCCCACGACCATCTCATCGACATTTCGACCGGCAAGATCATTGAGTTTTGCGAACCGCGCCTCAATGCTCTTGAAGAGAAAATAGCCGCACAGATGGGATATCGAGTCGTTCGAAGGCGACTAGAGCTTTATGCGGTGCCGCTTGACGAGAGATCTTGAACATGGCGGCAACGCAGTCGTTGGCGGCCGACAGGTGCACCGACTTCCGGCCAAAACGTCCAAGGAGCGAGGCGCCAGGTCGCGGGATTCCTACCGCTCACTCGGGGCACGGTGATGGCCCTTGCTACCGAATAGCGGAAAATTGAGATAACGCTGCCATTCGAGAGGTTGCGGTCAGCCCTCCGGGGGCGACGCAAACCGGTTGGCATCGAACTGGTCTGTGGCGGCGACAGGAATGATTGCCCCACCTGATGCCGCGGCATCCGGGTAATGCTGAACCGTGCGGCGGGAAACGCGAGGCGCTCTCATTCCAATCACCTCGCCAGGAGTATGCAGCGCCCATTTCATCAGCGCCGCGCCTGAGGTCGATCCGAACGAACCTGTGTCTTCCCAGGAAGCAGTCATTGGCAGGGAAGCGATCACGTCCGCCCCCTTCTGCAAGGCCTCGCGCGCGGCAGCGAAAGGTTCGAAGCCGGAATAGGTAGGCAATGCAGATGTCCGTCTACCCGGAGGCGCGTCGATCGGGCCGATCGATGCAGTCTCCAGCTTGGCATCGATACCCGCGTCGCCGCCCCGAGCGGCCGGCCGCATCGCCGGTATCGGAATCGGTCGTGATGAAAGATCCACGGAGGACCGTTCGTCATCCCTCCCGAACGCGTCGGGCTGCAGGGCCAGCCCATTCAATGCGCGGCTTCGAGGCGTGGGCAGGAGCGCTGTCACGAGGCTTCTGTCCGTGGAGTCGCGGCTCGACGTGCCTGACGCGCCTGCGTCGTCGTCTTCTCCGGTAGTGCTGGCGATCTGGATGGAGGCGTGGCCGACGCGCTTCTTGTAGTTCGCAACTGCCTGGTTATATCCCGGCAGTGGGCGGCCATCCGCTGGAAGATGCATCGTCTGCCCGCTCGGGAATATTCGAACGAGTTCTTGCCGAGACATGCGGGGCCAAGCCCGGACGTTGCCGACGTCGAGATGCACGAAGGGCGAACCCGAGGTTGGGTAGTATCCGACACCGCCGACCTGCATCTGCATTGCAAGGGCACGCAGCGTCGAAAGCTTCACGCCGGGAACGTAAAAGTCCATCGCCTTGCCAAGCATGTGCTGGCTCTTCTTGGCGACACCGGTCGTGCGCGAGCGGTTGCGGAGCATGTTGTTGGTCGCCGGAGAACGGTAGGCGGAGACGATGTGGATATAGTCCTTCGCGCCGCTGCGCTTGTACACCTCCCAGACCAGGTCAAGCAGCCGCGGATCCATCCGGGTTGGTTCGTTCCTTCGCCAGTCGCGCAGGAACCGATTTATCTGAGACAGGCCCTTTGGGTCGAACCTTCCGTCGCGCTTATAGATAATCGTGGCCTTCTCGCCCGTATGGGTGAAGAACAGCTTCAGCGCACGATCTTCCGCGGAGGCTAATGATGCAGAGCCGGCTAGCGCAGGCAGCGCGAACAGAGCCGGCAGGATGGTCTGCGCGACGAGCCGTTCTACACGCGACAGCAGTGCCGCAACCCCGCCGCCCAAGGTTCCACCCAAGAATCCTTTCACTGGATACTTTGACACGATCAATCCCGTCCCACACAAAACACTCGACGACGTGCGGGAACGTCCGCATCCATCGCGCTTAGTAAAGCCACGTTATGGTCAACGAACTCTTAATAGTCGGAGCTCCGCTCGGCGAATTGAGGATTGCGCGGGCCATCCGAGGAAGGCCAGGCTGACAGCAAGCGGCTCCGGCTGCCTACCTTCATGCAGCAGCCCGGCGATGTTTTCGCATTCTTGATTTAAATCAAAGAAGCACGCGACTGGCAGGCTCATTGTTCGCTTGTCAAGGTGGCTGCATATGCAGCCCGGCGGAGGGTCGTTCAATGGCGAACACAATCTTGCATGTCCAGTCCGAGACATCCCCGGCGACGCCTGCTCATGTTTCGGTTCCAGTGCTTGGCGCGACGCTAGCCGTCTTCGCCTCCATTTCGTTCCTGCTGTGCATGCTGCTCGGCTTCGTCGCGCCCGAATGGGGTCTTCATAGGCCATGGCTGCAGTTCTTTCTCGGCCTGACGGGCTTCGATCTTCAAAGCCTGGCGCTGGGCCTCCTTCAAAGCGTCATGTTCGGCGCCTATGCAGGAGCATCGATCGCCGCGATCTCCAATTTCATCAGCCGGTGTTTCGGCTGAGCAGGGGAGCGGAGCCCGCGCACATGGCCGCCGACCGCCGCAGGTTCGCATGGATGAACGCAGGGCTGGCCTTCCTGGTCGCACTCGCGCTTCTGCTTGCGCCCGCGGCAGGCCGTGTCGTCGCGATGGCCGGCGACGGGGTCAACGACGCCCCGGCGCTCGCCGCCGCCGACGTCGGTACCGCCATGGGCACGGGAACCGACGTGGCGATCGAGAGCGCGGGTGTCACGCTGCTGAAGGGCGACCTTCAGGGCATCGCCAGGGCGCGCAAGCTCAGCCATGCGACCACGGGCAACATCCGCCAGAACCTGTTCTTCGCCTTCATCTACAACGCGGCAGAGGTGCCCGTGGCGACGGGCGTGCTCGATCCGGCGCTCGGGCTGCTGCTCTCACCGATCATCGCGGCCGCCGCCATGGCGCTGTCCTGCGTCAGCGTCATTGCCAACTCCCTGCGCCTGCGCCGCTCGTCGTTGGACTAGGCCGGGACCCGCGGGAGCACGATCTGTGGGTGCCTGTCCTGCGCAGGATGGACGCAGGTGGAAGAAGACCACGCAAGAGGAGAACGGACATGACGATGACAAGATTGCCAAAGGCAGCCGTGCTGGCCGCGCTGATCGCGGCCGGCGGAACTGGTCTCACGCTTGCGCAGACCAACGATGCCGGCCCGCATCATCCTGCGACGCCGGCACAGGCAACCCCGCCGTCCGACGCGGACGATGGAACGACGGGGCAGGGCCCGGGAGCCATGCCCGGCCGGACTGGCATGATGCCGTCCGGCATGATGGGCGGCAGGCCGATGATGGCGATGCACGGACACATGATGAAGATTATGTTCGCGGTCGCCGACGCCGACGGGGACGGCGCGCTGTCCTTCGAGGAGGTGACGGCGATCCATAAGCGGATATTCGACAGCGTGGACGCGAACAAGGACGGCAAGGTCACGACCGAGGAAATTCACGTGTTCATGCGGCCTTAGCGGAGCCGGCGGATCCGTTTTCGGAGGTTCTGTGAATAGTCGCGGAGCCTCCGCTGATATGATAAGATCGAAGTGCATCATCCACGGGAGGGGGAGATGCGTCGCGTCCTTCTGTCCCTGATCCTTTGCGCGCAGTCCGCATCGATGTCGGCGGCGTCCGGGCTTGCCGTCTTCCACACCGCTTCTCTTAGCGGCAGCCGGTCGGTCAGTCTCAGTCTGGCGGAGGGCGGTCCCTCCCGCGATCCGGCCTTCGATTTCGACGTCGTCATCACGCTGTCGGAATTCGACGGTGGCGGGGCTGTACTCTATCGGGACGGAGGAAGGCACAAGGCGAGCGTACGCTGCCTTTCGCCCGCCATGGTACGGATCAATTCCGCCGACTATGCGATCGACGTTTCGGCGCGGCCGGGAACCGACTGGAAGCATGATCTCTGGGCTGCGCTCTGCACCGCTCAGGTGTCCTGAACGGCCGTACGGCATGGTTTGATCGATCGAGGCGTCAGCCCTTTCGGGGGCGGACCTCCATGAACACGTATGGCGCTTCGGTCCCTGACGGAATAGCATAGACGTCATAGGACGTTTGCGGGTCGTCGCCCATTCCCAACGAACCAGGCGGCATCCCCGGTACGGCCAGCCCTCGGACTGGCGGCCGCTCCCGCAGCAGCCGCTGGACGGCCTCGAGCGGCACATGTCCCTCGAGGTAGTATTCCTCGACAACGGCGGTGTGGCAGCCCTCCAAGTCGGCAGGCACGCCCAGCCGCGCCTTGACCGCGGCAAGGTTGTCGGTGTCGCGGGCGTCGACGGAAAATCCTGCCGCGGCCATTGCCTTCGACCATTCATGACAGCAGCCGCAGTTCGGATCCTTGTAGACCGTCATCTTCGCCGGCGCGGCGGCGAGGGCCCCTCCGCCAAGGAACGCCAGGGCGGATGCCGCCATTGCGATGAAGCTTCTCCTGTGCATCGTCTCAACTCCTCGATGTCCTGCCGCCCGGTTGGATCCGGGCGGCAGGAGTCTCGCTATTTTACTTCGGTGACGGTCAGCTTGCCATTCACGCGTTCGGCAACGAACTCGATGCTTGAGCCTTCCTTCAGCTTTTGGAGCAGAGCCGGGTCCTCGACGCGAAAGACCATCGTCATCGCAGGCATGTCGAGGTTCTTCAGGTCTTCATGCTTGATGGTGACCTTCTTTGCCTTGGCGTCGACCTTGTTGACGACGCCCTTGGTGAATTCCTGGGCGAACGCACCGAATGCCGCGCTGGCACAAAGCAGGGCGGCTACGCCGATTTTGATCATTGCGGATTTCATCTTCGTGACTCCTTTTATTGAGGATTACTTCCCAGCGACGGTGACATCGCCGTGCATGCCGGCTTCGTAGTGGCCGGGGATCAGGCAGGCGAACTTGAATGCGCCGTCGGTGGTGAACTTCCAGACGATCTCGCCGGATTGGCCGGCAGGTAGGCGAATCGAGTTTGGATCGTCATGTTCCATCTCGGGAAACTTCTCCATGACCGCCTTGTGCTCGAGAATCTTGTCTTCCTGATCGAGCACGAACTCGTGGTCGACGGTGCCGGCATTCTTGATCGCGATCTTGACCGTCTGCCCCTTGCGGACGTTGAGGACGGCCGGAGTGAATACCATCTTGCCGTCGTCGGTTTCCTTCATCGTGACGCGGATCGTCTGTGTCGCCTTCGCCTTGTCGCCAGGCTCGCCGACTGCCATTTTCTCACCGTGGCCGCCAGCGTGATTGCCGGAAGCGAGCGCTGGGGTTGCGAGAGCCACGAGCGCCAGTGCCAGTACATAGTTCCTCATGCGTAGATCCTTTTTTGGATATGGGAGATTGAGCCTCAGCCGTTTGTCGGCTTTGGCGTGATTTGAGTTTTCGCGTCTTTGGCCTTGGTCGCGTCCGGCAGCTCGCCGGTCCACTCCCAGGCCTGCGTTCCGGGCGGGTTTTCGTACCAGCCGGGATCTGAGTAATCGTCCGCCGAGATGCCCTCGCGGACCTTCACGACCGAGAACATGCCGCCCATCTCGATCGGGCCGTGCGGCCCCCAGCCGGTCATCATGGGCACGGTGTTCTCGGGGATGGGCATTTCCATTTCGCCCATGTCGGCCATGCCCTTGGTGCCCATGGGCATGTATTCCGGCTGCAGCTTCTTGATCTTCTCGGCGACCTTCGACTTGTCCGCGCCGATGAAGGTCGGGATGTCGTGACCCATCGCGTTCATCGTGTGGTGCGACTTGTGGCAGTGGATCGCCCAGTCGCCGAGGTATTTGGCGTCGAACTCGTAGGCGCGCATTGCGCCGACCGGGATGTCGATGCTCACCTCGGGCCACCGCGCTTGCGGCCGCACCCAGCCGCCGTCGGTACATGTCACTTCGAAGTCGTAGCCATGCATGTGGATTGGATGGTTCGTCATCGTCAGGTTCCCGACGCGGACCCGCACCCTGTCGTTCTTGGAAACGACGAGGGGGCTGATGTCCGGAAACACGCGGCTGTTCCAGCACCACATGTTGAAGTCGGTCATCTCCATGATCCGAGGCACGTAGGAGCCGGGATCGATGTCATAGGCGTTGAGCAGGAAGACGAAGTCGCGGTCGACCGGCATGAACTTCGGGTCTTTGGGATGGACGACGAAGAAGCCCATCATGCCCATGGCCATCTGCACCATCTCGTCGGAGTGCGGGTGGTACATGAAGGTGCCGGACTTCACGAGGTCGAACTCGTAGACATAGGTCTTGCCGACTGGAATGTGCGGCTGCGTCAGCCCGCCGACGCCGTCCATGCCCGACGGCACGAGCATGCCGTGCCAGTGGATCGTCGTGTGCTCCGGGAGCTTGTTGGTGACGAAGATGCGGACGCGGTCGCCTTCGACTGCCTCGATCGTTGGACCCGGAGACTGTCCGTTGTAACCCCACAAGTAGGCTGTCATGCCGTCGGCCATCTCGCGCTCGACTGGTTCAGCGACCAGATGAAACTCCTTGACGCCGTTGTTCATCCTGTGGGGCAGGGTCCAGCCGTTGAGGGTGACGACCGGCTGGTAGTCCGGACCCGAGGTCGGGTGGAGCGGCGGCTGCATGTCGGCCGATTCCATTGTCGGGGCGTCGGGCAGGCCCATCGCCGACGTCTTCGTCCAGGCTCCCGCCGCCAGCAGGGCCGCGCTCGCACCGAACAGTTGTCGTCTGTTGAACATGGTGGGTTCCTTTCTCAATGGCCGCCGCCGCCGCTGCTTTCGGAAGCAGCGACGACCTCGGGCTCTGCCGACGCGTTCGTCGCGCCGCCGCCGTAGATCGCAGGCGCGAGGTTGGCATCGGCCAGCCAGAAGTCGCGCTTGGCGTTGACGGAGAGCAGGATGGAGTTGATCTTTTCGCGGGTGTCGGTCAGCAGCTCGAAGGTGTTGGTGATCATGCCGTTGTAGGTCAGCAGTGACTCCTCCTCGACCTTGGTGCGCAGCGGCACGACGCTATTGCGGTAGTGCCGCGCGATGTCGTAGTTCGAGCGGTACGCCTCGTACGCGGAGCGTGCTTCCGAGCGGACGTTGACGGCCTTCTCCGCGAGCTGGTTGGCTGCGCGCATGTATGCCACCTCGGCCTTGCGCATGCGGGCCTTGCCGGTGTCAAAGATCGGGATGGCGAACTCCAGCTCGACCTGGGCGGTCGTCTTCGTCTTTTTCTCGTCGTCCTCGATTTCCCGTTCCGTTTCGAAGCCCGTCAAGATCTCGAGGTCGGTGACATAGCGGGTCGCTTCAGTCAGACCGTACGACCTGGCGGTGGCTTCGAGTTCGAGCTTCGCCACCTGGAGGTCTATCCGGTTTCGGAGTGCTTCGGCCTCGATGGTGTCGCGTCTGACGACGGACCTGGGTAACGGCGGCAGGCTGTTTGGAACCTGGTAGTCCAGGTCGGTGCCCCAAAGGCCCATGAGCCGCGTCAGTTCCTCCTTGGTGAGTCGTGCCGCCAGGCGGGCCTTGGCGGTTTCTCCGGCAAGTTCGGCGACGAACACATGTTCGCGGGCCTGGGCGCCCTTGGTCATCGCGCCGGTCTCGCCCAGCTTCTCCGCGAGCTCGGAGGCGGCGTCGGCCGCCGCCTGGGCGCGCTGGAGCTGCCCGACGTTCTCCCAGGCCGCTGCGGCTCCGATCCAAGCACGTCGCGTGTCGGCGGCGACCTGGAGCGTTCTCACGGCCGCGCTCAACTGCGCCTGCCGGAAACGGGTGTCGGCGATCGCTATGTCCCGGTTCCTCGTCGCGAGCGCCAAGATGTTCGTCGTGATCATCCCCTCGATGGTCTTGAACGCCCCCAGTTCCGGCGTCCCCATGCCCGTCGTGCCGATGGAGACGGTCGGATTGATGAACATCGTCGACTGCCAGGCGTCTGCCGCGCTATCGCCGAGATCGGCGTAGGCCGCCTGGAGGCCCCTGTTGTTGAGCAGGGCGATCTGGACGGCCGTCTCGACGTCGAGGGTCTTCTTTCGAGCGAGCAGGCTTCTGACCTGCGCGGCGGCCGACCGGGCCTGGTTCTGGTTCTGGATCCAGACGGTCTCTTTTGCCGTGACAGTGGCGGTCTTGTTTGAGACGGAGGTGAAGCCCGCCTCCTTGCTGGAATACTCGGCGCCTGTGACGCAGCCACTCAGCACCAGCGGGAATGCCAGTGCCACCATCATTCTTCTAGGGTCGATCATGGGGCGTCTCCATTGGCTGGAGACTGCAGGTCGTTCTGTCTGCGCCATGGCTTGGGATCGACGGGCTGCCTGGCAACATAGCCCGCAATCGGTGAGCGGTATGCGGCCGGGCGCGCGAACGGCTGTTCGACTGCAGCGGAGGACGCCACCACGTCGGGAGGAAGCGTGGATGCGCAGCCGCCGATGACAAGCGGCAGCCCCACCACGAAAAGCGAGGGTTTCATTATGAAATTTCCGAATAAGAGATAGCCTACGGGCGCTCGCCTAAGTAAAGGCAGGCGACCGACTGAACCCGATCAAGCGGGTGCGTCTCTATTCAGATATTCGGGGGACGGTGGAGGGGCGGCAGTTCGCCCACGGTCGTCCGGTCGTCGACGAACTGCCGGATCGAGGTCACGACGGGTCCGCCGACGTCGGGGCCTTCACAAATGATGCCAAGCCCGCCGCAGAAATCCTTGCAGCATTCCTGCTTGACAAGCTTCGAAGCGCTATCGCCATCATCGGATACGTCGCCAAGCGAGTGGTCGTGATGGGCCGCTTCCGTCATGTCGTGAGCCTCGTGGGAGAGTGACACGTCCGCGACGACGGCTTTCAGATCGGGGAACGAAGAGCCGTGCATCGCGGCGTTGGCGTTCGACAGCGAGTACCCCGCCAGTGATACGATGATCACCAGCCGCATCATCACGAGCAGCCTGCTCACTGTGATTCGGTACATCTTGCCCATTCCCAACGAGCTACATGCAAAGCAGCGCGATTTCAATTAGGACCTATGTCTCGTCGATGTTCGAGTCCTTTATGTGGCGCGAACATCACGTTGTGCACAGCTAGGGCTTCCAACGGTAGTAAGGTCAATAGGGGCTGTTCCTTTCTGACAATGTTCGATCTCGCATCCTACTTCGGCCTTTTCATCGCAGCCTTGGGCGCGGCCACGATATTGCCGATGCAGTCGGAGCCCGTACTGGTCGGTCTTCTTCTCACCGGCAAGTTCTCCGTCCCGGTTCTGCTCGCCGTCGCCAGTGTCGGAAACACGCTTGGAAGCATCGTCAATTGGTTCCTCGGCCGCGGCGTCGAAAGGTTTCGGGACCGGCGCTGGTTTCCGGTCGGGGAGGAGGCGCTCGAACGTTCGTCCCGCTGGTACAGGAAATACGGGAAATGGACGCTGCTCTTGTCCTGGATGCCGGTGTTTGGAGACGCTCTCACGGTTGTCGCCGGCGTGCTCAGGGAGCCGCTGCTTCCGTTCACGATCCTCGTGTTCGTGGCCAAGACGGGCCGCTACGTCGTGCTGACGCTGGCCACTTTACAGTTCTTGGGCTGACCGCTTCCGGCGCGGGAACACCATCCGATCGACCGCCTCGTCACGGGCGACTAGCGTGTGCCAGGCCGCCGCGGTGAGATGCAGCGCGACCATCGCCAGGATGATCCTCGACCCCACGACGTGGTACGGCGCGATCCCGAACCAGAGGTAGCTTGCGACGAACCCCATGCAGGCCTGTCCGATGATTGCTGCGTAGAAGGCGTGATGAAGCGCTGTGGCGGCCCGCCCGGTCCATGAGCCGCGCGCGTCGGTCTCGGGCGGCTGAAGTATGCGAAGACCCAGCCGCATGCCCATCAGCAGGCCGATCGCCATTCCCGCGTAGTTGTGGAGGTGGTGCTGGACGACGTCCCAGTACGACGGCGTCATGCCCATGTGGACGGCGTGGTGGGTTCTCTCGATGCTGCCGCCCGTCAGGTACTGGACCGGCACCAGGAGGGCGACCAGCCAGTGAAGTCCTATCTGGGCCAGCGAATAGCCGCCTTTCATCGATCCTCTCCGAGCGAGAGGCGCAGACTAACCGGCAGCGGTTAACGCTTCCTCATCGGCAAGTCGCGCCGACGACTACGAGCGGAACGGCGACATGCAGAGCTGCGTCGACGCCTGCCGCTGCTGCGCCGATAGCTGCCGCAAGATGGCGGCTTGATCGGGGAGGGCGCTCGCCCTCTTCCTGCCCAGATGAGAGCGGATATCCGGTGAAGCAACGGATACCCGTCGCAAGTGGCATGGGGCCGATCCGGAACGCAGCTTTTATGAGACAGACTACTTACCTGAACAGGTTCGGACTGCTCTCCGTCGTGGGAGCGGCCCTGATGACGGCTGTCCCGTCGCCTGCCGCCGAGGATGTCGTCGCCCTTCGGCGCGCGGACATGAAGGCCATGGCCGCGGCCGCGAAGACGATCTCGGGCATGTTCAAGGATCCGGCGATCTACAAGGCCGCCGAGTTCAGGTGGGCGGCCGACACCATCCGCGACAGGTCGGGGGTCGTTCTCTCGGGACATTTCGCGTCCGAGACCGCAAGCCCGCAGTCGAAGGCCAGGCCGAGCATCCTCGAAGAGCGCGACCGGTTCAACCGCATTGCGAACGACCTGCGCGACTACGCTGTCGCGCTCGACGCCGCGGCGGAGAAAAACCCCGGACCGATGCCCGCCAGCATGCGCATGAAGCCTGGAGAGGCCATGGGCGGCGGCCCACTCGGCACCCACGTACGCAACGAGCAGGAGCTGTCGGCGATGCCGGCGGAACATGCGTTCCACCTCATGCTCCAGACCTGCACGACCTGCCACGCCAGGTTCAGGATGGACTGAGGACGAGGATTCGCGTGAGGCTGCGCCTTGATCGCGACGTCTGGCAACAGTCAGATCTGCCTGAAACTGGAGGGATATCCGGCAGTCTCGATGGCCGCGTTTATTGCTGACGGGTCAAGCTTGGTCTGTGCAGTCTTCGCACCAAGGTCGATGACGGCGGATGCTTGCGGATCGGCAGCCTTGATCGCCTTCTCCACCGTGCTCGCGCAATGGCCGCAGGTCATGTTCCGAATTTCGAATTCGTACATCATGGTCTCCAAATTGCTTGGCCGCCCCGATGTGGCGCTTCCAACCATGGGAAGGTCAAGGCCGATCCTGCACTAGAAAAGCGCAGCTTCGACGGCTCCCGACAGGGCGCTTCCCGCCAGCGCCCATATCGTCCGTCAGCGCCGGCAATCTCCGCGGCAGGCCGAATTCGGAAGAATTCAGGTCATCGGCCGGAAGAGAGAATGCGGTCGCGAAGGCGAAGGAAGGTCCTCTCGACGCAGAACCACAGCATGACCGCCACAGCGAAGCTGGTGACCAGGTAGACCACGAAACCGATTCCGCCCCGGAGGTTCTCTTCCCCAAAGATGAGCCTGTCGACATGGAAGGCCGACTTGTGGGTCAGATACAGGCTGTACGACAAGGTGGCGACGGCCGCGGCGCCCGGAACCGGCCATCGTTTCAGAACATGTTCGAGGTCGAGCATGGCGCCCAGAATGAGCGCGATCCCGATCGAGACGAGCGGGAATCCGGCCACCGAACCGAGCTGCGCCTGGAACACAAGGAAGAGATTCGTTCCTTCCAACGGCCCTCGGATCGAAAACAGGACTAGCGCGCTCGCGACGAGAGCAACACCGGCCGGCAGAGCGACACGTGGAGGCGCGCAATGCCTGCAGAGTTCCGGCTTGAAAAACCGCGCGGCTGCAAGGATCACACCGAACATGAGGCCGTCCAGGCGGGTGTATGTCGGATAATATACGTCCCTGAGATAGACGGCAAACGCATCTCGAAGCTTGCCGGCGTCGACGAGGACGCCGACCTGGCTTTCCCAGATCGTGTATCGAAGGATCGTTCCCGCAATCGCCATTGCCGCAGCGATGAAGAGCGCCCGACCCACGCCGATCCGATGATGCAAGAGTAGCACGAGTAGCGGCAGAGCCAGATAGAAATGCTCCTCCACGCAAAGCGACCACGCCTGTGTGAAGGCCCGGCCTATGCGCGGGTCGAAGTCGAAGTTCACAGTGAAGGTCGCGAAGCTCCAGACCGATTGCATTGTCGGGGCGTCTCGAAGCACGGGAAAGATTGCGTAAAGGCCGAGAACAACAAAGAACGCCGGAAAATACGGATGGCGCGGCGGAGATAGAAGGACTTCAGGTCAACGCTTCCCGTCCGCGAGACCTCTTTGAAGAGCTGGGTTCCGATCAGGAACCCGCTCAGAACGAAGAAGATGTCGACGCCCACCCATGCGTAATTGCGGACACCGACCAGCATGGACGGCGTTGCCTCGACGGGGAGGTGCACGAGCATGACGAGAAGGATTGCCAGAGATCGCAGGATATCGGGACCGACCGCCCTGGACCGCACCTTCTCCGCGGTTTGAGATGAGAGACTTCGTGCCGAGGGAAAATATGCAGAATCCGAATTGGCAATAGTATTCATTGCGACGATCCGTGGCTGTGTCTGAAGGGCTGGGACACGTCGAGGGACGTGTTTGGTGAAAGTTGTAGCCTTCTTTTTCCAGACCGAAACAGGCAGCTTCGGATCGATAAAATTAACCTAAATTTTTCGTAAAATTGTACGGTGTCGCGAATATCTGGACCATCTCGTCGTTTCTAGCCATCGAAGAGCGCGTGTAGCGCGATCGCTGCGAGAAAGGCGACGACGACCGACGCAATCATTGCGACCCGACGTTGGCCCTTTCCAAGGCACGGAACCGCACCCCTCGCTTCGTGCGGAGACGATGCTCTCGAACAAGAGCGATATTGGCACGGGCGCGCTTCTTTTTGCCGGCCGTGGCGGCCCGCCAAAGACGTCGGCCGTTCGAACATGCTGGTCGACGGCCGTTTGCCTAAAGGACCTTGAGGTTTTCAGCAGAAGACTTTCCTGACCGCCGGTCCTGAACGATCTCGTAGCTGACCTTCTGGCCTTCCTTCAATCCGGACAGACCCGAACGCTGAACAGCCGATATATGGACGAATGCGTCGGTCGATCCGTCGTCCGGTTGGATGAAGCCGAAACCCTTGTCCTGATTGAACCACTTTACTGTCCCGGTAGCCAAAATCCGATCCTCACGTGTAGCACTCCAGCGGACAGACATTGGAAGACGGTTGGCGTGTTGGCAAGCCGCAAGCCATAGGATAGCCGACGGGCAGGATGAACAAATGGGCCTTCTCGTTGACCGGAAACGCGAACTTCACCATTATGACGCCGCTGAAGCAGGAATGCTCCTGCACAAGAACGAGTCGATGCGCCTACTGATCAACGTCCTTGTCGCGACCATGATGCTGCTGGGTTCGCTTGCCGCACCCTGCATAGCCGCACCTGTCGATCGTGCCCACGCAGACCCGGTTGTCGTCAGTGTCGCTGCGACCTCCGACGGACACCATCGCGGCGACGGCCGATCTGTTTCGGGGGCACACTGCCAGCAGGACGGCATCGTCGCACAAGCTCCAGAAGACCTTCATTCGCAGCCCGACGCCGTGGTGTTTGGCGTCATCGCTTCCGTTGCCTTTGCGGGCGCTCTCGAGCCTGTCGAGCAGCGTCCCCCCATCGCTTCCGTCTGATCTCCGTTCGCTCGAATTCCAGACCAAAGGGAAGGGCATGACCTTGCGCATGTCGATGTTTGCAATCCACGTCAGTGGCTTATCTTCGTTGTTGAATGTCTTCTATCAAATAGACTGGGGGCGGCGACGTCTTCGCGGGGTAGCGCTTGCGGCCGTGGCCGTGGTCCTGAGCGGCTGCGTACAGTCGCTCGACGATCTCGGCGTGGCTTCGCACGATATACCGCCGAAGCTGCTGGCCAGCATGCGGGCAAAAGGCATGAAGCCGGAAAGTCCGGTCCTTGTCCGCATCTTCAAGATGGAAAGCGAACTGGAGGTCTGGAAAGCAGATGGCAGCGGCAGCTATGCCTTGCTCAAGACCTATCCAATGTGCCGCTGGTCCGGCAAGCTCGGCCCTAAGACGAAGACCGGGGACCGACAGGCGCCAGAGGGGTTCTACAGCGTCTCCACGGGAGGCCTCAATCCGAAATCGCAGTTCTATCTTTCCTTCAATCTCGGCTACCCGAACCGTTTGGAGACTGCCCTCGGTTATTCCGGCGAAGCACTGATGGTGCACGGCGCCTGCTCGTCGTCGGGTTGCTTTGCGCTGACCGACCAGGGCGTCGGCGAAATCTACGCCGTCATCGAGAAGGCCCTGAAGGGTGGACAGCAGGCGTTCCAGGTCCAGGCCTATCCGTTTCGCATGACGCCACAGAACCTCGCAGCACATCGCGACGACTCGAATTTCGCCTTCTGGAGGAACCTCAAGGAAGGCTACGACATCTTTGAAGTTCGGCGACGCGAACCCAGGGTCGCCGCATGCGGCAGGAAGTACGTCTTCGACGCCGAATTCAAGGACGGCGATCCTGGCGATCCGCTTACGGCATGTCCGGAGCGCATCGATCAATCCGATCCGGCGGTCGTAGCCAAATCATCCGCCGACGATCGGAGATACCAGGAACTTGCCGCCAAGAGCTTCACGCCGCTCGCTTATCAGGATGGAGGCATGCACCCGAGCTTCCGTGCGCTTCTCAAGGAAAACGGCGACGTCAAGCTCGCGGAGAAGGTCTCCGTCATCAAGTATCCGATCAGCCGCCCGGTGGCGGCGCTGGCCGATCCTTTCGACGGAAGGGAGTGACGTGTCCTGTCGGGATCGTGGGCGCTGCCATGTTCCGCGACGCATGTGAAAGCGAGGACGCCATGCGAATGATACTTGCTGCGATCGGGATGGCGTTTGCCACCGTGGCCCACGCCCATCATGCGCCGTCGGGCTTCACCTACGAGCCGTTCTGCTGCAACGGAGACGGTGACAGCGGGGATTGCCAGAGGATTTCGTCGAAGACCGTCCGCCCTCGCCCGGAAGGATACGAAGTGACGCTGCTGCCCGGCGACCATCGGTTGGCGACGCGCAGACACGTCTTCCTGATCCCACAGGCGCAGACACGGGAGTCGCCGGACGGCGCCTACCACCTCTGCCTGTTTCCCAACGAAGACACGGTGCGATGCTTCTATGCGCCGCCACTGGGATTCTAGGGAGGAGGACTTCAAACCAAGGACGCGAAATGGCGGCCCGCTCGCGGCGGGTGGTGTCTGCGCCATCCGTATCGGGTCATTCCCTGCGGCTTGTACACCGACACTGCCGTCGTCGCGAAATACGACGAGGCCTGCGGCATGGACGACGAACGAGGGCCGAAGATCGAGAAGGTCGCTGTTCGACATGGCCGACTCGAGCGACGCAACGGCGACGTAGACTATTCCCTTCATCCGCAGCAGCAGGACCACCGCGACAAGGAGAGTCGCGATCACCACAAGTCCGAGGATGCCCGCAAGCCCCATGCTCACATGATGTCGGCCATCATGGCCTCCGTTCATTCCGCTGCCTCGAGGCTACGCTCGTCGTCTTCCGTGTCGGACCGCAAGATCGCATACGCCGTCGCAGGAAGTCGCCATCCCTTGACCATGCCGTAGACTGCCGGAATGACGACCAGCGTCAGCAGCGTCGACGACACCATCCCGCCGATCATCGGCGCGGCGATGCGCTGCATGATCTCCGATCCCGTGCCGGTCCTCCAGAGGATGGGAACGAGGCCGGCCATGATGGCGACGACAGTCATCATCTTCGGCCTGACGCGCTCGACCGCGCCGACCATGATCGCTCTGTTGAGGTCCAGCCTCGAGAAGGAACGACCTTCCTTTTCACAGGCTTCGCGCTGTTCCTTCAAGGCGTGGTCGAGGTAGATCAGCATGATCACACCCGTCTCGGCCGCCACACCCGCAAGGGCGATGAAGCCGACGGCGACCGCCACGGACGCATTGAAACCCATCCACCACATCAGCCATATGCCGCCGACCAGCGCGAAGGGCAGGGACAGCATGACGATCATCGTCTCGGTCAGCGCCTTGAAGTTCAGGTAAAGCAGCAGGAAGATCAGCGCCAGCGTCAGGGGGACGACGATCGCAAGCCGCGCCTCGGCCCGTTCGAGATATTCGAACTGGCCGCTCCAGGCGACGGAATAGCCGGGCGGCATCCTCACCGATTTGGCGACAGCCTGCTGGGCTTCGGCGACGTAACCGCCGAGATCGCGGTTGGCGATGTCGACGTAGATGTAGACCGCAAGCTGGCCGTTCTCGGTACGGATGGTCGTCGCCCCTCGGGTGAGCTTGACGTCGGCCACCTCGCCGAGAGGAACGGTTCCGCCGCCAGGGAGAGATACTTGCACGTCCCTGGCGATCGCCTGCGGATCGCTCCGGAAGGCTCTCGGATAGCGGATCGCGACGCCGTATCGTTCCCGGCCTTCGACAGTCGAAGTGACGACCTCGGAGCCGAGTGCCATGCTGACGACATCCTGGACATCGTTAATGGTCAGTCCGTAGCGGCCCAGCGCGACGCGATCGGGAACGATGTCGAGGTAGTAGCCGCCGATCACCCGCTCTGCATAGGCGCTCGACGTGCCGGGGATCGTCTTCAGAACCGCCTCGATCTGGCGGGCGATCGTCTCCATCTCGCCGAGGTCAGTGCCATAGACCTTGACGCCCACGGGCGTCCTGATCCCGGTCGACAGCATGTCGATGCGTGCCCGGATCGGCATGGTCCAGGCGTTGGAGACGCCGGGGAACTGCAGGGCCGCGTCCATCTCCTGCTTCAGGCTGTCGATCGTCACGCCCGGCCGCCATTCCGACTTCGGCTTGAGCGTGATGATCGTTTCGAACATTTCCGTCGGGGCCGGATCGGTGGCGGTCAGGGCACGCCCAGCCTTGCCGAAGACGCTTTGCACCTCGGGGAAGGACTTGATGATGCGGTCCTGCGTCTGCATCAGCTCCGCCGCCTTGGTGACGGAGATGCCGGGCAGGGTCGTCGGCATGTACATCAGCGTGCCCTCGTCGAGATTGGGCATGAACTCGCTGCCGATGTGCTGTGCGGGCCAGACGGTCGCCGCCAGGATGGTGACGGCGGCCAGGATCGTCAAAGTCTTCACCTTCAGCACGCCGGAGATGACCGGGCGGTAGACCCAGATCAGAAAGCGGTTCACCGGATTCTTCCGTTCAGGGACGATATGCCCACGGACGAACAGCACCATCAGTGCCGGCACCAGCGTCACCGATAGCAGCGCGGCCGCCGCCATCGAGAAGGTCTTTGTGAAGGCGAGCGGACCGAACAAGCGTCCCTCCTGCGATTCCAGCGTGAAGATCGGCAGGAAGGATACGGTGATGATCAGCAGGCTGAAGAACAGCGCCGGACCGACCTCGCTCGCCGCCTCGACAAGAATGTCGATCCTCGGCTTGTCCGGCGGCGCCCGTTCCAGATGCTTGTGGGCGTTCTCGATCATGACGATCGCCGCGTCGATCATCGCGCCGATGGCGATGGCGATACCGCCGAGGCTCATGATGTTCGCGCCAAGACCGAGCAGCCGCATCGCGATGAAGGCGATCAGGATGCCGACCGGCAGCATGATGATGGCGACGAGGGCGCTGCGGACATGTAGCAGGAACGCGATGGTTACCAGCGCGACGACGATGGATTCTTCCACCAGCGTGCCCTTCAGCGTCTCGATAGCAGCCTCGATCAAGGTCGAGCGGTCGTAGACGGGAACGATCTCGGTCCCTGCCGGAAGGCTGCTCTGGATGGAATCGAGGCTCTTCTTGGCATTGTCGATGACGGTCAGCGCATTGGCCCCGAACCGCTGCAGCACGATGCCGCTCGCGACTTCGCCTTCGCCGTTCAGTTCGGTGATGCCGCGCCGTTCGTCCGGAACGAGTTCCACCTTGGCAACGTCACTGAGCTTGAGCGGAACGCCGTTCTGGCTCTTCAGAACGATGTTCTCGATGTCGGGGATACCCTTGAGGTAGCCGCGCCCGCGCACCATGAACTCGAACTCGGACAGCTCGACCGTACGGCCGCCGACGTCGGTGTTGCTGGCGCGGACCGCGTTGGCGACGTCACTGAGCGACACGCCCTGCGCCTTGAGGCGGGCCGGATCGACGACGATGGAATATTGTTTGACGAAGCCGCCGACGCTGGCGACTTCCGAGACGCCTTCGGACTTGGAAACGGCGAAGCGCACCACCCAGTCCTGCACCGATCGCAGTTCGGCGAGCGACAGCTCCTTGGCGATGACTGCATACTGGTAGACCCAGCCGACGCCCGTCGCGTCAGGGCCGAGCGTCGGCGTGACGCCCTGGGGAAGGCGGCTTTGTGCGGCGTTCAAATATTCCAGCACGCGGCTGCGCGCCCAGTAGGGATCGGTGCCGTCGTCGAAGATCACATAGACGAAGGAGACGCCGAAGAAGGAGAAACCGCGCACGACCTTTGATTTCGGCACCGTCAGCATCGACGTCGTCAGCGGATAGGTCACCTGGTCCTCGACCACCTGCGGGGCCTGGCCGGGATATTCGGTATAGACAATGACCTGCACGTCGGAGAGATCGGGAATGGCGTCCAGGGGAAGGGACCGCAGAGCATAGACGCCGCCGGCGACGGCGAGCGCCGCGCCAACGAAAATCAGCACGAGATTATGGGCGGACCAGGAGATCAAACGGGAGATCATGGTTTGGCCTCCTCGGTCATGGCGCTGAGCGCCGAGTTCAGGTTGCTTTCCGCGTCGAGCAGGAAGTTAGCGGACACGACGACCTTGTCGCCGGCGGCGACGCCCTTGGTGATCTCCGTGCTGTCCTCGCCTCGGACGCCGAGCACGACGTCTTTCGGCTCGAACTTTCCGTCGCCCTTGTCGATGAAGACGATCTGGCGGTCGCCCGTGTCGACGACGGCGCTATTGGGGACGGCGACGACCGGGTTGGGAGCACCGGCCTCGATCGCGACGTCTGCATACATGTTGGCGAGCAGTGTGCCGTCCGGATTGGGGAGCTCGATGCGGATCTTCGTCGTCCGCGTCTGCGTCTCGACCTCCGGATAGACAAGATTGACGATACCCTTGAACGTCCTGCCTGGAAGGCTCCGGACGGTGACGTCGGCCTGCGCGCCGATCCGGACGGAGGCGAGGTCGTATTCCGGGACGTTGGCGATCACCCAGACGTTGGAGATGTCGGCGATGCGGAACAGCACGTCGCCGGGCTTGGCCATCATGCCGGTCGTCGCCATGCGCTCGAGCACGATGCCATCGCGCGGGGCGGTGTAGGTCATGCTCGCCGGCACCTGTCGGGTCCGGGCTATGCTATCGACGACTTCCTGCGGGACGCCGAGGTTCTTCAGCCGCAATGCCGAGCCGGCGTCGTCGTCTCCGCGTCCACCGGTCCTGCCGGCGGCGTATTCCGAGGCGGCGGTGGCGATCTCCCTCGAATAGAAGCGGAAGAGCCTCTCTCCCTTGCCGATGTGGTCGCCCGTCGTGACGTTGGCGACGTCGTCGATAAAGGAGTCCGTGCGCATCGAGATGATGCTGACGAGGCGCTCATCGAGCGCCACGGTGCCCGGCACGCGAACCTTGCGGCCGATGCTGGCCATCTCGGCGGTCGCCGTCTTCACGCCCGTGCGCTGCAGCTTGCCGAGCGAGACCTTGACCGTGGAAGCGTCGGACTGCTCGCCCTCGTAGACAGGAATGTAGTCCATGCCCATCGAATCCTTCTTCGGCACCTTCGACGTGTCCGGCAGACCCATCGGGTTGCGATAGTAGAGGATGGGTCGTTTCGACGGCGGGGCGTCCGTGGCTGCGGCAGCGGCGGGCGCCTTCGCCTTGTCGTCGAAGCTGACGTCCTCGCTCGCGTGCACGGCGACGAACGGTCGTCCGTCGTCGATGTTCTTCGGCGTCGCCGAGAACTGCGGCAAGCCGTCCGGATGGCGGTAGTAGATGACCGCTCCAGTCGGGGAGGGAGTGGGAGCGGCGGGCGTTGCGAGCGCCGTCTCGGCCAGGTCGAAGCCGAGAACGGATGCCAGGTTGTTCGTGCCAGCCCAATAGCCTCCCGCGCCGAGCAATACGGCGAGGCAGAGCGTGGCTGCCACACGCGATGGCGTGTTCAAGGCGCTGCCTTGAGGACGACTTCGCCCTCGACGGTGTCCGGCTCGCCCTGGATCTTGGCGGCGAGCTTGAAGCGCCAGCCGCCCGCCATGGTGAAGTCGGACTTGAAGGCGTAGACGCCGGGTTCCGTCGAGCTGGCCGCTTCGACTGGGGTCGTCATCGTCTCCATGCCCTCGGGGGCCATGTCCATGCGGGTGGTGAAGATGACGGCGTCGGGAACCGGCTTGCCCGTCCGCTTGTCGACCAGGCGGACGGAGACCAGCGATCCCTGGCCCTGCTTGACGTCGGTCGAAACCGGCTGGAACTCGTAGTCCTGCGCGGCTGCGAAGGACACGGTGGCGGAGCCGACGACCAGAGCGCCGGCGAGGAGCATCGCTCCTGCTGAAAAGGAAGTCTTGTTCATGATTCCGATCTCATCGGGACGGATCTCTTTGATCTCGTCCTCGGGTCAAAATTGATGGCCGTCGGATTCCAACGAACGTATTCGTGCGTCCGGTGTGAACCGCAGGCGTGCTTCAAGAATGGATTGAGATCAGGCTTTCGGAGGTCGGGCCGGCGGCTCGACAAGGGCCGGCGTCAGTTGCGACGCGGGAATCAGATTGTAGCGGTGGGACTGCCAGGAGACGGCGAACGACCAGCCGTGGCCGCCCGGGGCGTGGGCGAAGATCGAGGTCGTGCACACCAATGACAGCGGGCAGCCCTTGGCGCAGTCCGGCTTGACGGGCTGCTTTTCCGGGCAGCAGGGCATCTCCTCCGCCATCTTCATGCCGGGCATGGCGCTGGACATATCCTCCATCGCCGCCGCACCCGAAGACGCCATGGCGCTGCTGGCCAGTCCAATGCTCGCAGGGCCGACGGCAACGACGAACATGGCGACAAGCAGAAACAGGCGATGGAGGGCCTTGTGGAGATTCATGCGCCGGATATTGGCATGACGATTCCGGGAATGGAAGGCGGGTTCACGGAGATGTGTTTTGAGATCGCCGCGGCGGCGGGCCGCGCATCAATGAGAATTCTGACCGTGCTCCGCTCGGAGCATCTGCTGCGTCACCGCGACCGGGCGCTTCGTCAGAGGCTATTCGATGACAACGTTCTCGCAAACGCAGTTAGCTGTGTTGGACACGATCATGGATGGAGGCGAGGCGAGTTTTTGGTAAGGCTACAACTAAGTTCTTTCGATCATCGAGGGCGAAAGCCTGACGAAAGCGGAGTATGCAGCGCGGATCGGTCAGAGGCTTTCGAGTTACCGTGCTCACCCGCCGAAGACAAACAGGGCGGCATGTATCCGCAAGATACACAACCAAAAATAGAATAGCGGCAAATTTCATAACAAGAAGTTGACGAGACGTCGATGACACTATATCAAGAACCATCGATACTTTGTTTGCCGATATTGTTTTTGCAGCGCTCTGCGCCTCTTGATCAACTTTCCCTCTCAAAAGTCGAAACCACCGCCGTGCGTCGCACGGTGGTCGATCAGTCGTGCGATGAAAGGGTTTGTTATGACCACTGGCACAGTAAAATGGTTCAACGCCACCAAGGGCTTCGGCTTCATTCAGCCCGATGATGGCAGCGCCGATGTGTTCGTTCACATCTCCGCCGTCGAGCGCGCCGGGATGACATCGATCGTCGAAGGCCAGAAGCTCGGCTTCCAGCTGGAGCAGGATCGCAAGTCGGGCAAGATGTCCGCAGGCCAGCTCCAAGCCGCTTAAAGCTTGAGCCTCCCATGACCAAGGATGTACTGGCATGGCGGCAAGAGCATTTAAAGGCCAGGCGAATGTCTGGCCTTTTTCCGTTAAGCGGTTGAGCGATCCGGGTGCGCCGGACGGGCTGTACGGTTTCAAATCGCCTCCACCGCAACCTCCGAAATTCGATAGGACGATTTATTGAGAACTCCGAACGACAGCTTCGCCGAGCGCCGCAAGACTGCACAAGAGGCCAGACTTAAGCTTTTGACGAAATTTGCATCCGCGCCGAAGCCTACCGATCCTGCTATGCAGGAACGTCTGGCGGCGCGCGAGGCTGCCGCTGTTGCAAGGTCGGCCCGCCGCGCTGAGCGCGACGCACTGAAAGCAGCCGAAAACGAGCGCGTACTGGCGGACACCGCCGCTTTGGCTGCTGCGGCAGAGGTTCATGAACGGGCCGAAGCCGAAGCCCGGCAGGCCGAAGTCAACAATCGCACTGCGTGTGTCGTAGCGGATGAGGCCGCGCGCAAGGCCGAGCGCGATCGCCGCTATGCTGCTCGCAAGGCGCGTCAGGGCTAACAAGCATGCGACCGCCTCGAAGCGTGGATCCAACCCGCTTCCTTGCTGCTGGAAAGAGATTCCAATCAATGAACGCCCACGCCCATCGACCGGAAGCGGCCATCGAAGACACCGCCGGTGCGTGGTTGAAGATCCTTGCAAAATACCGACAGCCACGATTGAGCCGCAGCGCGTTCGAACTACTTGTGACGGCTGGCCCATTTGTCGCGCTTTGGGCCTTGACCTACGTATCCCTGATGCAGGAGTTCTGGCCGGGGTTGATCCTCGTCGTCCCGGCAGCCGGCTTTCTGCTCAGGCTATTCATGATCCAGCACGATTGCGGACACGGATCGTTCTTCGCACGGCGGCGACTCGATACATGGATCGGGCGCACGCTCGGGGTCTTGACCCTCACACCTTATGATTACTGGCGACGGGCTCATTCCCTGCATCACGCGTCCGCCGGCAATCTGGATGAGCGTGGCATCGGCGACATCACCACCCTCACCGTCGAAGAGTATCAGACGCGTTCCTGGTCGGGGCGCCTTGCTTATCGGCTTTATCGGCATCCGCTGGTGATGTTCGGCATCGGACCAGCCTGGCTCTTTCTATTCAAACAGCGGCTGCCTTTCGGGATGATGCGCTCCGGTGCCATGCCGTGGGTTTCAACCATGAGCACCAATCTGGCGGTCGCAGCCCTGGCTGCCTCGATGATATGGGCCATAGGGTTTGTTCCCTTCATTCTGATCCATCTGCCTGTCGTCCTTCTCGCGGGTGCCGCAGGCGTCTGGCTATTTTATGTCCAGCACCAGTTCGAGGAAACTCATTGGTCGAAGACCGAAGAATGGCAATTTCCACAGGCAGCCCTCCACGGTGCGTCTCACTACGACCTGCCTGTCGTGCTGCGCTGGCTGAGCGGCAATATCGGCGTTCACCATATTCACCACCTCTCGAGCAGAATTCCCTACTATCGACTGCCGGAAGTGTTGCGCGAACATCCGGAGTTGGCAAGGATCGGCCGCATCACCCTGTGGCAGAGCCTTGGCTGTGTGCGATTGGCGCTTTGGGATGAGCGCATTGGCAAGCTCGTTTCCTTCCGGGAAGCAGCGTCAGCGAACATAGTCCAACAACCTTCCGGCGACTTCAAAACGGCGTCACAAGAAATCATTAACCCTAGGATCGAACATTGATTACGACTGCAAAGACAAGGACCAACACAGCCGCTTTGGAGGTGACGCTGACGCCGGCCCAGATCAGAGGCCTGAAGCTTGCGAAAGATGGAGACCTCTATCTTCAGGAGGGCGGGAAGTGGACGCATTTCGATGCCACGGTAACTTATGCGAAAACAGATCGCTTCAAGGAGCGGCCGATCAAGGTGAAATCGCTGACCACCGCAACATTGGAAGAGTTGACAGACCGTGGCCTTCTGCAAGCCCTCAATCTCGAGGTTGCATCGGAACAGCCTGCGCGGGGCATTACGATGGCCGGCAAGATGTGGCTGCTGAAGCACAAATAACGCCGTCCACGATACGCAGCTGGAATTTGGCAAGAGCTTTTCCACCGTCGAAAGCGTCGACCCCGAGCCGGCGCATCTTTTCGGCAGTCGCCGGTCCGACGCCATGGAATTTCTTGACGAGAAGTTGCGCTACGAAGGCGGGCTCGTTCTTCGGCGTCGCCGCGCCCTGTTGACGGCTCGCTCGCTGTTGCAAGAAAAGGCGATCGCTTTCGAGAACGATATGCGTGGGCTCCTGCGCAATTTCGGGCTGAAGGTCGGCGAGGTCTCGGGGGGCAGATTCAAGGAGAGAATACGCGAACTCGTTGAGGCGGACCCCGATCTGGCGGAAATCATGGAGCCTTTGCTTGCTGCACGGCGCAAGCTGCGCGAAGAGTTCGCCAAACTGGACAAGAAGGTTCTCCAGGGGGCGAAGCATGATGAAGTCTGCAAGCGACTGATGACGGTGCCTGGAGTCGGGCTGGTTGTCTCGCTCGCCTACGTATCGACGATCGATATTCCCGGCCGGTTCCGCCATTCGCGGGCGGTGGGAGCCGTAGTGGGACTTAACCAGTCCGGCGAAAGCAAACGGATCGGTCATGTCTGCCTATGCGGGGATCGATTGAAATGCGATATTTGGTCTAAGACTGGATTGGCTAACCGGATTCCCCCGGACCGGCATCGGCCGTCATTGGTTTCGGCACGGCTTTGATACCGTTCTCCCTGAATGCGTTTTGCACCGCCATCAAGGCTGCGCGGCGGATCATCGACTGTTTGCCCGGTTTTGCTGTGAACGATGCCTTGATGATCAGCGTCCCGTCCTCAACGTCGCCGATGCCTTTGCTCTTGAAGGTCTCGATGAGGTCTGGGGCAAGCTCCGGGTCGGCGGCAATGTCCTGTCCGATCTTTTTGAAGAGCCTGCGGACCAATTCGACGTCGGTCTCGAATGCAACGCGAAAGCTAAACTTTTCGATCGCCCAATCACGGCTGAAATTCTGAATCTTGCCGATCTGGCCGTAGGGCACCGTCGCTATTGAGCCACGTGAGTTGCGCAGCGATACGGACCGTATCGAAATCTTCTCCACGGTCCCCTTGGCACCCGACGTTTCGATATATTCGCCGAATCGGAAGGCATCGTCGATCAGGAAGAAAAGGCCGGATACGACATCCTTAACAAGTGTCTGCGAGCCGAAACCGATCGCGAGCCCAAAGACACTCAGGCCAGTGATCAGTGGCCAGACATTGACGCCTTGCGACACCAGGATCGAAAGCAGCGCCACTGCAAGGATGCTCGATTTTCCGACGGCGCTGATTAGCGGGACGATCGTGCCCAGCCTTGATCGTGGTACGCCCAGCTCTCCACCACCGGGTGTTGGACTCGCTACGATCGTGGCGCGCTCTGTCACGGTCCCGATCACATTCCAAAGAAACGCCGCCAGAAGCGCAATCAAAGCGATCCCGAACGCGTCGCGCGTGACGCTTCGCAATTCGAAGCCGAGTGCAAGCGCCAACGGCGTCGCCCACAATACTCCCAACATGGAAACTGCGGCAATCAGGATGGCGAAGCGGACTGTCTGCCGCCCAGCCGCGGTAGGGATCGAAACATCGGGGGCCTGCAACTTACGCCGCGCCCAGTTCCGGATCATCGCATCAAGATGCGGCGTTAGGAGCAGCATGAGGACGGTCACAATCACAGCCGATCCGGGCAGCGGGGCGCCAAGCGTGAGAGCGGTCTGGCTGCTAATAAACGTGATGACGAGAAATCCGATGACGATCGCAGGCCAGAATCGGGAAAGACGACTGCGCCAGTTGCTTCTCGGGCGCGGACCAGCAACCGCAGCGGCCATCGTGCGCTTGTGTCGCCACACCACACCTGCAAGCAGAAGGTAGGACGGGATTGCCATCAAAACTGTCCGGGTCAGATCCCTGAGGCCCGGCCCCGCACCCCAAATCTGCAATGTGGCGACAAGGGCGACCCCGATTGTCGCCCAGCCTATGATGATCGACAGGTCATGGGACAGCGCCAGCATATGAAGGGACCGGTGGCGGAATTCCGGCCGTCGCGATGCCGTCAATATAACTCTCGTCAGATAGAAAACGACAAAAACAACGACCGTCACAACCGCCCATAGTCGAAGGGTCCGCAGAGGCGGGCCAGGCGGGGTAAGCAGCCGTGCTGCGACAACACCCGCCGCGAGGGCAACGCCCATGGCCGCCGCACGCAAGCCAAATCTTCGCCAACCGGCACTCGCGGGATTCCATATGGTCATTTGCCGGGCCAGCACCAGGAAAGTGCCTGCCGTCAACGCCACCACCAGGACGACGGCAAAGCAAAGGAAGAGCGGCGAAGTCGATGTTGTCGCCATGGAGTTCCGCAAGTTTGCCAACTCACCGGGCAGATCCAGCACAGCAGAGAACCGTGCGTGCAGCCCCGTCGCAAAACCGTCGGTAACCTTCTCGATGGCCGCTATCGCTGAATTGACGTCCAAATCGACTGCGGTTTCTTCGCTCACGTTCCCTGTCCCTCCCTTGCGGGCCTCCACCCCATGCCGGCCGGGATCGATCCACTATCGTGCCACCGCCGCCCCGCTCTAACCCTCCTGCCGCTTGATGATAGCCACTGGTACCCTCCAGAATTGCTTCTCTTCGGCCGTGTGACGATTGCGCTAAGAGGCGAATTGCCCCAACGGCTTGGTTCAAATTCAGGGTTGTGGTTGGGACTATACGCCTTTATGTGCCGCCACGCCTGCAACATCTGGTATGGTACGGCAGGACTGGAGGTCCGCCATCGTCTACGTAATGACAGCGTGCCTCGGATTGCCCGGCCGTGCCAGCGCGAAAGCATCGAACTCATTTGCAGCGGAAGCCAAAATGATTGATTGCTGTTTCGATCGGCTACGGCAGGCGTGCCGTCGGTCGGTTGTCGCCGGCAGTTGGAGCGCACAGATTCGAGTCGCTCTTCACGACCCTGTAGGGAAGTCCGCATTGGGCTGCCAATAGCGGACGACGATGTCATCTCGTCCCGCCCGGGGAAAAGCTCGAAAAACGCTTGACCTCAATACGCCGATTGGAGAAGAGTCGCTGATGGCCTTGCCGAGCGCGGCCGCAGTCTCCGCAAGTGCTTCCTCATTCGTGTCGCGCGGCCATCGCAAAGGCGGCGCCTTCAACCGTCACGATCTCTTGCGCGCGTTGGATCGTCCACAAGGCAAAGCCGCTGCGGTTGGTGATTTCCACGGTTTCCATCATTTCTCCTGATTTGTTCGAGCGGATGTCTTATAGCGGATCTGGCGGACACTGCAGTCCTAAGAGTCGTCTAACGAATGAACCCGAGATAGCGAATGACGCAGCAGTTCGATCTGTTTGTTTCGCCGGAGGCAGCACCGGTGAAGGCGACCGGTTCCCCGGCGATGAAACGCCATTCTCCGGCAGCGTTGAGCGAAGACGACATGGTGCGGCACCTCCAGGAGACGGGCCGGTACCGTATCCTGAAAAAGCTTGAGCCTCGCCCAGTTCCGGCATCCGCGCGACCGGGATTTCCGCTGAGAGGTGTGATCCTCGATACCGAGACTACCGGCCTCAATCATCGCAACGACGAGATCATCGAGATCGGCGCGGTCGCATTCACATTCGACGCGGCTGGAAACATTGGCGATGTTATTGGCGTCTATGGTGGATTGCAGCAGCCGAGCGTTCCGATCCCACCGGCAATCACCCGTCTCACCGGCATCGCTGACGAAATGGTGGCCGGCCAGATGATCGATCTCCAACAATTGCGCGCCGTGGTCGAGCCGGCCGATCTCGTCATTGCGCACAACGCCGGCTTCGACCGGCCGTTCTGCGAGGCATTCTCGCCCATCTTCATCGGAAAAGCCTGGGCCTGCTCGGTCGCCGAAGTCGATTGGTCGGCGCGTGGCTTTGAGGGCACCAAGCTCGGCTACCTGATTGGACAAACGGGCTATTTCCACGAAGGCCATCGGGCCGTCGACGACTGCTTTGCCCTGCTCGAAGTCCTCGCGCAGGATGGGGGAGAGCCGGGACGGACACCGTTTGCCGAACTTTATGAGACGAGCCAGCGATCCCGCATTCGCATCTTCGCGGAAAACAGTCCGTTCGACATGAAGGATCACCTCAAGGCGCGTGGCTATCGCTGGTCGGATGGCAGTGACGGCCGCCCGAAGTCATGGTGGATCGAGCTTGCGGAAGACGCCCTCGACGACGAACTCCGCTATCTGCGCTCGGAAATCTATCGGTGGGATGAAGCCGACCCACCGATCAAGCGGCTCACTGCATTCGAGCGGTTCAAGGCCTGAGAAGCTATTCGCTGAGCGGACGTCGCGTGCCGTGGCAGAGCAGCGGTGGGTCTACGCTCTGTCGCTTCCGACCTGCGAAGGTGCGGCGCTTCATTGAAATGATGCAGGCGGCGGAGCGAAGGAGAACAGGGTCTTGAGTAGTGTCTCCCGCTCGACTGATGGCACCTCTCTCTGGCATCAGTGATTGCACTCAGAGAATGTAAAAACACAATTTAACAATCTAAAAACGCACCATGCTGACATCTCGTGTCACTGCGTTGCGATATCTGGTCGCTGTCCGAAGATTGCCAATGAAGGGATACGACCATGGCTGAATTGAACGGAACTGCTGCAAAGATTGCCCGCGCCTATATCGAGGCGATCATCAACAAAGATGTCGATAAGATCCTGGCTCTCTCGGCCGATGACGTCGTCTGCAATTCGCCGATCTCGAAGCTGACCGGCAAAGAGGCATTTCGCGGCTTTCAGGATGGCTTCGCCCGAATGATCACAAACATTACCGTCCTCGCGGTCCATGGCGACGAGGAGCAGGCCGTGGTCGTCTATGACGCGGAAACTTATCCGGTTCCACACTCGATCGTCGCGGAACTCATCAAGATCAAGGATGGTCAGCTCGCCTCCACGGATGTGATCTACGACTCCGCGCCTTTCGCCGAACACATGAAGTCGGTTCAACCGCACTGAGCTGTCGGCGAGGAGGTTCATCAGATGATCACTATCACCGCAGCAACTGGGCGTTATGGGCGTCTCGTTATTGATGCCTTGCTACGCCGTAGTGTGCCCGCTGCTAGCATCGTGGCAGCTGTTCGCAATCCCCAAAAGGCAGCCGACCTGGCTGCCAAGGGAGTTCAGATCCGTGAGGCTGATTTCGACCGGCCGGACACCCTGGCGCCTGCGTTCGCCGGCGCCGACAAGCTCCTACTTGTTCCCTCGACCGTGGTCGGCGAGCGTTTCCCCCACATGGAACGCGCGGTCAACGCGGCCGTCGAGACAAAGGTGGGGCGGATTGCCTATGCCGGCTTTATCAATGGCGACACCAGCACTCTGCGGTTGGGCGAGGAACACAAACAGACCGAGGCGGTTATCATGGCATCCGGTTTGCCGTACGTCTTCCTGCGTAACGGTGCCTATATCGAGGTCTATGCCGGTGATCTCAGCAACATTGGTTATGCGCTCTCCACGGGGCTGCTGAAAGGGGCGGCAGGCGACGGTGGTCTTGTCTCCGGCGCGAGCCGCGACGACCTCGCGGAAGCGGCTGCAGTCGTACTCACCAGCGATGTTCCCGGCAACGCCGTCTATGAACTCGGTGGCACGCCCTTCACCATGGGGGACATCGCGCAAACGATCTCGGACCTCACAGGCAAGCCGCTCGTCTATCATGACATGCCAGTCGACGCATACGGTCAGGCGCTTGCACGCGCGGGCTTGCCAGCCTTCCTCGCAGATATCGTCGCCGATACCAGCTTCGCCACCCAGCGCGGCGATTGGTATTCGGAGAGCATTGATCTGTCTCGCCTCTTGGGGCGTCCGAGTACCCCGCTCGCCGATGTCGTCGAAGCGACGCTGAAGAGGAACGGACTGCTGTGAAACGGATTCAGTATCATCAATACGGCGGTCCGGAGCTTATGAAGCTTGAGGATTTCCAGCTACGAACTCCCGGCAAGGGTGAGGTTGCGGTGAAAGTCAGTTTTGCCGCCATCAATCCGATCGACTGGAAGGTTCGCAACGGCTACCTGAAAATGGTCACGGGCAAGACCTTTCCCCGGGCCATGGGCAGCGATTTCTCAGGCACTGTGATTTCGGTCGGACCCGGCGTAACCCGCTTCAAGCCGGGGGATGCCGTCTTCGGCATGGCACAGATCAAGGACGGCGGAGCACTTGGCGAGGCAGTGATCGCGCCAGAAACCTTCCTCGCGAAAAGGCCGGATTCGGTTTCTCTTGAGGACGCGGCCTGTCTCGCCACACCGGGCGTTACGGCATGGAACGGCTTGTTCGACAAGGCAGGCCTGAAGGGTGGGAAGTCAGTGTTCATCAACGGCTGCACGGGTGCCGTGGGTGAAGCGGCGGTCCAGCTCGCGCGACGGCTCGGTGCGACGGTATCGGGAAGCTGCAGCGCGCAGGCTATGGAAAGGGCGCGCACGATCGGGGTGCAAAAAGCGTTCGACTATCGCACCACCGATCTGGCGACGATCAGTGACCGTTTCGATGTGGTCTATGACACTGCTGGCACAATGAAAGTGGCCACAGGTCTCCAGCTGTTGCGCAAGGGCGGCGTCTTTTTGGACATCGACCCAACGCCGGGCAAGTTCATTCGCGCCATCGTCAATCGCAGGTTCAAGCCGATCATCTGCACCGCTCGGGCTGACATTCTCGGCGGTCTCGCGAGCGCGGCGGCCGAAGGGAAGCTACGATTGCCGATCGCCGAGATCATTCCGCTGACCGACGCAATCACCATGCTCACCAAGCTGGAGAGAGGTCATAAACTCGGCGGAAAGGTTCTGGTCCGAATGGATTAGGCACGAGATGCCGGGACAGGGTTACTGCCTTGTTCCGGCTTTGCCTGTGCTAGGATATTGCCATGTCCCAGAGCCAACGTCTGTTCGACCTCTTGCAGATCCTGCGCCGGCACCGGCAACCGGTCTCGGGTAGCTACCTCGCGGAGGAAACTGGCGTATCGCTGCGGACGATCTACCGGGACATCGCGCTCCTCCAGTCGATGGGCGCGGAAATAGAGGGTGAACCAGGTTTCGGCTACGTGCTGAGACCGGGTTTCATGCTGCCGCCGTTGATGTTTTCGGAAGCAGAACTGAAGGCGATTACACTCGGAATTCAGTGGGTCAGCCGGCAAACTGACGACGAGCTCTCACTGGCGGCACATGACGCGCTCTCGAAAATCGACGCAGTGCTGCCGTCAGAGCTACGCCACAAGCTGAACGACAATGATTTCCATGTCGGTCGTGGTGCACTTCCAACACCTGCCATCGATCTTAAGGTGCTTCGTCAGGCTATGCAGCAGCAAATGAAGCTTCGGATCATTTATCGGGATGCCAGGGAGGCTGATAGCGACCGTGTGATCTGGCCGATCGCCGTTGCCTTCTTTGACTCGCGCCGCATTATCGCTGGATGGTGCGAGTTAAGGCAGGATTTTCGGATGTTCCGCGCCGATCGGATTCAGCATGCGACGCTCCTGGCGGACCGCTATCCAGGAAAGCGGCGCGATCTCGTCAGACAATGGCGGCTGCTTGTCGCCGAACAAGCGCAGGAACATTCTCAGACCAATGGTTAGCGCAAATCAGGTGGCGATCGCGAACTCTTCCGTTTGATAGAATTGCTCGTTTGTAACCGACGATAGTCGAGTGTTAGACCCGACGGCCGTCGCACCGGCATCAGTCGGCACGTGCAAAGAGCTGGCGGTCGCGAGCGCGCACGGGATCGGTCCAGTCGCGTTCGAACCAGGCGGCTTCGCCCGTGTGCGGTGGCAATTGCAGCTCGAGCGGATGCCCCGTTTCTTCCCCATCTTCGGATGCGACGCGGAATCGGTAGTGGTCGTACATCCTGAGTGCTTCGATCATGTAGCTGGTCGCAACCGTGCGATCGCGGACGAGCACCAGATTTTCGCCGTTCTCGAGGTCGGCTGGCTCCGAGAAATTATAGGAGCCGAGGTAGACCCGGGCGGTCGGCTTGTCGAAGTCGAGAACGACGAATTTGTGGTGCATCCTCGTTCCGCGCTGATTTCCATGGACGCCGGCAAGTCCGGATGGTTCCGTCAGGAACGGCGGCGGAACGTTGCCCGTCAGTGCTGCCGCGCGCACGACACGGCGGCGATTGTCGGGACTGAACACGGTCAGTCCCAGGTTATCGGCTGCAACCCGCCCGTCTGCGATGCCCATGACATGCACATCCGGCTTTCGCAACGCCCGCCCCAAGGCCGGGCCAATCGGCCCCCTGGTGGTCTGGCCGAGGAAGGCGAGCGAGAAGAACACGCTCGACCCCGCGGCGTCGATATCGGCGCCGATCTCATTAAGCAGGCCGTTGGCTTCGCTGTGCGGAGAAAAGGCGACCTTCGCGTCGATGCCGTCCAGCCCCAGGTCATGCCAGCCGCGGGAACTGGCCGAGGCGATGAAATCCGCCGCACCGTCCGCCGTGAAGTAATTCTCGAAGGCGGCAAAATAGTCGTCGACCGCGCTTGCGCTTTGAACAACGAGGCTATTGTTCGACTGAACATAAAAGCCCCGCCAACTGTGGTTCGTCGAACCGTAGACGACGGTATCGACACCGCCTCCGCGTACAGCGATCGACTTGTGATGCTGCAGGTTTGCCATGTTCTGGCGCTTCACGTTTTCCGCGCCGGCCGAGGCGATCAGCCGTTCGGCCGCATGGGTCTCGGGGGAGTCTGGTCGTCCGTGTCCCTTGGTTCGGGCGCTGTCATCGATAATGACCTTGAGATTTGGCCCAAGCGCTTCCAGCCGTTCGACCACTTCCGGCAGATTGAGGTCATAAGCAATGACGCGGACCTCCGCGCCTGCATCGCGTGCGCGTTCGAGTAGCGAAAGCGTTTCGGCGCGCGCTTCGAACCCCATCCAGGCGAGTGCGCGGTCGGCATCGGCATGGGTAGGCACGAAGTCCAAGCCTTCATCCCCATCAGGCGGCACTAGCGTGATCAATGGTCCGCCGGCTGAAAAGTTGCGTACGAATGCCTGCGATGAGACAAAACCCCGGGTGAAGGCGACGTTGAGCTTGCCGGGAATGGTTTCGCGCATCAGCGCGAGTTCCGCTTCCTGCGCCTCGCCAGACGTGAGCGCACCGTCGGCACCCATGAACATCGGCATCACTCGATAGACGAAGGCGCCTGGCAGATCTGCGTTGAAGGGAAAATGCACCCAGCGGAATTTTTGGATCGGCGCGTCAGTGGTGCGAATACCGTCACCGGGAACGTCCTGGCCAGGGAAGCCGATGCGATTGCGCACGTTCTTGAAGAAATCGGTTCCAGGCTCTCGATACTGGATCGCAAAACCAACGAAGTTGGTCGGGGGGCGGCCATCCTTCCAGTCCATTCCCAGAAGCAGCATGCCGTCGCCGCGATGGATGGTGAGAGAAAATGGTGCCGCCGCGTTCTTGCCAGTGACCCGATAGTTCGTATCCATCCGCGCCTCCCCAGTTGACCGGCGGAAATCTATCACGGTTGTGCGACGGTATGGAGATGCCCGATAAAGTTTAAGTCCAAAAATAGCTGCCCGCGAGATGCTCCAACTTAGACGGCAGGGGGTGGGAGAAATCGGAATGGCAGTCGGCTACAGTGGACCGTGGCAATTCAGTCGCGAATTCCGCCGGTATTTTGGGCGGCCGCCATCAGAGGAGGCCGAGTTGATGTCCGTCGGTTTGAGCGACATCGATTTGGTGTGATGCCGCAACTCGAGTAGTTCGTATTAACTGCTCAACCGCCAGGATCCGAGCGGCCTGCACGCTCCATCGTCCCCGTGTACGCGTATCTGGAATGCTGTGCCCGCAATCGTGGATTGGGGTTCTTGTTCCGTCTTTTTTGCCCGCTTTGCCGCACGATCGCATCCTGGTTGCTCACCACGTTCGACGGACAGCGATGGAGCTACCTCCGTCACTCGTTAGTTGAAGCTAAATTCGGGCTCTCTGACCGCTTATTGGCGTACGCTAGTGAGCCTTACCGATCCCGGCAGCAACGGCTTGTGGATCCGCTGGCCAAACTCTCGCCTGACCCCCAGAGCCTTCTCGACCAAGATTTTCGTGAAAATGCCCGCACCGCTGGAGTATATCCGCCATCCTCCGTCAACTTGTATCCGACCGGACCGCAATCCCTCCCAGTCGGAAGTAGCTTGGTAGCGGTCGCTGAAACCGGGATCACTGCTGCTGAAGTAGGTGTTTCGCTGGCGCAGCGAGGCCTGCGCCAGCCGGTCGGCAAGCGATATAGGATTGGCGAGTGCAAGCCCATTCCACAGGCCCTCGGCGTCGCCATGCAACGCCAGCGCTTCGCAATAACGAAGATGCGAGTGCATATACATCAGGCCGATCTCGCGGCCGAAGAATGCAGATGATTCAGCGCGGCGAAATAGCCGTTCGGTGCCCCCCGAATAGAGCACGGGCTTTTCCATAAGACGCACGCCATCCGGAAACAGGAGGTTCTCCTCAATGATTGCGAAATGCTGTTCGCTCTGCTCGGGCGTAAATAACCCACCGAGGATCGATTGCGTCATTGCAATTAACGAGTACTTGAGACCGGTACGCCGATCATCTGGATGGAGCAGCAGCTCGACGTCTCCGCCAGGGTCGAGTATGCCGTAGCCAGCGACGACGTCATCACGGATCAGCAAAGCATTGAAATCCCGGCGCGTGGCAGCGGCTGTTATACGAAGTTCAGCCGATTCCGCTGTGCGTCCGGCGCGGTCAAGAATGACGGCATATCGGGTCATTTGTTCGTACAACAGTGCGACGGTCCAACTGCTCACCATCCAGTCTCGGAGATGCGGATCGGCGGGCTGAAGGGAATCGTTCCAGTCCCCGTCGCCGTAGCGGATCAAACTTGTGCCGGGGATGAAACGTTCTTGAACCGTTTGGAGCAGCTTTTGGACATGACCGGAGATTGTCGCCGTTTCCTGCGTTTGCTCCAAGGTGTCGTCGATGCGCCATGGGACATCAATGTCAAGGACCGCAATGTCGCCCGTTGCCTCGACGTAGTCGCAAAGTGCCTTCAAGGGCCAGATGACGATGTCGCCGTGACTTTCCCCGGCGCGAATGTTCGAATAGGGGTCGAGCATGAACCACTGTGGCCAGTCGCCTCGGTCCCGAAACTGCTCGCCAAATAGAATCCTCAGAATCTCTCGAACCTCGTTGTCATGTTCGAAGGAGAGCAGAAGCTCCACCGGGCCTTGGCAGACGTCGCGCGTTCCCCAAGCGGCACCGGTAAATTGCTCAAGCCCATGCGGAACGCTCAAATGGATGATTGCGTCATGGGCGAGCCAGGGAAGGAATGTTGCGTGTGCGACAAGGTCGGGGCCCTCTCCCTGAATCGAAAGATCGCGCGTCACATGATCCCAGAATCGCGTGGCGGGAACAAGCATGTCCACGAGGTCGATACCGGCTTCGTAGCGCTCCGCGAGCTCTTCGCCTTGGCCCGCGTCAACCATCGACCCGGTGACGGCGAAGCGGAATCTGTGTGTCTCACCGACCTTGAGGACCACGAACGGCCCGCCACGCGCGACGCGATCGGTATACAGGAGTTCGTCCCCTCCGATAGCTTCGACGACGTCAGGCATTGACGTGACCAGATGATAGGCAGCGTCCGGATATTTCTGTCCCCAGAGGCCAGTGGCATCCGGGCGGAAGGTTACGCGCCTGCGTGCGACGTTGACATCGATGTGTGCGCCGCTTTCATATTCCCGTTCGCCTAACGTGAGGTGTCCGACGATGAGGAAACGGCAGGGGGCACCGTCGCTCGTCATTTCCCACTGCATCGCCGGTTCTATGCCGGAGGCGGCTGCAGTGATGGTGACGGTGCGCCCTGAAAGTTTGTAGAGCCACCGGCAGTCACTAAGTCCCATTTGGAAAACCGAAGGAACACCAAGAAGCTGCCAGCCGTGGCCTTGGTCGACGAGGATCCGCAAGCCACTCGCGACTGACAAATTATAGGGGTCGCGCGATACCGAGAAGAGTTTGTGGAACGACGTGTTCCCGATCGTCAGTTGCGCGGCAAAGATACCTTGCATCCAGCAGGTTGCGGCAAGAGTATTATCATCCAGCAGCATGTTTTGGCCGCTCCGCACGATCGCGCCGTGGCGCCTAACGGACACGTGCTCCTTGTCCCGTAGGACGATATGGCGGTTGCGCAATCCGTCCGGCACGAAAAAGGAAAGAAGCTTTCCATCTTTGCGCTCCTCCAAGTGCCGCACAGGGTAGAGCGCGGCCACGGCCTCATCGTCGAGCGCTAGAGGCGTCGCTTCGCTTGCGTCCTGAAGCAGACTGCGCGAGATACCCGATACCGACCTGTCTCTTCGCACGGGAACGGCCATCATATGCTCCATTCTGTCGAGCCTTGAGAGATCTCCTTCGCTCGAAGGCTCGGGGTGATCGGGTACGAACAGACCGAAAAATGTCGATGTTGAGATTGCGCCCGGTGAAATGGAAAACGGTGTGGATTGGATACTCGGGCATGCCAGTTCATGCTGTCGACGGAAACTGGGGAGATTGTCTCCGAAATCGGGAACTATCGCGCTGTGGCAATCACGCCTCGGAAACGCCAACTGCACCGCGTCTGTCGCGTAGGCGGCAGCTCCCGTGACACAACCATGGGCGAGCCATGGATTGCGATCGCCCGGTTGTTTAAGGTTCTGGCGGTTCATCACCACCGGCCCAAACGTAGGGTGATTGGCAATCGTGTGGTCGATGTATTGGGAGGCATAGGCTTCGCTTCCCATCAGGAAACCGAAATCTCCGATGCCGACATCCTGCATGAGGATGAGGTCCGCCTCCAGAGGATCACGCGAGAGGTTTTCCAACGTCACCCGCCAGAACCACGTCGTCTCGGTCGGGTGCAACTCAAGTTGAACCGAATGTCGAATATCCCCCGATTCCCCTTCCCAGAAGAAGTCACTCTCACCTTGGCTGAATGTAACCCTAGCTCGCGGTCCGACCATTTCAAAGACACCGGCTCGCGAACCACCGGTCCTGAGATAAAGTCTCCCAATGCCGCCATAGACCGGAGATCCCAAGACCTGATTGATCATGATTGCGCCCATCGCATCGCTGTATTCGATCGCGAACAACGTCCCGTTCGGCAGGAGCGAGATGGAGAGGCCAGTTCCATTGGATAGGCTCGCAAGACAAAGTCCATCACGACGTGGGATCTGGAAGCTACGGTGCGTTTCAGAAGGCATGAATAGCAACTTCCTATTTTTGTTCGTCTTGGAAACGAGCACGCCCATGCCGATCATCAAACGCTCATGAAGCGTTGTTCATCGTTATTGAAGCCCGAATGCTCCGATCGTGCGTGATGATGAGGGCATCATAATCGCATGCTCATCAATCTCCGGCAAGGAGCACGAGGACGAAGCTGGTGCCCGATCAAGACCGGAAAGTTCACGAGGGTAATCCGCGACACTAGTTGCTTGCACTCTCCACCGTCCGGAATGGCTGTCGCCATTATAGGGACCGACTGGTCTGCCGAGGACGAAAGAGCCAAGGAGCCCTTGCCAATTTTCAAAGCGTGCCGGAGGTTCCGCGGGTGCCCTGCTGCCGTGACGCAATACCGGTGAGGGGCTCAGGTGCGCCGTGATCCATCGCAAGCAGCTTGCGTAGCCCGTTTATGCAGCAGCATCGGCGGCACGTTGCTGGAACTTGGAGGTTCCGACATCTCACCCGGATGTTATCGGCAAATCATGGGTGACGGCTTCTATCTTCGCGTTCGGGGCGTTCTCAATGACGCGCGTGCCTTAGATCGACATCGGGGGAAACCCATCTACTGCAGGCGTCCTTCAATTTTGTTTTCGCCTCTTCGAGCGCGGCGTCGCCATACGGGGCCACGAAGCTCTGTTCATAGTATCCATTCGCCGCCAATTTCTGATGGATTTCCCTCGGCAGGGCATGAGGCGATAGTGGGCCTTTCGGTTTGAGATTTGGAATGCAATCGTCAAATGGGACGATGCTTAGCGTGCGAATATACCGTCGAAATCACGGAAACCTTTGACTTCGATTGGATTGCCGCTGGGGTCGAAGAAGAACATGGTGCGCTGCTCGCCTGGTTCGCCGGCAAAGCGAACGACTGGCGGGATATCAAAATTGATCTGAGCGGCCTGAAGGCGGTCCGCCAGTGCAAACCAGTCATCGAGCGGCAGCACGACGCCGAGATGTGGCATCATCACCATATGGTCGCCGACCTTGCCGGTCCGGGTGACGGCGAATGGTGTGCCGAGATGCAAGGAAATCTGATGCCCGAAAAAATCGAAATCCACCCAAGTCTCCGTGCTGCGGCCTTCCCGGCAGCCAAGGACATCACCATAGAAGCGCCTCGACGCGTCCAGATCAGTCACGTGATAGGCAAGATGAAAGGCAGAGCGCATAGGGATTCTCCTTGTTGCGGAATGCGACGAACTCATTACGGTTGGGCATGTCCGGCGCGATGGTTCAGGGTGCCGGACAGGACCTCGATGCAATGCAGAAGCTTTGCATCGGAAAATGCTGAACCGATGACCTGGAGACCTATCGGCAACTCCCCATCGTTGCGCATGAGCGGAATATTGGCTTGGGGGAGGCCAAATGCCGTCCAAAGCCTTATGAAGTCCGACGTTCCGGTAGCAGCCAGTCCGACCGGTGCCACGTGGGCGCAGCTCGGTGCGATCACGGCATCATAGGGCTCGATGGTGGCATTCATAGCAGAAACGAGCAACGCCAGCCGGTTCCGCGTTGCGACTTCATCTTGCCAGGAAATCGCCGAGGCGCGCGCAAACATTTCGGCGAGCTCCGGACTCATCAATTCGATGGAGGTCCTTTGTTCCTTGTGGAGCGCCCTGGCACCTTCGCAATCGTTTATGATCTGGTGATCACGAGCAACTGTTTCGAAAGCCGATGGCAGAACAATCTCGTCGACGCCATGGCCCCGCTCGGCAAACGCGGTTGCCGCTGCCGTGACAGCTTGGTGAACATCCGGATCGGCCATGCCCCAATACGGCGTTCTGCAAAAGCCGATCTTCAACCGCCCATTGGCCACAGCGTACCTTGGCAAACCAGGAATCAAGACCCGAGCAATCAGGCTCAGATCTCGTGCGGATGCAGCATACCAGCCCGCCGTGTCAAAGCTGGGTGCAAGCGGCTTGACGCCTTCGAGTGAAACCAGGTTGTGCGAGGGTTTGTAAGCGTGGAGCCCGCAATAGGATGCCGGCTTGATCAGGGAACCCGCGGTCTGCGTGCCGAGCGCAGCGGCAAAAAGGCCCGCCGCGAGCCCCGCCGCCGATCCCGCACTCGAACTGCCTGGTGTTCGTGACAGATCATGGGGATTGCGGGTAGGGCCGGTATGCATGAACGCGAATTCGGCCGTCGCTGTCTTGCCCATAACGACCGCTCCTGCCTGCCGGGAAGAGCGACGGCATGGGCATCTCGAGAGGGTCGATTGTTGCGATAGATCGACGAATTGAACTCAGTCGCCCAGTCAACCGTATCGAAGATATCCTTGACGCCGATTGGGACGTCCGCAAGCAGTCCCTTTTCGGGACTTCTGTCTATACGATCGGCTTGTTCGAGCACCAGCGCGTGATTGAATGCAGCGAACGCCTGGATGTCAGGCTCTTTCATCAAAGTCCGGGCGATGAAGCTTTCAGCCACCGACCTCGCTGTCAGGCGTCCTGCAGCCACTTCGGGAGCAATACCGGTTGCATCCTGATCGAACTTATGAACGAAACCTGTCACTATCGCACCCTGGATTGAAAAAGCTTCTGGGGAATTGCGCAATCGTCATCAGCGCATTTCCATTCGCTGAACCGCGGTCAATACGAGGAGTACGCGCCGTTTGCGTAATTGTGCGATTCCTGGCCCTTGATCGGTGGATTGAAGACGCTGACGAGCCGCATGTCTGTGTGGGCACGAAGAACGTGTTTGTCGTGTTTGTCCAAAGCGTAAAGTGTCCCCGGCTCGAGTGTCCAGACGTTTCCGTCGCCATCTTCGATCTCGCCTCGGCCTTCGATGCAATAGCAGACTTCAAGATGGTTGCGGTACTGCAGATGCGATTCGCTGCCGGCGCGAACCGTCGTTTCCATCAGCGCGAAGCCAAGTCCGTCGCGCTCGAGAACGAAACGCCGGCTCAACCCGTTACCCCAATCAACATCTCGATCTGTCCCGATAAGATCTGTCAGTGTGCGCACGAACATTGTTCACGATCCCCAATTCATTCCTTAGCAGCGGTTGCTTGCTTTTCGACGCGCCCATTTGACAAGCTGCATGCATGAAATAAAGCAGATAGATCGAACACATTTGTTAGGAAATCAGACAAGTGAATGCGTCCCGAATTCCGCCATTTGTCGCCCTTCGCGCGTTGGCATCTGTCGCAAGGCTGCAAAGTGTCACGAAGGCGGCGAAAGAACTCAACGTCTCCCATTCCGCGGTCAGTCACCACATAAAGGCTCTTGAAGGCTGGTTTGGACGATCCCTGTTTCAACGGGACGGTCGCGGCATATCGCCCGGCGAGGATGCCGTCATGCTTGGACGTGCTGTCGACGACGCGCTTGCGCAGTTGGCTCAGACTTGCGCTGAGATCCGCCAAAAGGACGAAGGGCCTGATCTCACGATTGCCGTCATTCCATCCATCGCCTCGTGGTGGCTGGTGCCAAAACTGCAAGGCTTTCAACGGCTTTGTCCGAACGTCAGGCTGCATCTTGTCTATGCCGTTCCGGGGGTCTCTCTTGAAGGAGCCGACATCGTCATCCAGGCTCACAAAGGTGTCGTTGATATACCGGCCAATCAGGTGACCGTCAGATTGATGCACGGGATCACATATCCCGCATGTTCGAGGGGTTATTTCGAGAAGGCAAAGAAGAGTGTGGATTTTGCGACGATCGACTCCGGCGAGTTGCTTCATGACGAAACAATGGAGGTTTGGACGCAATGGATGCGAGCGGCCGGCAGGATAACGTTCTCTCCGGATCGAGGTCCGATATATCAAGATTTCAACCTGCTGGCCGCGGCAATTTTTGCCGGTCAGGGCATAGCTCAATGCCCGGTAGCATTGTTTGAACGGGAGATTCAAAGCGGAAGTCTGATATTGCTCTCAGGCAGGCCGGCGAACGAAGACAAATCCTACTGGATGACACTAAGACGGCCGGACAAGCCCGCATGCCGGCAGTTCGGCGATTGGGCAACCTCGTTGACCGACCTTGGTGCCTGATGAAATGGGCTCGTCACTCCGATCAAGAATCATGAGGTCGGGAGTTCAAATGTTCAAATCCGCTCGAATCCAATCAAGGCGCCCAAATAGTACTGCGTTGCGAGGCGCACACCGGCTCCTCCGTTGGGAGCGGGCCCTTCATCGAAGAAAATGACACCTCGTGCTTCGTATACCCGTTTGATTGCCTCGATTGTGACCGGTTGTGGCGCGCGGGGACCGGGATCGTCTTGTTCAACTCGGCTCACCGTGTTGGCAGTCACCTTAGCCACGGCGCCGGCAGGTGGTCTTGCCTTGCATATATCGCGTTAAGAGCGAGGCTGTCGCGCACGTGGTTCGCCTGTGGCCGGCTTTCTTGGCCGCAGGCACCGGCTTCAAGTGCGCTATTGCCGTCTGTCAAAACCCCATGGCTCTGGCGACAATCCAGGTCGGAACCCCGGCCGTCACGGCTGATGCCAACAATACCGAGACTACCTTGATCGCATAAGCCCGACGCCCGCGGGCATCATCCCATTCGTATCTCATCGACCTAACCTCACACCCCAGTTTTCAAATTGAACTACTGGCGTGAGGGACGAGTCGAGTCACAATTCTTCAACGTCGTTAATAGTGGCGTCGAGCGGCCTGCATGATGACCACTTGCGACGAACCGGCGCCTGCACTGCAGAACGTGTAATGACCCGGCGGCGTCGCTGGTCGACTGCTGAGAAGCTTGCCGTCATTCAGGAAACGTATGAGCCAGATGCGACGGTCAGCATCGTTGCAAGGCGTCACGGCATCCGGCTGAATCAATTTCTGGAACTGGTTCGAGGACAAGCCAAGCCATAGGGCCCTGAAAGCGCAGTGCACGCCTTCGACACCTCTCATGGACCATCAGTACCGCGAAGCACTCCAGCCGGTCGGCATGCTTGGCAACAAGACGCCGCGTCAGATCGCGGCAGAGCCTGTGCGCCGAAGCGAGGATCACTTTTCGCAGAGCCGCCGTCCGCCATAATAGGGCTGGTAGGTGCAGTCCGACGGCCGAAACGAGCGATAGCTGCGAGAGCAGGCAGTGATGTTACAGGACTGCGGTGCGCCTTGGCCGTCGATCACTGCTGCAGTCGATGGCGCTCCATTCAGCCTAGGTTCGGTCATCGCCTCCCGCATGAAGTCCCGCCAGATATGCGCTGGCAAGGCGCCCCCAGTGACCCCGTTCATCGGCGTATCGTCGTCATTGCCCACCCATACGCCGGCAACCAACGGTTCCGTGAAGCCGACGAACCAGGCATCGCGATTGTTCTGGCTGGTGCCGGTCTTCCCGGCCGCAAACGTGCCAGGGTCGGCTCCACGTCCAGTGCCACGCTCGACCACCAACCGCAGGAGGTCGAGGAGATCTGATTGGTAGGTCGAAAGGTCGACATTCGGCCTTGCTTGTGAGCCAACCCGAAAGGTTTTCGTCTCTCCGGCCGCCCGAAAGTCGATGATCCCCCAGGGCTCGACGGGCGCCCTGCCGAGATGGACGGACGCATAGGCGCTGGTGAGGTCAAGCAGGTTTACTTCGGAAGTGCCGAGCGGCAGAGACGGCGTGTTGGCAAGAGGCGCGTTGATGCCGAGTTCTCGCGCGGCAGCAATCACATTGTCCAGTCCGACCTCTTCGGCAAGCGCCACCGTTGCGGCATTTAGCGACCGGGCGAAGGCCTCGGCAAGCGTTACCCAGCCGCGATAGCTGCCGCCCGAATTTTCCGGCGACCAGCCGTTGATGTCGATTGGCGCGTCCAGAATCCGGTCAGACAAGGTGAGCCCAGCCTTCAGGGCTGCGTAGTAGACGAACAGCTTGAAGGTGGAGCCTGGCTGCCGCATCGCTGTGACGGCGCGGTTGAACTGGCTGGCCTTGTAGTCGCGCCCGCCGACCATGGCAACGACCGCGCCGTCCGGCGTCATCGCAACCAATGCGGCCTGCTTTGCTCTGGCAGCCTTTCCTTCCCCGTCCAAGGCTCTTCTCACGACCCTTTCGGCAATCTGCTGTAGGTGCGGTACCAGCGTTGTGCGCACCGTGGTCGAACCCGGCGAGGAACCGGCGATTTCGCTTGCCTGCGGCGAAATCCAGTCGGCAAACCAGCTTCCGGAGCGCGGTATCGGCGTCGTCGGATGCAGCTCGGCGAAGCTCGCCTTGACTTCCTCTGCTTGCGATGCGGTGAGCTTGCCATTGGACACCATCGTGTCGAGAACGACGAAGGCGCGTTGCCGGGCGCCTTCGAAATTGTCGATGGGATTCCACTGGCTCGGCGCCCGCAGCAATCCCGCCAACATCGCCGATTCAGGCAGGTTGAGGGCGCCGATTTCCTTATTGAAATAGATCCGCGCGGCAGCCGGCATGCCGGTCGCGCCGGCCCCAAGATAGGCGCTGTTGAGATAGCGCGTCAGGATTTCCCTTTTGCCGAGCTTCCACTCCAGCCAAAGGGCGATGACGACCTCCTGTATCTTTCGTTTTATTGTTCGATCGCTGTCGAGATATTGCAGCTTGATGAGCTGCTGGGTGATCGTGCTGCCGCCTTCTACCACCGAACCAGCTTCGAAGTTTCGCAGGAGCGCCCTTCCGATTCCTCTGACATCGATGCCGAAATGATCCATGAACCGCCGATCCTCAATTGAGAGGACGGCATCGATCAAACGTGGCGGAAACTGGTTGTATTGCGCATACGGTCCCTGATAAGGCCCCTGTCTTACCAACGGTTCCCCGTCAGCAGTTTCCAGTATCACGACGGGCTTCAATGTTCCGTCCCGGATCTCGCCCCAGGGTACGTCCTTTAGCGCCCACACCAGTACACTTCCCGCAAGGAGGAGGCCGGAAAGAAAGGTCAATGCTATAGAGATTTTCCACCAGCCCGCCTTAAGCGATGCATGCCGGCGATTTTCGAAGGGCTTTGTACGCAGGCCACGAACACTACCCCGCGTTTTAGCCAGAGCAGTCGCGAACCACTTGCCAAGTTTGTGGACAGTTGATGGGGCGTCCAGCGGCATTGATGCCGTGAGCTTCGCTCTCAAGTAGGAAACGGCCGTCTTGGCCCTTGCCCTTGTGAAGGCGAAACTTGCCTGTAAATCATGGCCCAGCGCACCCAGTAGATTGTGCGCCGCCTGTCTGCTTTGACCAAAGGACCGGGGAGGCTGTTCCGGGGAGGCGGCTTGGGTGGATGAGCCGGGCCCTCCCGATGGGTCCGAGGCGGGCGCCTGCGGCTCAACGTGGTCGGCAGCGAACTCCAAATTTGCCGGGCGATTGGCAGCCGTGGTTAGGTCATTGCCACTTTTGGTCGAGGATTTGGGACGACTAGGCATCGGTTACCGCTAGAGGGCTCTTCCGGAATGTAGGGCTAGCTTATAACGTAGCAATGCTCGACGGCCATGGCAAAACGGTTCGTGTACGTTCATGTTTCGCACGCTGAAATCGCCCCCGCCGCGTGGGTGCTTGATTGCAGGACGTCTCGACACCATGGGGCGCCGGAAGAATTCTCCTCCTGACCATGAGTGCCAAATCGGCTGACGCTGAGGGCCCGCTTGGCAGAAACTCGACGGTTCCAGTCGCCATTTTCATCCCCTTCAACTGAACGGCGGGCCCGCCGCCGGCGGAGCTTGCTCATCACCGCCAACGCCTGCAACGTTGGTCTGCGGTATACCCACCGCGTTTCGATGTGTGCCTCAATGTCGGTCGAGCTGTGGCGTCGGCGCAATCGCACGCCAGTCAGCGGCCAGAGCACCTCCACACAGACTTGTGAGTGCTCGGCGCAACCCTTCTAACCTGTCGTACAGCGAGCGGATCCGAGGACAATGTGCCACCGGTTGCTCTTACTTGCCCTTGGTTGTTACTTCCGTCTTTTCTTCGGTTTCGCTGCCTGTCATCTGCCAAAGCTCGTGAAAATGCTGAACCGGTCCGTGACCGGAACCGACTGTCAGCGTGTCTGCCTGCGCGACGGCCTGGGCGAGGTAGGCCTTTGCATCCGCCACTGCCTTGAGCAGCGCGGCGCCCTTTGCAAGTTCGGCGGCAAGCGCGCTTGACAGCGTGCAGCCGGTGCCATGCGTGTTCGCCGTTGGTATCCGCGCCGCTTCGAACCAGCTCAACCTCGAGGCTGTGGCCAGGACATCAGGGCTCTCCTGCCCAGGCAGATGGCCACCCTTGATCAACACGGCCTGCGGGCCCAACGCACGCAGGCTTTGCGCCTGATCAGCCATTTCCGCACGACTCTCAGCCGTAGGTCCATGCAGGAGTGCCGCAGCTTCGGGCAGGTTGGGGGTCAGCAGCGTCGCAAGCGGCAGCAGGCGCCGAGTAAGGACTTCGACCGCCGACAGATCAAGGAGGGAGGCGCCACCCTTGGCGACCATCACCGGATCAAGCACGATCGGTATACCTTTGTGCGGTTGGATTGCATCGGCGACGGCGACGGCGATTTCCGCGTTGGCAATCATACCGATTTTGATCGCGTCAACGCGCACATCGGCAAAGACCGCCTTGATCTGGTCGGCAACGAAAGCGGCAGGAACCAGATGGACACCGGAAACACCCTGGCTGTTTTGCGCGGTCAGCGCGGTTAAAACTGCCATGCCGTAGACGCCGCGGGCAGAGAACACCTTCAAATCGGCCTGGATTCCGGCGCCGCCCGAGGGATCGGAACCGGCGATGGAAAGAACGTTGCGGATCATCCGTGAACCTTTCCGATGTTTTCAGCGATGTCGCGGGTGGCAGCCTCTGGGTCAGGGGTGCCGCAGATCGCGGAGACGACGGCGAGACCGTCAGCGCCAGCCGCGAAGACAGCTCCGACATGATCCGCCTTCAAGCCGCCGATCGCCACGGAGGGAACGCGACAGATCCGCACCAGACGCGCAAGCCCGGCAAAACCAATCGGCTGTTTGTGGTCCGCCTTTGTCGGCGTCGCAAACACCGGGCCGATGCCGGCATAATCCACGATTGCCGGATCGACCGCCGCAGCCAGCGCCTCGGTCTCGACCGAGAGCCCAAGGATCATGTCGTGCCCAATCCGTGCGCGGGCAGTCGGTGCGTCCATGTCCTGTTGCCCAATGTGCAGACCGTCGGCACCAATTGCGACCGCGGCCTCGACGTCATCGTTGACGATGAGCCGCGCACTGGTGCCAAACAAAGCCGCCTTGAGCGCCCGCCCGGTCTCGATCATCCGGGCCGTATCCGCTTGCTTGTTCCGCAGTTGCACGACCGTCGCTCCGCCCGCGACTGCTGCCCGCGCGGTCTCCACCATGCCTAGGCGGGCGCAAAGGTCGGGATCGAGGACGAGGTAAAGTGAAAGATCGATGTTCTTCATGCACAGCGCAGCCGTGCGTGGCGATCGAGAAGTGAGGCGTCGAGCGCTGCAAGCGCGTCGAGGAACCGCCAGGAAAACGAGCCCGGGCCGTCCGCCTTGCTGGCCGCCGTTTCACCGGCAACAGCAAAGGTCGCAAGTGCCGCAACCGTTGCCTCGAAGGGTGCGTCGGGCCGAACCGCCACGAAGGCGCCCACAAGGCAGGTCAGGGAACACCCAAGCGCGGTCACCTGAGGCATCAACGCCGAGCCCCCCTCGATGCGCGCCGCCCGTTCGCCGTTGGTGACGAAATCAACAACGCCGGTCACTGCGACGGTCGCTCCGTGCACCCTTGCGAGCAGGCGTGCGGATTCCTCGGCCTGCTCGACGCCGTCGCGGCTATCCACGCCCTGGCCACGGCTTGCGCCGCCGGCAAGCGCGATGATTTCGGAGGCATTGCCGCGAATGACGGCGGGGCCGAGCTCCAGCAGCCGATCCACAGCAGCACGACGAAACCCCGTGGCATAATGGGCGACCGGATCGAGAACCCATGGCTTTCCAGACTGACCGGCCGCGATGGCGGCCGTCTCCATGCCGCGCAGCCAGCCTGACGAAAGTGTACCGATATTGATTGTCAGCGCGCCAGCGATCGCGGCAAATTCGCCAGCCTCTTCTTGCGCATGCACCATGGCGGGAGAAGCACCGGCCGCCAGGAGCACATTGGCCGCGATGTTCATGGCAACGAAGTTGGTAATGCAATGGACGAGTGGCGGTCGCGCGCGCAATTGGCTCAGCAACGTTCCCGGTGAGGTTTGGTCTGGCATGGTGCGCCTTTCGATCGGGGAGGAAAGGCGCGGGGACTTACGCGGGAAGCTGGAAGTCCCGAGCGACTCCCTCCGCCGGCATTATCCGGTTCAGGTTCAAAGGGTGCTTCTCAGCCCACCATCAGGAGGGCGCCCCTGTCTCTCATTGGTTCTTGTGGCAGAGAAGCACGCACCTGTCATCCATAAAATGGACACCGCCGGGCAAGAACCCGGCGGCGTCGCGTGCGCCGCGGTCAGGGACTATTCCGCAGCCTGATAGATGCTCCGGTCGATAAGAGACGATCTCGGGCCGAGTGCCGCAGCAAGTGTGACGAGGACCGAGAGGACGGCGACAAATGTGATGCCGGCAAAATACGGATCCCAGCCAAAACCGGAGGCTGCACCGAAGATCGCCGAAGCTGCCGCAAGGACGATACCGCCACCAATCTGGAAGGAAGCGAACAACAGCCCGGATGCAAGCCCGGATTGGTCTTCGCCAACGTCGGAGAGGGCGGCAACCTGCACGGAGGGGTAGGTCATGGCATAACCCACACCGAGCGGGATCTGCGACAGGGCAACCAGCAAGATGGGGTTGATGTGGCCGACACTCAGGATCCAGAAGATATAGCTTATGGCCTGCAGCGCTACGCCGAGTGTCATCAGCCCGGTCGTACCGCGATTTTGCGCGATCGTGGCAAAACGTGGCGCCAGGAACATGACGCAGACGCCGCCGAAGGCAAAGGAGAAGCCGGTCGCAAAGGCCGACCAGCCGACCACGGTCTGATAGTAGAGGGTCGCGATAAACTGGAAGCCGACATAGACGCCCTGGAACAGCGCGGCAATGGCATTGGCGTGGGAAAGCTGTGCCCGCCGGAATATCTCAAGCGGTACCATCGGATCAGAATGGCGAGATTCGACGATGAGGAAGAGACCGATCAAAGCGGTGGCCGCCACCAGTGCTCCCCAGGTTGGCACTGCCTGCCAGCCCTCGGCCGCAGCATTGGTAATGCCAAAGACGAAAAGCAAAAGTCCAGGCGTGATCGTCATTGCGCCTGCCCAGTCGAACGTCGCACGCGGCCCGCTGCGACGTTGATCCGCTGGCAGGACGAAGGGAGCAATCGCCAGCGCGATGACGGCGACAGGCGCGCCCATAACAAGCGTTGCCCGCCAGCTGAAAACGGTCGCGGCCCCACCCAGCACCATGCCGAGGACGAAGCCGGTCGCGCCGGTAGAGGCAAAGACGCCAAGCGCTTTCGCACGGGCTGCCCCTTCGCCGAACACCGACAGGAGCAGGGCAAGGGCAGCCGGTGCTGTGAACGCCGCGGCAATGCCCTTTATCAAGCGAGCGGCAATCAAAGTCGGGCCGCTATCGACAAAACCACCCGCAATACTGGCGGCAGCGAATATGCCGAGCGACCAGAGGAAGACGCGACGGTGGCCGAAGACGTCCGCGACGCGCCCGCCCAGCAGCAGGAAACCGCCATAGCCAAGCACGTAGGCGCTGACCGCCCATTGGAGGGATGTCGCTTTCATGCCGAGCTCGGCCTGGATCGCCGGAAGCGCGACGCCAATCGTGGATACGTCCATTGCATCGAGAAAGTTGGCAGCGCAGAGCAGTAGCAATGCTACGCGCGCTGTACCTGGAGATCGGGAGTTGGTCATGAATGATCGTTCCTTTCTGCCGACGCCATGGGAGGAAGCTTGAGCGTCAGGGAACGAGAAAATGTACACCTACTGAACCTATTGCAAATTGATAGTAACCATGCCAGGTATTACTGAGAATGATGAATGATGTGATCCTCCGAAAGATAGACCTCAATCTCCTGCTGGCCTTCTCGGTATTGATGCAGGAGCGCAATGTCTCTCGTGCGGCCGAGCGGCTTCTCCTCGGTCAGCCGGGCCTGTCGGCCGCTTTGAAGCGGCTGCGAGAGACACTTGATGACGAACTGTTCGTGCGGGTAGGGCGGGGTCTGCAACCGACGGCGCGTGCGCTTGCCATTGCGCCTGCGATCGAGGATGCCTTGTCGGGGATCGAGCGCGCGATCCGGCCGCCTGATGCCTTCGATCCCAAGAGCTGGCAGGGCGAGTTCAAGATCGGCATGTGCGACAATCTGGAATCGGCTTTCTTCGGGCCGCTCGTCGGGCGCCTGCGTGAACTCTCACCGGGCGCACGGCTGATCGGTGTCGCTGCGGACAAGCATGATTCCGCCCGCATGCTAGACGACGGCGCTTATGATTTCAGCGTTGCGGTTCACGAGGATCCGGCATCCTGGCACATTAGGCAACCGCTCTTCAGTCAGTGTTCGGTCTGTGTCTACGACCCCGTGCAAATGAAGCGAAAGGCACCCTTGACGCTGGAAGACTTCGTCAATACCGCGCATGTCACCGTGTCCTTTGAAGGCAATACGGCAACGAATATCGACACAATTCTTGCGAAGGTCGGTCTAAGCCGTCAGGTCGTCGCCACCGTGCCTCGCTTTTCGGCGTTGCCGCCAGCCCTGAGGGCAATGCCGGCGATCGCGACCATTCCGGAGTCGATCGCCCGCTGCATGGCACAGTTGCACGGCCTTGAAGTCTCGGCCCCGCCAATCGAGCTCCCCGCAGACCCGGTTACGATGCTCTACCGACGCGTTGATCACGCGGACGGCCGCTCGGTCTGGTTCCGCAAGCTGTTCGTCGAGGTCGTGGAAGGGGCGCTGAAGGCCTCCGGTTGCACCATGACCGTCTCGAAGGCCGCTTGATACCAAAGGCTTACGCCGAATCCGGCGGCGAGGTGACATCGAGAGCCCTAGCCGGCCAGTTCACTAGCGCAGCCGTAAGCTCTCTTCGATCGGGCGCCCCGAGGCGCCCTCCGAATTGCTGGCATTTGATGGCCGCCGCCATCGATGACGCGCGCATCACGTCCTCGATCGCCAGGCCCTCGGAAAGCGTCAGCGCGAAGGTTCCGTGAAAGATATCGCCTGCCGCCAGCGTATCGATGGCCGTGATACGCGGTGCTTGGAGATGGCGGATAGAGGCGCTGTCGTCATCGAACCAGTAGGAGCCTTTTTCCCCGAACGTCACACTGACGAAGGCCTGGCTGAAGCGCTCCTTCAGCAGACGGACCATCGATACCGGCTCCGCCGTCCCCGTGAGGCTTTCTGCGGCCGGCTGCGAAAAAACAATGTGGCTTGCGGCAGGCGCCAGTATCTCGATCACTCCGTCGGGCGCCACGTCACCATCGAGGATGGCAGGTATACCTGCTTCCCCGGCAGCGAGCAGCGTCTGTAATGCAAGCTCTGGCCAGCGCACGTCGACCAGAACCGCATCGAATGCCGCGACATCGTCAGCCGTAACCGAATTGACGACCTGATGCAGCCGCGGATCGTAGAAGGGGATGATCAGGCGCTCGCCGCCGTCGTCAATCAGGATCGTCGACACGGCCGAGCGGGCGCCTGCCACGCGACGCATGCCACGGGTGTCTATGCCGCCTTCAGCGAGATCAGCGATGATGCGCTCGCCGGTCTCGTCGTCTCCGACGGCACCCCAGAGGCTGGCCTTCCCGCCAAGCCTTGCAACCGCAAAGGCGGCGCTTGAGGCCATGCCTTCTGCAATCTGCAACATATCGTATGGCAGGACCTTGCCTTGCCCGGTCGGCATGACACGAACTCTGAAGAGCGTGTCGAGGAGCGCAGCGCCGACACACAGAACGTGCCTCGCCCGCTTTTGTCGCTCCTCCATCGCAATCGCAGACGTCACTTCACGGCGCCTGCCGTCAGGCCGGCAACGATCTGCCGCTGTGCGAAGACTGTCAGGATCAACACCGGCAAGGTGACGATCAAGGCTGCCGCGGCAAGCGGACCCCAGCTCACCTGCTCGAACGACAGCATGTTGTAGACCGCAACGGGGAGCGTGCGCGTTTCGCGGCTGGCAAGGACGATGCCGAAGACGAAATTGTTCCACGAGAAGATGACCGACAGGATGAAGGCAACGACGATCCCCGGCCTTGCGATCGGCAGCGCCACCAATCGGAAGACCTGCCAGGGTGTTGCCCCGTCGATGCTTGCAGCTTCCTCCAGCTCCATCGGCGTCGTTTCGAAATAGCCGATCATGATCCAGACGACGATCGGGACGGTAACGACGAGATGGATGATGATCTGCGGCCACAGCGTGCCAAGCAGGTTCAGCCACTGGAACAGCAGGAAGAGCGGGATCAGGAAGGAAAGGCCGGGTGTCATGCGGGCAATCATGATCACGACAGCGGATTTCTCAGCCTTCAGACGGGCAATGCCGTAACCGGCCGGCACGCCGATAACGAGCGCCAGGAGCGTCGCCGCCCCGGTGACCAGAACCGAATTCCATAGGTAAAGGAAGAAGTTGTTTTCCTCGAACACCTTGACGTAGTTCGACCAGGCGAAACGTTCAGGAATGAAGATCGGCGGATAGGCGCCGTTATCGATCTCGTACTTCAGGGACAATGAGATCATCCACAGGAAGAACAGGACCACCGGCGAGATCATCACCAGCGCCACGAAGAGAAGTCCGATGCGATCGAGTGCCTTGCGCTTCATCAGCGTGCCTCCCCATCGGACCAGTTGGCGCGCTGCTTGACCATCAAAAGGACGAAGGATAGCACCACGATGAGCACGAAGAATATAACGGCCATGGCCGAGCCGTATCCGATGTCGTAATAGGAAAAGGCCGTGTTGTAGAGATAGATGTTGATCGTCTCCGAGGCAGTGCCCGGTCCGCCCTGCGTCATCGCATAGATGATGTCGAAACTCTTGACCGCGTCGATGCTGCGAATGATGACGGCGATCATCAGGAACGGCGCGATCATCGGCAGCGTCAGGTATCGAAATTTCTGCCAGACATTGGCGCCATCGATTTCGGCGCTCTCGTAGGGCTCGCGCGGTACTGCCGCCAAGCCGCCAAGTACGATCAGCATGACGAGCGGTGTCCACTGCCAGGTTTCGACCAACACCAGCGAGGGAATGACGCTTGTCTGGTTGTAGATCCATTCCTGCGGACCGACACCAATATAGGAAAGCAGGTAGTTCAAGACACCAAGCTGCGGATGAAACATCATCGTCCAGACGAGCGCGATGGCGACGGGAGTCGCCATCATCGGCATCACGAATATTCCGCGCAGAATCCCGCGCAGTGGAAACTGGGCATCGAAGATGAGGGCGGCCAGCGTTCCCAGAAACAACGGGGCGACGACCGACAAGGTCGTGTAGAGCACGGTATGCCACAACGAGTCCCAAAAGCGCAGGTCAACGGCCAGGCGGAGGTAATTGTCCAACCCGGCAAAGACCTGCGCCTGGCCAAGTGTCCAACTGTTGACGCTCATCCACAGGGTAAAGACCCAGGGAAAAACGATGACAGCCGCCACGACGACCAGGGCGGGAATGACGAAAGGCCAATAATTGGGAGCAAACCGGCCCGGTTTGCTCCTCTGCTTTGCCTTGGCCTTGACCGCGGTTGCGGGTTCGATGCTCACCGAAGCCATTATCCCTCGCTTCGTGCCAGGACCGGCTCGAACTGAGCTGTGGCAGTCTTCAGCTCCGTGGCTGGATCGGCGCCGCCGATCATGTTGGTGAGGCCGACGCCATAGATGTCGCGGAACTCCGTGACCGGGATGATGATTGGCAGGGCCAGCTGCGACACTTTCGCCGAACCCGCGACAGCGTCCAGCCACGCAGGCGGCATCTTCACGCCTTCGCGCACCTTTTGATCCTCAAGGACCGATTGGCGGAACGGAACACCGGCGCCGGCCTGAAGCAGGCGCGCACCCATGTCATGGGAAATCGCCCACTGGCAGAAGAGATATGCGGCTTCCTTCTTCTGGCTTGCTGCCACGACGCCGAGACCATCTCCTGTGGTTGCGGCCGCCTGCGCCTTCGGTCCCTTCGGCATGATGCCGTATCCGACCTGGCCAACGACACGCGACTTTTCCGGGTTCTCGATCGGCGGCGCAAAACCCACGCCATCAAGCCACATGCCGATCTTGCCCTGCAGGAAGGCCGATTGGGCTTCAGCCCAATTGAAGCCGGACACACCGGGAGGAGCCGCCTTGGTCATCAGGCGCTGATAGAGCTTGGCCGCTTCAACGGCCTCCGCAGAATTGGTGCGCAGCTTGCCGTCCGGCCCAAGCGGGCTCGATCCGTAGCCGAGCAGCAGCGTCGTCCAAACCGGGGTATTGGCATTCTTGAGACCACGGGCGACGAAGCCATAGGTGTTGGTTGAGGGATCTGTCAGTGCCTCGGCAGCACTTGCCAGTTCTTCGAACGTGGTTGGGTAAGAAACGCCCTTCTTCTCGAAGAGTGCCTTGTTCCAGTAAACAATCCAGTAGTCGACCGAGAAGGGCAGGGAGCGCAGGACGCCATCGGAATCCTTGGCGAAGGTCATGCCGGCCTCGGCAAAGTCGCTTTCGACCAGCGACGGATCGGTGAGGGAAGGATCCTTCAGGAACCCGCTGATATCGGCAAGCCAGCCGCCCTTTTCGAACTGTCGTTTCTGGACGTGATAGCTCATATGCACGACGTCGAAACTCGGCTTGCCCGAGCTCAATTCGATCGTGGTCTTCTGGCGCTGCTGCTGCTCCGGCGTCGCCTCGGCATTGACCTTGATGCCCGTTAGCTCTTCGAACTCGGGAAGGTACTTGATGAGCGTCTCGCTGCGCGGGCTCTTAACCAGGTTGACTTCCAGCGTCGTGCCGGCAAAGCGCTTCCAGTCGACCGCTGCCGATGCCGATCGAATGCCCATGAGGCTGCTGGCACCGAGGGCGGCCGTACCGGCGAGAAAGCCGCGCCGGGTGGGATTCAGGAATGATGATGGCATGTAACTCCTCCTCTTGTTGCCGCCGATCTCCTCATCGCCGGCTTGTTGTCGACTAGATCTTCAGCGCGCGATCCCTCGCGTGGTTGATGTGGGCGGCGAGGTTGTTGACCGCATCCTCGGCCGACCGCCTTTCGATCGCCTCCAGAACCTTCAAATGCTCTCCCATGACCGGGCCAACACGTCCATCGATGCGGAAGCGCTCCTGACTGATCAGGCGCATCTTGATTGAATTAACCCGGTAGGCGTTGGAAATGATCGTATTGCCAAGCGCGTCGATAAACGCGTCATGCATGCCCCAGTCGACAGCTTGAGCACGCACTTCCAGCTCATGGGAGGCGTCGCCATTGGCAATGGCGTCGGCGATATCGCGATGCTGCTTCAAGAGCTCAGCGATCGCCTCATCGGACGCGGAGCGCGTGAAGAGTGCGACCGCCTCCTTCTCCAGGAATAGCCGAAGCTGGAAAGCCTCGCGAATGAGGTTGAGATCGATATGAGCGATCTGCAGGCCGCGCTGCGGGACCGTTTTGATCAGCCCTTCCGCCTCAAGCCGCGGGATAAGTTCACGGATCGCCGCAAGCGTCAGTCCGGTCAGTTCGACAAGGCGACGCTGGGAGACGAACTGACCGGGACGCACGTCGCGAGCCAGCAGGTGGCGTGTGAAGCTCTCATACGCCTTTTCCCGCAGCGTCGGCTGCTCGTCCATTCCGTCCATTGCCTCCCCCTCGTACATGGCGCCTATGCTGCTTTGGAGCGGAAAAGCGCATCGAAGGCAAGAGCAAGCTGTTCCTGTCCCTCGGTGGAAATTGAAACGAGTGGCGCACGAACCGCAAGCCACATCTCGTCGTCGCTGAGGCGAGCCACCATAGCTTTGACGGCCGCGGTAACCGGATATTTCAGAAGCTCGGCGACAAAACCTTCTACGCGGGCATCATCCCTGCCTTCTTCCGCCATCAGCTTCACCTCGCCGGGCAGGAAGTTCGCCATACCGGAGATCGCGCCTTGGCCGCCGAGGCGCACGCCTTTTGCAAGGTGGCGCTCATCGCCGATCAGAATAATGAGGTCGCCGTGGGCTTGCAGCAGGCTTTCGGTAAACGGCCAGTCGCCGGACGAATCCTTGACGCCGGCGACGACCGTCGGAAAAGCTGTACGCAAACGCCCGATCAGCGACACAGTCAGGGGCACCATGGTTACCGACGGAATATTGTAGACGATGACGTCGCGCGCCTTGTCGCCCAGGATCGCAAAGACAGCAGAGAACCACTTGAAGAGGCCGTCGTCGCTGACATTCTTGAAGTAGGAGGGCGGGGCCAACAGAATGTTGCGCGCACCGCGCGAAAGAGCGTTTCCGGCCTGAGCCGCAGCATCCTCGGCAGCATCGACCAGCACGCCCATAACGATCTTTTCAGGAGCGATACCGGCATTGAGAAATGCGGTGAGGATATGCTCACGTTCCTGCGTCCCTATCGAGGATCCCTCGCCGGTGGTGCCAAATAGCGTGACGCTTTCACATCCTGATGCAAGGCATTGTTTTGCCTGTGCAATCATCACATTAACAGCGATCTCGCCCTTGGCGTCGAACGGCGTGGCAAGCGCAACGGAAAGCCCGAACTTCTCAGTCAATGTCAATTCTCCCAGTCGATGTGTTAGACGTAGCAGACTGACATGTTAGTTGTAAATGGGTAATATTTAGGTGCGCGCTTATTGCTCTCCAACAGACAGACGGCTTGAAGGGGGAGGGCCTTAAGAGAACAGGTCCATCGTCAGACGCCGCTTTCCTTTACGGCTTCCATGGCCACGAAAGTCGACGTGCTGGCGACGAAAGGAAGGCTGGATATCTTCTCGCCGAGCACGAGGCGGTAATTGGCGATGTCTGACGTGCGAATCTTCAAGAGATAGTCGAAAGCGCCGGCGATCATGTGGCACTCCTCGACCTCCTGCAGCTTCCGCGCGGCGATATTGAAGGCCTTCAGCGCATGCTCACGCGTGTCGGAGAGCTTTACTTCAGTGAATGCGACGTGATTCTTCCCGAGTTTGTTCACATCGACGATCGCGCGAAAGCCAAGAATATAGCCATCTTCGATCAATCTCTTTAATCTGACCTGGCAGGGCGTGTTTGACAGGCCGACCTTTTTGGCGAGGTCGGTAATGGACATGCGGCCATCGGCGACAAGGGCCTCGATGATCTTGTGATCGAATTGGTCGATTTCCCTTCCATTTGCGGTAATGCTCACGATATTGCCTCTATTTATTCGCCTAAATTAGGCAAATATATTCCCCTAAAGCCAATTTCAAGTGAAATCACCTTTATGGGAGCTGCTATGTTCGACCACTATCCTTTTCTGGAGCAAAGACATGACGATCACCAACGATCCGGTGGCGAACGAAACCGTTAACGCGCAGTCTAGCGGTACTGCAAATCCCTTCGAGGGCTTTGCGCCGGAGATCCGACCGCAAAGCGATCTGCGCCGCGCTATTACAGCGGCTTATCGTACGCCGGAGACCGTTTGTGTCCCGCGCCTCGTTGACGCCGCAACGCTTCCGGAAAAGGTCAGGCAGGACGCCGCCGCAACCGCTCGCAAGCTCATCGAGGCGCTTCGCGCCAAGCACAAGGGCACCGGCGTCGAGGGCCTGGTTCACGAATATTCACTCTCGAGCCAGGAGGGCGTTGCGCTGATGTGTCTCGCCGAAGCGCTGCTGCGCATTCCCGATACGGCGACGCGCGATGCCCTGATCCGCGACAAGATCGCCGAAGGCGATTGGAAGTCGCATCTGGGCGGCGGTCGTTCGCTCTTCGTGAATGCCGCGACCTGGGGGCTGGTCGTGACCGGCAAACTCACCTCCACGGTCAACGATCGTAACCTTTCAGCCGCGCTCACCCGCCTGATCGCACGCTGCGGGGAGCCTGTCATCCGCCGCGGCGTCGACATGGCGATGCGCATGATGGGCGAGCAGTTCGTCACCGGCGAGACGATCGACGAGGCGCTGCAGCGGGCCAAGCCTCTGGAGCAGCGCGGCTTTCGCTATTCCTACGATATGCTCGGAGAGGCCGCCACCACGGGCGCGGATGCCGAACGCTACTACAAGGACTACGAAGCTGCGATCCATGCCATCGGCAAGGCTTCCGACCGACGCGGCATCTATGAAGGTCCCGGCATTTCGATCAAGCTTTCGGCCCTGCATCCACGTTATTCGAGAGCTCAAAGCGCGCGCGTCATGAGCGAGCTGCTGCCGAAGGTGAAGGCGCTTGCCATGATCGCCAAGTCCTATGACATCGGCCTTAACATCGATGCCGAGGAGGCGGATCGGCTGGAACTATCGCTGGATATCCTCGAGACGCTGTGCCTCGATGAAGACCTTGCCGGCTGGAACGGAATGGGCTTTGTTGTCCAGGCCTATGGCAAGCGCTGTCCTTTCGTGCTCGACTATATCATCGATCTTGCCCGCCGCGCGGGTCGCCGCATCATGGTTCGCCTCGTCAAGGGCGCCTATTGGGACGCCGAAATCAAGCGCGCGCAGCTCGATGGCCTTGAAGACTTCCCCGTCTTTACCCGCAAGATCTATACCGACGTCTCCTACATCGCCTGCGCCAAGAAGCTGCTTGCTGCAACCGATGCGGTCTTCCCGCAGTTTGCGACCCACAATGCGCAGACGCTTGCCACCATCTACCACATGGCTGGCTCCGACTACTATGTCGGCAAGTATGAGTTCCAGTGCCTGCATGGCATGGGTGAGCCGCTGTACGACGAGGTTGTCGGCCGGCAGAACCTCAACCGTCCGTGCCGCATCTACGCGCCCGTGGGCACCCATGAAACCCTGCTTGCCTACCTCGTGCGCCGTCTTCTTGAAAACGGCGCCAACTCATCGTTCGTAAACCGGATCGCCGACCCCAATGTCTCGATCGATGAGCTTGTTGCCGATCCTGTCGAGATCGTCGGCAAAATGCAGGTGCCCGGTCAGAAGCACGACAAGATCGCGCTGCCCTCCGACCTTTACGGTCAACGCCGCAACTCTGCCGGCCTTGATATCTCCAACGAAACCTCCCTGCAGGCGCTGGCAGAAATCCTAAAGGCGAGCGCCACGATCGTGTGGACGGCTGCACCGACGGGCCAGACCGAGGTGGGGCCAACGGCCCGCGACGTTCTCAACCCGGCCGATAGCCGAGACGTTGTCGGCACCGTGCGCGAAGCGACCGCCGGCGAGGCTGCCGCAGCAGTGGCGATCGCGCTGGGCGCCGCGTCGTCCTGGGCATCAGTCTCGCCGGTGGAAAGGGCAGCATTGCTTGATCGCGCTGCCGATATCATGCAGGCGAAAATGGAGACCCTCTTGGGCCTCATCATCCGCGAAGCCGGTAAATCGCTGTTGAACGCGGTCGCCGAAGTGCGTGAGGCTATCGACTTCCTGCGCTACTACGCCGAGCAGACGCGCCGCACGCTTGGGCCCTCGCATGCGCCGCTCGGACCGGTCGTGTGCATCAGCCCCTGGAACTTCCCGCTGGCAATTTTTACCGGGCAGGTCGCTGCCGCTCTTGTCGCAGGCGACCCGGTTCTTGCCAAGCCCGCGGAAGAAACACCGCTGATTGCCGCCGAGGCGGTTCGGATCCTGCACGAAGCTGGTATTCCCTCCGATGTCGTCCAGCTCGTTCCAGGGGACGGAAGGGTAGGGGCCGCCCTGGTCGCAGCGCCGGAAACCGCTGCTGTCATGTTCACCGGCTCGACCGAGGTCGCCCGCATCATCCAGGCGGAACTTGCCAAGCGCCTCTCAAAGGACGGCAAGCCGATCCCGTTGATCGCCGAAACCGGCGGTCAGAACGCCATGATCGTCGACTCCTCGGCGCTTGCCGAACAGGTCGTTGGCGACGTGATCGCCTCAGCATTCGACAGCGCCGGACAGCGCTGCTCGGCACTCCGTATCCTGTGCCTGCAGGAAGATGTCGCCGATCGCACGCTGACCATGTTGAAGGGCGCGCTGCGCGAGCTTTCGATCGCCAATACCAACCGGCTTGCTTCCGATATCGGCCCGGTGATCACCGCCGAGGCCAAGAATATCATCGAGGCGCACGTCGCCGCCATGGGCGCTGCCGGCTGCGCTGTCGAGCGCGTTGAACTGCCGGATGCGACCAAGAACGGAACCTTCGTGGCGCCAACGATCATCGAGATCAACAAGATTTCGGAGCTGAAGCGCGAGGTCTTCGGTCCCGTCCTGCACGTCATCCGGTGGCGGCGCCAGGACCTCGGCCGCCTGATCGACGAGATCAACGCGACCGGCTACGGCCTGACCTTCGGCCTCCACACGCGGCTCGATGAAACGATCGCCATCGTTACCTCGCAGGTCAAGGCCGGCAATCTCTACGTAAACCGCAACGTCATCGGCGCCGTCGTCGGCGTCCAACCCTTTGGCGGCCGCGGTCTTTCCGGCACCGGCCCCAAGGCAGGGGGGCCACTCTATCTGGGGCGGCTGGTCAAGACGCCGCCGATTCCCCCGCAACATAGCTCCGTCTATAGCGATCCCGCTCTTTCAGACTTTGCCAAGTGGCTGGACCAACAGGGCCTTTCGGAAGACGCGGAAATGGCACGCCATCTCGGCAGCCAGTCGGCCCTCGGGCTCGAAACCGAACTTGCCGGTCCCGTCGGTGAGCGCAACCTCTATGCGCTTCATCCTCGCGGCGCAATCCTGTGCGCTCCGGCCTCTCGGACCGGCCTCATTCGCCAGATCTCGGCGGCTCTCGCCACTGGCAACAGCGCGGTCATCGATGGCGACGACAGCCTCCGTTCGACGTTGAACGGCGTTCCCGTCAGTGTCGCGCAGCGGATTTCCTGGCAGGAGGCATCGGCCCATCCCAACCCAATGGCCGGCGCTCTGATCGAAGGTGACGCCGAGCGGGTCTCGGCCATGCTCGCAAAACTCGCCGCCATGCCTGGTCCTTTGCTGCTCACCCAGTCCGCCCCGACCGAGCAGCTTGAACGCGATCCAGATGCTTACTGCCTCAACTGGCTGCTGGAGGAGGTATCCACCTCCATCAACACCGCCGCAGCCGGAGGCAATGCCAGCCTGATGTCGATAGGGTAGGCGATCGTCGGCAGCAGCGCCATGGCGTCGCTGACGGGCATGTCCAGACGACTCGGCGCCGCTCATAGTCAAGTGAGCGCAAACTGAGAACTTTGCCCCCTGGGGCGCCTGGCGACGATTTCGGCTTGTTGGCATGCGAGCTCATAGCTGGCTTGAAGGCAGATCGATGTTCCGCGGATCGAGGGTCGGTGGCAGACTGTCCTCGACCTCGGAGGAGATCTGCATGGTCCTGCGCGAGATCGGCGTTCCACCCAACCCTGGCCCCACGAAGTTAAGGCGCGCGACGCTATCGTCGGCAGACGGACTCAGGCTGTGGACTGAGATTTTTGCACGCTGGTCATGTTATGAACTGATTCTACGCTTAAGGCGTCATGCTATAGGCTGATATTATGTGTTGAAAATCAGCCCATGGAATGATAATAAATTCATATAATCAGGCTATGGGCTGAGAATGAAGAACGACAATCGCAAGCGAGCGAGACTGCGGCTCGACGAACGGCTTCGGGCACTCCAACCGATAGACCGGTTCAAAGCCCCTCCGAAGGGATGGGTCCGCGCGCTACGTGATGCGCTTGGCATGACCGGTGCGCAGCTCGGCGGGCGAGTTGGGGTCAGGCCCCAAACGATCGAAACGATCGAGAAGTCTGAGGCTGCGGGAACCATCCAGCTTAACACGTTGCGCCGAGCCGCCGAGGCGTTGGATTGCACGCTCGTCTACGCCCTTGTTCCAAACAGTTCGCTTGAAGCTGCAGTCGAAGCCCGCGCACGCAAGATAGCCAAACGTGACCTTCAGCGCGTTGCCCATACAATGCGGCTTGAAGCTCAGGGAACCGATGATGCAGATTTCGAATCGCGCGTGGTGGCATATATCCGCGACAGGCTCTCGGACCGCGATCTCTGGAACGAGATATGACAGATCTCTTTCAAGAGCCCGAAGACGCGACACCGCTTGAGCCCCTGGAGCGAGAGGGTTTGCTTCAGACCTGGATTACGCACCGCCGGGATCTTAACGAGGCCGAACAAGAAAACATCGTTGGGGGTGCGGCGTGGGCACGTGGCCGACGACGTGTGCCCCTTGAGCGGCTGCTTAGCGCAGACTTCATGCGAGCATTGCACACGCGGATGTTTGGGGAAGTTTGGCAATGGGCAGGAACATTCCGAACAACTGAGCGCAACATCGGCATACAGGCTTATCGCATCGGAACAGAGCTAGCGAACCTGTCGAGCGACATCCGCTACTGGATTGCGCAGAAGACCTTTCCACCGGACGAGATCGCGATCAGATTCCATCATCGCCTTGTCGCTATTCACCCGTTTCCAAATGGGAACGGCCGTCACGCGCGCTTGGCTGCTGATCTTCTGATTGAACGGCTCGGCAGCAAGCCTTTCAGTTGGGGCAGCGGCAGCTTGGCCGATGTCGGTGAACTGCGAGCACGTTACGTTGCCGCGTTACGCACTGCGGATAATCATGACATCGGGCCACTGCTGGAATTTGCGCGCAGCTGAGCAGGCCGATCCCTTTGACTTCCAATTTGCGGCTCTGCGGTCGACCTGGCAGCCATCCAGCGCGCCCGTCACGGCCTTCCACGCGCCCCGGCGCGGATGCGGGCGAATGTCGGGCGAGGCCTGAGCGGTTGTGATGCTGTACGACGAGGAGATTTCGAGCCGTCGAGAAGACAAAGGCGAAGCGTTGGCCGCGCGACTTTAACAATCTGCTAGCAAAGCGGCACGGTGGCAAATGTCATAAGCACATCTGCTCTTGGGGCTCGCCGCAAGCCTCAATCGGCATTAACGCCTCGGCCGAGCAGGTGGGCAGCCGAACGCCAGGCATGATGGGCGATTTGGTCAAGCCGTCGGGCAGCCTCGATCCGCATAAGGGCATCCGCAGCAGTCAGTTCCCCCTGCGCAACGGAGGCGAGGGCCGCGGCGTGATGGTTGCGCTGCAGGGCCTCGAGCTCGCATGATGCTGCCCCTGCTTCATCGAGCGCTGCGGCGACCTCGGTCGAAACGCTCCAACCGATGGAGGCGGCTTTTGTGCTAAGAGCAGACTCCGAGGTGATGGAGCCACCTGTCGCCTGTGCCGCACGCATGGCCCGTGCGCATAGCTCCGCAGCCCGCAGGCCGCCGGTGGCCTGAGCCGGGTGTCCAGGCGAACTGTCGTCGGCTAAAATTTCCACGAGACGCGAGGCGTGGTCGAGTGCGTGCAGCGTGCTCGTCATACGCAGGCGCTCGGCATCTGTCTCAGGCCCTTCCCTTAACTCGGACAGGAAAGCCCGTACTTCCTGAAGTGCGGCCTCCGCCTCAGCGGCCTGCGCCGACGGGACGGCTCCACCAGAAAGCATTGCGGAAACGCAAGCCGCAGTCCTCCCGAGCACGCCGGCAATGACACGCCGGGCGGTTTCTACCGCAATCACGGGACTGGCAAGCGCGCTTGGATCGAGAGCTCGCTGAAGCGCCGTCTGCCTGGAGGGCAGGAGCCGCTCCACGATACGGGTGAACCACTGTGTTGCCGGAAGGAGCACTGCGACACCCACCACGTTATAGGCCGTGTGGTAGGCGGCAAGGAGCGTCATCCCATCGAGCGATGTGGTGAAGGCCTTCATCACTGAGGCCGTGATCGGAAAGGCGACGATCGCGATAAGCGCTGCGATGAGCTTGAATAGCACATAGGCAAGAGCCAGGCGCTTGGCCGTTGTGCTGGCACCTATGGCTGCCAATGCGGAGCTCGTCGCCGTTCCGATGTTCTGACCGATGATCAGGGCTGCGCCCTGCTCGAGGCCCACCGCACCGGCGTAGAAAGCCGAAATGGTCACGGCGATCGAAGCTGTCGATGACTGCATGACTGCGGTCATCGCCAAGCCAACGACGATCAAGCTCATGAGACCGACCGACCCCTCCATCCAGCCGACACCCGGCGTGCCGAGGACGGCGGGCAGGTCGGACGGGTGCAGACTTTCGGCAAGACCTCCCATGCCCTGCTGTAGGGTGGTCAGCCCGTAGAGTACCAGCGCAAATCCTGCGAGCGCGCCGCCCGCCGCCGCGATTAGCCTACCCCCCAGCAACTTGGCCAGCGCGCCAAAGAAGATAATCGGTAGGGCGTAGGTTGAAAGCGAGACGCGCACACCAATCAGCGCCACGAGCCAGGCCGTTCCCGTCCTGCCGACATTTGCGCCGAACACGAGGCCAAGCCCCTGCGGAAACGTCAAGAGCCCGGCGCTGACGAGGCCGATCGTCGTCATGGTTACCGCGCTCGACGACTGTACGAGCAGTGTGACGATGGCGCCCCAGAAGGCCCCTGAGAGCGGCGTTGCCGCGGCCTTGCCGAGAACAGTACGCAGTGCAGATCCCGCCAGCGCCTTTAGACCGTCAGTCATGACGGTCATACCGAGCAGGAAAAGCCCGATACCCCCCAGAATAGCAACTGCCGTCGACATGCGCGCTCCGCCCCGTGTGCGCTTCGCCTCTGATCGCTCCTAAGTCATAGCATCGCAGATACGATTGTCCAAAACCGCCCTTTGCAGGTTGTGCGTCCCAAGACACGGGCACCGGCATGATGTCACGTTAGCGGTTGTTTGTTCAAAGTTACCTGGGTCTTCAGGCGGCCCGCGTCGGTCACGGCATTCCAGTGCGCCATCGCGCCTAGACGATGGATGTGAACGGCGAGAGTTAAACGTTGCTGGTGCGGTGGGACGAGGAGGCGATGCCATGCCGAAGCGAGGGTGTACGGATGGGCACGCTCGGCAACTGCGGACGTGGCGAAGGCAAACTCTGGCCTGGCTTGCGCCCCGGCCAGCCCCGCGGACACCTCGGAGGACTGGTGTCCACATTCGCTGGCTATCACCTTTATTACCCAAACAGGAGGCAGCCCTCGGCGGCCTTTTCTGTTCTCGTCGAAGCCTTGCTATACCGAGGCCAGTGACGATCGATGATTGCATTGCATGGAAAGCCGTTCGGCAACAAAAAAACGAAAGGATGACCCGGTCGAAATGACATCCCCTACCTCAAACGTACGGATCAGACCTGCAACGGACGAGGACGATCCTGGGAGAATACGGCGGAGACCTGACCAAGACCTCCTTGAGGATTCCGGTCTTCGATCCTCGCTGAAGGCAATGGAGTCTTCAGCAATCTGCGTCCGATCGACGTGCGGTGTTGCGCTTTGATTGGACAAGTCCTTTGATGAGCCCCTCGAGACGAGGACCATGTCGGGGGTAAGCATGGATGGAACTCACTTGTTTGAACTGGTGATCGCAATGTTTCTTGCGATCATCGCGCTCCACTACGCGGCCCACAGACTGGGACTGCCGCCCTCAGTCGCATTGCTTGCTGGAGGGGCGACACTCGCGTTCTTGCCGGGTCTGCCTGCAATCACCGTCAATCCAGAGCTGGTGCTCGTCATCTTCCTCCCACCGCTTCTGCTCGACGGCGCTTGGTCCATCGCTGTGGAACGACTGCGCCGTCACATGGTCGGTATCGCGTCGCTCGCCGTGGGGGCGGTGTTCTTCACCTGCGCCGTCGTGGCCGTGGTGACCCATCTCCTTTTCCCGTCGCTTCCGTGGGCTGCCTGCGCGGCACTTGGCGCGATCGTATCGCCGCCTGACGCCGTTTCCGCCCGCGCCGTGCTGGAGCGCGTAAGGCTGCCCCGTCGGCTCCAGATTCTGCTGGAAGGCGAGAGCCTCCTGAACGATGCGAGCGGCCTGGTGCTTTTCCGTTTTGCGGTTGCCGCCGTCGCGACAGGTACCTTCAGTTCGGTGGGGGCGGTTGGCAACTTCCTCCTGCTGGCGGTTGGTGGTGCGGTCGTCGGCGTCGTTGTCGGTGCCGCATGGGTGAAGTTCGTCCGCCGTCTCGGCGACGAATACCTCATCATTGCGGCCACGACGCTGCTCGCTTGGATTTCCTATCTGCTTGGAGAACTGCTTCACGTTTCAGGCGTCATCGCCACCGTCACCACCGGCCTGATCGCGACCTGGCACCAGCACACCGTACTTTCGGCAGCGACACGCATGCGAGGGACGTCGTTCTGGACCGTCATGGTCTTCCTGATGGAGGCTGCGGTCTTCATATTGATCGGCCTGTCCCTGCGGGACGTCGTCGAGCGTGGTGGTGGCTTTGGCACGGTCGTTGCGACAATGGGATTACCGGCCATTGCGATTCTCGTCACGCTCGTCGTCGCGCGCTTTGCCTGGGTTTTCGGATCCGATCTTGTCATCAAGTTCTGCACTGCCTCGGGGCTGGCCCGAACGCAGCCTCTCGGCGTCGGTGGTGCGACCGTCCTGAGCTGGGCGGGCGTGCGCGGCGTCGTCACGCTCGCCCTTGCCCTCAGCTTGCCGGAGGGATTTCCTAGCCGCGACTTTATCCTGGTAACATCATTCGCCGCGATCTTGGCAACGGTGCTCGTGCAGGGCACGACGCTGGGGCGCGTCATCGCCTGGGCGAAGCTGACCGAACACGACGCGGAAAAGGCACGCCTCACAATGAGTGAGGCCGAAGCCGCAATGGCCCAGGCGCAACTGACGACCATACAAAGTCTGGCGTACGACGCCGAAGGAAAACTCATCCATCCTCGATTGCTGGAGCAGTATCAGCGCAGGGCAACGGCGATCGTCGACTACGCCGCACGGACCGAACACTACGTGCCGGTCCTCCATGCCCATTTCGACGTCGTTCTTGAAGCAGTAGCATCCGGACGCCGGGAACTAATCCGCCTTCATCGTGCTGGTGAGATCGATGATGAAACGTTGCAGGAACTTGAACGGGACCTCGACCTCGAGGAACTGAGCGCGATCTCCGCAAAGGCGTGAGACCGTGATCTGAGTTTCTATTTTGCGCTATTTTGCAACAAGTGCCGCCGGAGAGTGAACCAGGATTCCGCCACTCAGGTCAACTGAACTTAATATCAAGGCAATCGGCTTGATATTAAGTCAAATAGCCGGACGCCCGTGAGATCTGCCAGCTTATCCATAAGCCTGTCCTGATAGGCCGCGTCCGAGACTTCTGCGGCTGGTTGACGCTGCCGGCGGTGATACCAGTAGGCACCGCTTATCTTCGCGGCCTCGTCGTCGCTTGTCGCCAGCCAGGTCTGGGTCTGATAGCCCATCTCTAGATCATCGGGCGCTCCAGGCCCGCCCATCTTCGTGGGCACCCAGCCGGGATCCACAGCATTGCTGAGGACCCCAGGCCAGTACCGCGCAACGGCCGCCGCGATGGTGGCGACATGGAGCTTGCTTTCGCAATAGGCCTGGCTTGTATTCCAAGCGCGCCTTTTCCAGTCGATGTCGTCAATCGACCCACCACCACTCTGGTGCATGCCGCTGCTTAAATAGACCAGGCGATTGGGTCGATTGATCAAGGCCGTGAGCAGGTATGGTGCCAACGTGTTGACCGCCAGAATCTTCGCATGACCTTCGGGCGTGCCCCCACGACGTCTCTCGGAGTAGATGCCGGCATTGTGGATGACGGCGTCCATCCGCCCGATCTCGTTGACTTGTTCCGCGATGGAACGCGTCTCCGCGCCGCTGCTAAGATCGCCGACGACGAGCGCCAAAGCTCTGGGGCGCAGGCAGGCCACGGCCAACGCCCTGTCGTTGGACCGAGCATGCAGCACGACCTCATGCCCGTCGTCCATCAAGGTGCGCGCCGCAGCCAATCCGAGACCGTCGGTGGATCCTGTAATGAAGACACGGCTCATGGTGGTCGCCTGCTAGCTTGTTGTCATGGCAAAGAGATAGGCAGGAGCGCTCGGTGGGCCACCCCTCCAGAGACATGAGAGCGCGCTTGTCACGCCGTCCCCCGCTCAAAGATATCCAATATCGTGCGCGCAAGCTTGCAAGGATTCCTTTGCACGCGTCAGCGCGACCGTGTCCCAAGGCCGGGCGTCCCAGCGGGCAGGGGATCTCGCCCCGAAAGCATGCCGCCCCAGACCTTGTCCGCGCTGCCGAGCGCATATTGCGAAACCTCCATGGCGATTTCTCTCACTCGCGATATAGACACAGCATCAAGAATTCCGGTTTGTTCAATGCAAGTTCTCTATGCCGGACTAAGCGTCGAGACGTTGGTGAGTCTGATGGTCGAAGAAATGAACCTTGGCAGTTTCAAAGGAAAGCTTCACGCGCTGATCGGGAACAAGCTCGACACGTTCGCGGACAACCCATGTGAGTTCCTTGCCTTCCACGTCGACGGCAACGTGGGTTTCCGAGCCAGTAGGCTCGACGACCTTGACGACTGCGTCAACACCATCCTCGCCGCCCAGCGCAATATCTTCCGGTCGGATCCCGAGCACCAACGGCCTGCCTGCCGACGCGCTTGGCGCGCGTGACAGTTTCGCGCGCGAACCGCCCGCCAAGGTGAACAAGGGACCGCCAGAATCTTGTAGACTTCCCTCCAGGAAGTTCATCGCGGGCGAGCCCAAGAAGCCGGCGACGAACACATTCCGCGGCCGATCGTACAGCTCGAGAGGGCTGCCGATCTGCTCGACGCGACCACCCTGTAGAACGACGATCTTGTCTGCCATGGTCATGGCTTCGATCTGGTCGTGAGTGACGTATACGATCGTCGTCTTCAGGCGCTGATGGAGTGCCTTGATCTCGGCCCTCATCTTGACACGCAGCTTGGCGTCGAGGTTCGAGAGGGGTTCGTCGAAGAGAAACACCTTGGGATCTCGAACAATGGCGCGTCCCATGGCGACGCGCTGTCGCTGTCCGCCGGACAACTGCGCGGGTTTGCGCTCGAGCAGAGGCTGCAGTCCAAGGATGGCCGCGGCCTCGCTGACCTTCTTGTCGATTTCCGGCCGCTTCACGCCAGCAAGTTCAAGCGCAAAGCCCATGTTCTGGGCAACCGTCATCTGCGGATAAAGCGCGTAGTTCTGGAAGACCATTGCGATATTGCGGTCCTTCGGCTGCAGATTGTTGACGACCCTGCCGTCGATGCTGATCTGGCCAGCCGAGATCTCCTCGAGCCCGGCGATCATTCGCAACAGCGTGGACTTGCCGCAGCCGGAGGGGCCGACAAGAATGACGAATTCGCCATCGGCAATATCGACATCGACGCCATGGATGATGTCGACGGCGCCGAAGGACTTCTTGACGTTCTTGATGTTCAATCCAGACATTTGAAACCCCTAAACTAGCGCATTCTACGAACGCGTAGCGCCTGATACGGCTTGCGCGGAATCACGACGCCAAAGGCGGCATCCGGCTTTCCACCCCGCACGATTGCGCCATGACGGGTGGGGTGCGGCACCGGTGCTGCAACCTTCTCGGCCGGCGTGATCGTCATCTCCCAGGTGTCGATGATATCGACATCGTAGTCGGTGCCGTCGAGCGGCAAGCCCGAGGACCAGATGACCGGCTGATGCTCACCCAGATAGATCAGGCGGAAATCGCCGTCGCCGTCCAGTGCGCCCGAGACGCGCGACCAGGGCCACTCACCGATGGTGCCGAGCGGCTCCAGTCCGTGCTTCACGTCGGCCTCGAGCAGGTCCCGCAGGAAGCCGATGCGCTTCCAGGCCTCGCCGCGAAGCTCGCCGCCCTTTGCCCACCAGATTAGATCCTCAGCATGCGAATAGGTCTCGCCATGGCCGACATAGCCGCCGCGCGTCAGTGTGATCCAGTAGCGGTGCACCAGTTCCTGGGCGGAGAGATTGCCCCAGGACTGCAGGATGTCGCCTTCATATTCCGGCTCGTCGTTGACGACAGGCTTGCCATAGGCGTTGCGCCATTCCTGGGTGCGCTTGACGTCGGGGTTTTGGATGCAGGTATGCGTGACCCAAGGCTTGCGATGGTCGAAATTCGCGGTCACGTCGCCGTTGTGGATTGAGCGCAAATGCTGGTACGGATCGTTTTCTTCCAGAATGTGGAAGTAGCGATCCCACTGCTCCATCGGTTTGGTGTCGATCAAGAAGTCATACTCATTGGCAAGCGACCACCAGACATTCCGATATGCCGACAGACGTGCCGCGAGATAGGCGACGTAGCGGTAGTCCTGCTCCGCTGACATATCTGCGTAGCCCCAGCGGTCGTAGGGGTGGAAGATGATGATGTCGGCTTCGATGCCAAGCTCGCACAATGCTGCAACTCGGCTGTCGAAGTGCTGGAAGAGCACCGGATTTGGACGGTCGAAGTCTTCCTTGCCGTCAGCGCCCTTTTCGAAGCAGGCATAGAGCGGCTCATTGACGTTGTAGGGGTAGTCCTTCGGGAAGACACCCATGCGGATTTTGTTGAACTTCGTCTTCTTCAACGTCTCAAGCGTCTGCTGCTGCATTTCAAGCGGCTGATGCGTCCAGGCATAGCAAGTTGTACCGAATGAGAAGAACGGTGTGCCGTCGGCGTAGGCGAAATGGAACTTGTTGCGCACTCGCACCGGGCCGTGGTTGGCAGAGGACGGCGTGGTGGCGATCAAGGCTCCTGTCTTTCCGTCAAGTGCTGCGGTCTTGGAGCGGGTGCGGAAAGACCATTCGCCCTCGACATCAGGCATGAAGCGCACACGGTAGGTTCCGTTGCCATCGTAAAAGCCCGGAACCCGTACCTCGCGGCTCTTGTGCGTAAAGATGGCATCGAATGCCACGTCGATATAGGGATTGCCGTTGGAGGGCCCTTGGAAGGAGGCCTCGAACACGCCCCATTTTTCGACCGTTGCATTGGACATTGAATTCTCTCCTCGTAGAATAATATTGTTGCCTCAGCCCTTGACCGCACCGGACGTGAGGCCGGACACGAAATAGCGTTGGAACATCAGGTAGACGATCGTCGCCGGCAGAACTGTCATGACGATGGCGGCGTTGAGCTGTCCGTAGTTGCTTGAGAACTGCCCCTGGAACGACATTAGGCCCAGCGGCAGTGTCCACATGTGCTGGTCTTGCAGAAGCACCAGCGCCATGGCGAATTCATTCCAGGTCGAGACAAAGTCGAGAATGAGCAGCGCCGCGAGAACGGGCAGGCATACGGGAAGGAATATCCGCCTGAAGATCGTGAAGTGGGTCGCACCGTCGATGAGCGCGGCTTCCGACAGCTCCTTCGGAATCCCCTTGAAGAAGCCGTGCAGGATGAAGACCTGGTAGGGAACGCCGAAGGCGATGTAGGGAAGGATGACGCCCGGATAGGTGTCAATGAGCCCGAACGAATTCACCAAAGTGAACAGAGGTGCGAGCATGACCTGAAAGGGGATCATCGTGCCGAAGACGACGAGCAGGAGAAGGACCTTGGTGAACTTGAGCTTGATTTTGGCCAGCGCGTAGGCCGCCATCGCAGACAGCATCAGGCCGAGCGGCACCTTGATGACCGTGATGATAACGCTGTTGAAAAACGAATTCGCGAAGTTGCCCCGGCTCCAAGCCCCGCTGTAGTTGTCGAAGGCAAGTTCGGTCGGCGGTATGAAGGCGCCGGTACTCGTCACCGCAGCCGGCGTCTTCAGGGACGTGAACACGATGAAGACGAACGGGGCGACCCAGATCAGCGCCACGATAACCAGTGCGATCCACAGGCCAATCAAGATGGGATCACGCTTCATCGAGGACGGTTGCGCCTCGAGATGCACAACGGTGGGATCGGTCGGGATTGCTGTCACGCGTCAACCTCCTCGTGCTTCTGCGTCCATCTGAGGTAGGGGATGACAACCGCCATCGTGATCAGCAGCAGGACGACCGAGATCGCGGCGCCGCGACCAAAATCGAAGATCTGCATCGCCTGCGTGAACGCCCAAAGGGCCAGCATCTGCGTGGATTGAGCCGGGCCGCCACCCGTAAGGCCGTAGACGATATCAAACGCCTTGAGGGACGAGATGATGGAAAGCACCAGTACGATTGTGATCGTCGGACGCAAGGCCGGCAGCGTCACGTGCTTGAACACCGCCCAGCGCCCGGCGCCATCGATGCGCGCGGCCTCGACGAGCGTCTGGGAAACGTTTTGCAGGCCAGCCAGGAACAGGACCATCGAAAAGCCGACCGTCTGCCAGATGTAAGCGACGAAGACGGAATAGAGGGCGATGTCCTTGTTACCAAGCCAGTCCTTGATCCACGCCTGCATGCCCCATGAAGTCAGCATCTGGCTGAAGAGCCCGAAAAAGGGGTCGTACATCCATTTCCACATGGTCGCGACGGCGATCGGCGCGATGATAACTGGCAAGTAGAAGATGGCTCTCAGGCTGTTGCGTGCGAAGATCTTCTGATTGAGGCTAAGCGCCAACAGTAGGCCGACCATCGGCGGAAAGACCACGCTCATCAGAGTCCAGATGACCGTATTGCGGAAGGCCACCCAAAAGACGGGGTCGCGTGTAAAGATTGCCGTGTAGTTCGCAAGTCCCACGAACTGGCGGTTCGCGTCCAATCCGTTCCATTTCTGGAAGCTCAGAACCACGACGTTCAGCATCGGGTAAAGGGCGAATACAGCGTAGATTGCCAACGCTGGAACGAGCAGAATGAGCGCCTGGATGCGCGGATCATGTGTCGTTTGACGTAGTGACATGCTCTCCTCCTGGCAGTGACGGGACCCTGCCAGCTCATTTGAACGGTGCACCAGCCGACCGACATTGACGTCGACCGGCTGGCGCTCTGGGAGGAATTAGGTCCGGCTCGCGATGAAGCTCTGGAGCTGCTTTGCCGCGTCCGCGGGCTCAACGCTGCCGGAAGCGACTTCGTTGATGATGCGGAAATACTCCGTTGTGACATCAAGCGGGAAAGCCTGGTCGCCGTTCATGTACACCTTGCCGTACTTCTTGAAGATGTCGAGCCACTCGGCTTCAAGAGGCTTCTGGTTCGTGTACTGAACGTTCTTGTTGACCGAGATCGAGCTGATCTGACCGACTAGATCCTGCTGAACCTTGTTGGACAGGAAGTAGTCGAGGAACTTGGCCGCAATGTCAGGGGCCTTGCTCTTCGTGCTGACATAGTTGTACTCGGCAAACCCATAGAGACGGTCAGTGTTCGTCGGGAAAGGGAAGATCCCATAGTCGTCGAGGTTTGCGCCGCTGCCGTCGAGCTGGCTGACCAGCCAGTCGCCTTCCAGCATCATGGCCGCACGGCCGGCCGTGAACAGGCTGTAGGACTGCTTATTGTCGATGCCCATGAACGGTTGCAGCGTATAGTCCTTCGTCCACTTCGCGAATTCAGCAAATGCCTCGGTTGCGCACGGTTCCTTCGTCCAGTCGACCTTCATCGCCTTTAGCGCGTCATGCTTCTCGGCGCCGCACTTCGTTTCGAGGATGACGTCCATCAGGCGCATGACGTGCCAGTTGACGGTTCCGCCGAAGGTGAAGGCAGGGATGCCCGCGGCCTTCAGTTTCTCTGCAGCGGTCAGGAGCTCTTCGTAGGTCTTCGGCTCGTCCTTGATGCCGGCCTGCTCAAACAGCTTCTTGTTGTAGTACACCGCCTCGCCCTTGAAGGTGAACGGCGTGCCGTGCTTGCCGCCAGGATAAAGATCAGCGAATGCAGCGGCAGAGGGGAGGAGTTCGTCGGTCCACTTGTACTCGGAATAGTACTTGTCGAGCGGCAGCGACAGGCCGGCCTTCACGTATTCACCGCCGAGCCCAAGTCCGGCCCAACTGAAATAGATGTCCGGGCCCTTGTCGGATCCCGCAGCTACGCGCAACGCGGTTTTATGCTCATCCACGGCGCGTTGGACGATTTCAACGTGCGTGCCGGGGTTCGCAGCCTCGAAGTCCGTTGCGACTTTTTTCAAAGCGACATTCGCAGCGTTGTTGTCGAAATTGAGGGTCCAGAGCGTGATATCCTCAGCCAGCACCGGCGTTGCAGACAGTGCCGCCACGGCCATTGCAATGCTCGCGGACTTCAATTTCGCAGATAGGGTCAGCATTACCGTCCTCCTCTTGTAAAGCCGCCCCCTTTTTACAGATGGTTATTGACATGTCAACTGGTATGACGAGCTAATCATCGTGTCGCGCTAGAAAAGACGATATCGCTTCGATGACGATGACTGCAGAAGCGGCGCCAGGGTCAACATGACCTATTGCCCGATCCCCTAGCCGGGAGGAGCGTCCTTTGGCCGCGATCATGCCACGCGTCGCCTCGCAGCCGTTGCGCGCCGCCTCAACCGCCGCCGCAAGGCACCCGGAGAGATTGGTTCCCAGCCGCCTTACTTCCAACGCAGCGTCGGCCGCCGGCTTCCAGGCATCGATCATAGTCTTCTCGCCAAGCTCGGCCTTGCCCCGGTCCTGAATTCCCTGTGCCATCGCGCTAAACACGCAAAGGAAGTCATCGTCCGATAGATCCGACTTGTCCTTGGCGGCAGTTCCCGCACGCATGAATGCAGTCGCGTACAACGGACCAGATGACGCGCCGACCGCATTCAAGAACGCCTTGGCAGCAGCGTTAAACGCAGGTGTCGGCACAACTTGTGACTGGTCGAGTTCGCCAATGGCCTTCGCCGCCGCTTGCCAACCTGCGTCCATGGCAAGACCATGATCGCCGTCGCCGATCACCCCGTCCAGTTCGCACAGGCGGTCGCGGTTCTTCCCGATTTCCTCTGCGATCAGCGAAAACATCTGTTGCAGGTCCCTGGTCGCGATCGCCATCGGCTCACCTCTTGAACATTGCGCAATCGCATGGATGATCGATCAATCTCTGCAGCTCATCATCGAGATGCATCACGGTGATCGATGCCCCGGCCATTTCAAGCGACGTACAGTAGTTTCCGACAAGTGACGTGTGGATCACCAGCCCGGCGCCATCAAGTCGCGACTTCACGCGCCGCATCATGATGTAGAGTTCCATCATGGGCGTCGAACCAAGCGAGTTAACCAGTACCGCGACGCGATCGCCAGCAGGCGCGCTCATCTCCCGGAGAATGCCGTCCATCAACTGATCGGTGACCTCGTCGGCCGATCTCAGCGAACCGCGAGCTACACCGGGCTCCCCGTGGATGCCCATGCCGATCTCCATCTCGTCTTCGCCGATCAGGAAGTTGGGTTTAAGCGTTTGCGGAAGCGAACAAGGGGAGAGGGCAACACCCATCGAATATGTTCGTGAATTCGCATAGCGAGCGGCGCGCTCCACCTCATCAAAGGAATACATGAGATCACATGCGGCCCCGGCCGCCTTGAAGATGAAGACGTTACCGGCCACGCCGCGCCGCTTGTCGCTCTGGTCGGGAGGAGCCGAAGCCACGTCATCCGTCGTCAAGACAGTCCGCGCCTCGATATCGTCCAATGCGAGCAGCTCGGCCGCCATGTCGAAATTCATGACGTCGCCAGCGTAGTTTCCATACATGAAAAGGACGCCTGCGCCACCGTCAGCGGCCCTTGCGCATGCGACGATGGGATCGGGCGGCGGCGACGCGAAGACATTCCCTATGGCGGCAGCGTCGGCAAGTCCCTTGCCGACGAAACCGAGAAAGGTCGGCTCGTGGCCGGAACCACCGCCTATGACAAATCCGACCTTTCCCTTGCGAGGGCCGTTCCTGGCGACGATTGCGCGAGGCATACCGTCTACAGCGTACAAGTGGTCCGGATGTGCCGCCAGCACGCCCTCCAGCATTTCATCGACGGCATGCGCGCCGGAATTTATTAGCTTCTTGGTTTTCACACCGACCTCCCCAGATCGAACTCCGATACGATAGATGCAATTGAGGTGCTTGAGGTCAATCCAAGAGCGGGAGAAGAGCGGTGCCGAACGGGGGAAGGGCGAGGCTAACCCCTGGGTGGGTTGCCGCAATCCTGAACCCGCCGCAATCAACTTCTTGCTTTTCGCTTGTCAGGTTGACGACGTGGAGCTGCGAACCCGCCGCACCCGTGGTGGCGAACGCGAGAATCTTCGACGGCGAGGATGAGATGCACTCTTGCCAACCTGCTCCCGCCAATGCGGCGAGTATGCGAACGGTGCCGAACAACGGGCGCCGATCGCCTTCCTTGCTTGGTTCTCCAGGACCCGCGATCAACCCGAACGGCCCGGTCAGCGCCGAGAGCGTCAAGCATTCGAGGTTCGCATCGAGGACGCGTATCGCATAACCGAGCGCGAAGGCCTCTGCGAAGCGACCGTTGTGGCGAGGGTCGCGGTTGGCCATTGGGATGCGCCCGCCCGACGGATTCTCCATCGTCCGGCTCCCATACGGGTTTTGTCGCATCGGTATGGTCGATGGACCGATCCGATATGGCATTTCGCCGTAAATGGCGCGCACGGAGCGGGTAATGAAGGGCAGGGCTTCCAATGTCTGCATGACGCTGAGATCGTCGGCCGCATGGACGATCGGGTTGGTACAGTGGCTGATGAAGCCGAGTTGCCCGTCCGGCACACGCTTGCGGTTGAGTTCGGTAAAGTAACTCAGCATACCGCCGCCGATGCGCATGCCCGCAAAGGCGCAATGGGCTGCCTGATAGATCTCTTCGAGGGGCGGGCAGTCAGGCCATTCGCTGCCGGGCGGAGTGGACTGGCGATCCACGGAAGGTGAGATCATAATCGCATCCGGCTTGAATGCCGCGGCCCGCAGGTATCGCGCGATCTCCGCCGTTTCTTGCGCCGGAGACGCCTTGCATGGAAGCGCAATCTCCAGGGTCGCACGGCCAGTGTGTTTGGCGGCCACTGCGGCAAGCCGTTTCATATCGTCGACACCGTGGCCAGCCTCTGGATCGAAATGAAAGAGAAGCTCCTGCGGAGCGACTTCCGAAAGGACAGCGATCGCTGAAAGCGTGGTGTTGGCTTCCTCTGGAGTTACTACCAGGCCGATCGCCGGCATCGTACCGGACCGTTTTCCAAGCGCAAGTCGGATGGGGTCGCCGGAGGTTTCTGCTGTGGGGTGAAAGATGTCGGTGCGATCATCCCTGATGATCAGCGATACCTTTTGCCGGACCGGTGCGTTTGGACCTATCTGGTAGGGCCAAGGCAAGGCGAGGGGCCTGGTGTAGGTCTTATAAGACGCGTCCGACCAGTTTCGCTGATCCTCCATTTCGAATGTGTCTCCCTCCATGCGACATTCTGCGGTGACATCAGGCATCACCTCATGGGTGAGGGCGCGCATGTCCTTGAACGGCTGCCAGGGCTCGATGAAATCAGGAAACAGTGTTGCTTCTGTCACGCCGTCGACGTGCTCGACGCTAGCCTGGGCGCCGGCCACTCCAACGATCGGATGGAGAATGCAGAAGCCGCAGCGATTGGTCTCGAATCCTGTTTCCGAGACAGCTTCGGCCTCGAAGTCGAGGTGGCCGCTGCGTCCAAGGATGCGGACGTCGATAACGAGACTGGTGTCGGCCGGTCCATTGCATCGGGCCCGATAGGTCACCTCGAAAAGATCGCCATTTTCCGCGATCTTTAGATCTGCGATCTCGGCGCTGTAGGTGCCCCAGTCCCGGTCGCGAACAAGATAGGAAATCGCCCGCAGCACCTCGGTTCCATCGTAGCGGATCGTGCGCAGGTTGCCATTGACGAGGTCGACCTCAAGCTTTCCGGCGCGAAGCAGAACCGCTGGCGTTTCGACGGCACGGGTGCCGTAGAGCAGGAAAGGGTCGACCGTCATCGCAGCATCGCTCTAACGTCGATCGCCTGCCCACTGGCTGCGCTTTCATAGGCTCCTTCGACGAGTGCAAACGTCTTCAGATTGTCGGTCCCAGATGTCGAGTGCTCGACGCCAAGTTTCAACTGATCGACCCAGTGTTGCTGGATGGCGTAGACGCTCTCCTGGATGTTGTGCCAAGGGCGCGACGCCCACGACAGGAGCTTCGGAGATACGTCGGTGGTCGTGGTTCCGTTGGCGTTGGTTACCTCAAGTTGGTAACCTTGTGTCAGGCGGATCGTTCCTTCGGAACCATCGAGCTCGATCAATGTCTCAGGGAAGGGTTCTCTCGAAAGTCTCGTGGCATAGCTGACGTCGACAATCGACGTCGCACCGCTTTCATGGTCGAGCAGAATTGTCGCTACGTCCTCGCCCTTGATGCTTGGGTTAACGCGCTTGGTACGCGCAGTGACAGTGAGGACGTCACCAAGGATGTAGCGAGCGATATCTAGCGTGTGTATCCCAAGATCCTCGATAATGAATCGATCACCCTCCGCTAGATACGGTTGGCCCGAGAAGACATCGTAACCGGAACGGAAAGAGAAGCGCCCCCAGAACGGCGTGCCGATCGATCCGGCGTCCAGAACCTTATGCACAGCCTGGATTGGTGTCTGCCAGCGAAAGTTCTCGTGTACCATCAGCGGAATACCTGCAGCACGGCACGCTGCGACCATTGCCCTTGCATCGGTCAGGGTTTTGGCGAATGGCTTCTGGCAAATCGTAGGCACCTTGTGGTGCGCGGCCATTTCAACAAGGACCCGGTGGCTTTGAACCGTCGTGGCAATATCAACGAAATCGAACCCGCCGTCCGCGAACAGGGCATTCGCGTCATGGTAGCGCCGCTCAATGCCAAACTGATCACCGACTGTCTTCAGCCTATCCGGATCGCGGTCACAGATCGCAACGATCTTGGCGCCGTCGACATCGTTCCAGGCGTGCATCTGATTGATCGCAAAGAACCCGCAACCGATCAATGCACCTTTCAATCCCGTCATTTCAACCTGCCTTTGCCATTTGCATCAGAGTAACCCGCTGCTGCAGACGGCGTTGCGCCTGATCCACAACGACAGCGATGATAATCACCAACCCCTTGATGACCATCTGCCAGAAGGAGGAGACGCCCATCATCACCAATCCATCCGACAGGATGCCGATGACGAAGGCGCCGATGATCGTGCCGCCGATTGTCCCGCGTCCGCCTGACATTGAGGTGCCGCCGAGGACGGCAGCGGCGATCGCGTTGAGCTCGAAGCTCTCGCCCGTCGCCGGATGGGAAGCCATCAGCTCCGAGGAAATGATGACACCAACGATCGCGGCGCAGAGGCCGGAGAACATGTAGACGAAAATCTTCACGACATCGACGCGGATACCGGACATGCGTGCCGCGCGTTCATTGCCGCCGACGGCGAAGATATGCCTGCCAATTGGCGTCGAGCGCGCGACATAGGCGGCAAGGAGCGCGACGACGATCAGAAGCCAGATCGACACCGGCAGGCCGAGAATGCGCCCCGCACCGAAGAAGTCGAAGCCGGTCGTTGCATACTCGGGTCGCCCGACAAGGTTTGGAAAGGTCTGGCCATCCGAGGAAAGCAGAGCCAAGCCGCGCGCGATATACAGCGTGCCGAGCGTCGCGATGAAGGGGGCGACATTGAGCTTGGTGATCAGCAGGCCGTTGATCAGGCCGATCAGCAACCCGATCGATAGCGTGATCAACACAATCTCGAAGAGGTTGAAGTAGATCGTATAGCCGATTGGCAGCTCGATGCCGTAAAGGATCAACCCGCCGGCGACCATGCCGCAAAGCCCGACGATCGATCCCACGGACAAATCGATGCCGCCGGTGATGATGACGAAGGTCATGCCCATGGCGAGGAAGGCATTGAGCGCAACGTGCTTCGACATCAGGATCATGTTCGCTGTCGAGGTGAAGTTCGGAGCGAAGATCGCGAAGAAAATGATAACGGCGAAAAGGGCGATGAATGTCCTGAGCTTCATCAGTGTCAGGAGCAAAGAACCGTTCGCGCTCGTCGGCGAAGAAGTGGATGAGGTGGCCGCCGTCATGACGCGAGTTTCCCTTGATGTCCATGTCCCTTGGCCGAGGCCGCGATGATTGCGTCTTGCGTCGCCTCGTTTCTCGTGAAAACGGCGACCAGTTGGCCGTTGCTTAAGACCGCGATGCGATCGGAAAGCGCCATGACCTCCTCGAGGTCAGACGTCGAAAACAGAATGGCGAGCCCGTTTGCTGCGAGCCGGCGCATGGTGCGGAACACATCCGCTTTGGCACCCACATCGATCCCGCGGCTCGGCTCGTCCATCAGAAGCACTTTCGGGTTGGTCATCAGCGCCTTGCCGATCACCACCTTCTGCTGGTTGCCGCCCGACATAGACGTTACCTCGAAGTCCGGGTTCGGCGCCTTGATCGAAAGGTCCCTGATCGCATCGCGAATGGCATTCTTCTCGGCGCCGCTGTCGATATGGAAGAGGCGGGTGAAGCGGCCAAGGCTCGCCAGCGTCAGGTTGGAGGCGATGGAAAGCACCTGGACCAATCCCTCGCGTTGCCGGTCTTCCGGGATCAGCGCAAGGCCGCGGCGTATTCGCCGCGTGGTATCGCGGGCGCGTATCTCCTTGCCATCGATGTAAATCTTGCCCGTCGAATGCATGTGACGCCCGATCACGCACTCGAAGAATTCGCTACGTCCCGCGCCCATGAGGCCATAGATGCCGAGGATTTCGCCAGCCTTCACGGACAGAGAAACGTGGTCGACCGCAAGCCCTCCGGTCGGCCGCGGAAGGCTGATATCCTCGGCGCGGAACATTTCCCTGCCGGCCAGGTGGTCGACCGATTTTGCAAAGTCCTTGGCGTCCGAACCAATCATGGAGCGCACGATCCAGCGCGTATCGATATCGCGCATCATCGCCTGGCCGGTGATCTGGCCGTCGCGCAGCACGGTGATGTAGTCACCAATGCGCATCAGTTCATCCAGTCGATGCGAGATGTAGACGATCGCGACCCCTTGAGCCTTCAGCTCAGCGATCACCTTGAAGAGGATCTCGACCTCCGCCGCCGAAAGCGCCGAGGTCGGCTCGTCCATGATGAGGATGCGCGCATTCAGTGACATCGCCTTGGCAATTTCGACGAGCTGCTGCTGGCCGATCGGCAGATCCTCGACCATCGTTTCCGCATCGATGCCTGCATCCAGGCGTTTCAGAAAGGAGTTTGCTTTCTTGACCTGCGCCTTATGGTCGATGCCGCGCAGGCCACGGGTGATCTCGCGTGTGGCGAAGATGTTTTCGGCGATTGACATGTTGGCAAAGAGATTGAGTTCCTGAAAGATCATCCCGATGCCATTTGCTTGGGCATCGGCAGGGCTGTCGAACGATACGGACTGTCCATCCAAGACTATGCGGCCGAGCGTCGGGCGCTCGACGCCGGCGATGATCTTCATCAGCGTCGACTTGCCGGCGCCGTTCTCACCGACCAGAACGTTCACCGCACCACGGCGAAGCTCGAGATTGGCGCGCTTGACGGCGACGATGCCCGAATAGACCTTCGACACGTCTTCGAGACGCAAGATGATGTCTTCCTTGGGTGTCTCGCTGACGCTCATGATCCCACCGTGAGTTCCGAAGGTGTGACTAGCGGAAGCTGCCCCCCATTCGGCAATGGAAAGGCACCGATCACGGTCACGGTCTTGCTGACCAGCCCGTCACGCGGTACGGCGGCGAGGAAGGCCGTGTTGGCCTTCTCGTTGAATGCCTTTCCGAACTGGGCCCATTCAATCTGGTTCTTGAATTCGTTGAAGTTGACGAAGTCCAGCGTATCGCGCAGGGCCGTGCCGCGGAGCGCCGGGCCGATTTGTACCCTCGCGTCAACCTTCCCGTCGCCATCGGTATCAACGTCGAGCGTCGACGCCCGCGAGGCCGTATCGGCCGCGATCACCTTGCCGGTGAATTTGACGGCATAGGTCCAAGGTGAACTGCTTTGCTTGCGCGGGTTGCCGTATTTTTCCCCCGCTTGATCCGGGCTGGAGGCAGCAAGCTGTGCCACTTCCTTCAGCTCGCCCGCGCGTTTCTCAAAATAGGGTACGACCTGGGGCTGCCAAATCGCTTCGACCTTCGCATTCGGGTCGAAGGCGGTCTTGGCCGCTGCCGCCGCCCTTTCCTCAGCGGTCGGGGTCCTGATGATCTTGCAACCGGGCAAGGCCGCTGCCACGACAGCAGCGAGCAGTGCGCCCTTCATTCTCAACATGCCGTGAACCTCGACGTCATACACTGTGAATTGCAAAGGGCGCAGTGCTGCGCCCTTTGCAGTACCCGGTTGCTGTTAGTTCGTCAGAGCGAAGGTCTCGAGCTTCTCAAAATTGTCCGCGTTGATCAAAACGCAGTCCATCAACTGCTTCTCTTCCTTGGGCGTGGTCTTGTTCTTGATGTAGGCGTCTGCCTGCTCGACGGCCAACTGAGCCTGTGCATAGGCCGGCTGCAGAACGGTCGCCTTGATGCCGCCAGACTTGATGGAGTCGCGCACGTCGTTGGAGCCGTCGAAGCCGACGACGATCACGTCCTTGCGCCCGGCGGCCTGCAGTGCTGCGATCGCGCCCATGGCCATCGTGTCGTTGCCTGAAATGACGCCCTTGATGTCGGGATTTGCCTGCAGGATGGTTTCCATCTTCGAATAGGCTTCCGTCTGGCTCCAGTTCGCCGACTGCTTGGCGACAGACTTCAGGTCCGGATAATCGTCAATGACGTCGTGATAGCCTTGCGAGCGGATGCCGGCATTGGTATCGGACTCCTTGCCGACCAGCTCGACGTAATTGCCTTTCTCGCCCATCAGCTTGACGAATTCCTGCGCGCCGAGCTGGGCGCCCTGGTAATTGTTCGAGACGATCTGGGCCACGGCAATGCCCGTTGCGTTGATTTCGCGATCGATCAGGAAGGAGGGAATGCCCGCATCCTTTGCCTTCTTGACAGCTGCGACGGACGCGTCCGCTCCAGCGTTGTCGAGAATGATCGCCTTGGCGCCGCGGCCGATCGCGGTGTCGATCATTTCGGACTGTTTGTTGGCGTCGTCGTCATGCGTCATGACAAGAGCTTCGTAGCCAAGCTCCTTCGCCTTTGCTTCGGCGCCGACCGCTTCGGCCTTAAAGAAGGGATTGTCATGTGCCGGCGTGATGATGGCGATGAGATCTGCCGAATATGCCGGAATGGCCGTTCCGAGCGCCAGTGCGCCGGCAAAGGCTGCAAGTGTCAGTCTACGTGTTAATTTCATTTCTTCCTCCCGAGTGTGAACAAAGCCCCGTCTCCCTTGGGGCGGTTGAGGGGAAGGTCTTGCCTCCCCCAAGCCGGTTCAGGTGATGCGCCGGATGCTTTCGGCGATCTCCTGTGGTTCGAATACCTTTTTCCAGTCGTCGCGCATCAGGGCTGGAATGCCGAACTCGATCGCCTTGTTGCAGGCATCCGAAAAGACGCCGTCGACTTCCTTAAAGATGACCGCGCCGAGCACGTTCATATGGCCGAGCAGGAAGTCGCGGGCAGCTTCTTCCGGCACGCCGCGTGCAACGCATTCGTCCATGGCCTGTCGCATGACGACGAGCAGCGATGCGCACACCGTTTCCGACAGGCCAGGTTCGAGCATGGCAAGCTGGTCGACCGTGACCCGGTGCGAGCGCATGACCGGAGCCCAGATGACTTTGGCGATTTCCTCGCCCAGCGCGTAGGCGCTTTCTGGTCCTTGCATCAGCGCCGAGACAATGTGCTGCTTGGCGAACAGGCCGCCGAAGTGGTCCTTCTTTGCCTGTATGTCCGTCTCGTCGTTGAAGATTGGCGGATGACATGGATGGGTGACGAAATAGGTGAGATCGTCGCGCTTCGGCAGGTGACCGGCAAAGGGAGCCGCAGCATCAAGCGCGACCACCATGGCGCCGGGTTTCAGCTTGTCGACGACGCTTGCCGCGACTTTCCCGATCACGGTGTCTGGCACAGCAAGGATAACCACTTCCGCGCCATCGAGGGCAGCATCGACTGGTAGGCAATCGAGGCCAAGATCATTCTTCAAACGGGTCTTACCTGCGTCACTAACCTCAACGTGGCGCACGTCGAAACGCGAGCCCTTAAGATTTTTCGCAAGCCGGTATCCCATTTTTCCGCCGGCGCCGAAGAGGGCAATCTTAGTCATGTTTCCTCACCTTTTGAGTTTTGGATAGGATCATATACTGGTATGATGAGTCAATCACCATATCACCACTTAATTGTTAAGAGGGCTGTTTTTCAGCGTCGAGCCGATCGATCGCTTCGACGTTTCCCGCCGAAGGACCTTGGGGGTCGAACTCGGACGAAAGCCAGACATCCACAATGGACTTGGCCAGTTCGGGTCCGATGACGCGCGCGCCCATAGTAATGATCTGAGCGTTGTTCGATTTAGCCGCGCGTTCCGCCGAGTAGGTGTCATGCGTCAGCGCGGCGCGGATTCCCGGAACCTTGTTTGCCGAGATGCAAACTCCTATTCCCGTGCCACAAATCAGGATGCCGCGCTGATGTTCACCGTCGACAATTGTCTGCGCGAGTTTCTGCGACAGGTCGGCGTAGAAGCCGGATTGGCTGAGATCATGGATTTCCAAATCCGCTTTGCCGGCGAGGTGGGCAGCAATCACATCGAGTAGCGGTTTTCCGGCGCTGTCCGCGCCTATTGCAATCTTCATGGCAGCTTCCTTTCACTGGCCTTCGGGCACATGAATCAGCGTTCGACCGCCGCGGAAGCGCGGCGGAGAATGTCGAGGTAACCATCGACGGACCAAGCCGACCGACCGATAAACAAGCCATCGATGTGTGCTTGGGAAACGAGTTCTTCGCAGTTTTGAGGGCTCACGCTCCCCCCGTAGAGAACCGGCACAGACCGACCGAGAACGCCTGTCGCGACTTCGGCGATTTTGCCGTGCCGCTCGCAGGCGTAGTCGGCGGTCGCCGGAATGCCATTGACGCCAATCGCCCAGACGGGTTCGTAGGCGAGAAGGATAGGAGCGGGTTCAACGTCGCCTGCGACAAGCTCCAAAGCTTTCTCGACTTGCCGCCTTAGGACGTCGTCGGCTTGGCCGGCTTGGCGTTCCTGCAAGGTTTCTCCGATGCAAATCAATGGCGTCAGACGGTGTCGAACGGCGGCCGCGACCTTCAGGCCGACGGTTTCGTCGGTTTCTCCGAAGTGTTCACGGCGTTCCGAGTGGCCGAGTTCCACAATGTCGAGCTGGCAATCCTTCAGCATCGGCGCGGAGACCTCGCCAGTCCACGCGCCGGAATCTTCCCAGTGCATGTTTTGAGCGCCTACTTTGACCGACGTCGCCGCAAGCACGCGTTGCACCTCGCGCACAGCGGTAAAGGACGGGATGACGAACCGCTGTATGCGTGTATCGCGGTCTCGGTCGGTCTCCGCTAGGCGGTTCGCGAAAGCGACCGCCTCCTCGAGAGTCTTGTTCATCTTGAAGCTAGTGCCGACCCACAGAACCATCTCAGTTCTTCCTTCCGTCGCGTATCTGAGCGAAGTATCCGTCCGTTCCGACCTGACCGCCCTTCAAAGCGATCTGCAGGCCGTTGGTCGGAGGATGGATTCCATGGGCAAGGCAGAGCGGAGAGCCAGGCGTCTGTGGGAGCGGGAGAAGCGTCGTCAATGCCTCGATCTTCAACTGCCTGAGGGCGTGGCTGGACGTATCGCCGCCGGCAATAACCGCACGGGAAAGTCCCTCGCTTTCAATCAGGCGGCGAAGCACAGTACCGAGCGCTCGTCCAAGCTCGTGACGGGCGCCTGGAACCTCATCCATGTCGGCGCCGACGTCCGCCGACGGTCCAAGCGCCGTGTGGAGGATAACGCTCTTGCCGTCCCTGAGCCTTTGGATACCGTCCCGAACGGCTGCATCAACGGCTCCGTCGCTATCGCCCGACACCAAGGAAAGAGGATCGAGTGGTATGCTCTCGAAACCGTCGTCTACGGCTTTGCGAATTTGGCGTTCAGTCGTTGGCGATACGCTGCCCGAGACGACGGCAAGTCGGTCGACCGGGCCTACGTCAGGGAAGTCAGCATTCCCTGTGACCACGCCGCTCTGGCGCCAGGCATTTAGGAGCGCGTACTCGATTCCAGACGAGCCAGCGACGAAACCTCCGAACTGACGTGCAAGGCGTATGAGATGGCGGCCCGCGGCCGCCTGTGTTGCCTCCGAATCTACATCTATGAGCAGAATCCCGCCCGAGTACGACGCCAATTGGTCGACCCGCAGGTCGGCGTCGCCCATGGTGATCATTGCAAGATCAGCCACGGCAACAGGCAATTGCGTCTGCTTCGACAAGTGAACAGCCAGATCGGCCTCGCCCATAGGAGTGACCGGATGGCGGCTCATCACCGGATGACGGTCGATGCGATAAACGCTGCCCTGATAAGCGGCAAAAAGATTGCCGAACGCCGTGTAGCGCTTCAGTTGCGGCGCGCCGACGACGACTGGCACCACGGATTGGTCGAAAATCGCGCGCCCGATCTCGATCGCCTTTCCGATACTTCCAGTCTTAGGACTGGAGTCGAACGTCGAGCAGACCTTGTAATGGCAAACATCCGCGTTAAGCGACCTTAGCCATTCGAAGACTGGCGTCAGATGCTGTTGCATCCACGCAGGTGTTTCGCTCCGGCTTGTGCCGGCAATCCCGATGGCCTGGCAATCCTTGAAGCGATCGAGTGTCTCGGGCGAGGGGATGTCGAGAAAGAGGGCGGTCGCAACGCCGTGTGATGCCATGGCCTCCATGACGTCGGTTGAACCGGTGAAGTCATCGCCGTAGTAGCTAACGAGAAGCCTTTCCATAGCGCTCATGCGCCTTTGCCATCGCTGAACTTGGCGATTGAGGCGGCCAGTTCCGGATGATTCCTTGCGTAAACGTCGAGCGGGATGTCGGCGATGGCGGCCTGCCATGCCTGCTGCACGGCACGAACGCCGGCTGCCGGGCCACCCGGATGGCTTACAATGCCGCCTCCACAAAGGTAGAGAAGATCGGTCGTGCAGCCGGTTCGCCGATACGTCTCGGGGGCTTGACCTCCCCACTGGCCGGAGCCGGCGACGGGCAACGGGCAGTCTGAGTCATTGAAGAGCGGCGTACTGACGGCCTTGAAGGACGAGACGAAGCTTTCGTCTGGTTCCCAATACTTCACGCGGATGCCGTTGATCTGAAACTGGTCGACTCCCAACAGGCGCCAGAACTGCTGATAGACCCGGAAATCCATCCCAGCGCCGGGCGCGCGCGTCAGTAGGTCCCAGCCATTTCGATGCGCATGCAGCACCAAGCTGGAGCGCTTGCGGAGAAAACTCATGCCACCGAAGCCAATCGAGTTGATGTTGACGACGGCGCAGTTGCCGCCGGCCTTGGCGACGATGTCGTGGTTGCGCATCATCTCATCGGGGTCGGCATGCGAGATGCCGAACGCATACATGACCTTCTTGCCGGTCTTCTGCTCGTGGTCCAGAATACGCGGCATGATCGCTGCGACGCGCTCCTTGAGCGGCGAATAGGCCGGGCTCATCAGCTTCTCGTCATCCTTGATGAAATCCACGCCGGATTCGATCAGCTCGCCAACCAGTTCCGCCGTTTCGTGTGGACGAAGCCCCAGTGCCGGCTTCACGATCGTCCCGATGATCGGGCGTCCTTCGACGCCGCTCAGACGGCGGCTGCCAGCAATGCCGAACTGCGGTCCGGGATGCGCGTCCTTGAAGGCGCCAGGCAGCTTCATGTCAACGACGCGGATGCCGGTCATGCCCTTGATGGAAAAGACACCGCCGATCGCGATTGTCATCAGCGCCGAGAGATCGGTTCCGATCGCGTCCAGAGGAAAGGCGATTTCGACGTCGGCGCGGCTAAGGCGCGTACCAGGAGCCACCTCGGGCCAGGTAGGATAGTTCGCATCGTCAAGCGGATGGATCGCCAGGACACGCGCTGCGACACGTGACTTCAGCTCCTCTGTCTCACCAGGAATAGGCACAAAGGTTCCAGTCGACTGGTCGCTTGCGATCTTGTCCGCCATAGCCTCGATACTGCTCGGCGTCTCGATGCGGTAGGTCAGCGTAATCATCATGAAATAGCAGTTGCTCCTCTCGCCAGATCAAATTGTCGTGGCGTCAACTCATGATGTGGTATAATGAGTATTCCAATTGATTGGAAGCGAAATTTTGCGGACCTGCAAATTGGGGGACGCTTTGCGCAAAGCGCGGAAAGTAGTAGGAGGAGGTGATAATTGAGCCAGCGAGACCTCATGACCCAGCCCATCGAACAAATCGTCCGTCGGAAACTGTCAGACGAGGTATTTGATCGACTAGAACGGTTGATCACGTCGGGCGAGTTGCAGCCCGGCGACGAGATGCCCTCCGAGCGCGTCTTAATGGAGAGATTTGGCGTCGGCCGACCGGCCATCCGCGAGGCGATGCAGTCGCTTGCGAGCAAGGGCCTCGTCAGCATTTCACACGGCGAACGCGCGAGAGTCCTAAAGTTGACGGCACAGTCGATCCTCCGCCAGGTCGACCTGACGGCAAAGATCATGCTGGCTCAGTCAAATGATACGCTGGAGCACTTGAAGAACGCCCGCATCTTCTTCGAGCGCGGCATGGCCCGCGAAGCCGCACAGCGCGCATCGAAGGCGGACATCGTTGATCTGAAGAGCATAATTCAGCGTCAGCGAAATTCGCTTGGCGATGCCGATCGGTTCATCAACGCCGACATGGAGTTCCATACCCGGATCGCCCAGATCTCTGGAAATCCGATCTTTGTCGCCGTCAGCGAAGCCATGCTTGCTTGGCTGAAGGAATACCACACCGACATGCTGATCTGGACTGGCAAAGAGAAATTCACTTTGGTCGAACACGAAGAGATCCTCACCCGGCTCGAGGAACACGATGTCGACGGTTCTGAGACGGCGATTCTAAAGCACCTTGAGCGGTCTCGTGCACTTTATGGGAAATGACGGCTCGGGTGTCGGGAACGGTGGCGCCGCTCACGTTGGCACTCGCGTTTCAATCAAAGGAATTCAAATGTTCGCGGTTCAGCCACGCGGTCGAGCTGTATAACTGTAATCTCAACGGCATACAGCGCTTTCTTCAAGCGCATTCTGATGGCAACAATACCGGCGAAGCCAGGAAGTTTTGTCGACTGTCAAACGCCTTATCGGACGATCCTCTCGGCTGAGCAGTTAACAAACTCGGTAGGCCGAGTCGTCAAATCTCGCCTAGCGCACCGGAAGTATATCCCGTTGACATATCCCATTTGCGGAACTAAATGGGATATGGCATTCGTATACAGCGGAGGATAAGAGATGGAGCAAGGTGCGGTGTTTCAAAGCAATCGTAGCCAGGCTGTTCGGCTGCCGAAGGCCGTCGCTCTGCCTGATGATGTAAAACGCGTCGACATCGTTGCAGTCGGACGCACGAGGATTATTGCCCCTGCCGGAGAAGTTTGGGACAGCTGGTTCGAAGGCGAAGCGGCTACCTCGGATTTTATGACCGAACGTGATCAGCCGGCCTTGCAGGAGCGTGATGCATTTTAATGCTGAAGTACATGCTGGATACCAACATCTGTATTTTTACGGTGAAGAACCGGCCGCAGCAGGTGCGCGAGGCGTTCAACCGCCACCATGGTCAACTCTGCATTAGCTCTGTCAGTTTGATGGAACTAATCTATGGGGCGGAAAAGTCAGCGATTCCAGAGCGGAATCTGTCGGTCGTCGAAGGCTTTGCCGCACGGCTCGAGGTACTTGCATACGACGAGATGGCAGCAAGCCATACAGGTCAATTGCGCGCCGAACTTGCACGCAGCGGTACCCCGATCGGACCTTACGACCAGTTAATTGCCGGTCACGCGCGCTCGCGGGGGCTGATATTGGTCACGAATAATCGGCGTGAGTTTGATCGCGTGCCTGGCCTACGTGTCGAGGACTGGACAGCTTAGGCGCCTTGACTGATCACGACGGGCGACCGCAAGCCTTACGAGCAATGTGGTAACGATGAGGCGAGATCGGAGCGATGGCCCATTAGCCATCGTGCGGAACTCACGCAACAGTTGGAGTTGGAGCGCCCGCTTACCCGTCGCAGGGGTGCTCTGAAACCCTGAACGGTTTCGGCCGGAAATCCGTCCCGACAGCCAGCCTGGAAACCGCTTACACGGATTGAATTCGGTTTACGCGAGGACCGGGCGCCTTCTCGGCTACTTGGGCCAGCTGTTGTGAGTTAGTGTTTTTGCGCTACTTTTTGGCGTGGGAAGGGTTTCCGAATGGGCGTTTTCAGCAATTCAAATTACATTTCACAACAGGACACTTCAACTTTGCGGCTACAATCCATCCATTGTGGCGGAGGAGTTGGAATGTCCGCTTTTGTGCAAAGTAGAAATGTCACTTTGGGCTGCCACGCGGCACGACGACCAGCCCCGATCTGACCGGCTGATCCGGTTGCAAGATCAGATCGGGGCGGGTGAGGGACACCCTCAAGCTTTAGCTTCTCATCCTTTGTCGGTGAAGGCCTCGGTGAATTCGGCGACGATTGCCTTGATCAGACGACCCGTAATCCTGTCCTTCTGCCATAGCGCGGTCATCTCGACAGGCGAGGGCCGCCATTCCGGCAGGACGCGGACCAGATCGCCCGCGGCGAGTGCGCGATCGATCAGGAAATCCGGAAGGTTGGCGACCCCCAGTCCGGAGATCGCGGCCTCGATCAGAATGGTCTGGCGATTGGCGGCAAAGCCGATCTTCGGATGCACCTTCGCCATCTGCCCATCATCGCTTCTCAGATCCCACTCAACCAGATCGCGCCGGATCGCCAATGCTGAGACACCATTGATATCCGACGGCGCCTTCACCTCGGGATGCGCGGCCACGAACGCCGGACTGGCGACGAGCGTTCGCGGCAATGAAGCGATCTTCTTGAACATCAGACCGGAATCCGCCACGGCCCCCATCCGGACAACAAGGTCATAGCCCTCCTCGATCAGCGATACCCGGCGATCCCCGAGCGTCATGTCGATGACGACGTCCGGATACCGTTGCTTGAATCCGATCAGGATCGGAGCCAGCACTTCGGTCGCCAGATCCGGCGGCAGCGAAAGCCTGACCGTTCCCGACAGGGCGACCTTCTCGTCCTGGATGGTCGATACCGCTTGCTCGGCAATCAGGAGCGCGTCCCGGCTGCTGTCGAAGAGCTGCTGACCTTGGTCGGTCAGCACGATGCCCTTCTTCGTCCGACGTACGAGGCGGATGTTCAATGCGTCTTCCAGCGCCGTCAGCCGACGCGACAGCGTCGCCTTGGAAATGCCCGTCGAGCGTTCGGCGGCGGCCAAACCGCCTGCTTCCGCGATGCGAATAAACAGCGCAAGGCCGTCGAAATCTCCGAATGTGGTCATGTTTCATAAATGGAACATAACCTCGGCATTTTTCAAGTCTCCCCTGCCTATCGTTCCAAGATTATCTTCACTGTCGAGCGATGACGCTCTTTTACTGAAGGAGATCACATCATGTCCAAGCTGTTCACACCCGAGAATTCCGCACTGCTCCTGATCGACCATCAGGTCGGCACCATGCAGTTGATCAAGAACATCGACGTCGCACAGGCCAAGCGCATGTCGCTGGCTCTCGCCAAGGCTGCAAGCATCCTCGGCATCCCCACCGTGCTCACGTCCAGCCAGGAAGAACGCCTGCAGGGTCCGCTTCTGCCCGAGCTGCAGGAAATCCTGCCGGACGCATTCGAAAGGCGCGTCAAGCGCGAAGGCATCGTCAATGCGTGGACCGACGCCAACTTCAAGAAAGCCGTCGAAGCAACCGGCCGCAAGAACCTGATAATGGCGGGCGTCACGACCGACGTATGCCTCGTGTTCCCGGCCATCGACGCCGTCGGCGAAGGCTACAACGTCCAGGCCGTCATGGATGCTTCCGGTTCTCCCTACGAACTGTCCGAAGACATGTCGCGCCGCCGCATGCAGGACGCAGGTGTCGTGCTCACGGCGACCAATACCGTAATCGCCGAACTCGCCCAGAATTGGGGCACGGAGAACGGCCAGAAGCTCATCCAGCTGCTGTTCACCGAAGTCCTGCCGCCGATCTCGGCCTAAGGAAAACACGCAAGAAAGGAACGGAAAATGTCCGCCGAAGTCAGACCCATCGAAGGCAACGTCGCGGTGCCTGCCAGCACCCACATGCTGCGATCACACGGCTCCTTCCAGGTGCGCCGCATCCGCCCGGGCGTAGCACTGGGTCAGCCAAACGATCCCGGCTTCGGCGGACTTGGGACCATCGACCACGCGACACTGCAGCCCGGCGTCGTCGTCCGGATGCATGAGCATTGCAACGACGAGATCATCAGCTACATGCGCGCAGGCAACATGAAGCACACCGACTCGGCAGGGCGGAGCGAAGTGATTTCCTCCGACCGTCTGATGGTGATGAACGCGGGCCACGGATTCTCTCACGAGGAGGAGACCGTGGGAAACCAGCAGATCGAAATGCTACAAATCTTCGTTCGGCCCGATGTCGCCGAACTTGACCCGGACGTCCAGTTCGTCGACCTCGACGCTTCAGGACGCGAGAACCAGTGGCGGATTCTCACGGGCCCGGTTGGATCGGCCACTCCCACGTCGGTTCGCCAGGCGGTCTTCCTTTACGACGCGCACCTTTCAGCAGGGTCGAGCATCGATCTCCCGCTCAAGAACGGGTTTGACCGTTGGTTCTACGTGTTCGCCGGGGAAGCAACGGTCGGCGGCCAGATGCTTCGGAAGTATGACGCGCTCATGATCCCAGATCAGGCCGTAACCTCGGTCACGGCCGTTCAGGACTTGGATGTCGTCGTCTTTCTCGTCTGCCGGAAGAACAAGTTCTCCCGCTCCGGGACAATGAGCGGCTGACTTTGACTGCTCCAGAAATGGAGCAGTCATTTCCAAATGCGACCGCTTAATTCCACGATCACAAGCGGACATCTCTTGTAAGACCAGCGGATCACAAGTGAGGAGTTCAGCATGTCCAAAAGAACAGCCGTCGTTACAGGCGGAGCAGCAGGCATCGGCCAGGCCTATGCCATCCGTCTCGCACAGGAAGGCTTCGATATCGCGGTCGCCGACGTTTGCCGCGTCACGTGCTTGGCAATCCAGTTGCCGTAGCAGCCGTCGAAGATACCTTCGCGGTCGTTCGGCAAATAGTGGGTCTCCGGTGCATCGATACCCTGCAGGCGCGCGCAAAAGCAAGCCCCGCTCCGGCGCAGGATCGACCAGAACCGCTCTTCGCCCGGGTTGTTGTCATCCGGCTGGAAGGTGCGGTCGCGCTCGAAGAACGCGCCAACCTTCACCGGCGCTCCGTCTGAAAAATAGGTCGCGGTGGTCAGGTCCGGGATGAATTTTAGTGTGCCGACATCGGACGCGGCATGCGGCCAATATTGGAAGCATCAACCTGTCCGATAATCTCGACATAGCCCATGACCCCTATAGTTGCGATCGCAAATAATCGATTTTGGAGCTGTAGCCTCTGTTCCTTTTTGATTCTGGGAAGTTCTTGGTTACATTCTAGGATCGCAATGTATCTGGTGGAACCCGCGCCGGGCGCACGCCAACGCGTGCCAGCTTCGTCGAACACAAGAGCAAGCGGAGCGGGTTGCCCGGTGAGACCGTTGCCTCGATCACGGTCCGCCAGTCGCCATTAGGTCGGCAAATCCGGGACAATCAATGTCAATGTCGGGAAATAGGTTCGATAGCGACCAACATCACGCGTGGAGTAACGGCAACCCGCTGACGGCCGCATGCGCACCGATGAAGAAGTCTGGGAGAACGCCGGTTCTCGTTGCCCCTGCTTTGCGATATTGTGTGAAGACCTTGCTCGCCAGAAAGAGAGCCTCCCGCGGCACTGGCGCCAGTTCTAACTCGGCTTGATCAAGGAACGCGTCGACTTCTTCGATCCGATCGTAGCGAACGGCCAGTTCCACATAGACGATGTCGTTGATCCACAGTGTCCCCCCAAGACTTGCGTCTTCGAGTTACGCTGTGGACCAATCGGCCCATGTCGGATCATCGGTTACGACGTCGAGAAGAACATTCGTGTCTACGAATATCACGGTTCGCCACGCGTGAGGGCCATGATCGCGTCAGTATCCAGCCCTTTGCCGGCGTGCCCTCGCAGATTTGCGAAGCGGCTGGGTTGCTGTTTTTTGGCGGCATGGACGAGCACTATGCTTCCATCCGGCGCGCGACGGAAATCAACCTTGCTCCCAGGCACTATACCCAAGAGGTCGCGTACTGGTTTGGGGATCGTAACCTGCCCCTTGGCTGTAACCGTCGTCGCCATTGTCGAACCATTGTAAGGAATGATTTTTAGAAGGTATTACTTCGCGGCCCGGTTCTCAAGGGAATTGGGCGAAGAGCAGTCCGACAGAACTTAGAGTGCGAAGGCAGGTGAGCCCTTTGGCACCTGCCTGGTGCGGCAAGCTCTTCCTGCATCGTCTCGGCGGGCAACTTATGCTGCACCGAGAGATTCCACCGCCGTCGCGTCACGTCTTCTTTCAGCCACGCGACCGGCGAATGGGATACTCGCCGGCTCGAACGGCTTGCGCGGCCCTTAGCCTCAATGTCTGGACGGCGCTAACTGCTTTCCCTGATCATCAGTTCGAAACCCAAATCCAGCGCCGGGATCTCGGGCGTTTCGCCATCGAGAAGCTTGAGAAGGCTGGCTGCGGCTTGCTGGCCAATGGTGGCACGGGGCGTACGAACAGAGGTCAGTCGCGGAACCATTTGGCCCGCCCCCGGTAGATCGTTAAATCCGACCACCGAAATCCGCTCGGGGATTGCTACCCCTTTCCGCAGAGCCTCGAATGACGCTCCGAAGGCAAGATCGTCGTTGCAAAAGAAGATCCCGTCTGTGTCGGGATGCGCGGCCAAAAGCTGATTGAAGAGATCGCCGCCAAGTTCCACCGAGGACGGTTCCGGCGTCATGATCTCGATCGCCGGAGAAAGACCAGCCCTGGCAATCGCTTGCTGGTAGCCGTCGCGACGCTGAAGGACGCGCGCATCAAGCTGGGCCCCGACAAAGACCAGCTTTCGCCGTCCGCGCGATAGAAGGTGGTCCGCAACCTTGGCCCCGGCCGCTTCTTGCGAAAAGCCGACACAGACGATGCCCTCTTCCTGCCGCAGTTCCATCATGTATACGCAAGGCACCCCAGCATTTGTCAAAAGCTGTGCTGCGGTTTCGCTACGATTGAAGCCGGTAAGCAGAATGCCGCACGGCTGAAACGAGAGATAGTTCCGAATCAGCTCTTCTTCCTCATCCTGTCGGTAGTGATAGTTGCCGATCAGGACCTCAAATCCGCGTGGGCGCAGCACATCCTGCACCGCCTCCAGGGTCTCGATAAACAGATGGTTCGACAAGGCGGGAACAAGCACAAGGATCGAGTGGCTGCGCGCCGAAGCAAGTGTGCGCGCCGCCGGGTTGGGCACATAGGCGAGCGCCTTGGCGGCGTCGTGCACCCTGATTGCAAGCTGCGGGTCGACCGTTGCAATTGAGCGCAGTGCGCGTGAGGCCGTTATCTGCGACACGCCTGCCCGTGCTGCAACCTGCGCAAGTGTGGGTCGGCCCGTGGCTCGCGACGGGGTGTGTTTCATGATAGTTTCCTCCAACTTGCCAAATCCTACTACAACGATTAGTAAGACAGCGCTATCTCAAAGTCGTTTTGGCGTCTTTGCGGGAGAAAACAGCGTCGATTTGCGAGTTTTGAATCGGCCAGGGTTCTACCGGCAATCTATTTTCAAAGAAGCGAGATAGCGCTATCTCGAGGAGGGTAGAATGGGAAAAATGCCAGCCGTTGTGGTCATGGGCGTTTCCGGCTGCGGCAAAAGCAGCGTCGGCCGGGCCATTTCGGATGCCGTCAACGGCACGATGATCGAAGGCGATGCCTTTCATCCGGAAGAAAATATCAAGAAGATGAGCGCGGGCCACCCGCTCACCGACGAGGACCGGGCTGGCTGGCTGGCTCGCCTCGCGACAATCTTGTCGGACGCGGTCAAGAACGGCGAGCGGCCGGTGCTCGCATGCTCGGCGCTGAAGAAAAGCTACCGCGACATTCTGCGCAGCAAGACGCCCGGCCTCGGGTTTGTGTTTCTGGAGCTGACGAGAGAGGTGGCGGGCGAGCGCGTTAGCCATCGGCCGGATCATTTCATGCCCGCAAGCCTTATCGACAGCCAGTTTGCGACCCTCGAGCCACCCCACGGCGAGGCGAACGTTTATGCTGTAGACGCGACCTTGCCGATCGCGGAGATCGCGCGCGGGGCGGTTGCATGGTGGGAACACACGTCCCTTGCTGACGGCCAGCCAATGCAGCCGACAAGCGCCTAAGCGGCTCGCTCAAAACGTAAATCGGACGGCGGGCCGCACAGGCGCCTGCCTCAACAAGAAGCTTTCATGGAGAAATTTCAATGTTTGGACTGACGCGGGAGACCTATCTTCTGCTGGATGCTGGCGTGACCATTGTTGGCCTCGTGCTCCTCATCACGCGCTTCAAGATACACCCCTTCATCGCGCTCACCATCGCCGCGGGTTTCCTTGGCCTCACCTCCGGCATGCCGACGGAGCTGGTGATGAAGTCCTTTCAGGAGGGCTTCGGTGGGGTTCTCGGATTTGTAGGCATTGTGCTTGGCCTTGGAACCATGCTCGGCAAACTGATGGCTGAATCCGGCGGCGCGGACCAGATTGCCCAGACCCTGATCCGCACTTTCGGCAAGGAACGGGTACATTGGGCGATGATGCTCGCTGCTTTCCTCGTCGGGCTTCCGCTCTTCTTCGAAATCGGCTTCGTGCTTCTCGTACCGCTGGTCTACATCGTCGCGCGCCGGTCGGGCGTGTCGATCGTTAAGATCGGTATACCGCTTCTAGCTGGTCTATCGGTCGTCCATGGCTTGGTGCCACCCCATCCGGGCCCGCTTCTCGCCATCAGCGTCTTCGGCGCGGATATCGGCAAGACGATCTTCTACGGTCTCATCGTCGGCTTACCGACTGCTGCGATTGCAGGGCCGATCTTCGGCGCCTTCATCGCCAAGAGAATCCCGGGTGAAGCGTCGCCGGAGCTAATGGAGCAGTTCGTGCGCGAGGATGTGGATACAGCCAAGCTGCCAAGCTTCTCTGTGACGCTGATTACCATCCTGATGCCTGTGTTCCTGATGCTTCTCAAGGCACTCGCCGATATCTCTCTTCCCGAGCACCACGCCGTGCGAGTCTGGATGGACCTGATCGGCCACCCGATCACCGCACTGCTCGTGGCGCTGCTCATCAGCTTTTATACCTTCGGATCCTATTGCGGCTTCTCGCGCGACACGATCACCAAACTGCTGAACGAGAGCCTTGCGCCGGTGGCCTCCATTGTGCTCATCGTCGGTGCCGGTGGCGGCTTCAAACAGATGCTCGTTGCCAGCGGCGTCGGCGATGTCATCGGAAAAATGGCCGTCCAGGCCGACGTATCGCCAATCCTTCTGGCCTGGCTCGTCGCCGCCGTGATCCGCATTGCGACGGGCTCGGCGACGGTTGCCACGATCACCGGTGCTGGGATCGTCGCTCCGGTCGTCGCGTTGGTGCCGGGCGTTAACCGCGAGCTGCTCGTGCTCGCAACCGGCGCCGGGTCGGTCATACTCTCGCATGTCAACGATGCGGGCTTCTGGCTGGTAAAGCAGTACTTCAACATGACGGTGGGCGAAACCTTCAAGACCTGGAGCGTCATGGAGACGATCATCTCCGTGATCGGTCTCGGCTTCGTGCTGCTGCTGTCGCTCGCCGTGTGAGCGGCGGTTGACCCTGATCGAAGGCGGCGGGTAGAAGGGCCGCCTCGACGCCGTGCTTGCGCACTCCCAAGAGGCAATCATGGAGGAAAAAAGCCCCGGCGGCGCGCCGGGCAGGACAAGAACCCGCTGCTGGAGGAATGGCGCACGGTGGCTGACTGAAAGGGAAGGTCTGCTGCCAGTGCTGCGGGCTGTCTTGTTGCGCTCGACGCCTGGAATGTGTTGCTGGTGCTGCAGCACGGAAACACACGAGTGGTTGCTACCAATGGCGGCGCATAGCATTGCCGATCAATGCCGTGCTAGGTTGCTTTTTCTTTCCTTATGAGACGCATTTGCGCAACAACTACAATCATGGATTGCAGATGGCGTAAGCGTTATTTCGGAACTTATGAAAGTTGATTTCCAACTTCATCTTCCTTTTTCAACAAGCGTGACGTCGGACTGACCCGTACCCCACCCAGCGATAGCAGCAAGCACCTCGAGCTCCTCGTACAGAGATTCCGCAAAGCTGCGCAGCACCATCAGCTCGAAGTCGCAGGCACCGGTGCGTGCGACCTGCACTGATATGTGGCCGAAGAGCGTCACCGCGGCGTGTCCCTCAGGGAAGGCTGACGGATGAAGGTCGACCGCCGTGCCCTTGCTCAGCAATTGGGCGGCAAGCGGGCCAGAGACGCCGATGCGGACGCGGCCATGGCTCTGGTCAGAGACGAAGGCGCTACCGGCAAGAGCGTTGGAGAAATCCTGAATAAGGGCCTTGGAGAGCATATCGTTGCCGGCGATGAACCATTGCCGGTATCCGGCCGGCCGCACGGCGCTGTCCTTGATGCCAGCCGCTGAAAGATGTGCCTCGAGGCCTTCGGTCGTTGTCGCTCCCATCACCTGCAGCAGATGGCCCTCGGGCAGGGCCTCGAGCCGGATGCCCGGACCTTGCGAAATGGCTTTGTCGGCAAGGACCGACCTTTTTTCAGGAAGATCAGGCATGGAGCTTCTCATTTTCAGGGTCGATGAAGACCGGGCTGCAGAGCTGCCCTTCGGTGAATTCGCTTCGAAGGCCGTTCCAGATCAAGACTTTCTCGCCGATCCGCTCCGGCCCGTTCTTGACCAGCGCTAGACCGATCGTATGCCCAAGGCTCGGCGAAAAGGCACTCGACGTCACATAGCCCTGATCGTTTTCCAGCGTTGCTGGCGCACCGTCCGCGAGGATATGGGCGCCTGTGCGGAAGCTTGTCGCCGGATCCAGTGGCTTGACGCCGACGAGGTGTGGGCGGTCGGTGGCCTGAAGACCCTCGCGGGCAAGCATCGCCTTGCCGATGAAATCTGCCTTCGTCGCGGAGACCATACGGGCGAAGCCGAGATCACCCGGCGTCACGGTGCCATTGATTTCGGCATGGGTGACATGGCCCTTCTCGATACGCATGACGCCGAGCGCCTCGGCACCATAGGGGCAGATCTCGTACTTCTGCCCCGCCTGCATGATGGCATCGGCGACGGACTCGCCATAGGCAGCGGCTACGCCGAGCTCATAGGCGAGTTCGCCGGAAAACGAGATGCGAAAGAGCCGGCCCTCGAGCTTGCCGCCGAACAGCGTCACCGCGCGTGCGCCCATGAATGGGAAGGTGGCATCGGATATGTCCTCATCGACGATCTCGGAGAGGATCGCCCGGGATTTCGGCCCCGCGACCGCCATCTGCGCCCATTGGTCGGTGGAGGAGGCAAAGTAGACCTCAAGCTCAGGCCAGAGCGTCTGAGCGCAGAATTCGAGGTGGGTCAGCACGCCGGCCGCAAGGGCTGTCGTCGTCGTCATGAAGAAATGTTCTTCGCCGAGACGACTGGTGGTTCCGTCATCATAGATCATGCCGTCTTCACGCAGCATGATGCCGTAGCGCGCCTTGCCGACGGAAAGCTTGGCGAAGCCGTTGCAATAGATGCGGTCGAGGAAGGTCGCCGCGTCCTTGCCGAAAATCTCGATCTTGCCGAGCGTCGAGACATCGCAGATGCCGGCATTCTTGCGGATGTTCAGCACTTCGCGGTCGACGCTCTCGCGCCAGCTCTTTTCACCCTCGCGCGGGAACCAGGAGGAACGATACCAGAGCCCGGTCTCGACGAAGACCGCGCCGTTCTTCTTCGCCCAGTCGTGCAAAGGTGATTTGCGCGCGGGCTGAAAGTGCTTGCCGCGCGATGAACCGGCAAGCGCGCCGAAGGAGACCGGCGTATAGAAGGGCCGGAATGTCGTGGTACCGACTTCGGCGGGCGACACCCCACGGGCCTCGGCGAGAATGCCGATCGCGTTGATATTGGAGAGCTTGCCCTGATCGGTCGCCATGCCGTTCGTCGTATAACGCTTGGCAAGCTCGACATGCCCATAACCCTCACGCACGGCAAGGCCGAGGTCCTTGAGGTGGACATCGTTCTGGTAATCGACGAAAGCCTTGCCCTTGCCACCCTTGACGGACCAGAGCGGCGAGGCGGAAGCCTGTATATCTTCCACCGGCGGGAAGGCAGGCTCGATCTTGGCGAGACCGACCGCCTCCAGCGCCTCTACTGCCTTGCGCGCGCCGTCACCTAGGCACGCATCGGTCGAGGCAAGACCGGCAGCCGAACCCGCGATTAGCAGTCCCTCCTGCCGCTCCGGCGCGAGAAAGGCTGCATGCTTGTCGGACCAGGCCGGCCTTGCACCGCGATGGCAGGCGAGGTGAATGATCGGGCTCCAGCCGCCGGACATGGCAAGCGTATCGGCTTCGACCTGTTGTATTCCTGCGGCCGTCGCAATGCTAACCCGACGCAGCCGCTTGCCGCCTTGCGCATCGATGATGCGGGCACCGGACAACAAGGGGGCTTTGCCGCTCCAAGCGTCGTTTGCCCCAGCGCGGCTGTCGACGATGGCGGCGACTTCGATACCTGCCGCTTCGAGATCGGCTGCCGTTTGGTAGCCGGACCTGTTCGTGGTGAAGACAACGGTCCGCTTGCCCGGTGCGACCGCATGGCGGTTCAGATAGCTGCGCATGGCGCCCGCCATCATGACGCCCGGAATGTCGTTGCCACCGAAGACGAGGGGCCGCTCTTCGGCGCCGGTGGCAAGAATGGCCTGCCTGGCGATGATGCGCCAAAGGCGCTCGACCGGCCGGTGCGCATCCGGCGTTGCGACATGTTTCTGCACACGCTCGACGGCGCCGAAGACGTTGTCGTCATACCAGCCGATGACGGTCGTGCGCGGCAGGCATTGGATGTTAGGCAGGCTTTCGAGTTCGTTCAGAATGTCGCCAAGTGGTGATTGACGATCAGCAAGGAAGCTGCCGCCAAGGGCAAATCCTTCGTCTGCAAGCAATACGCGCGCTCCGGCGCGTCCTGCCGTCAGCGCGGCGGCGAGCCCCGCAGGCCCCGCGCCGATGACGAGCAGGTCGCAATGCGCCCAGCATTTCTCGTAGGAATCGGGGTCCGTCTCATAGGATGCCTTACCGAGGCCGGCGGCCTTGCGGATGAGCGGTTCGTAAACCTTCTCCCAGAAGGCGGCCGGCCACATGAAAGTCTTGTAGTAGAAACCGGCGCCGAGGAAAGGCGAGAGCAGTCCGTTGACGGCGCCGACATCGAAGCTAAGCGAGGGCCAGCGGTTCTGGCTGCGCGCAACCAGCCCCTCATGCAGTTCGATCATCGTGGCGCGGCTGTTGGCCTCCGTCCTGCCTCCGGCTCCGGTGGTCACCAGCGCGTTGGGTTCGGCCGCACCCGCCGTCAGAATGCCGCGCGGCCGGTGGTATTTGAAGCTGCGCCCGACGAGCTGGATCCCGTTGGCAAGCAGGGCGGAGGCGAGCGTATCGCCGGGGTGGCCTGTGAGATCCGCGCCGTCGAAGCTGAAACCGATGCTCTTGAAGCGGTCGATCCGGCCGCCGAAAGAAAGGCGGAAACTGGTCATGCCTGATCTCCGAGCTTGGCAAGGGCTGCGTCGCTGACGCCGTAGACCAGGTGGGTAACCGTATCTCGCTCGACGACCAGCCAGCGGCGGCAACCGGAGGAATGGTGCCAATATTCTTTGTGCCGTCCTTTCGGATTGTCACGCAGATAGACGTAGTCGTACCAGACGTCGGGACCGGCAGTGGGAGCCGGGCGAGCAAGGCTTGCGTCGCCCTTGATGGTAAATTCCTCCCTGGGACGAATGCCGCAGTGAGGGCAGGAAATCAGGCTTGCCATGTCGTCATATCCTCAATGCAGGTTCGGCTGGGCGCCGACGCCCTTTTCATCGATCTGGTAACCGCGCTGGAACCGGTCGAGGCGCAGTTCCCGCGCCGTCTCGTGCGGCTCGTTGCGGGCGATCAGATGGGCGTAGCAGTAGCCGGAGGCGGGTGTCGCCTTGAAGCCGCCGTAACACCAGCCGGCGTTCAGATAGAGATTGTCGATATGGGTGCGGTCGATGATCGGCGAGCCGTCCATGCTCATATCCATGACGCCGCCCCATGTGCGCAGGTAGCGCACGCGGGTCAAGGCAGGGATCAGGGCGACGCCGGCCTCGGCGACATGCTCGACGGTCGAAAGATTGCCGCGCTGGGCATAGGAATTATAGCCGTCGATATCGCCGCCGAAGACGAGGCCGCCCTTGTCCGATTGCGAGACATAGAAATGGCCGGCGCCGAAGGTGACCACGGTATCGATGAACGGCTTCAGCCCTTCGGAGACGAAGGCTTGCAGCACATGGCTTTCGATCGGCAGGCGCAGGCCCACCATGTCGGCGACGACAGTGGAATTGCCGGCGGCCGCCAGCGCCAGCTTGCCGCAGCCGATAAAGCCCTTGTTGGTCTCGACACCGGTTACGCGGCCGTTCTCGCTGCGGATGCCAGTTACCTCACAGCCAGTGATGATGTCGACGCCGCGGCTGTCGGCGCCGCGGGCATAGCCCCAGGCGACCGCATCGTGGCGTACCGTGCCGCCGCGCGACTGGAACAGGCCGCCCATGATGGGGAAGCGGGCATTGTCGAAATCAAGGAAGGGGAGTTTCAGGCGTACGGCCGCCCGGTCGAGCAATTCGGCATCGACGCCGTGCAGCCGCATGGCGTTGCCGCGCCGTGTATAGGCATCGCGCTGGGCGTCGGAGTGGAAGAGGTTGAGCACGCCGCGCTGCGAGACCATGGCATTGTAGTTGAAATCCTGCTCCAGCCCTTCCCAGAGCTTCATCGATAGCTCGTAGAAGGGATTGTTGCCGGGCAGCAGGTAGTTCGAGCGGATGATCGTCGTGTTGCGGCCGATATTGCCGGAACCGAGATAGCCCTTTTCCAGCACGGCGACATTGGTGATGCCGAAGGTCTTGGCGAGATAATAAGCCGTCGCCAACCCATGACCGCCGCCACCGACGATGACGACGTCATAGTGCGGCTTCGGCGCGGGCTGACGCCAGGCCGGAGCCCAGCCGGCATTGCCGCGAAGACCGTTGAGGAAAATGGAGAGAGCGGAATAGCGCATGGATTCATCCGAGTGGAATTGCGCTCATGATGGCAGAACGGCATTTGCCGACTTGCCTATTCAGGACATATTTCGATAGAAAAGGGACATGTCTTCGATCGATGCGAGAAACGTTCAGCATATCGGCTTCATCCTGATCCCAGAATTTGCGCTGATGTCTTATGCCTCGGCGAGCGAGCCGCTGCGCGCCGCCAATCTGCTGGCCGGACGCGAGATCTATCGATTGTCGACCTTCTCGCCGGATGGTGCGCCGGCATTGTCGTCCGGTGGCGTGCCCGTGCCGGCGGCACCGCTTCCCGGACGTGGCTCCGGGCTTGCAACGGTCTTCGTTTGTGCCGGCGGCTCGCCACGCGACTGGCATTATCCGGCTGTGCTGGCTTGTCTGAGGCAGTTGGCGCGTGAGGGGGTGCGTATCGGCGGCATTTCCGGCGGTCCCTATCTGCTGGCCGCGGCCGGTCTTTTGACAGAGCGCGATTTCACCATCCATTGGGAGCACGCTCCGACGCTGCTCGAGGCTTTTCCGGCGCTGTCGCCGCGTCAGGCCCGCTTCGTCGTCGACGGCAACCGCATCACCTGCGGCGGCGGGATAGCCCCGCTCGACATGATGCATGTGCTGATCTCCGAACGTATGGGGCCGGATTTCGCCCGCCGCGTCAGCGATTGGTATCTGCACACAGAGGTGGGGGAGCCGACGGCGCCGCAGCGAGGGTCTCTGGCCGAGCGTTACGGCGCCCACCATCCCGGTCTTCTAAGCGTGCTGGAGAAAATGGAGGAGACGATCGAACTGCCGCTCGACCGCACAGCCATGGCGCGAATTGCAGGTGTCACGCCGCGCCATCTAGACCGGCTGTTTGCTGCGCATCTGGGCTCGACGTTCCTCGATCAATATCGCCGCATCAGGCTGCAGCATGCGCGGCGGCTGCTCGAACAAAGCCCGCTTTCGATTTCCGAAATCGCCATCGCGACAGGCTTTTCCAGCGGCGCCCATTTCTCGCGAGCCTATCGCAATCTCTATGGCATCGCTCCAAGTGAAACCCGCCAGGTGTGACTTTCGCCGTAGTTGAGAAAATTTCACTGCGAAGATAGAGTTGTTGCAATAGGGCAATATCGGAAAAGGATCGTGAATGAAGACCAAGCCGAACAAAACGTCGAGCGAGGACCATCCGCATACCGCACGGCCAGCATTCTTGCAGGATCCGCATGCGGTTCGCGAACCGAAGGTAAACAATCTTGAAATGGCGATCGGCCACGAGGTGCGCGCCTATCGCAAGAAGCTCGGCATCACGGTGACGGATCTGGCCGCGGCGACCGGAATTTCGCTTGGCATGCTTTCGAAAATCGAAAACGGCAATATCTCGCCGTCGCTGACAACGCTGCAATCGCTCTCCCGCGCCCTCGGCGTGCCGCTGACGGCGTTCTTTCGTCGCTTCGAGGAGCAGCGCAATGCCGTCTTCGTCAAGGCGGGGCAGGGCGTGGAGCTGGAGCGGCGCGGCACGCGCGCCGGCCATCAATATAATCTGCTCGGCCACATCGACAATAATTCCAGCGGCGTCATCGTCGAGCCCTATCTCATCACGCTTTCGGCCGATTCCGATGTGTTCCCGACCTTCCAGCACGAGGGCATGGAGTTCCTCTACATGCTCGAAGGCGAGGTGGTCTATCGCCATGGCGATCAGCTTTACCCCATGCAGCCCGGCGACAGCCTGTTCTTCGATGCGGACGCACCGCATGGCCCGGAAGTGCTGGTGAAATTGCCGAGCAAATACCTGTCGATCATCAGCTATCCACAGCGCGGCAAGAATGAATAATTTGCCTACAGAGAAAAAAATATTCTTTTGGGTTGAAATCCAAAAATAGACCTGATAGCCATTTTGCAGACGCGAAATGGAGGGTCTGATCATGTGCGGAATTGTGGGTCTCTTCCTGAAAGACAAAAGCCTCGAGCCGGAGCTCGGCTCGCTTCTTTCGTCAATGCTTGTCACGATGACTGATCGCGGGCCTGATAGCGCGGGCATCGCGATTTACGGCGGCGCCAATGGCAACAAGGCGAAGATCACGATCCAGTCGGCCAGTCCGGCAAAGGATTTCGACGGCCTCGAGCACGAGCTGAGGCGCGCGCTGGATACGTCGGTGTCGGTCGAGGTAAAGAGCACGCATGCCGTTATTGCGCTTGCGAAGGAAAAACTCGACGAGGGCCGGGCGGCGATCGCGACGCTACGGCCCGATGTCCGGGTGATGAGCAGCGGCGATGCCATCGAGATCTACAAGGAGACGGGCCTGCCGAAGGACGTCATCTCGCGTTTCGGTGTAGCCTCCATGTCCGGAACGCATGGCATCGGTCATACCCGCATGGCAACGGAATCGGCCGTGACCACGCTTGGCGCCCATCCGTTTTCAACTGGATCAGACCAATGCCTGGTCCATAACGGTTCCCTTTCCAATCACAATAATCTTCGCCGTGAACTCGTGCGCGAGGGCATGGCCTTCGAAACACAGAACGATTCCGAAGTCGCCGCCGCCTATCTGACGGCCGAGATGGCCAAGGGCAAGGACCTCGGCGAGGCGTTGACCGGTGCGCTCAGCGATCTCGACGGTTTCTTCACCTTCGTCGTCGGCACGAAGTCCGGCTTTGGCGTCGTTCGTGATCCCATTGCCTGCAAGCCGGCCGTCATGGCCGAAACCGATCAATATGTCGCTTTCGGCTCCGAATATCGTGCGCTCGTAAACCTGCCGGGCATCGAGAATGCCTGCATCTGGGAACCGGAGCCGGCCACCGTCTATTTCTGGGATCACGAAAAGGCCGCCTAATCCAGCCTTGGCGCAATCGAGAGAGTTCTTTCATGCCAGTTTTCGATCTATCCGTTACCTCGCTGCGCGAATTTAACAGCATGCTTCACAGCCTTGCAGCCGGCGCCAACGATACCGCCTTCGAAGTCGTCAATCCGCGCGGCCATCATGCGGTCGCCGTCGGCATCGATGCTCCTGTCACCGTCGATATCAGAGGATCCGTCGGCTATTATTGCGCCGGCATGAACGATGGCGGCAACGTCACGGTGCATGGCTCCGCCGGCCCGGGTGTCGCGGAGAACATGATGTCCGGCACCGTCGTCATCGAAGGCGACGCGAGCCAATATGCCGGCGCGACCGGCCAGGGCGGTCTCCTTGTGATCAAGGGCAATGCCGCCTCGCGCTGCGGCATCTCCATGAAGGGCATTGATATCGTCGTTCATGGAAATATTGGCCACATGTCGGCCTTCATGGGGCAGTCGGGCCATCTGGTCGTGCTCGGTGAGGCCGGTGAGGCCCTTGGAGACAGCCTTTACGAAGCCAAGCTTTTCGTTCGTGGCTCGGTCAAGAGCCTCGGCTCGGACTGCATTGAAAAGGAGATGCGCCCGGAGCATCTCGAAAAGCTTTCCGAGCTTCTCCACAGGGCCGGCGTGAGAGGCGTCAGGCCGGAAGAGTTCAAGCGCTACGGATCGGCGCGCCAGCTCTATAATTTCAACATCGACAACGCCGATGCGTATTGAGGCGAGGGAGACACTATGAGCTATCACAATCCCTTTACGCCGCCGCGCAAGTCCGCCACATTCGACGACCATACGCTTGCTGAGATCCGTCGTGCGGCGGCAACCGGCATCTACGACATTCGCGGTGCCGGCACGAAGCGCAAGGTGCCGCATTTCGACGACCTTCTTTTCCTCGGTGCATCGATCTCGCGCTATCCGCTCGAGGGCTACCGCGAGAAGTGCGACACGTCGGTCGTTCTCGGCAGCCGCTTTGCCAAAAAGCCCATCATGCTCAAGACTCCGATTACCATTGCCGGCATGAGCTTCGGCGCGCTGTCGGGCAATGCCAAGGAAGCGCTCGGGCGCGGCGCCACGCTTGCGGGTACGTCTACCACGACGGGCGACGGCGGCATGACCGACGAGGAGCGCGGCCATTCGCAGACGCTCGTCTATCAGTATCTTCCTTCGCGCTACGGCATGAATCCGAGGGACTTGCGGCGTGCAGATGCGATCGAGGTGGTGGTCGGCCAGGGCGCGAAGCCCGGCGGCGGCGGCATGCTGCTCGGCCAGAAGATTTCCGATCGCGTCGCCAATATGCGCAATCTGCCGAAAGGCATCGACCAGCGCTCGGCCTGCCGGCATCCGGACTGGACCGGTCCGGACGATCTTGAGATCAAGATCATGGAACTGCGCGAAATCACCGATTGGGAAAAGCCCATTTACGTGAAGGTCGGTGGCGCGCGTCCCTATTACGATACGGCTTTGGCCGTGAAGGCCGGTGCCGATGTCGTCGTCCTCGACGGCATGCAGGGCGGTACGGCCGCGACCCAGGACGTCTTCATCGAGAATGTCGGCATGCCGACGCTTGCCTGCATCCGTCCCGCCGTTCAGGCGCTGCAGGATCTCGGCATGCACCGCAAGGTGCAATTGATCATATCCGGCGGCATTCGTTCCGGTGCGGATGTGGCAAAGGCGCTTGCGCTTGGCGCCGATGCGGTCGCTATCGGTACGGCAGCGCTGGTCGCGATCGGCGACAACGATCCGCGCTGGGAGGAAGAATATCAGAAGCTTGGCACCACCGCTGGCGCCTATGACGACTGGCACGAAGGCAAGGATCCGGCCGGCATCACGACCCAGGACCCGGAACTTGCCGCGCGGCTCGACCCGGTTGCGGCTGGCCGTCGTCTTGCCAACTATCTCAAGGTGATGACGCTCGAAGCGCAGACGATTGCGCGTGCCTGCGGCAAGAACCATCTGCATAATCTGGAGCCGGAGGATCTCTGCGCGCTGACCATGGAAGCTGCTGCCATGGCGCAGATCCCGCTTGCGGGCACCAACTGGTATCCGGGCAAGGGAGGCTACTGAATTTCACCGCCGGGCAGAAATGCCCGGCGGCATCCCGTCAAAAACGAAGTGTCTCTAAGAAATCCAAAGGGGAACGAGAATGACACTGGACCTTGCTGCTTTTGCGAAAGACAAGGGCATCAAATATTTCATGATCAGCTATACCGATCTGTTTTCCGGCCAGCGCGCCAAGCTTGTGCCGGCGCAGGCGATCGCGGGCATGCAGGAAGAGGGCGCGGGCTTTGCCGGTTTCGCCACCTGGCTCGACATGACGCCCGCCCATCCGGACCTCTTCGCAGTGCCGGACCCATCCTCCGTCATCCAGCTCCCATGGAAGAAGGATGTTGCCTGGGTCGCGGCCGATTTGCTGATGGATGGCGAGCTGGTCGCCCAGGCGCCGCGCAATGTTTTGAAGAAGCTGGTCAAGGAAGCCGGGGCCGAGGGCAAGCGGGTCAAGACCGGCGTCGAAGCCGAATTCTTCCTGATCACAGCTGACGGCGGGAAAATCTCGGATGAATACGATACCGCCGAGAAGCCCTGCTACGATCAGCAGGCCGTTATGCGCCGTTACGATGTCATTGCCGAGATCTGCGATTACATGCTGGAACTGGGGTGGAAACCCTACCAGAACGACCACGAGGACGCCAACGGCCAGTTCGAGATGAACTGGGAGTATGACGACGCACTGCGCACGGCCGACAAGCATTCCTTCTTCAAGTTCATGGTCAAGTCGGTTGCTGAGAAGCATGGCTTGCGCGCCACCTTCATGCCGAAGCCTTTCAAGGGCCTGACCGGCAATGGCTGCCATTGCCATATCTCGGTGTGGAGCAATGACGGCAGGACCAACATCTTCGCCGACAGGGAAGCGGAATTCGGCCTCTCGGCGGAGGGGAGGCACTTCCTTGGCGGCATCATGAAACATGCTTCGTCGCTTGCCGCCATCACCAATCCGACGGTCAACTCCTATAAGCGCATCAACGCGCCGCGTACGACGTCGGGCGCCACCTGGTCGCCGAACACGGTGACCTGGACCGGCAATAACCGCACCCATATGGTGCGCGTGCCAGGCCCCGGCCGCTTCGAGCTGCGCCTGCCGGATGGTGCGGTCAACCCGTACCTGCTCCAGGCGATCATCATTGCCGCCGGCCTTGACGGCATTCGCAACAAGGCCGATCCCGGCCCGCATCACGATATCGACATGTATGCCGAAGGCCATCTGGTGAAGGATGCGCCGCGCCTGCCGCTCAACCTGCTTGATGCATTGCGCGCCTATGATGCCGACGAGGGCCTGAAGGCAGCGATCGGGTCCGAATTCTCCGCCGCCTATCTCAAGCTCAAGCAGCAGGAATGGAATTCCTACTGCTCGCATTTCACGCAGTGGGAGCGCGAGACTACGCTTGACGTCTGAGCCAGTGGCCCGACAATTGAAAAGCGCGACGCAAAAGGCCGGAACCGGGAACCCGGCCAATGACAGTCTGCGCGCTTCGAATGGCAAGGGAAGAGACAGCATGATGAAATTCGTATTGACCGTATCGTGCCGCTCGACGCGTGGGATCGTTGCGGCGATATCGAACTATCTGGCCAATCAGGGCTGCAACATCGTCGACAGTTCGCAGTTCGACGATCTCGATACCGGCAAGTTCTTCATGCGGGTGAGCTTCATCTCCGAGGAAGGTGTGGGGCAGGAGACACTGATCGACGGCTTCAAGCCGATCGCCGGCAAGTTCGAGATGGAGGCTGAGATCCACGATGCCCACAAGCGCATGAAGGTGCTTTTGATGGTGTCGCGCTTTGGCCATTGCCTCAACGACCTGCTGTATCGCTGGAAGATCGGTGCGCTGCCGATCGACATCGTCGGCGTGGTTTCCAATCATTTCGACTACCAGAAGGTGGTCGTCAATCACGACATTCCCTTCCACCACATCAAGGTGACGAAGGACAACAAGCAGCAGGCCGAAGCGCAACTGCTGGAGCTCGTCGAGCAGACCGGCACCGAACTGATCGTGCTTGCCCGCTATATGCAGGTGCTGTCGGACGCGCTCTGCAAGAAGATGTCGGGCCGGATCATCAACATCCACCATTCCTTCCTACCGAGCTTCAAGGGGGCCAACCCCTACAAGCAGGCCTATGAGCGTGGTGTGAAGCTGATTGGCGCCACGGCGCATTATGTAACCGCCGACCTCGATGAAGGCCCGATCATCGAGCAGGATACGGCGCGCATCACCCACGCCCAAAGCGCCGACGATTACGTATCCATCGGCCGCGACGTCGAGAGCCAGGTGCTGGCCCGCGCCATCCATGCGCATATCCACTACCGCACCTTCCTCAACGGCAACCGCACCATCGTCTTCCCAGCCAGCCCGGGAAGCTATGCTTCTGAGCGCATGGGGTGAGCGATGGGCAAGGTCATCGACGGCAAGCAGGTGGCGGCTTCGGTCATTGATGCGGTAAAGACGGCAACGTCGGCGCTGGAAAAGGAGACGGGTGTGAAGACGGGCCTTGCCGTCGTCATCGTTGGCGACGATCCGGCCAGTCACACCTATGTGAATTCCAAGAGCAAGATGGCCAAGGAGTGCGGTTTCAACTCGATCCAGCACACGTTGCCGGCGGAGACGACGCAAGGCGAGCTTGCTGGCCTCGTGCGGTCGCTGAACGAAGACCCGTCCATCCATGGCATCCTGGTGCAGCTGCCGCTGCCGAAGGATCTGGATGCCGATGCGATCATCCAGTCGATCCGGCCGGAGAAGGACGTCGATGGTCTGCATGTGGTCAATGCCGGCAAGCTTGCGACCGGCGATCTCGCAACCGGCCTGATCTCCTGCACGCCGGCCGGCGCCATGCTTCTCGTGCGCTCCATCAATGGCGAGGACCTGTCGGGGCTGAATGCCGTCGTCATCGGCCGCTCCAACCTGTTCGGCAAGCCGATGGCGCAATTGCTGCTCCATGCCAATGCGACGGTGGCCATGGCGCATTCGCGCACGAAGGATCTGGCGACCGTGGCACGCGGCGCCGATATCCTGGTGGCTGCGGTCGGCCGTCCGGAGATGGTCAAGGCCGACTGGATCAAACCGGGAGCGACGGTCATCGATGTCGGTATCAACCGCATTGCCGCACCCGAGCGGGGCGAGGGCAAGAGCCGGCTGGTGGGCGATGTCGCCTATGCAGAAGCCTCGGATCTTGCCGCTGCGATCACGCCGGTGCCGGGCGGTGTCGGACCGATGACGATTGCCATGCTGATGGCCAATACCGTCGTTGCCGCCCATCGCGCCGCGGGAAGGCAGCCGCCGACGTTTTGAGGGAAAATCCATCTAAACGACGACAAAAACCATTCGGGTCGACTTGCCAAGACACGAAAGCCGATTATAGTCAGGAAATAAATATTCCATAGAAGAAAATGAGGGAACGAAATGACGTTATCTTGGCGTTTTTCCGCCTTGGCGGACCGACATCGCGCTCTGGGCTCGAAGCTTGAGGACTGGAGCGGAATGGGCACCGCCTGGACCTACGATAAGGACATGTCCGAAGAGCATGTCGCGGTCCGGACAAAAGCCGGCATCATGGACGTTTCGGGGCTGAAAAAGGTTCATCTCGTCGGCCCGCATGCCATCGCCGTCCTCGACTACATAACCACCCGCGACATGACGAAGATCTATCCCGGCCGCTCGGTTTATGCCGCGATGTTGAATGACCGCGGCCATTTCACAGACGATTGCATTGTCTATCGTACTGGCCCGAATTCCTGGATGCTGGTGCATGGCTCGGGCTCCGGCCACGAAGAGATCGTCAAGCAGGCGGCAGGTCGCAATTGCGCCGTGCTTTTCGACGACGACCTGCACGATCTTTCGCTGCAGGGGCCGATCGCGGTCGATTATCTCGCCAAATATGTACCTGGCATTCGCGATCTCAAATATTTCCACCATATGCAGACCACGCTCTTTGGCGCACCTGTGATGATCTCGCGCACCGGCTATACCGGCGAGCGCGGTTATGAAATCTTCGTGCGCGGTCAGGATGCCGTCATGGTCTGGGACCGGATCGTCGCCGAAGGCGAAGATATGGGAATTATTCCTTGCTGCTTCAGCGTCCTCGACATGCTGCGCGTCGAAAGTTATCTGCTCTTTTATCCCTACGACAATTCTCAGATGTATCCCTTTGCCGATCAGCCGCCAGGCGACAGTCTTTGGGAACTCGGCCTCGACTTCACGGTCAGTCCCGGCAAGACCGGCTTCCGCGGCGCTGAGGAACATGCGCGCCTGAAAGGGAAGGAACGCTTCAAGATTTTCGGCATGCTGATCGATGCCGACGGCCCCGCCGACCTCGGCGACGAGGTCGTTGCCGACGGAAAGAAGGTCGGTGTCATCACCTGCACGAGCTATTCCACGCTGACCAAGAAATCCATGGCGATCGCCCGTCTCGACGTCGATAAGGCCGTGCAGGGCACAAAGCTCGAGGTTCGTGGCAAGAACGTCAAAGCCAGTGCAATTGCGCACACGCTGCCATTCGACGATCCGGAAAAAAAGAAGCGGACCGCGATCGGTTAGGGAGCGCGCCATGCTTGTTGAAGGCATTAAGAGCCGACCCGTCTACAGGGGCCTGATCATCCAGCCAACGGCACGCAAGCATATTTTCGCTCTGGAAGGCGAGGGCGCGCTGGCTCTTATCGAGCAGCAGGCTGCGCTTGACGAAACGGGACTTGCTCGCAGCGAAGTCCTCTATGTTGCGCGCGGCTCGCAGGGCAAGGGCCATGATGAGATCCTGCGCAGGCTCGGCGTCGATATGTTCTTCGCAGCGCCGACGATTGCGACGCTGCTCTTTCGCCTCAAAGGTTCGCTCGCCACCGCCCGTATGGGCACGCGACTTTATATTGCCGGCACCGAAGGCTTTATCGGCCAGGCAATGATGGTGGCGCTTGATTACGGCATGGACCATGCCTCGATCATGACGGAGCATCGTGGCTCGCTGGCGCGTCGCGTGCAGTGCGTCCACTGCAAGGGCATTAGCGAGGATGTCACCCACAGCCCCTTTGCCTGCGGTCACTGCGCACTTCCGCTCTTGGTGCGCGACCATTATTCGCGCCGGCTCGGAGCCTTTCAGGGGGTCAACATCGATGCGGAAGAGCCGGGCAGCGCCCCTGATCCGGAGGAGTTGTTCCTATGAGCGGTGGTACTGAAATTCCCGTCCGCGTGACGAAGGTGACGCCGATCGCGCATCGGATCAAACGCTTCCGCTTCGAACGCCTCGATGGCAAGCCGATGCCTTATTTCTCCGGCGGTGCGCACGTGATCGTCTCGATGAACGACGAAGGGCATATCAGACGCAACGCTTATTCGCTGATGTCGCCGCCGCATGATTGCTCGGGCTATGAGGTCAGCGTGCTGCATGTCGAGGATTCGCGCGGCGGCTCCAGCTTCATGCATGAGAAGGTCAGCGAAGGCCACGAGCTCAGGGTGAGCTATCCAGTCAACCTCTTCCAGCCGGATTGGCGTGGCCGCAAGCATCTGCTGATTGCCGGCGGCATTGGCATTACGCCCTTCATCGCCATGATGGAGCAGTTTTCCCGCGAGGGTGCCAATTTCGAGCTGCATTATGCGGTGCGTTCGCTCGATCGCGGAGCCTATTGCCAGGACGTCGTCGCGCGCTATGGCGCGCAGCGGGTGAAGATCTATTGCGATGCCGATCGCAATTTTATTCCCGTTGCCCGCCTGCTCGAGAGCCAGCCGCTCGGTACGCATCTCTATGTCTGCGGCCCGGCCGGCATGATCGATGGCGTGCTAAGGACGGGTCTGGAGGCCGGCTGGCCAGAGCAGAACCTGCATTCTGAACGCTTCCTCTCCTCAAGACCCGGCAAGCCGTTCTCGATCAAACTGACGCGCTCCGGCAAGACGGTGCATGTCGGCCATCACGAGAGCATGCTGGACGCAATCGAGGCGGCGGGTGTCGACGCGCCCTTCCTCTGCCGCGGCGGAGCCTGCGGACAGTGCGAGACGGTGGTTGCCGCCTGCGAGGGCAAGCTCTTGCACCACGACGTCTATCTGACCGATGAAGAAAAGGCTTCCGGCCGCAAGGTGATGATCTGTGTCTCCCGCTTCGAGGGAAACACGCTGCATCTCGACCTCTAGGCATCGGGCCGAACCAGGAGAACGGACATGGCAATCGCCTTCAAGCAGGAAACCTTCCGGGACGATTTCAGCTACCGGAACAGTCCGGAAAACATCCGGCGCTTTCCGTTCCCCTTCGATCGCGACGAGTACATGTATTCCGTCAACATGGAACCGCATGTGAAGGGGCAGGCGGGCACCGTCTACGAAAGCCTGATCGATGTCGATGAGCATTATGTCGCCGAGATGCACGATCGGGCGCTGGTGCTGAAGGAAGATCCGCTGCGCTATCAGGCGCTGCCGCATATGATGACGGCGCAATGGGATACGCTGGAGCTGCTGATGGAGGAGCAGGCCGCCGGTTACCCCGAGCATTTCACGCTGATCAAGAACGGCGACCAGTGGCGCTGGATCAACCGGCCGCTCGGCATCGACGATAGCTTCACCTTCGGCGATGCTTCAACGCTGCCCTACGAGCCCTTCGAATATATCACCCGCCAGGCCCAGGGTGACTTCTGCATCGTCGACCAGCGCGACGGCAACCTGTGGATGGATGCCGGCATGGTGACGACGCAGGCCGACTGGTCGCTTGATTTCGACATCGGCATGAATTTCATGGAATGGCACGGGCCGGTGCCGCTTGCCCATCAGATCGGCGTCTTCGACCGCGCGCTGAAGTTCCTCCTGAACCTACAGCAGGGCAAGCCGACGCGGCGCTTCAACTGGACGATGACCATCAATCCCCGCCTCGATACCAGTCCTGAGAACTATCCCAAATGGGGTCCTGACCGCACGACCGTGACGCCAGCGAATGTCGGGGAGAAGGTGCATCTGCGCGTCGAGTTGCAGAGCCTTTGGCGTCTGCCGCGTTCGAACGCCATTCTCTTCGTCATCCGCTGCTATCTGATGAACATGAACGAGCTCGTGACCGTGCCGAAGTGGGCGCGCCGCTTTCCGCGCGTGCTACGCACCCTGCCGCCGGAGCTCATCGACTACAAAGGCCTGACGCGCTACCGCCAGACGACGATCGACTGGCTTTCGACATATGACGACGGGGCTCCCACAGGCCCCGGCATCTTCCCGGATTGATCCCGGCCGCCGCGCCAAATGACTGCATGCGATAAGAACTTCGATAAAATCGAGAAGGGGAATGCTTCATGACAAGAGTTGCCGTTATCGGTGCCGGACCATCGGGACTCGCTCAATTGCGGGCCTTCCAATCGGCTGCCAAGAAGGGTGCCGACATTCCGCAAGTCGTGTGCTTCGAAAAGCAGTCGGACTGGGGAGGGCTTTGGAATTATACTTGGCGCACCGGCCTCGACGAATATGGTGAGCCGGTTCACGGCAGCATGTATCGTTACCTCTGGTCGAACGGCCCGAAGGAATGCCTGGAATTTGCCGATTATTCGTTCGAGGAACATTTCGGCAAGCCGATCGCCTCCTATCCGCCGCGCGCCGTGCTGTGGGACTATATCAAGGGCCGCGTCGACAAGGCGGATGTGCGCAAATGGGTCCGCTTCAGCACGCCGGTACGCATGGTGCGTTTCGACGAGGAAACGAAGAAATTCACGGTAACAGCGCACGACCGCGTCGAAGACCGCATGTATGACGAGGAATTCGACTATGTCGTCGTCGCCACCGGGCACTTCTCGACGCCGAACGTTCCCTATTTCGAGGGTGTGAAGACCTTCAACGGCCGTGTGCTGCATGCCCATGACTTCCGCGATGCGCTGGAATTCAAGGGCAAGGACATCCTCATCGTCGGCCGCAGCTATTCGGCCGAAGACATTGGCTCGCAATGCTGGAAATACGGCGCCAAATCGGTGACGACGAGCTACCGCTCGAAGCCGATGGGCTTCAAATGGCCGGAGAATTTCGAGGAACGGCCGCTACTGACCAAGCTCGAAAACAAGACCGCTTATTTCCTCGATGGTTCGAGCAAGCAGGTCGATGCGCTGATCCTGTGCACCGGATACCAGCACCATTTTCCTTTCCTGCCGGACGAGTTGCGCCTGAAGACCGCAAACCGGCTGTGGGCCGACGGTCTCTACAAAGGCGTGATCTTCGACAAGAATCCGCAGCTCTTCTATATCGGCATGCAGGACCAGTTTTACACCTTCAACATGTTCGACGTGCAGGCCTGGTGGGCGCGCGATGTCATGATGGGCCGCATCGAGCTGCCGCCGGAAGAGGAACTGAAGGCGAATTTCGATATGTGGCGTGCCCGCGAGGAGACGCTGGAAGATGCCGAGCAGATGATCTGGTATCAGGGCGACTATGTGAAGGAGCTGCTTGCCGAGACCGACTATCCGAGCTTCGACATCGAAGGCACGAACAGGACCTTCATGGAGTGGGAGCACCACAAGGCGGAAAACATCATGGGTTTCCGCGACCATGCCTATCGCTCACTGATGACCGGCAATCTGTCGCCGAAGCATCACACGCCCTGGGTCGAAGCGCTCGACGACTCGATGGAGGAATATCTGCGTAACTGAGGATCTCGTAAGACTGCGTAACCGGGAGGCCGTTCGTCGCGGCCCTTTCCGGTGTGTTTGAAACAAGACGAAGCACCTTGATCTGCAACTCTTTTTCTTCGGGCATGGTCTTCATGGATTTCCAAACGAGCGTTCTCGGCCGCATGAGCGGCTTTCTCTATCGTTGCCGCGCCGATGAGAACTATACGATGCTGGAAATGACCGATGGCATCGAGCGCGTCTTCGGCTATCGCGCCGACGAGATCATCGGCAACCGCACGCGGTCCTTCACCTCCATCATGTGCGAGGAGGACGTGCCGATCATGGACGAGGTTGTCGGCAAGGCGTTGGAGAGCCGCACCGACTGGACGATGGAATATCGGATACGCCACAGTGACGGTCATTTCATCTGGGTCACGGAGACTGGCGGCGGCGTATGGGATGAAGCGGGCGCGCTGCTCTATCTCGAAGGCAGCATCATCAATATCGAATCGCTCTATCGGCGTATCGACGAACAGACCGCGGATATGCGGGTCACCGCCTCCAAGACCGGCGAAATTCTGCAGTCTCTGCGCTACCTGAAATTGCTTGCGGTCAATGCCGGCATAGAGGCGGCAAGAGCCGGAACGGCTGGGTCCGGCTTTGCCGTGCTGGCGGCGGAGATGCGCTCTCTCGCCAACTCTTCGGAGGAGGCCGCACGGGCGATCTCGAATGCGCAGCGCAAAACGGAGTAGCCGATTAGGACCGCGGCCGCGTCTTTTGCGGATCGTAGTGTGAGAGCGGCACGATGACGGCCGGCAAGCGTTTCTGCTGGCCGTCGAGCTTGCCAATCTCAACCGCGGTGCCGACGCCTGCATGAGTCACGTCGATGCGGGCAAGCGCGATCGTCTTGGCGAGGATCGGTGAGCGTGTGGCGCTGGTGACGACGCCGACCTGTGCTCGGCCAATATGAACACAATCGCCATGGCCGACCGCTTCATTGGCCTGGACATCTAGCCCGACCAGAAGGTGGCGTGGGTTCTCCTTGCGGCGGATAAGTGCGTCGCGGCCGATGAAATCATCCTGCTTGGATTTCAGCGGCACGGTGAAGCCGATGCCGGCCTCGAAGGGATCCGTCTGGTCGGTGAATTCGTGATGGGCGAAGATCAGTCCCGCCTCGATGCGAACCATGTCGAGGGCTTCGAGACCCATGGGCTTCAGACCGTGCGGTTGCCCCGCCTGCCAGATGGCGTCGAAGACGGTCAAAGCATCCTTGGGATGGCAGAAAATCTCGTAGCCGAGCTCACCGGTGTAACCCGTGCGCGAGACGACGACGGGAGCGCCCTCGAAGTCGCCGATGCGGCCAACGGCGAAGCGGAACCATTCCAGTTCGCCGATCGTCGGCTGGCGCGGCGCCGTCCAGATGATCTCCTTCACGATGTCGCGGCTCTTCGGTCCCTGCACGGCGATATTGTGCATCTGGTCGGTCGATGAGCGTACCCAGGCCTTGAAGCCCTTCTTCTCAGCCTGCTCGCGCAGCCAGATGCCGCTGTAGTCGTCGCCGCCGATCCAGCGGAAATTCTTGTCGCCGAGCCGGAAGAGCGTGCCGTCGTCGATCATGCCGCCGTTTTCATAGCACATGGCTGAATAGACGACCTGGCCGGTCGATAGCTTGCGGACATCGCGTGTCAGGCAATATTGCAGCAGCTCTTCGGCATCCGGCCCCGTCACCTCGAACTTGCGAAGTGGCGAGAGATCGATGACGGCAGCATGTTCACGGCAGGCCCAATATTCCTCGACCGGGCCTTCGGCGGCAAAGCGGTTCGGCAGCCAGTAGCCGCGATATTCGGTGTAGTCCCGCGTCAGTGCGCAGAGGCGAGGGTGGAACGCGGTTTCGCGCGTCAGTTCGGCGTCGGCGTCAGGGGTCATGCGATAGGCTACCGCTCGTGAGAATTTCTCTTTTCCGGAAAAGGTGCGGACGTGAATATCCGTCGGGTCCCAGCCATTCGCCGCGTCGATATCGTCGGGGCAGGAGGAGGAGACGCAGACGAGATCGGTCAGCGCCCGCATCAGTACATAGTCGCCCGGCCGCGACCAAGGTTCGTCGAGATAGAGCTGATTATTGTGGTCGATATTGGTGTTGTAGAAGTAGTTGAGCGCTTCCCAGCCCTTGCGGCCGGCAATGCCATAGGGCGCCAGCGCCGCGTTGAAGTTGTCGGTGCAATTGACGTGGCCAGGATAGCCCATATCGTCATAATAACGGGAATTGCAGGCGGTCGCGAAGGCGTCGTGACGCCCGACCGTATCCTGCACGATTTCCACCAGCGGTTCGAAGTCGCGATCGAAGGCTTTCGAGGGCAGGCCGGGCGCGGGATAGCTGCGGCCGAGCAGAGTGCGGGTGATGGTGGCATCGAGCGCGAGATCCAACCCCTTGTCCACCTTGCGGGCAGCAAAGGCCTGGAAGTCGGTGCACTGCCGGCCGTAGACGTCGATGATCTGGATGAATTCGCCGGCGCGCACGAAGTAGGCGGACGCCGTGGCCGCCCTGATACGGATATCCTCGATTGGGTCTGCCAGCGGTTCCGGCAAGGCGGAGGCATAGTCGCGGATGAATTGGCTGCGCCGAATTCTAATCTCGATCGGCGTCGTGGTGTCCTGTGCCTCCGGTGACATGGCATCGCCCGGTGCCGTGACGATCAACAGGCCTGTCAGCGCAATCGTGAACTCGGCCGTGCTGCCGGCAGGCGATGCCGTTCCAAGGATACGAAAAGCCCCGGCTTTCGAGAGATCGGCGCCACGGCGTTGCAATGCTGCGCGGGTTCTTGCCGCGCTCTCGTCGCTGGAAGAGAGGATGGATTTCAGCCCTTCCGCAGCATGGGTGAAGGCCGTTCCCAAGCCGGCGGCCTGGAACTTGCCCGTCGTATCGAGGAAGGACAGTTCGCAGGCCTGTCCGCCCTCGCTGTCGGTCACCGTGATATGATCACCCGGCTCGACGCGCATAACGAGCGATCCGCCACCCTTGCAGCGGTAGCGTTCTGTATTCGGCGGCAATGTCGCGATGCCCGGATAGCGGATTATGCTCGCCGAAGGGGGCCGCACTCCGGCGATCGTCGGATGGAGATCTCGCATGCAATCCTCTCGGCGGAGCGATGTGCCTCCCGGCACTCGATTCATGCTGACAAAACGCCTCCCGAAAGTAAAGGGATGTTGACTAAAAAGAAAATATATTTACTTTCTATAAAGGGCCTAGACTGGAAATCCGCGCGCAGACGCGGCTCACGAAAACCTCCAGCAAGCCCGAAATGCCATGGGAGGCACGTTCAAGGAGACGTACGAAAGTTACGTTCGGAACAAAAACGGGGAACTTCATCGATGACTGATATTGTGGACGCCAGCGTTTCCGCTGGCACCGAAGGTAAGCTTATACGCGCGCTCGACTGGAAGGGCGCGTTCTGGGTTGCTGCGGGCGTGCCGCCGCTCGTTCTTTTCTCCATCGGCGGTATCGCCGGAACAACGGGCAAGCTCGCCTTCGCCGTGTGGATCATCTCGATGATCATGGGATTTCTGCAATCTTTCACCTACGCCGAAATTGCTGGCATGTTTGCCAACAAGTCCGGCGGCGCCTCCGTCTACGGTGCGACTGCCTGGTTGCGCTATTCGAAGTTCATCGCGCCACTCTCGGTCTGGTGCAATTGGTTTGCCTGGTCGCCGGTGCTGTCGCTGGGTTGTGCCATCGCAGCCGGCTATATTCTCAATGCCTTTTTCCCGATCCCGGCGGCGGACTCGCAGGCCGTCATCACCTGGATCAGCGCGCATGCCACGTCCATAGCGGCCGATAGCCCGCGCGTTGCTGAATATATGGCAGCTCACGCCGGCACGTCGCCACAGGATGCTGTAAGCGCGTTGCTCAGCGCCGATGGCGTTGCCGCGCTGACGCCAGCCATCCGCAACTGGTCTCTCGTCAGCTTCAACATTCCATTCCTCGCGACCGCCAACATCAACGCCACCTTCTTCATCGGTGGGATCCTGATGCTGATCATCTTCGCGATCCAGCATCGCGGCATTTCTGAGACGGCAAGCGTGCAGAAGTGGCTCGCGATCATCGTTCTCGTGCCGTTGCTGATCATCGGTGTCTATCCGATCGTCAGCGGCCAGATCATTGCCTCCAACGTCACCGGCCTCGTGCCGCCGACAGCCGCCTATGCCGGCACCGACGGTACCTGGAGCAATGGCGGCTGGACGCTCTTCCTCGGCGGCCTCTATATCGCTGCCTGGTCGACCTATGGTTTTGAGACCGCCGTCTGCTATACGCGCGAGCTCAAGAATCCGAAGACCGACACGTTCAAGGCGATTTTCTATTCCGGTCTTGCCTGCTGCCTGTTCTTCTTCCTCGTGCCCTTCGCCTTCCAGGGCGTGCTCGGCCATGCCGGCATGTTGGCGCCGGGCATCGTAGATGGCACCGGTGTAGGCGAAGCGCTCGGTGGCCTGATCGGCGCCGGCAGGATCGTCACGCAGCTGCTCGTCATCCTGATGATCCTGGCGCTGTTCCTCGCGATCATGACCGCGATGGCCGGTTCCTCACGCACGCTCTATCAGGGCTCGAAGGACGGCTGGCTGCCGAAATATCTCGACCATGTGAACGAGAATGGCGCACCGACCAGGGCAATGTGGACGGACTTCGCCTTTAACCTCGCCCTTCTCGCCATTGCATCTGACACCAGCGGCTATTTCTTCGTGCTCGCCGTCTCCAACGTCGGTTACATCATCTTCAACTTCCTCAATCTCAATTCCGGCTGGATCCACCGCATCGACTCCGGCCATATCGGGCGTCCGTGGAAGGCGCCGACCTGGCTCATCGGCCTCAACACCGTTCTCGCTTTCGTCAATGCGCTCTTCCTCGGTGCCGGCGCCAAGGTCTGGGGTTACGCGAACGCGCTCTGGATCGGCTTCGCTTTCGCCGCGTTGATCCTGCCGGTTTTCGCCTACAGGCACTATGTGCGCGACGGCGGCAAGTTCCCTGCCGGGGCGATGGAGGATCTGGGCCTGGTCGGACTGGATCTAGGTGTGAAGAAGGCAGGTATTCTGCCATATCTGGCGCTTGCCGGCGGCCTCGCAATCGTGCTGATCGCCAATTGGTTTTTCCAACTGCCAGGATAGCGCAAGGCGAGGGCAGAACCAGCATCTTCCCGTCACTTGATTTATCCTCGGCAGTTGCGCATCTCGTAGATGCCCGGGCCGGGGAGGATGGGGATCTTGCGCGAATGGTTGCCGGGGATGACCGCCCCGGCACCGGTCTGGGGAATGATCTGGTCAAGCATTGCTGTCATAAGCTTTATCGGGCGCTCCACAAAAGGGCCGGCGCCCCGGCAACTGCTTTTGTGCTGCCTGCACATCCAGTCAGCACGCTTACCAACGATCCAAGACCAGCAAGAGTTTTTTTGGAGAATCTACACCAAGTGCAACATGGGCATGTAAAGGGTAGGGGATTAGCCGCATTCACGCAAATGCGCCATGAAGACCTCCGCCGGTGTTTTGTAGCCCAAGCACTTTCTTGGCAGCGAATTCAGGTGATGAGCGAGGTCGACGAGCTGCTGCTGAGCGACGTTGGACAGATCCGTATCGCCTGGCATGAAGCGTCGAATGCGCTTGTTGGTGTTCTCGACAGCGCCTTTTTGCCAGGGCGAATTGGGATCGCAGAACCAGCTTCTGGCGCCGATCCCATCTTCCAAAGCCCGAAAGCCGCGAAACTCGGTACCGCGGTCGAAGGTGAAACTCTGGCGGGCGAAGGCCGGCAAAGGTGAGAACGCATCGATGATCTTGTCAATGATTGGCCGCGAGTGCCGGCTGCGGTTCTTGATCATCACCGTATAGCGGCTCTTGCGCTCGACGAGCGAGGTGACGTTGGTATCTCCGAGTTCACGCCGGGCGATCAGGAGATCGCCCTCCCAATGCCCGAACTGTGAACGATCACCAATAAAATCAGGGCGTTGGGAGATTCTGTAGTCAAGCGGGATCAAGTCCAGCGCCGCATTGCGAAACTCCTCGCTGTGGCGCCGATTGCTTGGTCTCGATCACTTCTTCGAAACCAGGCCGGCTGGACCATCCTGGTCATAGGCCTGCAGCAGCCTGTGCATCTGACTTCGACTGAGGTCGAGCAGTTCGGCAGCCGATGCTGGCGCGGGGCCGAGGGAGCGCCTTCGCCGCCCTGGCCCTGTGTTTCCTCGCCGTCATCCTCGCTGGCATCGGAGCCTGGTATTTCTATCAGCGGCCCAGCCTTCCCACCGGTCCGGCGACGCTGGCAGTTCTGCCGCTCTCGAACATGAGCGGAGACACATCGCTGCAGTATTTTGCCGACAGAACGACAGAGGACCTCATCGCCGGTTTGTCACGATCACCTTACATCAAGGTCATCGCAAGAACATCCACCGATGTGTACAAGGACCAAAGACATTGGGAACGCTTGTTTCCAACGACATGGAGGGCCGCCCCGCGATGGCCGTTGATTTCACGTCAAATGGCGCTCCGGCTTTGACAAACCCCTTGTCGTCGACCTCGATGGCGGGCGGAAGCCAAGAAGTATTGGGGTCCGCTCCTATGAACATGAAAACCCGCCTGAGCTTGAAGACTCGTTCCGTCTTTTCCGTCAGGTCTTCCATCGTAGCCTCGAGGCCTGACTGGCTGTCTTCGGCCAGCGACGTGATCTCGCACCCGACATGGAGTTCGACGTTCGGCAGAGCGGAAATCCTGTCGATAAGAGATCACGCGATCGAAAGCGTGAAGTTTTCTGTAGTTCTCTCTGGAGGACTCCTCCCGAACGCAATTTTGGCCGTGGAGCAGGCCCATGACCTCTGGCGAGACAGCTTGCCAGCCCGTTCCGTAGCGGACGTCAATATCGATAGCAACGGTCGAAGCGCCCAGCCCCACTACCGAAGCTGCGCCTTACCTTCCGATTTGTGACGCCGCCAACATCAGTTCCTGAGTGTTCGGGGCGCCGAATAGGCCGCCATCGAATACCTCGTTGGAAGTCCAGCGAACGACGCCATCGCGGTCCAGCAAGAAATGGCCGACGAGCTGCCCCATGCCGGTGGCCATCATCTGTTGATCCGCTTCCGTGATATCGTAGCTGTCCTTCTTGTTCAGATATTCGAGCGCCGCAAACGGGTCCATCGGTTCCGGCATCTCGCCCGGCAAGTCGACCCGCATCGACTTCACATCGCTCATCGAAACCTTTTGCGGCCATGCGCTCTCGTCTTCGGTGATCTGCATATTCGGCAATCCAAAGGCGCGGTGTGAAGTCCGCTCCGGATCGGATGCCGCGAGCAGGCCGAGCATCGGATTGTACCGCAGATAGAGGCGCGCCCGCTCCATGGGCGTGTTGACCACTGTCAGGCTTTCGATGCCCTTCTCTTTGAGGGCTGGGGTGAGTTGCAAAAGCATGGTGATATGGCGCCTGCAAAAAGGACAATGGAGACCTCGATACAGCCCAACCAGCAGTGGTTTCTCGCCTCGGAAATCGTCGATGGCGATCTTGCCCTCGCGGGTAATCGCGTCGAGCACGACATTGGGCGCCGTTTCGCCAGGTTGCAGCGGGCCTATGTTGAGACGTTCTGACATGCTGATCCCTCCTTGCGGGTCAATCTACAACGGAAGTGCGGGCGGAGGGCTTGAGCCCATATGCGGCACATACGTCCCTGGGCATGCTGAAATCGCGGTCGGCCTTAGGACAGCGTCGAGGTCGGCGTCGATAGTCCATATATAACACGGAGAGGGCGGACGCTAGTTCTTACGGAGGGCAACGCTTTTGCTATATGGCGCCCCACGGGCCGAGCAGGCTCTTGATACCCAGGTGCGCCAAGGTCTGGAAGTGCCCGATTTCGCTGAGGCTGTCGTCAAGTCTGACACGTAGCGCTTCCTTGACTGAAATTGGGTCGCCGAATTGCAAAAGAGATTTGTGGGCCGACATTGATAGACGGCGGAGCGACGCCCGCCGCCAGGGCGCGGACGGCTCATCCCACCAAAACGTAACCTAAGCGGCGCGTCGTTGAGGGAAATGGAGACCCGAACGGGCTCGACGAGGGTCCACGGCGGTCACAATGTTGTGGTGGTGATCGCAGTAGACGCGATCCGGCGATGTTGGCCCAGCACAAAAGCGGTAACCGCCGGGTATTGGCCGACAGCATCGAGTGGGTCTACCTGGAGAAGCCGCACTATCTGATGCCTGACGACGCGGTCGGGAACGAAGCTTTTGCCGTCACTAGGGACGCGATGAAGGCGGACAAGGTCGTTGGCGTTTCGAAGCTCGTCATGGGCCGCCGCGAGCGTGCCGTCATCCTCGAACCCCGCGACGAAGGCATTGTTCTGTGGTCGTTGCGTTTCGGCGACGAGGTACGGCCGGAAGAGGGTTACTTCGAGGACATCGAGGTCGAAGCCGATCCCGATCTCGTTCCCCTTGTCCAGAAACTCATCAAGCAGAAGTCGGCCCGCTGGTCGACAAACATGGTCAGCGACCCGATCCAGACCAGCCTGCTGAAGCTGATCGAGGAGAAGAAGAAGCTACTGAAGCCCGAGAAGACGGCAAAGGGCAAAGCAGCGCAGCGCCCGCATCGAACGTCGTCAATATCGTGGACGCTTTGAAGAAGAGCATTCAAGCCGTCCTCAAAGGGCGAAAGGCCGGGTGATATCATGCATCTGACAAACACCAAGGTAGCCCATGAAAACGCCGGCTGGCGGATCGACTTCGTCGGCGATGACGGCGACGCGGTCACGGTACACGTTGCCGACGGCGCGTATCTGGACGAAGAAACCGCGGTGGAGCGCGCTCGAGCAATATTGGTTCAGTTGACTGCGTACGGCACGCGCGGGGGCGGCAGGAGCCTTAATACATACGATGCTGTCAGCAACGGTAACTTGGACGACGCCCAGCCGCTGTTGGACACCCATCATTAGCCCCGCAGGGCTCCTAGTGAGCAGGCCGAGGAGGGGCCAGTACGGGTTGCCGGCTGAATGGTCAGACTACCATTGTGGAAATCGCGGGCTGCTGGGCTAGAAGGTCCGCCAAAATTCGGAGGGCGCGTGTAAGCTCCTCAAGGTTCAACGGAGCGCCAAGCGCAAGTCGTATGGCTTCGGGCGCGGACGCAATTGCAAAGGCGTCGCTGGTTACGATACCGATCCCTATCGAACGCAATCTGGAAACCAGTTCGCCTCGCGTCCAAGGCTCGGGAACCTTCAGCCACACGTGGAAGCCGCCCGGAGAGGATTCAAAATCGAACGGAAGGATCGCCTTGACGGCGTCCAGGCGCTTCCCAGTCTCCTTGACTATTTCGCCTCTGACAACATCCGCTACTCCCGTCTCTATCCATTGAGACGCTAGAGCGCTCGTGAGCGGAGAAACAATTGACGCCGAGGCGCGGATCGCGTTGGCCACCCGATGCGTACGACCTTCCGGTACGGCGACATATGCGACCCGAAGGGCGGGAGACAGGCACTTGGATAAGCTGGCCACATGATAGACCGCCTCGGGCAGCAGCGCTGCAAGTGGCGGTGGCGGGGCCGAGACAAGGCCGCTATACGCATCGTCCTCGATAATCGGCACGCCATACGTCCGCGCAATGTTTACGAGATCGTGCCGCCTCTGAACGGACAATGTCCGTGTCGTCGGATTTTGAAGCGTTGGCATACAATAGAGCGCTTTCGGCTTCGTCTCCTTGCATGCCTGCGCAAAGGCGCCCGGAACAAGCCCATGATCGTCCATTGCGATCGGAGCCAATTTGACCCTGAGATGAGATGCGATCGAGCGGAATCCAGGGTAGGTGAGTTCTTCCGCGCAGACGACATCGCCGGGTTCTGTCAGCACGCTGAGAATGGCGTGAAGCGCTCCCTGCGCGCCTGAGGCGACTACCACTCGATCAGCCGGTATCCCTGGAATCCGTCTTGAGAGCCAGGACGCGGCGACGATACGATCCTCCATGATGCCGCCGGGTTCCTGGTACCTTAGCAGGAGGTCCAAGCCCTGTTCCTGAAGCTCTTTCGCGCCATCCCACATTCTCTGTTCAAGGACGGGATCGAGAAACCTCGGCGGCAGGTTCATGCTCATGTCGACGACGCCAGAGGGCTGCTGTGTTGGGCGCGCACCGCGCTTTGATCGCACGTATGTCCCTTGACCCACCTTGCCTTCAATCAGGCCACGACTGCGGGCCTCCGAGTAGGCTCGGCTGACTGTGGTGAAGTCGATGCCAAGGTCGTCAGCAAGTTTGCGCTGCGTTGGAAGCCTCACCCCTTCGGCCAATCTACCGCTTGCGATGTCCTCCGCCAAAGCATCCGCAATCGACAAATAAATGGGTCCCTCACGGGTGGCAAGCTGAGGTGTCCAAGATGTAGAAGTCATCGATTGTCCATTCAATTAAACAAATATATGGATATTATATGGATGGCGAACTAGCCTGCTTGTCAAGCAAATTGAAGCCTGGATGAACAGGAAGCCGAAACTCGAAGCCATCATAGCGTTCATGAAGCTGCATGGCAGCTATCGCACGTTCATTGAGATCGAACGACTGACTGGAGATTCGCTGAGGCGCTCTGGCACGGTCTTGGAGGCCTCGTTCGGGCCGGAGCAAACTCTGCGACAATTTGTAAGATGGAGCACTTGAATGGATATTTGTATGTATAAATGCATTCAATCAATCTTGGAAAGATGACGCAATGACTACGGAATGGCCTCCATTGCCGCCCATACAAACGGGCCTGCGTGGTCTGTGCCCCCAATGTGGACAAGGGCACCTTTTCGACGGCTTTCTTACTGTGAAGCCCAAATGCGAAGTTTGTGGCCTCGACTACTCCTTCGCCGATCCAGCGGATGGCCCCGCGTTCTTCGTAATCTGCTTCACATGCGTACCGGCAGTGGCAGTGGCATGCTGGATCGAGGTCGCCTATTCCCCCTCGATGTGGGTGCACCTATTCACGTCCCTCCCGCTGGTACTTCTAGCTTGTCTTTTGCCTCTCCGGCCGCTGAAGGGCTGGCTCATCAACAGCCAGTTCTTCTTCAAGGCGGAAGAGGGAAAGATCGACCACGACTACGTTCGGCCGAAGTCGTGAGGTAGTGCTCCTCACGAGTGAATAGTGTTGTGTCAACTAATACCTGGGAATGTTCAAAATGGATTGGTTCATTGCCTTCTTCCTTCCGTTCAAGCTTCTCGTGTTAGGCACGGGCATGTATTTCGCCATCAAGTGGCATTACGATCAAGGGGAGAATGGGGAGAGAGGCGCGGTGCTACGCACGGGCGGCAAGATGGCCGCAGTCTTCGTCTTATTGCTCGTATGCGTGGGACTCTTCACTTTCGTCCTTAGCAGGATGGTCGGTTTGGACTTGAGCTTCCCATGATGGCATCATTGATTTGATGAGCCCCTGAATTCAACGTCGACCACATTTACGCATCCAGCGCCTTTGACATGGCCGAAGCAACGTCCCGCCTCTATTTCGTGCCTACGTCACAACGTTCCGCGGTGTAGGGCTGAACGGCAGCGGCTACTCGCGCCACGGCTTCTACGGCAACAACTGCTCGCGGATGAACGTGTCGGGCGACTTTTCGAGCAACGCGGGACGCGGTGTCGTAACTACCGGCACCAGCGCTGCTAATGTCTTCCATGGCTGCCTGACGGCGAGCAACGTCACGGGCAACTACAGCCTAGCCACAACAGCAGGCCTTTTTCGGTTAGCACATGTTGACGCTAGGCAGATCGGCAAAGAACTGGGCGTTCGCTACATCGTCGAGGGCAGCGTCCGAAAGAGCGGCGACCAGTTCGAATTGTTGCGCAGTTGATTGTTTCCGAGGCCATTATTTTTACGAGCGCTTCACAAAGGAAGATAACGAACGTGCCATTCAAGCATGGGCGGAGGGGCTCGCCAAATTTCCGGATTCTGCGCTGTTGAAGATCAAGCTGGGCTGGGGGTACGACCAGCGATACATTGGAGGCTGGAGTTCCGATCCGAAGGATCTGGAGACGGCGTTCCGCTATGCACAGGAAGGTCTTGCGGGCAATCTCCCTCCTCTTGGGAAGGGGCTTGGCCATTGGCTGATGGCGGATCTGCTGGCCATCTACAAAAGGGATTTCGACAAGGCGATGGACGAGCTTGATCTGGTGCGTCGCCTCATGCCGAATGATCTGGCGCCAATCATCGGCGAAGGAAACATCCCTGTCCAAGCCGGCAAGCCGGAAATCGCGATCGCGGCGCTCAAGGACATCACGCCGCAAGATCCCGAGGCGATGTACCGCTTTGCCTTTCTCAGTTGGGCGTATTTCGCCGTCAAGGACTATGAGAAATCCATCGAGGCCGCCAAACGGGCGCCGGAGCCGATGCCGAGCTATTCGCTGGTCTTCATGGCCGCGAGCTACGCACAGTTGGGCAAGATCACGGAAGCGCAGGACACCGTGAAGCAGATCCTCGCCGCCATTCCTGACGCCTCGCTGTGGCGCCGATTGCTTGGTCTCGATCGCTTCTTCGAAATCAGGCCGGCCGCACCGGAATGGTCATAGGCCTGCAGCAGCCTGTGCAGCTGACTTCGGCTGAGTCCAAGCAGCTCGGCGGCTTGGACAACACTTAGGCGTCGATCACGGATCTTCTGAATGACTTCGAGGCGATGCAATTCTTTCTGCGACATGGTGATCAAACAGGGCATGACGACTCCGACCGCTCATGGTCTCGACCAGGCTGAAGGTCGCCATCCTTGCTCCCAACGTTGGCTTTGACCAGTGCGTCGAGAGGCGAGACTGTCGCATCTCTAACTGGCCCAACTGTCGCATTACTAAATAGCCCTTACACCCAGAAGTCAGATAAGATAACTTATGGAACTCGACGGTCATTTGGGCAGTGTTGCTTTCTCGATCCTAATGACCTTTTAGGCAACCTTCCGAAACCGTCGTGAAAGGTCATTTGGCTGTTGCGTTCTTGCGCTACATCGAAGTGCAGCGCGCCCTTTCATCTGCTACGAAACATGCCACTTAATCTCAGTTCGATATCGTTGCCGCCAGCGGCGGCTGGTTTGGTCAACGTCGTTTCGTCCGGGATCCCTCGGTTCTGGGCGACGATCTGGAGCGACGTAATAAAAACGTCGCTGGCGCCTTCGACGCGCCGTAAACATCTGTCCGCTCTGGATCGTCTCTATGACGCCGTCCAGCGCCAGCGTGGGAGCGATTGCCTCGACCGCCTGATCGCCGAGGCCGACGCCGACGCGCTTGAGGACTGCCTGGTCGGCTTTCTGGCGCAGCTCCGCAACGAGGCCGCCGTCACCAATGTCGATAAGACATCGACCTGGACATCCGCCGTCAGCTTCGTGACCGACATGCTCCGCTTTTCTGGAAACGCGTCCTGCGCTCGCGCTTCCAGAATGGAAACCAGGCTGCTCAGGATCGACACCCTGTACCGGCAGCTCGCACCGGACCTGGCGCGTCACTGGCCCCATCAAGACCCATCCGGAATACGGCCCCCAGCTCCATGCCGAAGTGTCGCTGCCGCTGGTGACAAAAGGCAGGGCGATCATCCGGCATCTGGCCACCGACAAGCGCCTTCCCGGTATCGGTTGGGCGACGGCGGAGAAGCTGTGGAGGCAATTCGGGTCGGGCAGTCATGCATGGCGGGGTCGCGTCGGCGTCTCAGTGTTTGAGAACGACTTTCCCTGGAACGCCTGCTGCTACCGCGTTCTGGGCCGCAGCGATCTGATCCAGGGTCAGGGTCTGGGAAATCGGGATCACCAGCGATCCGCTGACCGCGGCAGCCAGTACCGCATCGAGCGTAGCCGCGTCGGCGCGATGGAAAATTTCCTCTATGGTCACCCGATTTCCGGGATTGGCGCCCTCCGGCACTGGAACGATGCTGGCGACCTTGCCGCCGTCGCGAACATGGCCGATGAGATTTCCTGCCACAGGGCCAGCTGCACTGATCGCATAGTCGAAGCTGGCGCTTGCTGCAGGAGCCGTGATGTCAAGCGCATCTCCAGCTACTTCACGGCCCTCATTGAGCCGCTCGGGCCGGACGCCGGCAATCGGCTTGGCGCCGATCTCCTTGAGATATTGGATAGCGGCACGGCCAACCGTTCCGAGGCCGCCAGAGACCAGCACCGTGTCGCCAGCCTTGACGCCCAGGGCGTCAACCGTCTGCCGCCCGGTAAGCCCTGCCTTGACCAGCGACGCACCCTGCTCAAAGCTGAGAGTGGCGGGCAGCTTGGCGACAGATGTGGCTGGAACCACACCGTATTCTGCATGCGCCCCTTTGCCGTTTGCCGCGAAATCAGCGACGACCCGGTCACCGACCACAAAGCCGGTCACCCCCTCGCCAAGCGCGAAGATGGTGCCGGCGGCGTCTCCGCCGAGCACTGCCGGCAGCGGGAGTGGTATGAACTGTGCCATGTAGCCCTGGCGGAGAACGATATCGAAAGGATTGACCGCGGACGCCTCGATCTTGATCAGGACTTCGCCCTGTCCAGGCTTTGGCGTGGGAATCTCGCTGATTTCGAATTGATCGACGTCGCCGTAGGATTTGAGAAGTGCGGCTTTCATTGTGGGTCTCCAGAATGCATTCAGTCACTCAGGCGTTCGGTATTGGAGGCGCTGGAAGTGAAAAAGCATGGGCGTGGGCGGGAAGGACGGTTTCCCGATCCCTTCGCTTGTTCATTCACGGGAGAGGCAGCTGCCTCCCCGGCGATGCGTTTGTCGAGTGATTGCTTGGGCAGGATCAGGCTTTGGCCAGACCAAACTTGCCTTTCAGCCGGGCATCGAGCGAAAGTGGGCCGGCCCCGACAACGGCGAGCAGCAGGTAGCCACCGGCCAGCGTGATGTTCTTCCACATCATGATTGTGTTCATCGTGGTGAGCATGCCATTCGCTTCGTCCGGAAAGCCTGGGATTGCCATGGCGCCACTATGGAACACGAAGGCTGTGAACAGGCAGAAAAGGGCCAGCGCACCGGCGGCGATCCGCGTCTGGAAACCGACCAGCACAGCGACACCGGCGGCAAGTTCAAACAGGCCCGCCAGATATGTGAGCACTGATGGCGCCGGAAGACCGGCCATTTGGATCATGGATGCGGTCGAGCTCGGATCGCCGAACTTGGCGATGCCGGATGAGATAAAGATTAGCGCGAGCAGAACGCGAGCGACGACGATAAGGGAGGAATTTATCATCGATGTTCTCCTGTTTGTTGGTTTCAGGCGGCAAGGCGCATGGTTCTGGCGGCGGCCGCAAGCAGATCGGATATGGCTTTGGGCAAGAGGGTGGCGTCAGGCGACAGAAGCGGCCTTCTTCAATTCCATGTTCTCTTTCCAGAGCTTCATCGACGTGGCGAAAACTCCATCGACATAGTTTCGGTATACTGTCATGCCCGCCGGATCACGTCCTGCCTTCGCGGCAAAGAACGCGATGATATCATCGGATTCACCGACGTAGCGTCCGGCTTCGAGTTGCGCGCTCGGGAAAGACACTTTCTCGACATGCGGGGAAAGCTCTGCGCGGATTTTCTCTTCCTGGTCGGTGCCGGGAACGAAGTCGCGGGTTTCGACTTCCGAAGCCAATCCCGATTCCAGGAGGAACAGGCGGACCTTGAGGCAAAAGGGGCAGTTTTCCTTGAGGTAAACGATCGGTTTGAAGGTGTGGTCAGTCATTGTGTGTATTTCCCGTGTCAGTTGTTTATTGTAATCTCACAGATGCAAAAGCCCGCTGCGGTAAGCCCGCCGGCGACCGGTGCCGAGTTCCATGCGATACTGCGAAGGCAACCGTGCCGGTCAGCATCACACCACGCGTGAGGCCATGCCGACCTTTATGCCCTTCATGACTAGGGGCGCCCCGATAAGCGCGGCAGCTCGCTCCGACGAGTGGAAGTATTCGGCTTCAGCTGCGGCAAAGTCGCCGTCATGCTCGACGGCCCAAACGATATCGTTGTTGGTTTCGTCGACATACGCGAACACTACTCGGAAGCCGAACTTTTCCCGCTGTTCAATGAGCTTTTTCCAGTAGGGAAGAAACACGTCCATCTGTCCGTCTTCAATCTCGTAGCGGCGGAGCTGTACGGTAGGCATTCTACGTTCCAATTCGTTGATTTTGACCGGCTCTCATTGCGATGAGGCTGGCGGCGCGCACCAGCCTGTGTCACATCAAGAGGTCTCGCGCAGACGGATCTGGATGCCTGAAGGATCACGTACCGTAAGCCCATCGTGTCGCACATGGGCGAAATTCTTGCCGGCGAGACGCTCTGCCACATCATTCACAGCAGCCGCAGGAAGTACCAGCTCAAATCCCGCTAGCCCTTGCGAGCCAATCTCGGCTGTTGGGCAGGCCGCCGATGACCAGGTGTTCATGCCTATATGGTGGTGATACCCGTCTGAAGACAGGAAAGATGCACTCGGGAGCGCGGACGTGACATCGAGGCCGAGTATGGTCCGATACCAATTTTCGCTTACCGCAACGTCAGAGACCTTCAGGTGCACGTGACCGATGACTGTCATCTCCGGTACGACGGCGGATGTTGCCTTGAACGGATCGTTTCCTCCAAGCAAATCCTCAAGATCGAGCCGATCCGACGCAAGCTTCAACCCCTGGTCAGACCAAGGCCATTGGTGGCGAGGACGATCCCAATACAGTTCAACACCGTTGCCCTCTGGATCGTCCAGATAAAGCGCCTCGCTAACGAGGTGGTCAGACGCACCCGAAAGCCTCGCGCCACTTTGAAGAACGCGGCGCAGAGCGTCAGCCAATTCGGAGCGTGCGGCAAACAGGAGCGCAACGTGGAACAAGCCAGTGGCATTCCGCGGAGGTAGCGGTGCGCTGGGGACGTGTTCAAGCTCTATCAACACGCGTTGCCCGACGCCGAACTGAAGCACATTGCCCGTCGATCCTATCTCAGCGAGCCCAATCGAATGTGTCCAGAACCGGCGCATGCGGCCGAGATCTCTAACCGTCAGCCGAACCGCGCCGGGCCTGATGCCATGGATTGCTGTATCCGCCGGACGCAGCAGGGTCTTCACGTTTGCAGATTTCGATTGAGACGGCATCATCGTTCCTCGTCTGTTGTGAGGGAATTTACTTTTTCTCTGTCGTTGATCAATATGTCCGATGTTGAAGAACCATTTCTCAAATGTTGATGATCTATGGATACACTGACCAGCTTGCGAGTGTTCTGCGCCGTCGCAGAACGGAAAAGCTTCACCGCCGCCGCCGATCACCTCGGCATTTCACCGGCTATGGCGAGCAAGCATGTGATGCAGCTTGAGAACCGGCTGGGCGCCCGGCTGCTCAACCGAACCAGCCGCCGTGTCAGCCTGACGGAAACCGGACAGCTCTACCTCAATCAGGCCGGGCAGATGCTCGAAGGTTTGGACGAGGTGGAAGCGGCTATCGGCAATGTGACGGTGCATCCTCGTGGAATCTTGAAACTGAGTGCGCCGGTTTGGGCCGCAAGTCCTTGGTTTGTGGACAGACTGGCCGAGTATAATCAGCGCTATCCCGACGTTTGCCTGGATATGAATCTAAGCAACCGGATCGTGAACCTGGTGGACGAAGGTTTTGATATTGCCCTGCGCGCCACCTCGCCCGACCGGCTGGATCCGGGCCTCATCGCCCGTCCGTTGACCAATATAAAATTTCATCTCATGGCATCGCCAGACTATCTGGAACGCGCAGGCCGCCCCAAAGAGATTGCCGAACTCAACGGCCACGCCTTGCTGCGTTTCAGCGGGATCAACCTTGGTAACAGCATGACGCTGGAAGGCCCGGATGGAGCGCACAAGGTCACCTTTCGCACCGTGATGCTGAGCGAGAACGAGACTCTGCTGCAACTGGCGGCCCTGCGGGGGATCGGCCTTGTCTTCCTGCCGGAATGGATAGCCGCGCCGAATATCATTTCTGGCCAATTGGAGACGGTATTTCCAGACGTGATCGGCTTAACCGCGACGCTCTATGCCGTCTATCCGAGCCGGAAATACCTTTCCGCAAAGCTGCGCACGTTTATAGACTTCATGACGACGAGCTTGCACGCTTGTGCAGGTACCCTTGCAAATTCCGAGGCAATCCGCCCCCTCATTCCGAGATGATGCCGCCCCTTCTGGACGTCTGGCACGTTTCCGCTCGAGCGCGCTCGAACCGTCACGAGGACTGGAAGTCTAGTTGAGGGTTGGCATGGCGGGAGGTATGCCGATGAACCTGCTGGCGCCTGCGCTGGCAGACTTCCGCAACGTCTTTCCGACGGTGCAGGTTCGCCTGATCGTACATCCATTTTAGATGGCCACCGGCCGATGGCACAGCACTTTCACGTTGTCGCGGCCACACGACAGATGCCTGGCATTTGTCGTCTTGAAATATCCATTTGCGCTCTCACGGTCTTGGAAAGCGGACCCGGATTGGCGGTTTTTTGCGCCCGGCAATCTGGAGCCGTCGTGTCATTCGATTTCAGCGTAGTCCGTCTCGAAGGAATGGACGCGCTGATGTTCGCTCCGGTTGAACAGGAGGCGAACAACGTCCGGGCGAGAGTAGATTACGCCGGCAGTGCTTGCCAGATTTCACGACGTCCAGTCTCCGCCGGTCTGGTTCTCGCCACGGCTGCGGCAACGGCTCTCAACCTCCGACGTCGCGACGGCGGAATGCGCGGCCATACCTCACGCCGCGCGCTTTTGCTCTTATTTAGCCACTTCGGCAGCCGCCTCATCGATAAAAGCCGCGACCTCACAAGGCTTTGATTGGGGCAAAGCATGACTTGCCTCCAGGGTCATGACTTTCCGAGGATTGAGACGCGCCGACATTGCCGCCTGGTTTTCAGGCGCAATCATTCTGTCTTGGCTGGATATCTGATACCAGGACGGCTTCTTCCTCCAGGCCGGGGCGGTGACAGTGTCTCCAAAGGTGCCGGCCAGCGGCGCCTTTTGCGTGGCCGCCAGAACAAAGGCTTCTTCAAGCGACAAATCCTGGCAGAAGCTTTCATGGAATTTGTCTGCCTTGAGCCACAGATAGTTGTCGCTGTCCGGCTCGATATTGGGCATCGCGACGGGCGGATGCTGATGGGTAATGCCGCCTGGACTTTCTCCTGCGTCGGGGGCGAAGGCGGCGATATAGACCAGCCCCACCACATTCGGGTGGTCTCCCGCTTCTGTGATGACCGCACCCCCGTAGGAATGACCTACGAGCAAGACGGGGCCTTTCTGTTGGGCCACCATTTTGCGCGTACGTTCAGCATCCTCGGCTAGCGAGGTCAACGGCAGTTCGACGGCATGAATAGACTGATATCCCCTGCGCGTCAGTTCGAGGATGACCTTCCCCCAATGCGCGGCCCCACCCCAGAATCCGTGGACCAAAATGATAGTAGGTTTATTACTCATAGTTTTCTCCTGTTTTCCTAGGAAGACCTGTGCGACTCGTGGGCGGGGAGAATGGAACTTAAACCTCTTTCGGCGCAGGAGAGGTGCGGACAAGCTTCCCCTCTTCCGCCTTGTAGAAATATTGACTGGCGACCAGCCATCCCTTGAGAGGCCGCAAGGGCGGTATGCAGGTGGCTAGCATGAACGGGCCGGTGACCAGTAGGTGAACCCACAATGGCGCGCTGTACTGGACCTCGAGCCAAACGCCGAGCAGGACACTTGGCACACAAGCAAAGCAGATGACGAAAAATGCGGGACCATCCGCCGGATCGGCGAAACCATAGTCGAGACCGCAGACTTCGCATGCGGGCCGGATTTTCAGAAAACCGTTGAAAATGTGCCCCTGGCCGCAGCGCGGGCATCGCCCTCTGAGTCCCGTTGTCGTTGGTGGGATGGGAGGCCATTCCGATTGCATGACGAATGCTCCTATGTATGCTATCAATAAACTATATTGAGTGCATTCAACAGCAGTACATTTATCCGATTGATGCGATAGGGCATAGTGACGCAGCACCCGCTCACTCCGGAGCGAGACGGATTTCTTGACGTGCAGACGAAACTAGAAGAAGGACGCAGCGAGTTCGGGCGGGCCTTCGAGCGCATGCCCCATGAATTCAAGAGCACCGAGGAGCTTTTCCCGGTCGATCGGACCACCAAGGCAGACCCGAACTGCTTCTAGCGCCTGCCCCTCCACCGTGAAGGCATCACTGGAAACGACGCCAATGCCGGAGGCGCGCATATGGCTGCCGAAGGTTGAGCGCGTCCAACCATTCGTCAGCGGCAGCCATATGTTGAAGCTGATCGGATCGCCGCGATAGCTGCCGGCGGGAAGGATGGCCGCGACCATTTCCTGGCGTGCCGTTGCTTCCTTCCGGATGAACCGTAGGATCGTATCGGCCGTGCCATCCTCGATCCACCGCGTGGCAAGCGCCATGTTGAGCGGCGACGCCATGACATTGTTGGCACGCATGGCGCTGACAAAGGGCCAGATCGCCTTCGTGTCCGGTGCAACGACATAGGCCAGCCGAAGACCGGCACCAATGCATTTCGCCAAGCCGCCGATGTGCCAGGTGAGGTCAGGAGCCATTGCCGCCAACGGCGGCGGCGCATGCAGCGGAATGAAGCCATACGCGTCATCCTCGATGATCGGGACGTGATATTTGCGCGCCACCGCGCAGATCTCTTCGCGCCGCCGCTCTGGGATGGTCAGGGTAAGCGGATTCTGCAGTGTCGGGTTGAGATAAAGCCCCTTGGGTTTCAGTCTCTCGCAGGCATCGGCAAAGGCGTCCGGCAATATACCGTCAACGTCCATCGGCAACCCCGAAAGATTGAGACGGAGTTGCGCTGCAATCGAGCGAATGCCGGGATAGGTGATGCTTTCCGACAGGATGGTTTCGCCGGGCTTTGCCAGCAGGCCGCAAATCGCTAGCAGCGCCGGGTGAGCCCCGGGGGTCACGAAAATGCGCTCCTGCGAAGGGACAAGGCCGCGACGGCTGAGCCAGGCAGCAGCGGCCTCCTTGTCCATGCCAGAACCGCCAAATCCCTGATAGCGCAGGAGCGGGATAAGGCTGGAAGCCACCGCCGACATCCCCTCTCGCATCCGTGCGATCAGTTCCGGATCGGTCGGCTCAGGCGGCATGTTCATTGAGAGATCGATGGCGGAGGTGCGGCGCGGGTCAGGCGTTGTATCGGACGCAAAACCACGGCGCTCCTTGTCGGCCCCGCCGGTGACAAACGTGCCACGGCCGACGTGCGAATCCACCAGTCCGCGCTTCTGCGCCTCGGCATAGCCCCGCGCGACAGTGGTAAAATCGATATCCAGACGCTTGGCCAGCTCGCGCTGCGGCGGCAGGCGGTCCCCGATGACCAGATGACCGCTGCGCAGATCCATCTCGATCAGGTCGGCAATGGCCATGTAGCGAGGGCTGTTACTGCGGCTCAGGTCGGGTCGCCAGTCTTTCATCGTAATATCGCCATATCCTCTTCGTCGACATTGACTGTATATTGTTGCAGCAGCATCCTGTCACGAAAAATGTCTCAATGCCAAAAAATGTCGTTGCAACTGAGGCGCGATGCAGGCCGGCCACTTCATTCTTACTGAACTAATTGATAGCATATTGAATGCGTTCATTTTAAACTTTCCTGCATTCGATTTTCGCACTGAACTGCCCAGAAAATCAGCCCCGAGAATGTTCCTATCATAATTGATAGTATAATTGAATGCATTTTTGCGGTATTTGACTGCTGTTTGTGCAAAATCAATCTGGCACGATGCTTGCAATTGGATGGATGCTCCCCGGATGGGGATCGGATTTCAACCAAGGAGCCATCCATGCCCGCAGTGACCAAGCCAGCCAATCAAAAAGGCGACTTTCTTGTCGATTACGAAGAAAAGGTTTTTGAAGACGTCCAGGCGACGGCGGGCGAGAAAGCCCTCGTCACCTTCCATACCGTCGCCTTCGAAGGCTCGATCGGTTTCGTTAACCTGCTGCAGGCGACGCGCCTGAAGCGGAAGGGTTTCGAGACCTCGATCCTTCTCTATGGCCCCGGCGTGACACTCGGCGTCCAGCGCGGTTTTCCGACGCTCGGCGCGGAGGCCTTTCCCGGCCATCTGAACTTTAACAACCAGATCGTCAAGTTCATGGAAGAGGGCGGCAAGGTCTATGCCTGCCGGTTCGCGCTTCAGGCGCTCTACGGCCATGGCGAAGGCGCGCTGATCCCCGGCATCACGCCGATCAACCCGCTCGACGTTCTGGATCTGGTTCTGATCCATCGCCGCGACGGTGCCTTCATCCTCGATACCTGGACCCTTTGATCCGCTGGGCGGAGCACCCTGCTCCGCCTCTCAATTCACTGACCGAGGATTTCGTCATGGAGAAAAAATCGACCGTCCGGGTTGCCGCTGCCCAGATCTCGCCGGATCTGACGTCGCGCGAAAAAACGCTTGCCGGCGTGCTGGACGCCATCCGCGAGGCGGCGGCCAAGGGCGCCGAACTCATCGTTTTCCCGGAGACCTTCGTTCCCTGGTATCCGTATTTTTCCTTCGTCCTGCCGCCTGTTCTTTCCGGCCGCGAACACATCCGGCTCTATGAGGAAGCGGTCACCATCCCGAGCGCTGCTACGGAAAGTGTAGCGGCGGCGGCGCGCGAACACGGCATCGTCGTGGCGCTGGGCGTCAACGAGCGGGATCATGGCACGCTCTACAATACCCAGCTTCTGTTCGATGCCGACGGAACGCTGATCCTCAAGCGCCGCAAGATCACGCCGACCTTTCACGAGCGGATGATCTGGGGTCAGGGTGACGCGTCCGGCCTGAAGGTCGTCGACAGCGCCGTCGGCCGTCTTGGCGCGCTCGCCTGCTGGGAACACTACAATCCGCTGGCCCGCTACGCGCTGATGGCCCAGCACGAGGAAATCCACATCGCCCAGTTTCCGGGTTCGATGGTCGGGCCAATCTTTGCCGAGCAGATGGAGGTGACGATCCGCCACCACGCGCTCGAAAGCGGCTGTTTCGTCGTCAATTCCACAGGCTGGCTCACGGACGAGCAGGTCGCCTCGATCACTCCCGATCAGGGACTTCAAAAGGCACTGCGCGGCGGCTGCATGACGGCGATCATCTCTCCGGAAGGCAAGCATGTCGTTCCGCCGCTGACCGAAGGCGAAGGCATCCTGATTGCCGATCTCGACATGAGCCTGATCGTCAAGCGCAAGCGGATGATGGATTCAGTCGGCCACTATGCCCGGCCGGAACTGCTGCATCTGGTGATGGACGGCCGCGCCACCGCGCCGATGACGGATGCATCCCTTTTTTCAACTCCCGAAATCGCACCGACAAGGACAAAGACCGATGGAGAACTCCCTCTCGACGGAAACGCTGATCAACGAGTTGCAGTCCTTCGGAGCCCGGCTCGTTGATCCGAAAGCCGGCCATGAAAGCCGGCGCGGTGGTGCCGGGCCCTCCGACCACAAGGCGATCACAATCGACGGCATGACCGTGATGGTGCCGGTGCACACGGCGCCTGCCTTCGAAAGCCCCTATCTGGTGGAAAAACCGGACGATGCCGGCAAAAGCCGGATCAGCCGCGACGGCCGGGTGTTGGGTGAAGTCTCCTTCCCCTTGCGTCCGCGCTTCTATGAGCGCTCGACGGCGGATGGTATCCCCTATTCGCAGATCGCCGTTCTGCACGGCAAGGACGTGCTGGCAACGACGGTGCTGCAAACCTGCATCCGCTATCAGAGCCGAACGAAGACCTGTCAGTTCTGCGCCATCGGCCAGTCGCTCGCAGCCGGCCGCACCGTCGCGCACAAGACGCCTGCGCAGCTCGCCGAAGTTGCCAAGGCCGCTGTGGAGCTTGATGGCGTCAAGCACATGGTGATGACGACCGGCACGCCGAAAGGCGACGACCGGGGGGCCGCCGTTCTGGCGGACAGCGCTCGCGCTATCAAGGCTGCCGTCGATCTGCCGATCCAGGCGCAATGCGAACCGCCGGAAGACGACATCTGGTTTCAACGCATGAAGGACGCCGGCGTCGATGCGCTCGGCATGCATCTCGAAGTCGTGACCCCGGAAATCCGCGCCCGCATCATGCCCGGCAAGGCGCAGGTGCCGATCGAGAAATACATGTCTTCCTTCAAGGCAGCAGTCGACGTCTTCGGCCGGGGTCAGGTCTCCACCTATATCCTCGCCGGCCTTGGCGATACACGCGAGGCCATCCTCGATATCTGCGAAAAGCTCGTCGCGCTCGGTGTCTATCCCTTCGTCGTGCCCTTCGTGCCGATTTCCGGAACGCCGCTCGAAAGCCACGCGGCGCCGAAACCTGAGTTCATGCATTCGATCCTCGCCCCGCTCTCAAGGATGCTGGTCGAGAGCGGGTTGAAGGCCGTGGACATCAAGGCCGGCTGCGGTAAATGCGGCGCCTGCTCGGCCCTTTCCACCTATGAAAGGATGCTGACCAGATGATCTTCGAACCTTTTGCGCCCTATCGCGCCAGCGAATTCCAGGTGAAATTCGCCACATCCAGCTGGGAGCGGCAGGAAGCCCATGCGCTGCGCCGCGCGGTCTTCTGCCAGGAGCAGCAAATCTTCAAGGACGACGACCGCGACCCGATCGACGATTACGCAACGCCGATCGTCGCTCTGTCGATGCTCGGAGTGGCAGCCGACCGGCTCGTCGGTACGGTGCGTATTCATGAGGCAGAACCGGGCGTCTGGTGGGGCTCGCGCCTCGCCGTGCACGAAGATTTCCGCAAGATCGGCGCGCTGGGGGCGACACTCATCAGGCTCGCCGTCTCGTCCGCCCATGCCAGGGGCTGCCACACCTTTATGGCCAATGTACAGGTTCAGAACGGCCTCTTGTTCCGCCGTCTGCATTGGGACCTGCTCGACGAAATCGAGATCCACGGCAAACCGCATCTGAGCATGAAGGCCGATCTCGATTTCTATCCGCCCTGCATCACGCCCGAGGCAGGCTTCGTCGCACTCCCCAAGAAGGCGGCATGACCATGGGGGCGATCGACATCGAGGCACTGGCCGCCACATTAGCCGCAAGCAGCGGCATTGCCGCCAAGCAGGATATCGGCTCGGTGGCAGCAAGCCTCGGCCTTCAGGGCCAATCCGTCGCCGTTGGCGACGATTGCGCCGCGTTGCCGGACGTCGATGGTTATCTGCTTTTTGCAATCGAAGGGTTCATGAACGAGTTCGTCGCGGCCGATCCCTGGTTTGCCGGCTGGTGCGGCGTGATGGTCAATATCTCCGACGTGGTTGCCATGGGCGGACGTCCGGTCGCCATAGTTGATGCCGTCTGGGCGAATGGCGAAACGGGGGCCGCTCCTGTGCTTGAGGGCATGCGGGCGGCGGCAAGAACCTTCGGTGTTCCCATTGTCGGCGGGCATACCAATATCCGAACCGATCGTGGCCAGCTTTCGGTCGCGATCCTCGGCCGGGCTCAAAAACTGCTGACAAGCTTCGATGCCCGACCCGGCGATGTTCTCATCGCCGCCATCGATCATCGCGGTCGCTACCGCGAGCCGTTCAACAATTGGGAAGCTGCGACCGACGCGCCGTGCGCGCGGCTGCGGGCTGATCTCGAAATCCTCCCCGAGATCGCGGAGGCCGGATTGGCGCTGGCGGCAAAGGACATCAGCCAGGGCGGCATCGTCGGCACGACCATCATGCTGGCCGAATGCTCGCGTGTCGGCATCGATATCAACGTCTCCGCCATCCCCCTGCCCGCGGGTGTCAGCCTCGATCGCTGGCTCGCCACCTTCCCGAGCTTCGGTTACCTGCTTTCGGTCGCACCGGACAAGGTGGACGCGGTTATCGCCCGCTTCACCGCGCGCGGCGTCACCGCTGCCGCCATCGGATCGGTGGTCGTTGGCCGCGAGATCGCACTAATCGACGGCAACAGCCGCGCAGTAGTGCGCGACTACGCCGATGCGCCGCTGCTGCAGCTCGGCCGAAAGGAGGTTGCCGCATGAGTTGCCTGTCCTACCCACCCTTGCGCATCGCCATGCTAACCCATTCCACCAATCCGCGCGGCGGCGTGGTGCATGCCATGCAGTTGTCGGAAGCGCTGACCGCGCTTGGCCATAGGGTGGTGCTGCATGCCCCCGATGCGCGGGGCAAGGGGTTCTTCCGCAAGGCCAGCTGCGAGACGGCCTGCTTTCCTGTCGAGCCTGCCGCGTCAGACATGACTACCATGGTCGAACAGCGCATCGAGGACTACGTGCAATACTTCGAAAGCCTGGGCGCCCGCGACTTCGATTTGTTTCATGCCCATGACGGCATTTCCGGCAATGCGCTGGCGACGCTGAAGGAGCGCGGCCTGATCCCCGGTTTCGCCCGCACCGTGCATCATATCGACACGTTTACCGATCCGCGGCTCATGGAATTGCAGGACCGTTCGATCGACCGGGCCGACCTGTTTTTCTCCGTCAGCGAAATGTGGCAGGCGACCTTGCGGAACAATCGGGGCATCAGTTCCACGGTTGTCGGGAACGGCGTCGACACACACCGTTTTGCCCCCACATGGAGCGGCGATCAGACAGAACTGCACGACCGGCTCGATCTGCATGCCGGCCCTGTCTTTCTCAGTGTCGGCGGTATCGAAGCACGCAAGAACACGCTCGCAATCCTTGACGCCTTCCGGCAGCTGCGCGCCGTCCAGCCGGAGGCGCAACTGGTCATCGCCGGCGGCGTGTCGCTGCTCGACCATCACGGTTACCAGGAGGAGTTCCAATCCCACCTGCGGACATTGCGGGCGGATGCCGCCGCCGTGCACGTGATTGGCGCCGTGGCGGATGAGGACATGCCCAACCTCTATCGGCTTGCAGACGCTCTTGTTTTTCCGTCGCTGAAGGAAGGATTCGGGCTTGTTGTGCTGGAAGCCATGGCGAGCGGTGTTCCCGCCATCGTCCCGTCGATTGCACCGTTCACCGAGTATCTGAGCAGCGAAGACGTCATCTGGTGTGATCCGTATCATTCGGCTTCGATTGCCGAAGCCATGGCGCTCTCGCTTTTAACGCCGATCCGCGACCGCGTCATTTCCCACGGGCTGGAGGTCGTCGGCCGCTTCAGTTGGCACCGTGTCGCCGAAGCTCATCTTTCCACCTATGCAACATTGAAGGAGGCAGCCCATGCCTGAAATGCGCTTTGTCATCACCTGGCCCGATGGTCAGGAAGAGAGCTGTTATTCCCCCTCTCTGATTATACGTGAGTTTTTCACCGAGGGCGAAAGTTATCCGGTTGCAGATTTCGTCGATCGCAGCCGCAAGGCGCTGACCATCGCCAGCGATCGCGTCGAGGCGAAGTATGGATTTGCGTGTTCATCTGCAAACGACCAGCTCGCCCGCATCGAAAGTGCCGCTGTCCCCTTCCTGAACGACGCAGATAACCGTGTCCGCTGCGAAACCTTTATCCTTTGAAAGGACCCGTCAATGCCCCATAACCTCAAGCAGCACTACAGTGCAGTTGTCATCGGCGGTGGCCAGGCCGGGCTCTCGGCCTCTCACTATCTGAAGAGGCACGGAATTGATCACGTGGTCTTCGAGAGGAAGACCGTTGCGCATAAATGGAAGAACGAACGCTGGGACGCTTTCTGCCTGGTGACACCGAACTGGCAATGCCAGCTTCCCGACCACCCCTATGACGGCAGGGATCCGCACGGTTTTATGGTCAAGCACGAGATCCTCGCCTATGTCGATGGCTTCGTGAAGAAGGTCGATGCGCCGGTCTTCGAGCAAACCGGCGTGACGTCGCTCGAAAAGCAAGGGGACCTTTTCCGCGTCGAGACCTCGGCTGGCACGGTGACCGCCGATGCCGTGGTGGTCGCCACCAGCCTCTATGCCGATCCAGCCATTCCGCGTGCCGCCGAACGCCTGCCGGAGGAGATCGTCCAGCTTCACACTGCCGCCTATCGCAATGCCGATCACCTGCCGGAGGGCGGCGTCATCGTCGTCGGTTCGGGCCAGTCCGGCTGCCAGATTGCCGAGGATTTGCATCTGGCCGGCCGAAAGGTGCACCTGGTCACCGGCAATGCGCCGCGTTGCGCCCGGTTCTATCGCGGTCGCGACGTGGTCGATTGGCTTTCCGATATCGGCCAGTACGACATCACGGTTGAACAGGATGGCATGACGAAGAAGAAGCACGACACCAACCATTATCTGACCGGCCGTGACGGCGGCCGTGACATCGACCTGCGCAAATTCGCGCTGGAAGGTATGGCGCTTTATGGTCGCATGTCCGGCGTGTCCGCCGGCCGGATGCTGTTTGAGCCGAACCTGAAGGCCAATCTCGACGGCGCCGACCGTGTCTATAACAGCATCAATGCCCTGATCGACCGGCATATCGCCGAGAAGAACATCAAAGCACCCGACGGTTCTACCTACACGCCTATATGGGAGCCCGAAACCGAGATAACCGACCTCGATTTGAAGGCGGCGGGCATCACCTCCGTTATTTGGGCCACCGGCTTCAGCCCTGACTGGTCCTTCGTCGGCCTGCCGATTTTCGACGGCAACGCCTACCCCGTCCATCGCCGCGGCGTCACTGCCGTCGATGGTATCTACGTGCTCGGCCTTCCCTGGCTGTGGACCTGGGGCTCGGGCCGTTTCCTCAGCGTCGGCAAGGATGCCGAACATGTGGTCGGGCATCTCGCAGCTCGACATTCGGCACGGACATCTTCTCTCAAGCAAGCGGTAAACGCCTGATCATGAGCGCAGCCCTTCTGAATTTCCCGCCCGCAGGGACTTCGGCACGCGACTTGATGGAACGTGCCCTTGATCCGCATATTCTTCTCGGCATGCCGCATCTGAATGGAAACGGCTTGTCGGAAACCTGGCTGATGAAGGAGCTCGGCCATCGTCACTGGCTGATGCTTGCCCGTCGTCTCGGGATGGACAATGCAGATTTCAAAACAGCCGATGGAGAAGAAGCCTATGCTGCGATCTGTGCAACGTCACTCACGGCTGCACGCTTCAACCTCGTGCGTGCGAACGACATTCTGACCATCCATTCGATAATGTCCGCAGTCTCGCGCACCCAGACATTGACCCGACACGAGTTGTCTGTTGATGGCCGAAGCGTTGGCAAGGTCGAACTGATCTCGACTTTCGTTCACAGAACGATCAAAGGCAAAAATCACTCCATTGCACGTGTGACATTGTGTGAGCCGCGGGCACAGTGGTTCGAGCTGAGCCCTCTGGCAAAGAATGCTGCAGACATTCGGAATGGGCGGTTGGGTAGGCATTTCGGGTTTCCTTTACTTGCCGACAAAGCAGTCCGAACCTTTAAGTTTCATCCCAGCATCTCGCAGGAGTTCAACGGCGCAGGACTATTTTACTTTGCCGAGTTTCAGGCACTTGCCGATCGCGCCTTGGAAAATTGGTTCCCACCCAAGGGGCCAGTCATTCGAAGAGAGGTTTTCTTCCTTGGTAACATCGAGAAAAACGAAAGCATTTCCTTCGATCTTATTGATTGTTCTGAGGAACAAAGAACTGTGTATGGGCAACTGCGACGCGAAAATGGGAAAGTGATCGCCAAAATATTCAGTACGTGGAAGGTTCCGTGCTGATGTCAGCCATGCGCCCGAATACCAGCGGGATGACCTTTGATCCGTAGAGCTCGATGCTCTGCATGAGTTTGGCATGCTCCATCGGGCCTGCCGAGTATTTCATCTGAAACCGCGAGATCCCGAGCGTCTGCACCGTCTTGGCGACCTTCCGGGCTACCGTCTCAGGCGATCCCGCATAGAGCGAACCATGCTCGATCTCGTTCTCGAAGTCCCGCTCCGTCACCGGAGGCCACCCGCGCTCGCGGCCAAGACGGTCGCGAATCTTCTTGAAATGAGGGAACAGGTCCCGCCGGGCCTGCTCGTCGGTCTCGGCAACATAACCCGGCGAGTGGATGCCGATATCGCCCACCGTTCGTCCAGCCTGCGCGGATGCCTTCTTGTAAAGTTCAACATAGGGCCCAAACCGTGCCGGATCGCCGCCGATGCCGGCCAGCATCAGGTTCATGTCGTGGCGTACGGCACGGATGACGGATTCCGGGCTGCCGCCGACACCGATCCAAGTCTTGAGTCGGCCCTCGGAAATAGGAGGATAGATGCGCTGGTCTTCAAGCGGTGCGCGCCAATCACCTCGGTAGTTGACGACATCTTTCGACACGATCTCCGAAAACAGGTCCAGCTTCTCCTCGAACAGCTCCTCGTATTTCGATAGGTCGTAGCCGAAGAGCGGGAAGGATTCGATGAAGGAGCCGCGGCCAAGAATGACCTCGGCGCGCCCGTTCGAAATCGCATCGAGCGTCGAGAACCGCTGGAACACACGGATCGGGTCGTCCGAACTTAGAACGGTTACGGCAGAGCCGAGCCGGATCCTGCTGGTTCGGGCCGCGATGGCAGCCAGAACCACTTCCGGGGCGGAGACCGCGAAATCCTTACGGTGGTGTTCACCCACGCCGAAGAAATCGATCCCATGCCGATCGGCCAGAACCGCCTCCTCGACGACATTGCGGATAATCTGGGGCTGAGGAAGCAGCTCACCATCCGGGCCGGTGGTGACATCGCCGAACGTATCCAGGCCGAATTCAAGAGGGATGGTCATGAGATATTCCGATCGAATGCATGGGGATGAATATCAGCGCGCATCAGGCAGCGAGGATGACGGCGAGCGGGAGTGTGCTGGCGGGGTCGAGTTCTTCGTCCACGGCCACTGGCCGTCGATCTCGGCTTCCAGGGAGAAGCTGAGAAACGTCCGGATAAGCACGATCAGGCCAAGAAGACCGACACTTTCCCACGTAAGGGGAGCGATTATCGTGGCGATGATGTCCGCACCGATCAGGATTTCGAGCCCCAGCAATATTCCGCGACCGAGATTGGCGCGATAGCGTTCGTAAGCCTCGCGTTGCTCGGTAGAGAAGACATCACGCACGTAGCCGACGGTTGCGATCAGAACGCCGACCAAAATCACGCCAACGCCGAAGAATTCCAGCCCGGTCGCAAGCGGTTTCAGAATAGGGGCGATCAGGCTGGCGACATGACCTGCTTCACTATCGATGTCCATAGTGGTGTCCTTTTAGATTCGACGGATCAATATCGAAGATGTGTCGGGTTTCAGGACTCGGCACCTGCGCTGCTTGCAAAGAGCGCGACCGTGGCAAGTACAGCAGGCAGGCTGAACGCCGCTGCGGGAGCGTACATGTAACCGACAGCGCCGACACCGCAGCCGAGGGCGAAGGTCGCGACGGCTGCTGCCATCTTTTTAACCCGTGCTTTCGCTGTCACGACTTCGTCGGCTTTCGAATCGGCCAGAATGTCCGCGAGATCGAGCATGATCTGCGTGGTCGTGCCGGTCATCAGCGTGGAAGGCGGCGCTTTCGACAGATGCGCCTTGTGAAGCCCGTTCTGAATAGCCATCGCCGAAACCAGGGCCATGCCGACCGCCAGCGTGACGGCGCCTTCGTCAGCCCGAAACGGGCCATGATAGAGTGCGTAGGCCGCAACTCCCACAAACAGCAGCAGCTTGACGACCAGCATTGGCCGAATGGGTGAGCGATCCCGACTTTGAAGTTTCAGGCAGACCAGACGTGATACAAAAACGACCAGACAGAACATCGGTAGTGCCAGGAGTTTTGACAATGCTCCGTCCAGACCGTGCGCCAACGTGGCACCTAGTGTCACGAAGTTTCCAGTGACATGGGCGGTGAACAGCCCGGAAAGCGACAGGAAACCGAGTGTGTCGACATAGCCGCCATTAAAGCTCAGGAGTGTGGGAAGGGAAGGAGATTTCATGATCGTGATCTCGATTGATGCCGATGCCGCGATGTCGTGTTTCGCGGGGTAGGCAAGTTTTGTCACCGAACGTCTGCTCTCACAATTGCATCAATTGTTTCGAATTCATTGCGCCAGGCGACATAATGGAAAGGGCGGCCGAAGCCGCCTGCCCTTTGCGTTTTCGTTATGCGGCACCAGGCCGATTGATCGTCAGGAAGTGACGGACAACAGGTTTCTCGGGACCGACATGGTAGGTCAGCACCTTGCCCTGCAGGTCGGCGTCGGCATTGGAGACCCGCTTGTGCTGGCGAAGATGTTCAGCCCAGGATTCCACCATGAACCATTCGACGATCTTCTCCGGGTCAGCCGAGTCCTCGGTGACACCCCAGCCATAGGCACCATCGCGGCGGCGTTCGATGGAAAGATGATCGATGGCGTGCAGGAATGCGCTGCGGTGCTGCTTCTCGACCTTGTACTCGATCAGGATCAGAACCGGACCACGGTCATGGGCAACGGGTTCCGCAACAAGTGGCTCAGGCCAGTGGTTGGACGGCACCATGTCGGCATCGCCTGCAGGAAGCTTCACGCGGTGCATGATGAACCCGGCGACAAGCAGTCCAGCGGCTCCGATGAGCAAGGTAGACCGGATGCCGACAGCTTCGGCGACAGCACCCCATCCGAGGCTTCCAGCAGTCATCGCACCATTGAAGACGGTCAGGTAGACGGCAAGACCACGACCGCGCACCCAGTTGGGTAGAACAGCCTGCGCTGCGCCGTTGAGCGTGGTCAGGGCGGTGATCCATGCGCCCCCGAGGAACATAAGAACGATGATGGCGACGATCTTCGGCGGGGCAAGCGACAGAACACCCAAGACGACTGCGGTGATCAGTGCTGCGCCAAGAAGCAGACCGTCCGAGCTCAGGGGTTCGCGAAGCCTCGGCATGACCAAGGCTCCACCGATCGCACCAGCTCCGACCGCTCCAAGTAGGATGCCGTAGAAGCTGGCATCACCACCGAGCAGTTGCCGGGCGACGAGAGGGAGGAGCGCCCAGACGGCGCTGGCGAAGGCGAAGAAGATGGCGGCCCGCAGAAGGACGACATGCAGCGGTTTGCTGGAGCGGGTGTAGCGAAGTCCGGCACGGAAGGCACCGAAGAAGTTCTCCTGAAGCGCGTCGTTTGCATTCTTCGCCCGTGGCCACCAGACCAGAGCTGCGATCACCACGGCGTAGCTTGCGACATCCGCGCCGTAGGTGATCCCGGCTCCAAAGGCTGCGAGAAGCAGGCCGCCCGCGGCAGGCCCGATGGAGCGGGCAATGTTGATGCCGAGCGAGTTCAGCGCCACGGCGCTCTTGACGTCCTCGCGTTTGACCAGTTCGGGAACAATGGCCTGCCATGTCGGTCCCATCAGAGCAGCGCCAATGCCGCCGAGGAAGGTCAGACCGATCAGCGCGCTGACCGACAGCATGCCCGTCTGGGACAGGACCATAAGCGAGATGCTGACGGATGCCAGCAGGAGCTGGACGGCGATCAGGAACTTGCGGCGATCAAGGATGTCGGTGAGAACGCCCGCAGGAATGGCAAGCAGGAAGATCGGCAGGGTTCCGGCCGCCTGGACCATGGCGACCGCGGCCGGCGATGCCGAAAGATCCGTCATCAGCCAGGAGCTGGCGACGTCGCGCATGAAAGTTCCGGTGTTGCCAAGGACGGTGGCGATCCACAGAACGGCGAAGACTGGCTGTGCGAGGGGCGCGAAGGTTCCGCCGGATGATTTTGCGGCACTCATTCGCCTGCTCCCTTGGTGAGGTCAAACGCTGCAACGAAGACGAAGGCGCCGGCGAGGCCGAGATGTTCAAAGAAAGCGTTGGTCGCCATCATGCGATCCATGCCAGGAGCCATCTCCCAGAAGCGTAGGGCGATGAACGTTGCCATGAGCGTGAAGCCCGCGAGGGCCAATGCTCCAGCCCAACGGAAGAAGCCCGATACCACCATGGCAGAAGCCGTCAGCTCGAACACGATGACGGCGACCGCGAAGAACGCGGCAGGATGAAGACCGAAATGATCCATCTCAGCCAGTGCGCCGTTGAAGTCGAAGATCTTGGTAAGCGGACCCTGTATGTAGGCAGCGCAGAGTGCGAGCAGCGAAACGGTTCGCGTGATCGGAGAGGCCATGATGCGCGTCAGGCCGCTTAGGATCGGGTTCGACGTGGGGGATAGGTGGGTCATAATCTGCTCCTGCATGTTCGCCGCGAGCGGCTGCTTTTGATGGAGCGATATTGACTGGTTGCAGCGGCGCCAACAATTGCAGCAATAGTTTCGATTTAATTGCAAAAGCAGCAATTATGAAGTGATGCTCGGGTGACTGGATGCCACCCGAGCTAAGGCTCGTCAGACGGCCCAGCAGGAGCAACCGAGTGCGCCAAAGAACCCCTTGAGGTCGGCGATCGGAAGCTTGGATGTCCAAGCTCCGGCATGGTCGTGGCCGTGCACGCCGCAATCGCTGGCGCATCCGCATGTGGAGATGGCGGTGCGGCGCAAGGATCGAGCGCCCGCGCCCTCCGGTTCGCCCCAGGCCGCGTAGCCGCCGAACTTGCGTACTGGCGACCAGTCGGGCATCGCGGGCGGGATGTCGTTCTTGTCGAGCGTCTTGAAGTCGCCTGCACCGTAGACGATCTTGCCGCCGACCATGGTCAGTTCCGAGGTGAGGAACGAAATCTCGTCTTCGGCGCAGGAGAAGAAGTCCTTGTCCGGCACCACCAGATCGGCGAACTGACCCTTCTCGATGCGGCCCTTCTTGCCCTCTTCATTGGAGAACCACGTGACCTTCTCAGTCCACATGCGCAGCGCGGTCTCCCGGTCGAGGCAGTTGGCTCGCGGATAGAGTTGCATTCCGCCGATAGTCTTGCCGGTGACCATCCACGACAGCGAAACCCACGGATTGTAGGAAGCAACGCGCGTCGCATCGGTGCCTGCGGAGACATTCACACCCTTGTCGAGCATGCGGCGGATCGGCGGCGTAGCCTCGGCCACGCCGTGACCGTATCGCTCGACGAAGTATTCGCCTTGGTAGGCCATACGATGCTGAGTGGCGATGCCACCGCCGAGTGCGGCGATGCGGTCGATCGAGCGATCCGAGATGGTTTCGGCATGGTCGAAGAACCAGTTCAGTCCTTCGAGCGGAATGTCCCTGTCGACCTTCTCGAACACATCGAGGGCGCGGGAGATGGTCTCGTCATAGGTGGCGTGGAGACGCCAGGGCCAGCGGTTTTCTGCCAGTACGCGGACGACCTCTTCCAGCTCGCCTTCCATTTCCGGAGCCATTTCCGGACGGGGCTGGCGGAAATCCTCGAAGTCGGCAGCCGAGAAGACGAGCATCTCACCGGCACCGTTGTGGCGGAAGTAGTCGTTGCCCTGCTTGTATTTGACCGACTGCGTCCAGTTCAGGAAGTCCTGCTTTTCTTCCTTGGGTTTCTGGGTGAAGAGGTTGTAGGCCAGACGCACCGTCATCTGTTTCTCATCGGAGAGCTTCTGGATGACCTCGTAGTCGTCCGGATAGTTCTGGAAGCCCCCGCCCGCATCGATCACGCCTGTCACGCCGAGGCGGTTCAGTTCGCGCATGAAGTGACGGGTCGAGTTGACCTGGTAGTCCAGAGGAAGCTTTGGCCCCTTGGCGAGCGTCGAGTACAGAATGCCCGCATTCGGCTTCGCGAGCAGCATGCCAGTCGGGTTGCCGTTGACATCGCGCGTGATTTCGCCGCCGGGCGGGTTCGGCGTGTCCCGGGTGTAGCCGACTGCACGGAGAGCCGCACCGTTGAGCAGCGCCCGATCATAGAGATGCAGAAGGAAGACGGGTGTGTCGGGCGCGACAGCATTGATCTCCTCGATGGTCGGGAGGCGCTTTTCCGCGAACTGGTGTTCGGTGAAGCCGCCGACGACGCGAACCCATTGCGGCGCGGGCGTGATCGCCACCTGGCGCTTCAGCATGTCCATCGCATCGGCGAGCGACCGAACGCCGTCCCAGCGCAGCTCCATGTTGTAGTTCAGGCCACCACGAACGACGTGGGTGTGGTTGTCGATCAGACCCGGCAGGACGCGCTTGCCCCTGAGGTCGACGATCTTCGTGTTGGCACCAGCCAGCGCCATAATCTCGCTATCGGACCCGACTTCGAGAAACAGGCCATCCTTGATGGCGATCGCCGTGGCGTTCGGATTGGTCCGGTCAAGGGTCGTCACGTGGCCGTTGTGGAGGATCAGGTCGGGATGCATGGTGTCTACTCCGGTCTGGTTGGGATCGGCGGCTTTCGCCGGGGAGAAGAGGTTCGAGAACGCCAGGCTCGACGCGCCCCCAAGAAAGGATCGACGAGTCGTCATCAGCTCCGCTCCTCCGCTTTTACCGCTGCCTGATGGGCGAGGTCGATCCGATCGCTGCCCTTCGGTAGGTGGCCGAACATGTGCGGCTTGATCTGATGAAGCCATGAAACGGCTGCAGGCTCCCTGCTCCACAAGGTCTTTGCGAAAGGGATGATCTGTTCGCCGACGAGAATGCCGAGAAGGCCGACCAAGGCGATGACAGGCGGAGCCGGCGAGCGGACGTTCAGGAGGCTGTAGACGATGCCGACCAGCAGGCCTGCGCCGAGAGACAGGAGATAGATTTTCATGGGTTGTCCTTCACGATTACGGAAAGGCCGCTCCGACGGGGTTATCGGAGCGGCCTGATCAGGCCGTTACTTGGCTGGGTTCGGTCCGATGCGCTTGCCGTGCTTGACGCGTTCCTCTGCGCCGTGAACCATCGTGTAGGCGTAGTCGATGCCCATGCCGTATGCGCCGGAATGCTCCTTCACGAGGGTGGTGACAGCATCGTAGGTTTCCCTGCGGGCCCAGTCGCGCTGCCACTCGAGCAGGACCTGCTGCCAGGTGACAGGGATCACGCCTGCCTGAACCATCCGGTCCATCGCGTATTTGTGCGCGTCTGAGGACGTGCCGCCGGAAGCATCCGCGACCATGTAGATCTCATAATCCGGAACATCATGCAGAGCCGAGAGTGCGAAGGTTGTGTTGCACACTTCCGTCCACAGACCGGATACGACGATCTTCTTGCGGCCCTCGGCGGCATTCTTCGCCAGCGCGTCACGGACGTTCTGATCGTCCCAGGAGTTCATGGAGGTGCGTTCGAGGAGGTCGTTCTCCGGAAAGACGGCAAGCAATTCCGGAAACGTGTTGCCCGAGAAGGATTGCGTCTCGACCGTGGTGATCGTGGTCGGGACGTTGAAGATCCTGGCGGCCTTGGCGAGGCCGACGACATTGTTCTTCAGTACCTGGCGGTCGATCGACTGAACGCCAAAAGCCATCTGAGGTTGTTGGTCGATGAAAATCAACTGGCTGTTGGCGGGAGTGAGAACTTCGAGCTTGGACATGATATTTTCCTCTTCGGTTGTTTGGACCGCGAATGCGGCGGGTTATAAACTGGGCAGGGCCTGTCGGACGGACACCATGTCCTGGAACACGGCTCATAAGGCCCTGAGTAGGTCGAAACCGATGCTTTCATTCACTCGTTGCCTCGGCTGCTGAAAGGAAACGTAGTGTGATTTGCGCTTGGGCAAAATTGCAATATTAATTGCGAATGAGTTGCCTTTGTCGCAATAATTACTTGGAAGTTCGGTTGACCTGCGGACGTCGCACGAGGCTGCTTTACGCGACCATTCGGTCCAAAATTTACTCAAGAAAATTTCATTCGGACTGGCGGCGCTGAGGTAGTTTGCAGTGTCGCTGTTCACGCTATTCGGCGTGGAGCGATTTGGCTGAATTCGCTTGGGCGAGACAGCCCGTGGACAACAGGAGAGCGCAGTGTGAGCCGCGAAATGCTTGGCAGTTGGCCATTGAGCATTGACGCGACTAGATGGTGAGTACGCTGTACGCGCAGGGGTTCCATATCGCGATTCCTTTGTCTTCTGCTTAGTCTCAACAGGCGTTGCTCCAAATTCATAGGTCGATTTATGCCGAACCAGGAGACGAGCGCCATGTCACGGCACCTCCCATACAGGATAGGGCCATCACACACTCGGCGCTGTCCGACGATGGATCAAATCAGCCGTGGGAAATATCTTCAAAGGAGAGATGGGAGAAGCCCGTCATTGTGGAGTAACTATCCATGGATATGGACAAAGCCACTAAGGTGTGCCGGTATCATCGTCGTAGGCAGAAAACACGCCCGCAACCCAGTCTGCAAAGACCTGATACTTAAGGCTCGGAAACCGGCCCGCTGGCCTTACTATGTGAACAGGATAACGTGGTGGCGCCCAATCGTTCATGATTGGGACCAGGGCGCCACGAGCGATATGGGGCCGTGCCAAGAATTCGAATGTCTGCCCGATACCCAGTCCTGCTAATATTCCATGCAAATGCGCCGTCGCATCACTGGTGGAGAGCTTGATGGGGCCGTAGATCTCTATTTTCTCATCGCCTTTAATCAGTCGAACGGGTGCAGCTTTCAGACTACGTGCAAAAAAGTACTGCACGAAAATATGATCACGCTGCAGATCCGATGGCGAAGCTGGCACCCCGTGTTTTTCGAGGTACCACGGGGTTGCGCAGGTCACTATCTCAACGCTGCATAACTTCCTCGCAACAAGAGATGCGCTGGGCAGATCGCCGGCACGAATGACGCAGTCTATGCCCTCTTCGACGATGTCGGCCTGACGTTCTGTTACACCAAGATGCAACTCGATCTCTGGATAGAGCGCGTAAAACTCTGGCAACCGAGGGATCAGAATCGCATTCGCGAAGGTCCCTCCTACGTCAACCCGAAGTTTTCCCCTGGTGGCTAGGCGCCCACGGCTCGCCTCATTGTTCATTTCGTCGAAATCGGCGATCAGGCGAATGGCACGCTCGTAGTAAGCAACTCCCTCAGGTGTCACTGTGACTGAACGTGTCGTGCGTTCGAGCAGTTTGAGGCTCAAGCTTGCCTCTAGATCCTGAACAAGCTTACTCACGGTCGACCGTGGCGCACCCATCGTGTCTGCAGCCTTTGCAAAGGATCCGGCCTCGACGACGCGAACAAAGGCTCTGATCGCTCCCAATTGATCCATTGTCATCTCTCCATCGAAATTTATGTGTGCGGCGTCCAAAATTCGAAATGCCACCAGTTTTGAGTGGTATTGTCAGGCAGCCAATGGCTCGAGATTTGCCTGGATCTGATCGCGGAAAGCTTCATATCGGCCCGGTAGCTTGAGCGCTTCCCCAAGCTGAGCCGTGTCTTCGTCGCGATTGAAGCCCGGCTCGTTCGTGGCAACCTCGAACAGAACGCCACCCGGCGTGCGGAAGTAGATCGCCCAGAAATAGTCGCGATCGATGACGGGCGTGACCTGGTACCCTGTGTCCATTAAGGCCTTGCGCACCTCGAGCTGCTTCTCGCGGTTGTCGACGGCAAACGCGATGTGGTGAACCGATCCCGCCCCCTGACGCGCAAAGGGCATTTTCGGCAGGGATGCGAGATCGATCGTATCCGCTCCGTTGCCATTGGGGATGATGAAGCGAGTCACGTCGCCCTCCTTCTCGGCGCGCTGGTAACCCATGAAGCCGAGAAGCTCTTCCGTCGCTGCGGTGTCATGCAGGCTGAAGCGAGCGCCGGCGAAACCGCGGATGGCCGCATCGTCGGGAATTCCATCCGCCAGCCATGGCGCGCGGTTGTCGTCGGCGGACTCGATCAGCGCAAGAGCGTCGCCATCCGGACCCATGAAGCGAAGACGGTTGGCACCGAAGACAGTATCCGTTTCCAGACCGTCGACACCTTGAGCCGCGAAGCGATCCTGCCAGAACTTCAGCGAGCCCTTTGGAACCGAGAACTGCGTCTCACCGACCTCACCCGCGCCCGGACGACCAAGCATCATGTTCGGGAATGGGAAGTAGGTCATCACCGTGCCTGCGGAACCATTCTCGTCGCCGTAGTACAGGTGGTAGACGCTCGGATCGTCGAAGTTGACCGTCTGCTTGACGCGGCGCAGGCCCAGCGTGTCGGTGAAGAAGTGATTGTTCTGCCGCGCGTCCGATGCCATCGAAGTCACGTGGTGAAGTCCCTTGATGTCCTTGATCATGTCAGTGCCTTTCAATCAGCGTTGGTGTTCAAGTGTTGATATGAATGTAGGCCCGTTGATCACCGCGCGGAATTGCAATATTCCTTGTGATTGAATTGCCAAATTTGAAACAATGATATGAACGACTACAAAGCACTCCGAACCTTCCTCCTCGCTGCCGAAAAGCGGAATTTCGCCCAGGTCGCGCGCGAATTGGACATGACACCCGCAGCCGTGACACGGGCGATCGCCGCGCTCGAAGCGGAACTTGGCGTGCAGCTCTTTGTTCGCACGACTAGACAGGTATCACTAACGACTGATGGGGCCATCTTCGCCGCGCAGATCCAGCCCGCGGTGAAGACGCTTGAAGACGCGCGGCGCGAGGTGATGAACGCGCACAAGGCCGATGAGGGACGGCTTCGGATCAGTGCGCCGACGTGGTTCGGCAAGGTAGTGCTGCCGCCGATCCTTTCAGGATTCAAGGAACGATATCCGAAGATGAGCTTCGAGATTTCGCTGTCCGATGGATTGGTGAACATCGTCGATGACGACTACGACCTGGCGATCCGCATCTCATCCCAACCATCGGACAAGTTCACGATCTGGCGCAAGATCCGCGTCGTCCCTCGGATTCTTGTCGCGGCGCCCGGGAGTCGGTTCGTCGAAATGCAGCACCCGAACGAACTGACACCTGACGACTGCCTCGCCTATAGCGGTGAGAGCCGGCGCGAGAACTGGGTGCTGTCGGATGGTGGATCCAGCATGACGATTTCGGCAGGTCGGGCCTTCAGCGCCAATAGTGGCGAGGTTCTGGCGGACATGGCCGCCGACGGTGCGGGCGTTGCCATGCTACCGGGCTTTCACATCGCCGAATACCTGCGCACCGGACGCCTGGTACAGGTCTTTAAAGGATGGGCACCCCCAGAGTTGTGGCTGACGCTTTACTATCCCCCATATCAGGCCCTGCCTCCCCGGATCGCATCCTTCTCGAAGTTCTTCGAAGAGCAGGTCCCGGCGCACATGGTCATGCTGGATTGACGCTCAGTTAGGACGACGACCTCAGGCCGCTTGCTTTGCCTTGATCTGCTCGGCCACGAGCGCCTGCAGGTGCCAGAGGTTTCGGTCTCGGATCCCCTCGGCCTCAAGATCAACGATCGTGTTGTGCAGATATTGCGCGCACGATCCGCCTTGCCCGCAGGCGTTTGCGATGAGGTCCGCGGTGGTCTGGATCGGCAATGGCTTGGTGAGGCCGGATCGTCTGGTACTTGCCCAGAATGTCAGGGCGTTCTTCATGCCTTCAGGCGTCTGCACGCGAACCCACCGGACCATGTCGGCGACTTCGTGGTACTTGATCTCGCGCGCCACGAGCGCACGGAGATCCTGGCGGCGACGCTCTTCCGATAACCCGAGTACTACGCCATCACACCTCCCGCCGCGTTCGAGAGCCATCATCAGGCCTGGTTGTTCGCTGGTTGCCCGCCAACGTTCGATCCTCAGCGAAAACGATCGGTGCCATCCATATGCGGATGCTCGCATTCGGGCAGTCGGCTTGAACTCAGGATTCCAGATAAGGGAACCGTAAGCGAAGACCCAAATCGGTTCGCCGCCTACTTCTCGTTCAATCCTGTCGACGAGACAGTCAAGTTCCGCCTCGGAGAGTGGTGTCCAGCCCGGTTCTGGGCCATCGTCCAGGACGTCTCGCAACGTCAGGGCAACAAGCTCTGGGGTCAACAGCATCATGGTCCCGTTCAGAAATTCGTTCTGTGTTCAATAAAAGATCGGAGCCGCGATTGCTTTCACATCGCGGCTCCGTGTCTTGTTTAGGCCTGAACGAAGGCCAGAAGATCGGCGTTCAGCACGTCGGCATTGACTGTCAGCATGCCGTGCGAGAAGCCTGGATAGGTCTTCAGCGAGCCGTTCTTCAGAAGCTTGGCCGACTTCAACGCCGAGTCCGCGATCGGAACGATCTGGTCGTCTTCACCGTGCAGGACGAGCGTCGGAACCGTGATCGCCTTCAGGTCTTCCGTCTGGTCGGTTTCGGAGAAGGCCTTGATGCCGTCGTAATGGGCCTTGGCACCGCCCATCATGCCCTGACGCCACCAGTTCTGGATCACACCCTCCTGAACCGCCGCGCCATCACGGTTGAAGCCATAGAAAGGACCGGCCGGAACATCGCGGAAGAACTGGGCGCGGTTGGCGGCGAGCGCCGAACGGAAACCATCGAAGACTTCGATTGGCAGGCCTTCCGGATTGCTATCGGTCTTCAGCATCAGCGGCGGTACGGCGGAGACGAGAACCGCCTTGGCGACGCGGCCGGCGGGCTGGCCGTGCTTGGCCACATAGCGGGCAACCTCGCCGCCACCCGTCGAGTGGCCGATATGTACGGCATTCTTCAGGTCGAGCGCTTCTGCGACGGCAAAGGCATCGGCCGCGTAATGATCCATGTCGTGACCATCGGCCACCTGAGCGGAACGGCCGTGACCGCGGCGGTCATGGCCGACGACGCGATAGCCCTTCGAGAGGAAGAACAGCATCTGTGCGTCCCAGTCGTCCGACGACAGCGGCCAGCCATGATGGAAGACGATCGGCTGCGCGTCCTTCGGACCCCAGTCCTTGTAGAAGATCTCAACGCCGTCCTTGGTGGTTACATATGCCATTGTCTTGTTTCCTTCGATTGGGTTGGTGGCGGGAGCAGCCGTGGCTGCGAAGCTGAGAGTGGGTGAAATTGCCATGCTCGCTGCGGCGGCGCCTGCGGAGAGCAGTGCGCCCCTGCGTGTCATGGAAGAAAGGCTCTGGGTCATCTCGCGTCCTGCGATTTGGTGATTGAGAACTTCAGGCGACGCTGAGTTCGTCTGACGGATGGATAATGCGGCGGGATCCACAAACCCACAATTGCGATAATAGTTTTCACTTTATTGTCCGTTATGCAATAATGGGCGTTGGCTTCCTATCGTGGGGTCCTGCTTCTGACCGGCGATGTGCTGTCATTGTGGTCGCTCTGCCAGTTACGTGCGGAGCACGTGAATAAACACGGAGCCAGCGTTACGTTCGGCAGGTTAGGCTGCGATCGCTCGGCGAATACCAACGGTGACTGTTGCGTAACACGCTTCCCATGCCTGAAAGCCCAATCGGGAGCCCGCTGACCGCTCGTCGCCCCTCACGCTCGCGCCCAGCTCAACGAGGAGCGCGTCCGACTCTAGGCACCCGCAGCAGATGCCGCACCCGTCCTCGTCGAAGTCGCTCGCGCTTCTTGCCCGGCGGCAACAGTCGCAGATGACGGTGCCGCGACCGGAACGGGCCGGCGCCAGAATCTCGAGTAACAGATTTTCGACAGCGTGCACGGCAGGTTGCCGTCGCTAAAACCTCCCGAGCGCTCTGCCCGCGATTTCCTGAACGAACTGGGTTTTTCTGACGTGTAGCGATCTCCGTCATATGGGAACTGTTCCAGCAAGCCGCTGATCAGCAGGCCGCCTCTTCAAAAACGAACACTCCTTAGCGACATCGTCGTTGCGACGGCGGTAGTCGCGAAACACTAATCGACGCTCATGAGTTTGATTTCCTGGAGGGCAAAGATACACCCGAAGCTTGGGGATGGAATTCGACATGAATGCCCAATCAACTGCCGCCGGATAAGGTATGAAATTCTGCGTCGCCACGCCCACAGCGGCAAGGAGAGTGTTGGCATACGAGTTGCTGTTGAAAAATAAATCATGCGGAAGCGTGTTGGCAATTTCAGCGATGTCGTCACGAACTTGGAGAAGAAGCTCCCAGACATCATCCGGCGACTCACCGTGACTAAAAGTGATCGTCGTTTCCGCGTAGTGCGCTGGAGAGAAGTCATCGTTTGGAACTTCGAACGGCGAATTGTGCGGCTCTACAACCCAATGCCCCAAGGTAAGAAGCTTGGGCGCTTGCGCCTCTAGCTCAATACCATCATAGACTAACTGAAGGTGACCAAAATAACATCTGACGAAGGTATAGAAATAAGCTTTCCAGCAGGTCGTATATCAGTCATATAATCAACTTCGATCGATTTGTGGCGATGTTTATTCTCTCTCTACTGTAACGTTAAAATCGTCTAGTATTTCACCATTATAATATGCTATAAATCCAAACGCATAAGGTGTAATTGCGTATGGAATAGTCGCCTCTACTGTATTCCATTTTATTTTGCATTTTCGGTTTACTTTACTGCATACGAAACCTAGCGTGCGTCCATCAGGGCCAAGCCGAGAATAAGACGATTCAACTAATTTAATATCGAATTGAGCAAGCCATGTTCTGATCTTGTCTTCGCTTTGAAGTTCTTCGATGATCCGAAAAAAACACACCCAAAGGTCGCTTTTTTCACGGAATTTCTGCCATTGCGGTTCCAAAGTGAGATTGGAGCTTAGGTCGATGCAGCTCTCGACAGTCGGCCATTTCAAGAGCGAGTGAGCCAAATCCGCGTCACCACTCTCTTTGGCAATTCGCACAATGGCGCTAGTTTGCGATGCTAAAGTCAAATCGCCATCGAGCGGCGAAAGCGCGAAAAGAATTGCTGCGGCAACGCTGACAGATAGCAATTGATTGGAAATGATCCCCACGGCTGCCCCCAAGGCGCGGTTTCGACATTATCAATCCCCCACTTCTACATGCGATGTGACGTAGGTATCAACTTATTTACCCAGGATTGCCGTCTCCTTCCATCGGAACTCAGATTACCAAAAGTTGTCAAATGAAATGACATCAATAGGTTTCATAAATCGCGCAATGATCTGTTTACGGGTCATCGACTGGGCGGTCGCCAATGTGAGCACCGTGACTGGCAGAACTCTCCCAACGTACATGGGTTAGCGTCGACCGAGGCAATCATATCGAAGTGTGGGGCCGGACCCCTGGAAAGCGCAGACAGCCAATGACCGCAATTGGACCTCGAGAAAGCGCGTCTTAATCAATGTCGGTCACCGCGATGCGGCCAGCATGACGTCCGCACCGTCCATGACATAGGTCGCATAGCGATGGTCGCGGATCAGGCTTATCTTTTGCCCGAGCCATTCGAGCAGCATGAAATATGAAGGACCGCCCGACGGTTCGGCTGATACCAGCAATATCTCCCGGCCTTCCAGCCAAGCCGGTTCGATCCTGACCCGCGGATATTCGGCATAATAGGTGAAAAATCGACCGACGTCGGCGGCACCAGAGATTTCCGGCCGTCGCGCCTGACGAAGCCGAACATCCTGCGCCAGCATGCGACGCAAAGCGTCCCAGTCTCGGGCGTTGAAGAGCGCTGCAAAGTTCAGGACCTCGGGACGCGGCGGTGGCGGAACCTCGGACCGCACGTCGGAGATGGCGCGCAATCTTGCCCGACCGCGCGACAGATGGGCCTTGACGGCATCGACACTCAGTTCCAGCAGCGCTGCGATGTCCGCAAGCGACTCTCCCAACACATCCTTGAGGATCACCGCGCTGCGTTGCGGCACCGGCAATTCTGCAAAGTGGCCCAGGGCGACCCGCACCGCGTCCTGCCGGATCAGCGCGTCCTCCGGACCGACGGCGCTGATATCGGCCAGATCGAAAGCCATCTCGAGGGGCTCCGATCGGAGCGTACTGCGCTGGCGCAGGGCATCTATGGCTCGATTGTGGACAATGCGAAATAGCCAGGGTCGCAGCGGCGTGCCCGGCGGGATCGAGCCAGCCGTCGCAAATACCCTGGCAAACGCGTCCTGAATCACATCCTCGCCGTCGATCACCGAACCCACCAGACGGGCAGCATAGCGGTGCAGTTCGGGGCGAAGCGCGTCCGCTTCCCTGGCCAGGGCCGCGAGCAGAGTTTTCCTCTCTTCGTCTTCGAGAGCAGCGTCTTCTGTCATTCGATGACCGTCACACCCGTATCCCCACGCACCGCGTAGACCATGGCCTCGGCGAGGCCCGTCCTGCCGATCAGCTCGGCGACCATATCGCCAAAAGCCCGCGGCGTCATGTCCGGCCAGGTGGTGGCCTGTTCGGCGAATGTCCGACCCGCCGCCGCGGCATAGGCCGCGATGCCGGTATCGCCCACACCGGTTCCGGCGAACATCTGCCGGGGAACGATGACCCGGAAGCGCAGACCCAGGCCGAGTTCCGCCGACAGGCCCTCGGCATATTTTGCAATGAACCACTGCGCGCGCTTGGCTCCCGCATAACCGCCCGATAGCGGCGACCCCTGCACGGCGGCTCCGCTGGAGACCAGGACGACAAGCCCGCCCGGCGTCATCGGCAACGTCAGAGCAGCCTGTACCCAGTGCAGCGCGGCCTTGACGTCCACATTCCAGTTGGTCGTGAATGCCTGCCAGCCAATCCGGTCGATCCGTTCCATGGGCGGTTCCGCTCCAGCATTCATGATGACGAGATCTGGTCGCGTCTGCTCCATGATCCGCCATGCCGTGTCGACATCGGTTGCATCAGCCGATATGGCGGTGACGGTCGATTGCTCGCCTGGCCCCTGCACGGCAGCCGCGTTTCGGGCTACCACGGTGACTTCGGCCGCGCGAACCACAAATGCCTCGGCGAGCCCCCTCCCCAAGCCGCGGCTCCCGCCGACAACCACGATTCGCTTTCCTTCCAGATCCATCTCTCAGTCCTCATTTGGCTCGAGTCCGACCGCTCGACGACGGTCGCAACAACGACGTTCCAACGAGGTGAAAAGAGTCATCGCCAACAGCGATTTGCGGAGGCCAGCGTCTAAAAGTCTGACTCCTCCGAAATTCGACGGTGATCGACCTCGGCCTAGAACGGATCAACACAGACCGGCAAGTGCGGCTTGATCCTGCGATGCCCACTTCGTGGACAGACACAACGGAGGTCTTATCTTCGTGGCTTTGGTGATGTTCCCAGGATGGCAGCAAACGGCAACTTCGCGCCGCGAAGCTGCCGTCGCTCTCCCCTATGCTGGTGGCAATTGCGACCGGATATCTGAGGCTGCGAAGATAGGCACCGGTCTGATTGCGTGCGCCATCGCCGTTGGTGCCACGCTTGTATTTCTGATTCTCAGCTCGCAGGGTTTGCTACCTGGAGTGATTACTCCTTTCGCGGCTGCCCCGAAGCCGTACAATGCAGCGATGCGGAGGCCGTTATGTGGGGCATGGCGTGGGCCGCACCTGCCAGCCCAGTGCTCGCTGCCACCACAGGTTGGCTGGCCTTTCGAACATTCCGTGCGAGATAGTCGGATTGATGTGAGCGCTTGTGGCGTAACAAGGCCGAAGGCTCAGCAGTACTGTCAGCCGAAAGCGGATGCCACCGTTTTCCAGTTCATGACGAGCCTTTTGCAGTCCATCCACCGTTCCGCCCCCCCGGATCGGAGGCGGTTATGCTCGCCTGAAGGCGCTCAGGTTACAAATGGCATGATATCTACGCCATCACCAGGAAACACTGTGATGTGCGGGTGGTCCTCAAACAGCCGTGCGGCGGCCTCAGCGGTTTCCGCCTCGACCACCAGGTAACCGCAGAACGGGTTTACAGCTTTGGCGACCCCGTCCTTGGTGATACGGGTCGTTTTGCCGACCATGCCGCCACGATCAAGGATGAACGCAGCGTTTCTTTCCTCCCACGTTGCCCACTGCGCTATGCCAATGGCGTCAATTGCATCCTGCTCGGCTTTTGGCAGTCTTCGAAAAGACGAGAGGTCTTCGGGCTTCATAGTGTAAACGGCAAGAAAACGTGGCACTGGTGCTTTCTCCATATGCTTAGATTGTTGGTCAGCTTACACGTCTCGCATGGAAAATCACCCGTTGCCCCGCGCCAGGGCCGCCTTCGGGCCCATAGCGGTCATGACAGTTCGCTCTACGGCTTCCGCCCCTCGAAGCGCGGCTTGCAAGCTCGAACTCAATCATTTTTTCAAGTGCCTTTTGAGTGCGTTCCCGTGTCTGCTTGTCATCACTGCCGGCATCGGTTCACCAAGGCCATGGGCCTTCCGGCCCAGTGAAGCTTCCCGTCGGGCTCTCCATGTCCAACGCGGCCAGAACAAGCGGGCGCGCGCCCACCTCGACGCTGTCGGTTCCTTGGAAATCGTTGATTGCGGTTGCGGTGTAGCTTGGACTGACCGCACGGACCTTGACGCCGGTGTTCTCAAGTTCGATCGCAAGTGCCAAGGTCATGGCGTTGAGCGCTGCCTTGGATGCGGGATAGGTAACACCGAAGTGGGACCGGAATGGAAAGTTCGGGTCGGAATTCAGCGTCAGTGAACCCACACCGCTGGAAACGTTCACGATCCGCCCCGACGATGAAGATCGGATCAGTGGTAGCATCGCTTGCGTGACGGCGAGAGCGCCGAAGACGTTGGTCTCGAAGACCGCCCGGATCTCGTCCAGCGGCGCGACACTCGCTGCGCTCGCGCGTATGACTTCCTGACCCGATGCATAGCGGCCTGATTGGATGATCGCAGCGTTGTTGACGAGGAGATCGAGGCGGCCAAATTCGGAACTGACTCGTTCCGCCGCCTTCGCGATACTGATCGGGTCGGTGACGTCAAGTTCTATGGCGGATGCACCTTCCCCTATCTCCTCGGCGGCCCTCTGCCCGTTGGCCAAATTGCGTGAGCCGACCAGAACGATGTATCCGTGATCGACCAATTCCTTGGCGACCTGCTTTCCAAGTCCTTTGTTCGCCCCGGTTACGAGGGCTACCATGTTGTCTTCCATTACTTCTCTCCACAGTGCTGTCGATCTATGAGATGGCAGCGGGGCCAATCTCTTGCGGGTGACGGAAGCCGCGTTGTGGCGTTCCATCACAACGCGATATGGACACGAGCTAACATCGGCGGTAGTACATACAAAAAAGTAAGTGTGAGAAAAATTCGATGAACGATGTTCAAAGCACATGTGGCCTCGACGTCTCGTTGGCGGTCATCGGCGGCAAATGGAAACCGTTGATCTTGTATCATCTCCAAGGCGGGCCAAAGCGGTTCGCGGAGGTCAGACGTCTGGTAAAAGGCATCAGCGAGAAGGTTCTGATCCAGCAGTTACGCGAACTCATGGCGGTTGGCGTGCTGATCCGTCATGATCATCAGCAGGTGCCGCCGATGGTAGACTACTCGCTCACGCCGTTCGGCGAGACGCTCGTGCGCGCTTTGATTCCGCTTTGCGAGTGGGGCACGCTGAACCGACAGCACGTAGCAAGCGTTTTGCTTACAGCCTAGAAGCCTGGCCGAAGTCCGCGAACGACCCGGGCGGTGAACAAAACGGCGTTAGCTGATTAGGCCCTTACTGGGTGACGCATTCGAGAACCGTCGCCGAAAACATGGTGCGTTGGAGGCGGCGTCTCGACTGGTTTTGCAAGCTGACGCTCGTAGAGCGAAAGCTAGCCAAGACCGCTTTTGGCGCGTTCCGGCCGAACGCGTTGTCGCCTTCCGGGCCCATTGCGGACATGCTTCGATTCGCGCTGGGGTGGACCATGAACTTGGCGTAGCCGGACGTTTCACTCCATCACTTCGCCCGGCCTACGGAAGTTCGATCTCGCCGTCCACCACGTGATTAAGCCCGGTGCCTTCCGCCGTTAGCGTTATGCGGACCTTCAACTTCTTGCCGCCGACCTGCCCCTTGCGCACCGTCTCCTCGATCTTGCGCTGCGACGTGATGCCGACTTCCTTCAGGAATTTGCGGATCGACATGTTGAAGGCGTCTTCGCTCATGGCGGAACTCCTCTATGTGCGAAAGAGATTGTAATGGAAGGTAAATCGTCAAGGAAGCAGGTAGTGACGCGCCGTGCCACAGAATCCGGTGTGAAGAATTTCGGTCAACTAGATCGGCGTAGGGGCGGCTTTGGGTCGAGACGCGACCTTTGCGACATCAGTGGCAAGGTCCCGAAGTGGCGCAGAGCGGTCACCTGCCGATGACCGCCGTCGTTAGTGCAAGGTCATGTCAGAAGCGGTTATCCACACCCGTCCGTCATATGCCAGCTGGCCCTCTGAGAACTTGCGATCGGCAATACTCTCATACACATGAAGATAGCGGAGGATACCTTGGATCATATCTCCTGCGCCAGCAGGCATTGCATCATTAGAGATGCATACTGTCTGATGCAGGTTTCCTTCCGTCATCACTAAGACAGCATAACTGCCATATAGCCGTATTTTGCCGGGCATGGTGGCGAGCGACATAGCGTCCTCCTCGAAATTCTTCCGACGGCGTTTCGCTTTCGGATAGCTAAGGAGCTATGGTTAACGAATGGTTAAGCAGCAGCAATCTGGCAATTTGGACTGATCACACGACAAAAAGACGCAGTGTGACGCGGTCATCAGGCTAAGGTTGAATAGCGTCTTGCCGTTGGGTAATCGAAAGGCGAGAATCGACGGAACGGTGAACGGCATTCAGCCATGTGGAGCACGCATTCTATTCCGCAGGCCGCCCAAGCTACCCGGACACTGACGGTCAGGTCGACCGGCTGAACACTGCATTTGCGTTCACTAATCGAAGGGCTACTCGGCGATACTTATCGGACACCCACGTCGTTGGAGGGATTCAACTTCCGTTAAGTTAAATGACCTAGCCTTCTATCGAACTTTAATAAAATCAATTGTTTCTGGGTGCTGCCTATCATGGGCGACAGCAGTCTTATCTTATACATTCCGCCTGTTTTGTTCAGCATCGTTGCGCTCGCGTTTCTTTTGCTCTGGCGTCTGAAGGTCACCCCGGCCTGGCAATGGGCCGCTGGGTTCGCTCAAACTGCCGCAGGCTTCGTTGTCTCGACTTTCTTCACCGAACCGTATTTCGCGGCATTCGCTTCCGGGATGATCTTCATTGGAGCAGCTTATTGCTATGGCAGCGGCCTAATGGAGCACTTCAAGACACTTCAGCATAACGGCCCGCGTTTGGCTTTTGTCGCGTGCTACACAATCGCATTGGTCTACGCGGTTTATTGGAAGGCGAGCTTGGTCGACCAGTTGTTTCTTACGGATGCCGGATTTGCCTTCCTTCTAGGCTGGTCTATTTGTGTGGTAACTGGAAGAGCCTCCCGTGCGATCGATAAAGCATTGATTGCAACAACTTGGATTGTTGTCCTCGACTGTGTTGTTCGGACGGTCTTTTTCACCTTTTTTTCGAATTCCAGCGACAACTTGAGTGATTTCGCGACATCGCTCTACAATCTCGAAGTGACTGTCAGCACAATCACCATATGTATGTTCTTCCCGTTTACGGCTCTTGGAGCAAGCGCAACTGCGGCCATCGACCGACACAGGACGGCAGCTAGTACCGATGAACTAACCGGGCTTCTCAACCGGCGGGGATTTAGAGACGCGATCTTAAGTGATTTCGATTCAGGCACTCCTCGGGGGGCGCTTATCATCTGCGACATAGATCATTTCAAGGGTGTAAACGACACGTATGGTCATGCAATGGGTGATCGGGTCATTCGAGCGCTTGCGAACGAGCTAGAGCGCAACGTCGCTTCGTGTGGCCGCATTGCCAGATTTGGCGGCGAGGAGTTCGTAGCGTTCATTCCGCACGCTTCGATTGAAGACGCGGTTGGCATCGCAGAATCGATCCGGAGCGGTTTCGCGGCAAGGGATTGGCGAAAGCAGGGGCTGGCCCATAGCGTTACGGTGAGCTGTGGCATCTCGTCTATAGATGAGTGCGAAACCACCCTCGACCCCGCCGTCGATCGGGCCGACAGCGCTCTGTATGCAGCTAAGGAAGCCGGTCGGAATTCGGTCTTCTTTCGCAGTCCTCACGGCGTGCCAGACACCATCAGCAGCGATATGGGCAAACTGTTTGCTGCCTCGTCTAGGGTGTCGAAATGAAGCGGTCGTATGCGTCCAAGACGGAATAACGCACGGCGGCGCTTCGTATGCGGGTCAGGAGATGGTGATGATAGCAGGTGGCTGTTTGTGCGGCGCGGTGCGATACGAGTGTGAAGGTGATCCGGAATGCTCATTGGTGTGTTATTGCCGTGATTGCCAAAAGGCTTCCGGCTCGGGCCATGTTCCCGCGATGAGTATGCCCCGCGAGAAAGTCACGATTATTGGTGCTACAAGAAGCTACGCGGCACCGGGGGGAAGTGGGAAGATTACAGTCCGCCACTTTTGTCCCGCCTGTGGCAGTCTTCTGTTTGCCACACCTGAAGTCATTCCCGACTTCATAAACATCTACGCAGGCACGCTTGACGATCCGTCAGTGTTCAAGCCGACGTGGTCATTCTTTCCGCATAAGCATGCTCCTTGGGATCGTGTTCCAGACGACCTACCAGAGCTGCCGCTTTCCACCTGACGTGTGTGTGAAGTCCCTTTCTGCATGCGCAGGCGAGTCTGGAGCATGCGCACAAAAGGCACCCTTGTCATTGCGCCGCGCGATCAGGGCGTCTGACGGTACTTATCAAGGATCCGACCCCTTCATAGGGCCAAAGCGATGCTTCAGCGATTGGGCCCGCATCAAGGGACAAAACTCTTCTTTACGTTTGGCGGAATGTCTAAATTGCGCCCACGTAGAAGGATACTCCGCATGGGCCTGCTGGCTGAAATTCAGAACGACGCTCTCTCCGACACTGTTCCGGTTGCCACGTTGCTTCGAAAGGTGATGGTACTTGCTGCCAACTAGCTCTCCATCTCGTAGATAGCCGCATTGTCCTGAACATCGCGCAGTCCTTTGTACGACGCCGCGCGAAGCTTCCCGTCATGCGTCCATGCTCGGTACTCGATCTCCGCGATCAGCGTGGGCTGGACCCACACCAGGTTCTTTCCCCGGCCCGTATACTCAATGGTAGGACGCTTTCGTTTCAACCGGTCCAGCTTGCGTCGGAGCTGGTCGGCGTTCTGCTCGTTGAACCCTGTTCCGACCGAACCGACGTAGACATAGTCATTTGCCTTCCGAGCAGCCAGAATAAGGCTGCCGATCCCGGCGCGTGCGACGCCCGACTGCTCGTAGCCGACGATGATAAAACTGTCGCTCTGGGTCGTCTTGATCTTGATCCAGTCACTGGTCCGACCAGATATGTAGGCGCTGTCGCGGTTCTTTGCGATGATGCCTTCGAGGCCGTGCTCTCTTGCTGCTTCGAAGATATCCATTCCGTCGCCGTCGATCTCGTCAGATAGGCGCACAGCCTGCGGATTCCGAGGCAATCCGCCC
>NZ_AKKA01000009.1 GCF_000282035.1 Rhizobium sp. CF122
CAGGCTGGCACCGCCGTCACCGCCACGGTCGAGGCTTTGTCGGCGCTGATCGAGAGCGGCAACCCGCTGCACAAGAACGGCAAGATCTGGACGCCCCACCGCCCTGCCCGGCCGGAGAAGTCCGAGGGCGGCATCTCGATCCGCATGGACTCGGAATACCAACCCGCCGGCGACCAGCCGACCGCCATCAAGGACCTCGTCGAGGGCCTGGAGAACGGCGATCGTTCCCAGGTGCTGCTCGGCGTCACAGGCTCCGGCAAGACCTTCACCATGGCCAAGGTAATCGAGCAGACGCAGCGCCCGGCGCTGATCCTCGCGCCGAACAAGACGCTCGCCGCCCAGCTCTATTCCGAGTTCAAGAACTTCTTCCCCGACAACGCGGTCGAGTACTTCGTCTCCTACTACGACTACTACCAGCCGGAAGCTTACGTCCCGCGCTCCGACACCTATATCGAGAAGGAGTCCTCGATCAACGAGCAGATCGACCGCATGCGCCACTCGGCGACGCGCTCGCTGCTGGAACGCGACGACTGCATCATCGTCGCCTCCGTCTCCTGCATCTACGGTATCGGTTCGGTCGAAACCTATACCGCCATGACCTTCCAGATGAATGTCGGCGACCGCCTCGATCAGCGCCAGCTGCTCGCCGACCTCGTCGCCCAGCAATACAAGCGCCGCGACATGGATTTCCAGCGTGGCTCTTTTCGCGTGCGCGGCGACACCATCGAAATCTTCCCGGCCCATCTGGAAGATGCGGCCTGGCGCATAAGCATGTTCGGCGACGAGATCGACGCCATCACCGAATTCGACCCGCTGACCGGCCAGAAGACCGGCGACCTCAAATCGGTGAAGATCTACGCCAACTCGCACTACGTCACCCCGCGCCCGACACTGAACGCCGCCATCAAGTCGATCAAGGAGGAACTGAAGCGCCGCCTGGTCGAACTGGAAAAGGCCGGCCGCCTCTTGGAAGCCCAGCGCCTGGAGCAGCGCACCCGCTACGATCTCGAAATGCTCGAAGCCACCGGCTCCTGCCAGGGCATCGAGAACTATTCGCGCTACCTGACCGGCCGCGACCCCGGCGATCCGCCGCCGACGCTCTTCGAATACGTGCCCGACAACGCCATCGTCTTCATCGACGAGAGCCACGTCACCGTGCCGCAGATCGGGGGCATGTACCGCGGCGACTTCCGCCGCAAGGCGACGCTCGCCGAATACGGCTTCCGCCTGCCCTCCTGTATGGATAACCGGCCGCTGCGCTTCGAGGAGTGGGACGCCATGCGCCCCGACACAATCGCCGTCTCGGCAACGCCGGGCGGTTGGGAGATGGAACAGTCCGGCGGCGTCTTCGCCGAGCAGGTCATCCGTCCGACCGGCCTGATCGATCCGCCCGTCGAAGTCCGCTCCGCCCGCAGCCAGGTCGACGACGTGCTCGGTGAGATCCGCGAGACGGCGGCCAAGGGCTACCGCACCCTCTGCACCGTGCTGACCAAGCGCATGGCCGAGGACCTCACCGAATACCTGCACGAGCAGGGCGTGCGCGTACGCTACATGCACTCCGACATCGACACGCTGGAGCGCATCGAGATCATCCGCGATCTGCGCCTCGGCGCCTTCGACGTGCTCGTCGGCATCAACCTCTTGCGCGAAGGCCTCGACATTCCCGAATGCGGCTTCGTTGCGATCCTCGACGCCGACAAGGAAGGTTTTCTCCGCTCCGAAACGTCGTTGGTCCAGACCATCGGCCGCGCCGCGCGTAACGTCGACGGCAAGGTCATCCTCTATGCCGACAACGTCACCGGCTCAATGAAGCGGGCGATGGAGGAAACCACCCGCCGCCGCGAAAAGCAGATGGCCTACAATGCCGAACACGGCATTACGCCGGAGAGCGTCAAGGCGAAGATCTCCGATATTCTCGACTCGGTCTACGAGCGCGACCACGTCCGCGCCGACATATCAGGCGCCTCGGGCAAGGGCTTTGCAGACGGCGGCAACCTCGTCGGCGGCAACCTGCAGGCGCATCTCAACGCGCTGGAAAAGCAGATGCGCGACGCCGCCGCCGACCTCGACTTCGAAAAGGCCGCCCGCCTGCGCGACGAGATCAAGCGGCTCAAGGCCGCCGAACTCGCCGTCATGGACGATCCAATGGCGCGAGAAGAGTCGAAGGCGCTGGAAGGCGGCCGCCCTCGTCCTTCGAGGGGCGCTACGCGCCCACCTCAGGATGCGGACGGAGCTGCGACCGCGGCGGGTAGCCCTCATGGTGAGGTGCGGAGCCCGAAGGGCGGAGCCTCGAACCGCGAGGGCGGGCGAGGAACCTCCTACTTCGCCAAACCCACCCTCGAGGACATGGGGCCGGGCACCGACAGCGCGACGCCGCTATTCCGCAAGCCTGACCTCGACGAAATGGGCCGCGACATAGCCGAGCCCGCGGGCAAGAGCCTCTTCCGCCGGAACTCCCTCGACGAAATGACCGTCGGCCGCACAGAAAAACCGGTCGCCGGCCAGCTGCCGGAGAAGCCAGGGGAATCGATCGGCACGAAGAAGCGCGTCTCGCCGCCGCTGGAACAGCAGACCGACGACGTCCGCCCGCTGGTGCGCGGCAAGACGGGGGTTGGGAGCTATGAGGATCCGGCAGAACAACGCCGCAAGGGGCGCACGAAGGGGAAGACGGGGCGGCCGGGGCGGTAGACGCAACGACCGCTTACGGCCAATGCAGGCCATCCGACCCAACGCATCTACAGCGGCCGGAGCATGCTTCAGTGTATCTGGCAAATCCGCTGGTAAGGAGGCCGGCGCCGCGACCTTCAACCATTTGAAGCCCGATCCGCTCCGAACGATACGTTCGACCAGACTACTGCGCGCGCCGCAGCTTTGCGGCGTCGCGAAATGAGATCAGGCGTCGGCTGTGCTCATCCCACAGAACCAGTTTTACACAGCGCAGGCTCTCCATCATGGTGATGCGGCCAATGCCGGCCAATGCCGGGTGGTCTCTCAGCACTTCCGGAAGCCTGTAATAGGGCACCCTGCTCGACAGGTGGTGAACGTGATGGATACCGATGTTGCCAGTGATCCAGCGAAGGGCCAGCGGCAGGTCGTAATGCGATGCACCGTGAAGGGCCGCATGTGGAAATTGCCATTCCGGTTCTCTTGACCAATGGGTTTCTTCAAACTGATGTTGCACGTAGAAGAGCCAGATGCCTGCGGTTGCGGCCAGTAAGGCGACAGGCAGATGCACCAGCAGGAAGGGCAGGATTCCGATTGCCCACATCAATGTTGCGGAGATAAGCGCGATCGCCAGATTTGTCGCCATGGTGGATATCCAGGGCAAGGAACCCGATCGCATCATGCCGAAGGGTAGCCGCTGCTTGAACAGGAACAGCCATGCCGGGCCGATGCCGAACATGACTGCCGGATGCCTGTACAGGCGATAGCTAAGCCGACCGGTCCAGGAACGGCGGTCATATTCCGATACCGTCAGCGTTGTTATGTCGCCAATGCCGCGCCCCTCGAGATTTCCCGCCAAGGCATGATGCTCCGCATGCGCTCGGCGCCAGTAATCATAGGGCGTAAGCGTCAGGACACCGATCACGCGGCCCGTCCAATCGTCGATGCGCCGACGCGCAAAAAAGGAGCCGTGGCCGCAATCGTGCTGGATCATAAACAAGCGAAGCAGAAAGGCGGCTGCGGGAACGATCAGAACCAGCCCGGCCCAGAAGCCGTAGTGAACCGCTGCCACGGCACCAGCCCAGCAAAACGCAAATGGAATGGCCGTTACTGCAAGTTCAAAAACACTGCGTTTGAGATGCGGTTGGCGATAATTGGCGATGATCTTGAGCCAAGCCTTTTCGTCGGAAAGGGGTGGGCTTAGGTCGCGGTGAAGAGCATCGATCAAAGAATAGTTCCGCGCATGGCAATGAATGTCGAGGAGACAAGGGCGATTGCGACCCCAGATTTAATGAGGAAAAGCGGGTAGTCGAAGCGATAGATCGCATAAAAAGAGTTCATCGTTGCTGGATGTCCTGAGGTTCGGAATGTTGGCGTGGGGACGCTCGCTTGACAAACGGCGCTCGGCCGCCTGGCGCGTTTCCCTTTGGCTTCATCTTTTGTGCTTGCCGCCTGGGCTGCTTTTCGTCGCGTCCTTGACCTGATTGGCGAAGGTCGCCTCGACCTTCACCGGCGACTTTTCCTGTTTAGGCTTCCGCGTCTCGCGGTTGCTTCTCATTTGTCCCTTGGCCATTGGTTCGATCCTTTCCGTCTTGAAATTGAGCTTTCCGCTTTCGTCCTGGGGCGTGATTGATGCACATCACCCCGCCTTCCTGGGTTCTTCCTATGCGGTATCGGAAATCCTGCCCTCGTATTGGGTATCATCTTCGGCGCGTCGGATGACAACGCGATCACGAAGCGGCCGGTATGTCATGGGGATCTTTCTGCGGCACAGCGCTTAGTGCGGCTTAAATAGCACCGATTGCCCTTGTCTGATAGAAGCGCCAAGAAATATTATCCGGAGATAAAAAATCACAAAAAACAACAATTGCCGTTCTATAACAATAAGAGAATGCGCGCGGAAATTAAGATGGAATTCCAGTGCGCGGATTGATTGGAGATATATTTCAGAGGCCGCCATTGGCACCCATTGCGGACATTCGATCTAATGCTAGCGCATCGGCTTCTGATTGGGATTCGCGGCGAGGAATTCGCCAAGGGTCGGGACCTCGGTATGGCGTTTCTGCTCATCTGCCATCACGAATTCGGCCCCCAACTCTCCCCGAAGCGATACCAGAAGCTGGTCCACATTGTCATTGAAGCGCTCGCACTTGGCTTGTGTCCAAAGACTCGGGCCAGGCGGGTAGAATGGGTTGAGGTAACTAGCATATTCTTGTTCGAGACGACTGATGAGCGAGTGAACCTTGCGAAATAATGAAATTCGGGGAGGCACTGCAATGTGCCCTTGAAGATCATAAACGGTGGCATCAAGCGGTCCGACGCCCAATTTGGATCGGGTGGCTTCGTCACCCGCCCACAAGCAGCCGCGGGCGCCATAATCAAAAAAGAATCGGAGTGAGCCCTTTGTCATGGCCGGAATAGTCGTGCCTTTAGAGATGTCCGCTGTCCGGCCGCCATGCCAGCCGCGCCGCATCCCATTAAACTTGCGTCAACCCCTGCATGGCATATCTGCCCCGGCAATGCGAAAGGAGACATGCATGGCATTCGTAGGCTTCAAGAACACCCACAACAACGCGATCTATGTCAATCCGGCGCAGGTCCTCTACGTCTCCGCCTTCGAGGAAGATGTCACCATCATCGCCTATGCCGTCGCCGATGCCGGCGGCAAGCCGGTGGTGTCGCATGTCCGCGGCAGCGCCGATTTCGTGCAGCACAAGCTCGGCGGCGCGGCTGCCCGTTAGGATTGCACCTCCTTGCAGGTACGCCCGAGGAAGGGAGGGCGCCGCGGCGGTGCCGTTCCGGCACAGTTTCCGGAAATGGGACAGCCGCGGCGGTGCATGGTTACCATTCGTCAAGTGTCTGAATCTTTGGCCATTCCCGGTACGTAGAATCGCATGCCACAATATTGCCGCTTGCCTTTTGCTTCGAATGCTGTCACCAAATGCGGCTCTCGGGCATTTGCATGCCGGTGACTGGACTGATGTGGTAACGCCTTCCGGCAGGAAGGCAGCGTGGGGGACACCTGCGTGCGTAGACGTTCTTTCCCCGTTCGTGAACTACTCGACTGACCCTTCGTGCGTTGATTTTTCGATGAGAGCGCGCGAAAGCTAAAGCCGTCCATTTCCTCTCGGGGGGATGGATACCAGACAGACTAAGGGAAAAGGACTATCCCAATGGCCACCAAGGGCACCGTAAAATTCTTCAACCAGGACAAGGGTTTTGGTTTCATCACGCCGGAAGGCGGCGCAAAGGACGTTTTCGTCCACATCTCCGCGCTGCAGGCTTCTGGCATCCAGTCGCTGCGCGAAGGCCAGCAGGTCACCTTCGACACCGAACCGGATCGCATGGGCAAGGGCCCGAAGGCCGTCAACATCTCGGCCAACTAATCCAAGTTTCCTGTTTCGGCAGGATGGAACGGCGCTCCGCAAGGGGCGCCGTTTTCGTTTGCTGGGATGGCGGCCGGACCCGCCGGCAAAGGACGCTCGCAAGGTGGCGTGCCACTTGCGGATGCCTCCTGCCCACCTGGACGCCACGGCCGCAGTTGCACCCGTCTCCGGTCAGCTCTCGTTGGCCTTCCACGGACATGCTGTCGCAGACGCAAACATCCCCGCTCCCGACAACGGTGCGATACTCGCTCCGAAGATCCGCGCTTCATTCCCGCACACCGGGGAATCAGGTGCGGACCAAGCCGCTGGAGATGAGAGGGGAGCGTGTGCACACAAACGGCGAAGAGGCTTCTTCCGCGCAAGGGCGTGTCGCCTGTTTTTCCTTAACTGGCGTGGGAATGCCATCTCGGACAGAGTCTGGCTCAGCAGCCAATGCACAGCTTCGCCGCCTGCCGCTCGCCGGACACCGGCGCATCGTGCAGGCTCGAGCTACGCGCCGACCGCTTCCCGTGCGCCTTCGAAATCCACCGCCGCAAAGGCGGCTGCGATCACCTCGGGCCCCGCCCCTGCCTTGACCGCATCGGTCGACAGGATCTGCCGGTAGCGCCGCGCGCCGGGCAGCCCGGTAAACAGCCCGACCATGTGCCGCGCCACCTGCTGCAGCCGCCCGCCGTTGGCGATATGGCGCTCGGCATAGGCCATCATCCGGTCGCGGATCTCGCCCCAGTCGGCTGGGTCGGTGGTAGCGCCATAAAAGCGATCATCGACATCGGAAAGAATGGCAGCGTTCTGGTAGGCTGCGCGGCCAAGCATGATGCCGTCGACGTGGTTCAGATGATCGGCCGCCTCGTCCAGCGTCTGGATGCCGCCATTGACGCCGATGAAGACATCCGGCCGCGCCTCTTTCATGTGGTAGACGATCTCGTAGTCGAGCGGCGGAATCTCGCGGTTCTCCTTCGGCGACAGGCCCTTCAGCCAGGCCTTGCGGGCGTGGATCCAGATCGCATCGGCACCCGCATCGAGCACCCGGTCGAGAAGATCGGGCAGCGCCGTTTCCGGATCCTGCTCGTCGACGCCGATCCGGCACTTCACGGTGACCGGCACGTCAGCCACCGCCTTCATCGCGCTGACGCAGGCCGCCACGATCTCCGGCGTCAGCATCAGGCAGGCGCCGAAGGTGCCAGACTGCACCCGATCGGAGGGGCAGCCGACATTGAGATTGATCTCGTCGTAGCCGTAGGGCGCGGCGATCCGGACCGCCTCGGCAAGCTTGGCCGGATCCGACCCACCGAGTTGCAGCGCCACCGGATGTTCGGCTGCATCGAAGGACAGCAGCCGCTCGCGCGGCCCATGAATAATCGCATCGGCCACGACCATTTCCGTGTAGAGCAGCGCATTGCGGCTGATCTGCCGGTGGAAATAGCGGCAATGGCGATCAGTCCAGTCGATCATCGGCGCAACCGCGAAGATCGGCCGGCCGGTTTTCAAGGCCTCGGCATAGAAATTGGATGTCGTCATGTCGCGCTCATAGCGCAAAGGCGGGTGAAACGCCAGTTTTCCCCGTGCAGGGCAGCAATGTCAGGATGCAAGGCAACAATGACTGTCGCTTTGACGAACCACGCTTCCCCCTTTGGTTGCTTTCCGTCTAAGATGCCAGGACTCACGAACAGCAAGAGCTCGCAATGTCCCTTCCCGCGACCGTCATCCCGCTTCCGCAACCTGTCTTGCTTCCCGTCAAAGGCACGGCCGAACTCTTCCCTGTGCGCCGCGTCTACTGCGTCGGACGCAACTATGCTGACCATGCGATCGAAATGGGGCATGACCCGAGCCGCGAGCCACCGTTCTTCTTTCAGAAGAATGCCGACAATCTGCTGCCTGAAGGCAAGGATTTCCCCTATCCGCCTCTGTCAAGCGACGTGCATTTCGAGGTCGAGTGCGTGCTGGCGCTAAAGGCTGGCGGCCGGAATATCGCCGCCGACAAGGCGCTCGACTGCGTCTACGGCTACGCCGTCGGCATCGATTTCACGCGTCGCGATCTGCAGGCCGAGGCGAAGAAGCTCGGCCGTCCGTGGGAAGTCGCCAAGGCCTTCGAATATTCGGCACCGGTATCGCCGATCGTCCCGGCAAGCAAGCTCGGCCACCCCTCGGCGGGCCGGATCTGGCTGGATTTGAACGGCAAGCGCGTCCAGGATGGCGATCTCAACCAAATGATCTGGAAAGTGCCGGAGATCATCGCCGAACTGTCAAAGCTCTTCATCCTGGCGCCGGGCGACGTCATCATGACCGGCACACCGGCGGGCGTCGGCGCTGTCAAGAAAGGCGATCGCGTCGATTGCGGCATCGACGGCATCGCCACGCTGTCGATCAACGTGGCCTGAGGGGGAGATGCTATGCCGGTCTATGCGCTTGGCGAATTGACGCCGGACCTGCCGCCGTCAGGCACCTACTGGATCGCACCTGACGCCCATGTCGTCGGCCAGGTCGCGATCGCTGAGGATGTCGGCATCTGGTTTGGCGCGGTGCTTCGCGGCGACAACGAGCCGATCAGCGTCGGCAAGGCGACCAACATCCAGGAGGGCGCGATGCTGCACACGGATCCGGGCTTTCCCGTGACAATCGGCGAGGGTTGCACCATCGGTCATCACGCCATCGTCCATGGCTGCACGATCGGTGACAACTCCTTGATCGGCATGGGCGCCACAGTGCTCAACGGCGCCAAAATCGGCCGCAACTGCCTGGTTGGCGCCAATGCCCTGATCACCGAGGGCAAGGAATTTCTCGACAATTCCTTGATCGTCGGCTCTCCGGCACGGGTGGTCCGCACGCTCGACGAAACGGCGATAGCGGGGCTTCGCCGCTCCGCCAAGAAGTACGTCGGCAACTGGCAGCGTTTCGCGCGCGACTTGCGCCCTCTATAACCTTCAGAATAGCAGACCCAAGCCGGCCACGTTCTTTTCGGCCGTCTTCACGAGATCGAAGACGGCACTAGGAATCTTCTACGCGGCTGCGTAAATGAGGAGTTCGAATTCGGTCAGCGCGCTGTTGAGATCGAGTTCGAGAAGATGCAGCGTCAGGTCTGCGGCCTTGACGGTAATCGTCTTTGCCACAAGCTGCGCCATGACCTTGGCGGTTTTCTGCGCGATGAACCCCAGCTGGTAGGTCATCTCGTCGCGAATGGCCGTCCATTGCTTCTTTGCCGTTGTGGCAGCGACGGACAGCAGCTCTTCGGCGGCAATCATTGCGAGAACACGGTTGCAGGAAGTTCGCCGTGGCCTAAGCAGCGCAAGCCTCGCACAGACCGCGGATCTCGATCGTGGTCTTCTCTGCCTTGAACTTCTTGCGGCGCGTCCAATCCATCAGGCGGTGATCGACCTCGTGGTCATGGAATTCCATGACATGTCCGCAGCTCTCGCAAATAGCGAAGGCGACGATGCCGTGGCTGTGGCAGTTCTGGTCCGGATGCGCGCAGGCGACGAAGGCGTTGATGCTCTCGAGCCGGTGCACGACACCATATTCAAGCAGCTTCTCCAGCGCCCGATAGACCTGCAGCGGCGCACGAAAGCCGTGGTCACGCAGCTTGTCGAGGATCGTGTAGGCGCTGAGCGGTCCGTCTGCCTTCTCGAGCACCTCGAAGACGAGAGCCTGGTTTTTGGTCAAAGCAGGTGCGTTCATGAACGTGGTCCTTCCAAGGCCCGCCCGCGCCCGCGCTTCGGCAGCAGGCTCAGGACGAAGAGGATCAGGGCTGCGACGACGATCGACGGGCCGGAGGGCGTGTCGTAGGTCAGCGAGCCGAACAGACCGCCGACCACGGCAACGGCGCCGATCAGCGAGGCGAAGATGGCCATGAACTCGGGCGTCGAGGCGAAACGGCGCGCCGCGGCCGCCGGGATGATCAGCAGCGAGGTGATCAGCATGATGCCGACGATCTTCATGGCGATGGCGATGACGACGGCCATCAGCAGCATGAAGAAAAGCCGGGCCCGCTCCGGCTGCAGCCCCTCGGCCTCGGCAAGCTCAGGATTGACGGTGGAGGCGAGCAACGGACGCCAGAGCCAGGCGATCGCCGCCAGCACGAGGATGCCGCCACCCCAGATCATGACGATATCAGCCTTCGAAACCGCGAGGATGTCGCCGAACAGAAAAGCGATGAGGTCGATGCGCACCCAGCTCATGAAGGCGACCATAACGAGACCGATCGCCAGCGTCGCATGCGACAGGATCCCGAGCAGCGCATCCGCAGACAGCGCCTGACGCTTCTGCAGGAACAACAAGAGGATCGACACCGTCGCGGCGACGAGGAAGACGGCAAGCGTCAGGTTGAACTGCAGAAGCAGCGAGAGCGCAACGCCGAGCAAGGCCGAGTGGGCGATCGTATCGCCGAAATAGGCCATGCGCCGCCAGATGATGAAACAGCCGAGCGGGCCGGTCGTCAGCGCCAGCCCGACGCCGGCAAGGATCGCGCGGACGAAGAAATCGTCAAACATGGCGTTCTCCTGCAGGCTGCCTGTGATCATGATCGTGGTTGTGATCATGACCGTGATCACCCGCATGATGATCACCGACGGCATGGGTATGGTCGTGACCGTGGCCGGCGTGGTCGTGATGGGTGTGGTCGTGCCCATCGTGGTCGGCATGGTGGCCATCGTCGGGATGGCAGTGATCGGTCACCGAACCGTCCGAATGCAGCACCCGGCCATCCGGTAGATGTGTGTGATCGTGGTGATGACTATAGACCGCGAGTGCCTGCGCCGCGCGGCTACCGAACAACCGGACATATTCGGCACTCTGCGTTACGGCCTGCGGCGTGCCGCGGCAGCAGACATGGCCGTTGAGGCAGATAACGGTGTCCGTCGCAGCCATGACGACGTGCAGGTCGTGCGAAATCAGCAGGATGCCGCAGCCGGTCGTGTTGCGGATTGATTGGATCAGATCGTAGATCGCAATCTCGCCCGAGAAATCGACGCCCTGGACGGGTTCGTCAAGGACGAGGAGATCGGGCTTGCGGGCGATCGCGCGCGCCATCAAGGCCCGCTGAAACTCGCCGCCCGAAAGATGCTGTACTTCCGCACCAAGCATATGTGACAGTCCGACCGCATCGAGTGCGGCCGCCATATCACGCTCGGAGAGCGGACCGGTCAGCGTCATCAGCCGGCGAACGGTAAGCGGCAATGTCCAATCGATCGCCAGCCTCTGCGGCACATAGCCGACCTTGAGGCCGGCGGCGCGTTCCACCTCGCCCTCGTCGGGCTTCAGCACGCCGATCGCCGTCTTCACCGTCGTCGATTTGCCCGAGCCGTTGGGGCCGATCAGCGTGACGATCTCGCCGCGCGAGACGGAGAAATCCACACCGCGCACGAGCCAGCGGCCGTTCCTTCGAACGCCGACATTGAAAAGCGAGACCAATGGCTTCGCTTCGGAATTTGCGGGAGAGAACATCATTTTTCCGAATGTGCTGTTGCGACTTGCTATTGCACACGTTATAGCATAACGCAATTGATGTAATAACATTACAATTGCAATTCAAGCGGAGCACACCGATGAAATTCGCGATGGCCCTTACCCTCGCAGTCCCCGCCATGCTGTTTGCCGAGGCGGGCAGAACGGCGGATGCGCCTGTCGTCGTGACCTCAATCAAACCGGTGCACTCCCTCGTATCGGCTATCATGCAGGGCGTCGGTACACCCGAGCTGATCGTCGACGGCGCCGCCTCGCCGCATACCTACAACATGAAGCCGTCGAACGCGCGCGCGCTTCAGAATGCCAAGGTCGTGTTCTGGGTCGGCCCCGGACTTGAAGCGTTTCTGGAGAAGCCTCTGGAGGCGATCGGGTCCGATGCCGTCGTCGCCGAGCTCGGCAAGGCGCCGGGCCTTACGAAGCTTAAATTCCGGGAAGGCGGCGCTTTCGAGCCGCACGATGACGGCGACCATGACGAAGCCGCCCATGCGGGCGCCGATCATGACCACGATCATGGGGCCTTCGACACCCACCTCTGGCTCGATCCACAAAATGCCAAGGCGATGGCAGCCGAGATCACCACCACTCTCGTCGCGGCCGACCCTGCCAACGCCCTCACCTACCAGGCCAACGCCAAGACGCTGGACGACAGGCTCGACGCGCTGGACAAGGAAATCACCGGCATCGTGTCACCGGTCAGGGACAAGCCGTTCATCGTCTTCCACGATGCCTACCAGTATTTCGAGAACCGCTATCATGTGCGGGTCGCCGGCTCGATCACCGTCAGCCCCGAAACGATCCCCGGCGCGGAACGCATTGCGGAGATCCACAAGAAGGTCGGCGAACTCGGTGCCACCTGCGTTTTCGCCGAACCGCAGTTCCAGCCGCGATTGGTCGATGTCGTGATCGAGGGAACCAAGGCGAAGGCCGGTGTGCTCGATCCGGAGGCAGCCACGCTCGACGCTGGACCAGATCTCTATTTCAACCTCATGCGCGGTATCGCCAATAGCATGAAGGACTGCCTCTCGCGAGAAAGCTGAGAGGTGGCGAAGGCGGACCTCACAGTCCGCCTTTTTCAGCACAAGATGTGTAATTGCATAACATCTCAGAGGCATGAATGGATACGAAGCTTCCCGTAACGGTGTTGTCGGGCTTTCTTGGCGCCGGCAAGACCACGCTGCTCAACCACATCCTTGGAAACCGGCAGGCTCTGCGGGTCGCCGTGATCGTCAATGACATGAGCGAGGTGAACATCGACGCCGCCCTCGTGCGAGACGGTGGCGCCAACCTGTCGCGAACCGACGAACAGCTGGTGGAGATGACGAACGGCTGCATCTGCTGCACACTGCGTGACGATCTGCTGAAGGAGGTCCGCCACCTGGCGGAACAGGGACGCTTCGACTATCTCCTAATCGAATCGACCGGTATTGCCGAACCTCTGCCGGTCGCGACCACCTTCGAGTTCCGCGATGAGAATGGCGCAAGCCTCTCCGACATCGCCAAGCTCGATACGATGGTGACGGTGGTCGATGCCGCGAACTTGCTCTCGGACTATGCATCCGCAGACTTTCTGGCAGATCGCGGCGAAACCGCAGGCGATGGCGACAATCGCACGATCATCGATCTGCTGGTCGAGCAGATCGAATTCGCCGATGTGATCATCCTCAACAAGATCGGCACAGCGACGCCGGCCGAGTGTCAGGCCGCGCGCCAGATCATCGTCGGGCTCAATCCCGACGCAAGGTTGATCGAGACCGACTTCGGCCAAGTGGAGCTCGGTGAAGTGCTCGGAACGGGACGCTTCGACATCGACCGCGCCGAAACGCATCCGCTCTGGTACAAGGAGCTGCACCGCTCCTCCGAACATATGCCGGAGACCGAGGAATACGGTATCCGCTCCTTTGTCTATCGCGAAAGGCGGCCCTTCGACCCTGCCAAGCTACAGCGCTTCTTCGACACCGCCTGGCCCGGCGTCGTCAGAGCGAAAGGCTTCTTCTGGCTGGCGACGCGCCCGCACCATGTCGGTGAAGTCAGCCAGGCCGGGGCACTCCTGCGGACGGGCAAGATGGGGCTCTGGTGGGCGTCGGTGCCGCGTGAGCGATGGCCGGACGATGAACGCTTCCTGAAGGCCATGTCGCCCTACCTCGACCCCGTCTGGGGTGACCGCCGGCAAGAGATCGTCTTCATCGGTAGCGATCCGATGGACGAGGACTGGATACGGCAGCAGCTCGACGGCTGCCTTGTAGCGGACGAGACCTTTGCGCCGGAAAAGTGGCGCGGGCTGCCGGATCCCTTTGCGAGCTGGGGAGAGCGCGGAGCGTGACGACACAAGCTCCCAAAACCTATCGCTGCCGATGCGAGGAATGTCAGCCTCTTGCGCCGATCGAGGGATTGGCTGCGCCGCAAGCAGTGGAAGCGGAAGCAGGCGCCATCAGTCGGCTGGCCGCCGTCGTGCAGCGGCTCCTTGACTCACGCAAACAAGCACCCGATTGAATCAGAAGGGCGGCATCGAAGCCGCCCTTTCCGGATATTGGCGTTGCCGCTTAGCGAATGACGATATTCGCGATCGCGCCGTTGACCGAGCCGATGAGCAGGAAGTCGTTATCGACCTGCACCCACCGATAGCCGCGCGGCGGAGCCGACAGGCGGTAGCGATGATAATCGCGCACGTCGCGCATATGGCGGCGCTCCGCCGACGTCATGCGATGGCCGCGGCTCCACTTGTACTTCTTAACGTGAACGTCGCTCCACGACAACGGGCCGACGATGATCCTGGGCGCTCGCTTCGGTCGTCGCCAGCAGCGGGGCGGCAATCACGGTAGCGGCAAGAAGGAGGGTGGCGAGCTTTTTCATTGGGAGGTTCCTCGTGTTGAACACGCCCCGAACCTAGGCCAAAAAAGATGAACCGAAACTGAAACTTAAGTAAAACTTCTGTAATAATAACACACACTTAAAAGCATCTTCTAAATTAAGAAATGCGACATCGCCCGGCATTTTCGGGCGATGTCGGTGCCTCTATCAAAGCTCTTCGTAGTTGAACCAGTCGAAGTCTGCCGTTCTTGCGCGGCCCGACGTATCGAAGGCGAAGACCCCGGCGAAGGCGCCCGTAAACGAGCCGTGCTCGCCGCGCCCGCCTTCATCTGACACGACGCCCGCATCGAGCACGGGACCGATCGGCTGCCATGCCCCCTTGCCTTCCGTCTGCCAGAAGAACTGCAGGTCGTTGTCCCCGATCTCCATGGAAAGCTGCACGCGCCCCTCCGCCGGAATGGCGACGCCGCTGCCTGCCGGGAAGCTGATGCGGCTGTGTGGGTAATCGCCGTCACAGGAAAAGATCGTGACGCAGCGCCCTAGCTTTTCATGCAGGGTCACGCCGATCGCATGGAACTTGTGCCTGTTGTAATAGTGGGTCAGGCCGGCAACCTGCTGGTAGGTGACGGGATCGAACTCGACGACCGTCTCCGCCCGAAAGCTGTGGTGCTCCTGGCGACGGGCGACGAGAGATTGCTCGAACCACGAGCCGATGCTTTCGCGCGCGATCAGTCTGAGGTGCCCTGCCCGGTCGGTCAGGTTGAAGATGCGCTCCGGCTTCGGCGTGCGAAGCCACTGAAAGTCAGCAGGCAGGCTGCCGCCATCGAAGCTGTATTCGCTGCGCATCGGCTTCTCGACGGGCACGGCACCAGCCAGTCCCGGCACGGTGACATCTGGGACGGTCGTGCCGTTTTCAAGATAGAGCCACCCATCCTCCTTCCAGACGCACTTCTGCAGGCTGGTTTCGCGACCGAGCGTGCAGCGGCGCTTCGGCGGCATCGGCCGACCGCAGAGATGCGTGTGATAGACCTGACCATCCGGCGTTTCGACATATTGGCCGTGCCCTGCCCGCTGCAGAATGGCTTCGGGATGATCCTTCGAGGTAATCAGATGCTTGTTCGGGTGCATCTCATAGGGACCGTCGATCGTGCGCGAACGGGCCATTGTCACCGCATGATCGTAACCGGTGCCGCCCTCGGCCGTCGTCAGATAGTAATAGCCGTTGCGCTTGAAGAGATGCGGTCCTTCGACAAGCCCAAGCGGGCTGCCGGCGAAGATGTTCTTGATTGGCCCCTTCAGCGATTGCGTCACCGCATCCCATTCCTGCATCAGGATACCGTCGAACGCCGGCGACTTCGGCGCACCGCCGAAGCTCTCGGTGCGCTGATTCCACTGCATGTTGAGGAACCACTTGCGGCCATCGTCATCGTGGAACAGTGATGGGTCGAAGCCGGAAGAATTCACGTAGACCGGCTCGGACCATTCACCCTCAATATCAGGCGAAGTCACGATGTAGTTGTGCGCATCCTTGAAGTTGCCGTCGAAGCGCTTGACGTCGGTATAAACCAGCCAGAACAGCCCATCGGCATAGGACAGACAGGGCGCCCAGACGCCGCAACTATCGGGATTGCCGCGCATGTCGAGCTGCGACTGACGCTCGAGCGGCCGCCGCACCATCGTCCAGTTCACGAGATCGCGCGAATGATGGATCTGGACGCCGGGATACCATTCGAAGGTCGAGGTTGCGATATAGTAATCGTCCCCGACGCGGCAGATCGATGGATCCGGGTTGAAGCCCGGCAGGATCGGGTTGCGGATCATTGGTGAAATTTCCTCCCTGAAATACGCACACAGCTTGCGGCACGTACATCAAAACTCAATAGAAAAAACGCCCGGAACGTGGGTTCCAGGCACTTCGGTTTATTCGCGTTCCGCAGACTTGGCCCAGAGATTGATGTCGGCCTCGCGGGCGTAGCCATCGATCTCCTTGAGTTCCTCGGCCGTGAAGTCGAGATTGTCGAGCGCTTTGACACAATCGACGATTTGCGACGAGCGGCTGGCGCCGATCAGCGCCGACGTCACCCGGTCGCCACGCAGCACCCAGGCGATCGCCATCTGTGCCAGCGTCTGGCCGCGGCGCTCCGCGATCTCGTTGAGCTTGCGGATGTTGTCGATGATCTGAGGACGGATGAACTCCTTCTTCAGGAAGTGGTTCTGGGCCGCACGGCTGTCCTGAGGGATGCCGCCGAGGTACTTCGTCGTCAGCATGCCCTGCGCCAGCGGCGAGAACACGATCGAGCCCATACCGACGTCATCGAGCGTGTCGAGCAGCTTGTCGTCCTCGACCCAGCGGTTGAGCATCGAATAGCTCGGCTGGTGGATCAGGCAAGGCGTGCCAAGGTCCTTCAGGATCGCTGCCGCCTCACGGGTACGCTGCGAATTATAGGACGAGATGCCGACATAGAGCGCGCGGCCGGAGCGCACGATATGGTCGAGTGCGCCGCATGTCTCTTCCAGCGGCGTATCCGGATCGAAGCGGTGCGAATAGAAGATATCGACATAGTCGAGGCCCATGCGCTTCAGGCTCTGGTCGCACGAGGCGATCAGGTACTTGCGGCTGCCCCACTCGCCGTAAGGACCGGGCCACATGTCGTAGCCAGCCTTGGACGAGATGATCAGTTGGTCACGCAGACCTGAAAATTCGGTGCGCAGGATTTCGCCGAAGGCGGTCTCGGCTCTGCCAGGAGGCGGGCCGTAGTTGTTGGCGAGGTCGAAATGGGTGATGCCGAGATCGAAGGCGGTGCGGCACATGTCGATCTTGCGGTCATGCGGCGTGTCACCGCCGAAATTGTGCCAGAGGCCGAGGGAGACGGCCGGCAGCTTCAGGCCTGAACGGCCCGTGCGGTTATACTTCATCTTTGAATAGCGGTCGGAAGCCGGTTGCCAGCTCATAATTCTGATCCTTTAAGCAAAAAGGCGCGGGCTCGTCGCCCGCGCCGGACCATAGTCCTTTGGACGCTTACTTCAAGAGCGCCTGTGCCTCTTCGATGCCGAGGGCGGCCGGCTGCGTGCAGGTCGTCGTCAGCTCGATGAAGCGGCCTTCCTCGCCCGACTTCAGGATCGAAGTCATGACGTCGACGCCGTGCAGCGTGCGATCGAGCGAGCAACGCGCATCGCGGCCCTCGATGATCGCCATCGCCATGTCGGCGAGACCTGCGGTGCGGTAGTTGGCGCGCGGTCCCTGCGGGCTTTCCTGGTTGAAGATCCCGAACGGATGCTCCCAGCCGTCCAGCGCCTTGATCTCCTTGTCGCGGCCGCTGGCCTCGACGACACCGCCGAAAAAGTTCGGGTCCGGGACGTAGAGCGAACCGTCGGTGCCGTAGAGCTCCATGTTGGCATGGCGGTGAGACCAGACGTCCCAGCTCGCCGTCAGCGTGACGGTCGCGCCGCTGACGAATTCGAGGATCGCCTGGATCGTCGTCGGCGTCTTGACCGGGATGATCTCGCCATGACGCGGCTGGCTGGTGATCGTACGGGTGTCGGACGCCATGGAGGTCATGGCGCCGACGCGCTTCACCGGACCGATCAGGTTGATCAGGTTGGCGATGTAGTAAGGGCCGAGATCGAGGATCGGACCGCCGCCGGGCAGGAAGAAGAAGTCCGGGTTTGGATGCCACATCTCCATGCCCGGGCTCATGACATAGCACGCACCCGAGGTGACGCGGCCGATGCCGCCTTCGTCGATGTACTTGCGGGCAAGCTGATGCGCGCCGCCGAGGAAGGTATCCGGAGCGCAACCGACGGAGAGGTTCTTCTCCTTGGCGATGCGGCGCAGCTCTTCACCCTGCTCGAGGGTGAGAACCAGCGGCTTTTCCGAATAGACATGCTTGCCGGCTTCGAGGATCGCCTTCGAGACCGGGAAATGCGCGTCGGGGATGGTGAGGTTGACGATGACGTCGATCTCGTCATTGGCGAGAAGCTCGTCGATCGTCTGCGCCTTGACGCCATATTCTTCCGCGCGGGCCTGGGCGGCCTGCACGTTGATATCGGCGCAGGCCAGAACCTTCAGCCCCTTGAAAAGGGGCGAAAGCGAAAAGTAGGTGGTGGAGATGTTGCCGCATCCGATGATGCCGACGCCAAGTTCCTTGGTCATGATGTGCCTCAGTATGTCTTGAAGGATGCGATCGAGCGGGTGATCAGGCGATCGACATCAGCCGGGTTGTCGTGCTCGACGACGTAGTGCTTGGTCTTGGTGCCCTTGAGGGCTGCGACGAGCTTTGCCCAAGGCAGCGTGCCGTGGCCGACATCGGCCCAGCCATCCTCGTTCTTGTTCTCGCCTGCCAGCGCAATGTCCTTGACATGAGCCGAGGTGATCCGAGACCCGAGCTTTTCGATCCAGGCGAACGGATCGGCACCGCCACGAACGACCCAGGCGATATCGGCTTCCCAGGAAATATCAGGCGCGCCTTCGAAGATGCGCTCGATCGGCAGAGAACCGTCGGCAAGCTTCGCGAACTCAAAATCGTGGTTGTGCCAGCCGAACTCATAGCCCGCATCCTTGTAGGGCTTGCTCATTTCCTGCAGGCGCTTGCCGAATGCCAGCCAGCCGGCAGCATCGGTCGGGCGCTGATCGGCCGCCAGGTGGGGAGCATAGATCGAGTCCATGCCGAGGATCTTGGCAATATTCAGCGACTTCTTGACTTCGCCGTCGAGGAAATCGGGACTGAAATGTCCGCTGGCCATGACAAGGCCGTTCTTGTCGAGTTCCGCACGCAGGCTCTTCAGGCCGGCATCGTCGAGATCCGCGTAGATGCCGCCAAAGCCTTCGACTTCCTGATAGCCGGCCTTGCCGAGCTTTTCGAAGATCGCAGAATAGGGCTGGAAGTTACGGGCGCTGTAAAGCTGAAAACTCAGTTTCGTCATCATTCCTCCTCGGGCCTCGTGCCCATTGCATTTCAGTCAGGATCAATCCACGGACTGGCAGGATTGCAGGTCGTAGAAACGGAAGTCCGGCAGTGCGTCGCTCTCCAGCGACTTGGCCGGGGTGAAGGTAATGCGGCGCGTCTCGCCCGCCGCCAGATCGAAGGCATTGTCGGAATACTTGCCGTCGGTGTCGGTCTCGATCATCACGAAGAGCGCCAGTCCCTTGGCGGTGACGTTGAGGCAGACGGAGCCATCCTCCTCGACATATTCGTGCGTCACCATCAGGCCTGCCGGCTCCAGCTCCAAGGCCTTGTAGGTGCCGTGGACATAGTGCCCCTCGCCGCCCATGCCGTTCGACGCCGTGAAGCGCCAGGCAAGCAATGTACCCGTCGGTAGATCCGCCACGTCGATGGTTGCGGCGGTAACTGCCGCATCAGGCGTGCAGACCGCCTGAACATCCTTCAGGTGCTTGCGCTCGCCCTTCATGTCGAGCACCGAGATCGACAGATCGACGCTGACTTCGGCCAGCGTGTCGTTGACCAGCGAAAAGCGGATCGTCTTGCTGTCCTCATCGGGAATCGCCGCCACAGCGACCGGCTGGAAGAAGCGCTTGACGAGATAGTGCATCGCCTTCCAGCGACCGCCGTAATCAAGGCTCGACCAAGAGGCAACCGGCCATGTGTCGTTGAGCTGCCAGTAGATCGTGCCCATGCAATGCGGCTTCAGCGAGCGCCAGTATTCCACCGCCGTCTTGATCGCGATACCCTGCTGGATCTGGCTGAGATAGACGAAGTTCGGGAAATCCTTCGGGAAGCGGAAGTAGCGGAACATCGTCCCGGCAATGCGCTCATTGCCGCCGGCATTCTTCTGGTGCAGCTCCATGACCGGCGACGCGACGTTCATATCCTTGGCGTCGGCATAGGTCTTGATGACGGGCAGCGACGTATAGGACTGGAAGCCGAACTCCGAGCAGAAGCGCGGGCGCACCGTGCGATAGTTGTCGAACGACTTGTTCTCGTGCCAGACCGACCAGTAGTGCATGTCGCCGGAACCGTCGGCATGCCAGGCATCGCCGAAATCGAGATAGCCGGACGCCGGGCTCGACGGCCACCAGATCGCGTCCGGCGCCGCCTTCTTCATCGCCTGCTCGATCGTCCGGTTGAGGCGGTCGTAGGAAACGAGGTAGCGGTCGCGGTCCTTCCGTGATTCCTCGAACCAGGTCAGTGCGCCGACCAGCTCGTTGTCACCGCACCACAGCGCGATCGACGGATGCGAGTTCAGGCGGCGGACCTGATAGTCGACCTCGAGCGTGACGTTGTCGAGGAAGTCCTCGGTTGAGGGATAAAGATTGCAGGCGAACATGAAGTCCTGCCAGATCACCAGGCCGAGCCGATCGCACAGATCGTAGAAATGGTCGTGCTCGTAAAAGCCGCCGCCCCAGACGCGGATCATGTTCATGTTGGCGGCCTTGGCCGACTGCAGCAGATCCTTGCTCTTCTCAGGGCTCGACAGCGAGAAAAGCGCGTCGGCCGGGATCCAGTTGGCACCGCGGCAGAAGATTTCGCGGCCGTTGACCTTCAACGCGAAACGGCTGCCGGCAGCATCGGGTGTCGTGATGAGTTCGACCGTGCGAAGGCCGATCTGCTTGGTCACCGCATCCGTCGGCAAATCGACCGTCAGTGCATATAGCGCCTGCTCGCCGCTGCCCGCCGGCCACCAGAGCCGCGGCTTGTCGATTTCGAAGACATGATTGACCACCGTCTCGCCGGCACCAACGCCGACGTCGAGACGAACGCGCTCACCATCGAGCGAGAAATGGACCGGCACGATGCCGGGGTTCTTGGCAAACAACGTCGCGCTGACCTGCAGATCCACGGAACCGTTGAGATTGTGCACCTGCCGCGTCGTGACGTGCTCGATGCGAGCCGTCTCGAGCTTGCGCAACGCGATCGTGCCGTAGAGCCCAAGGGGGGCAATCGCGATGTTCCAGTCCCAGCCGAAATGGCACTGTGGCTTGCGCAGCATGTTGCCGTTGGGGATAGGCGAATTGCCTGTCGAATAGGGAATATAGAAGGGCTGCCTAGCCTGCCGGTCGGCGCCGGCCGCAATGCTCGAATGCAGGACGACGCGAATAACATTCTCGCCGGCCTTCAACTGGCCGCCGACGTCAGGTCGATAGCGCCGAAAGCTGTTATCTGCGAGCAAAACCGGCGAGCCGTTGATGAAGACGGCAGCCACCGTATCGAGATAGTCGATATCGAGATACCAGTCGCCATCCGGCTCCGACAGCGTGAAGCTACGCTCGAGCACCCAGTCGCGATGCGCCACCCACTGAACGACTTCCTCGTTGCGGCCGAAAAATGGATCGGGAATGAGCTCGGCGGCATGCAGGGCAGTGTGCACATCGCCCGGCAGCTTAATCGATGTCGTGACTTCGCCATCGGCTGAAGTGAGCGTCCACGATCCTGATAGGTCGAGGTTAAACCCATTTGTCGGCAAGAATGTCATAGTATTATCCCGATCGGGCCGCGCTTGGGAATGCCCGCACCCGCGAGCCGCAGCCGAACTTGGTGGCCAGGTGGCCGATTAGACGAACGGGCGGAACCGAAGCTCCGCCCGCATTGCGGTTTCTAAAGGCGAAGCTCGGTCTCGGCATCGAAGATCGACGCCAGCGACATGTCGAAGCCGAGCTTGACAGCCGAGCCCGGGCTGAAGCGGCGTGCGCCATTGATGCGCACCGACATCGTGTGGCCGGCATGCTTCAGCCAGAGCAGGTTATCGGCGCCCATCGGTTCCTCAATGTCGACGGTTGCATCGTGAACCTCAGCACCGAGATTCTCGTTGACCTTCACATGTTCCGGACGAACGCCGAGGATGACCTTGCGCCCGGCCTGCAGCACTTCGGGCGTTTCATAGTCTGCGACAGAGAAATTCACGCCGTTGGCAGTGAAGAACGTCTGGTCGCCCTGCTTGGCGATCTCGCCGTGCAGGAAATTCATCGACGGCGATCCAATGAAGCCGGCAACGAAGAGATTGCGTGGCTTGTTGTAGATCGTCGTCGGATCGGCGAGTTGCTGGATGATGCCGCTCTTCATGATCGCGATGCGGTCGGCCAAGGTCAGCGCTTCGATCTGGTCGTGCGTGACGTAGATCATCGTATTGTTCAGCGACTGGTGCAGACGCTTGATTTCGACACGCAGTTCCGAGCGCAGCTTGGCGTCGAGGTTCGACAGCGGTTCGTCGAACAGGAACACGTCCACATCGCGCACCAGGGCGCGGCCGATCGCGACGCGCTGGCGTTGGCCGCCCGAAAGCTCGGCCGGCTTGCGCTTCAGGAGCGGCTGGATCTGCAGGATCTCGGCGGCACGCGCAACGCGCTTGTCGATTTCCTGCTGCGGCACCTTGGCAACCTGAAGACCGAAGGACAGGTTTTTCTCGACGCTCATCTGCGGATAGAGCGCGTAGGACTGGAACACCATACCGATGCCGCGGTCCTTGGGCTCCTCCCAGGTGACATTCTTGCCCTTAATGAAGATCTGACCGTCCGACGCATCGAGCAGACCGGCGATGCAGTTCAGCAAAGTGGACTTGCCGCAGCCTGAAGAGCCAAGCAGCACGAGGAATTCGCCGTTGTTGATTTCGAGATTGAGGTCCTTGAGCACGCTGACCGCGCCGAAATTCAACGAAAGATCTCTGATGGAAACGCTCGAATTCATGGATCAGCCTTTCACTGCGCCGGCGGCGATGCCACGGACGAAAAGTCGTCCCGACACGAAATAGACAACGAGCGGCACCAGACCCGTGAGGATCGTTGCGGCCATATTGACGTTGTATTCCTTCACGCCTTGGACAGAATTGACGATGTTGTTGAGCTGCACGGTCATCGGATAGGTGTCAGGCCTTGTGAAGACGACACCGAACAGGAAGTCGTTCCAGATACCGGTGACCTGCAGGATCATGGCGACGACGAAGATCGGCAGCGACATGGGCAGCATGATCTTGAAGAAGATCTGCCAGAAGCCTGCCCCGTCGATACGCGCAGCCTTGAAAAGTTCCTGCGGCAGCGACGCGAAGTAGTTGCGGAACAGCAGCGTCAGGATCGGCATGCCGAAGATGCTGTGCACGACAATCAGGCCCGTCAGCGTTCCGTAGATGCCGATCTCGCGCAGCACGATGACGATCGGATAGATCATGACCTGATAGGGAATGAATGCACCGACGACGAGGATCGAGAAGAAGAGTTCTGATCCCTTGAATCGCCAGTTGGCGAGCGCGTAGCCGTTGACAGAGGCAATGGCGATCGAGACGATCACCGAAGGAACCGTGATGCGCACCGAATTCCAGAAGCCGCGCGAGAGGCCATCGCAGTTGAGACCCGTGCAGGCGGTCGCCCACGCCTTTACCCAGGGCTCGAAGGTGATTTCGAGCGGCGGTGCGAAGATGTTGCCAAGCCGGATTTCCGGCATGCCCTTCAGCGACGTGACGATCATCACGTAGAGCGGAAGCAGGTAATAGGCCGCGGCGACGAAAAGCGTGCCGTAGAGCATGATGTTGCGCGGAGAGATCACCCGCTTCGGCTTCGGGCCGCTAGGGCCGGAGACGGACCTGTCGGAGATGCGACCATCGGCAGTCTTGAGAGCAATAGCATCAGGCACGTTTACGCCCTCCGAATTCCAGATAGGCCCAGGGAATGATGATGATCGCAACGGTGATCAGCATCATGGTCGAGGCAGCAAAGCCCTGCCCCAGATTCTGAGCCTGGAACATGTAGTCGTAGACGTATTTCGCGGGCACCTCCGACGCGATGCCGGGACCGCCGCTGGTCTGCGCCACCACGAGGTCATAGACCTTGACGATGCCGCTGGCGATGATGACGAGCGTCGTGATGAAGACAGGCCGCATCATCGGAATGACGATGAAGAGATAGGTCTTCCACATCGGGATGCCGTCGACGCGCGCAGCCTTCCAGATGTCTTCATCAATACCGCGCAGGCCGGCGAGCATCAGGCACATGACAAGACCCGTGCCTTGCCAGAGGGCGGCAATCAGGATGCCGTAGATGACGATACTTGGCGTATAGAGCGGGTCAAAGGTGAAGCTCGTCCAGCCGAGCGAGCGCACCACCGACTGGACACCGAATTCGGGGTTGAGCACCCACTGCCACACAAGGCCCGTCACGATGAAGGACAGGGCGAACGGATAGAGAAAGATCGTCCGGAACGTATTCTCGAACCGGATCTTCTGATCCATCAGCGCCGCCAGCACGAAACCGATCACCAGGCTGAAGATAAGCGAGAGAACGCCGTAGACAGCGAGGTTCTCGATGGAGACGATCCAGCGCGGAGCAGCCCAAAGGCGCTTGTATTGATCGAAACCGACGAAGCTCAACCGCGGAAGGAGCTTCGAGTTGGTGAATGAATAGAACACCGTCCAGACCGTGCCGCCGAGAAAGATAACAAGGGCGGTAAGGATCATGGGGATGGATGCAATCTTCGAATTCAGATTGCGCAGTAGCTGACTTGGCCGGCCTGCTTTCGCTTGACCCGTCATTGTAATTCCTCCTGAATCGCAATTCCTCTGTGATCCAGAGCGGCGAACCGTCTGCCGGTCGCCTCCTCTTCTCACTCCCGTACCGAGACCGGACGATCGCGCGTCAGCGCGTGTCAGTCGCGAGCGCTGCCGCCACCCGGATCACGATGGGAGTTCCGGGCAAATCCGGCTCCGTCAGACGGAGCCGGATCGCAACAGCATCGGAATGCAACGATCAGTCGGCAGAAGCGATGATTTCAGCGAAGCGCTTCTGAGCAGCTTCCGGCGTCATCGACGGATTTGCGAAGAACTCGGAGAAGAGGTCTTCCTTCTGCTTCTGGCTGTCCGCCGACAGAAGCTGGTCCGTGCCTTCGATCACATTGCCCTTGGCCAGGATGTCGAGACCTTTCTTCATGCAGTCGTTGGCGGCTGCAAGGTCAACGTCACCGCGAACCGGCAGCGAGCCCTTCTTCAGGTTGAAGGCAACCTGCGTCTTGGGATCGAGAAGCGTCTTGGCGAGGACATCCTGCGCCTTCGACTTGGCTTCATCCTTAAGCAGCGGGAAGTAGAAGGCATCACCACCGGTGGAGATGATTTCATTCACGCCGAGGCCCGGAAGGCAGGTGTAGTCGGTACCGGCTTTCTGGCCGGCCAGCTGGAACTCGCCCTGTGCCCAGTCACCCATGATCTGGCCACCGGCCTTGCCTGTGATGACGAGGTTGGTTGCCTGGTTCCAGTCCTGGACGTTGCTGCCCTTCGACATCTTGCGAGCGTCGTCGGCAGCCTTGAAGACCTTGGCGATCTCCGGACCAGCGGCAGCTTCCGCGTCCTTCTCCTTGAACACCTTGTAGAACGTCTCCTTGCCGGCGATGGCAACCATCAGCACGTCGAACGCGCCGGCAGCCTGCCACGGCTGACCGCCAACGGCGAGCGGAACGATGCCGGCCTTCTCAAGCGCCGGAGCAGCAGCGACGAATTCGTCCCAGTTCTTCGGCACTTCGACGCCGGCCTTCTTGAAGGCTGCATTCGAAAGCCACAGCCACTGCCAGGAGTGAATGTTGACTGGAGCGCAATAGATCTTGCCGTCGATCGTGCAGGAATCGAGCAGGCTCGACGGACGAATAATGTCCTTCCAGTGCTCGGCGGTGGCGACGTCGGTCAGGTCGCGCATCAGACCAGCCTGGACCAGTTCCTCCGCCTGGCGGCCATGGTTGAACTGCGTCGCACCCATCGGGTCACCGCCGGTGATGCGGCTGATCATGATCGGACGCGCAGTACCGCCGGAGCCGGCGATTGCACCGTCGACCCACTTGTTGCCGGTCGCATCGAATGCCTTTGCGAGCTCCGCCACGGCAGCAGCTTCGCCGCCCGATGTCCACCAATGGGTGACTTCAAGATCGGTCGCGCTGGCCGCACCGAGCGGCAGCACTACGGAAGCGGCAAGTGCAGCCGCCATCAAACGAAAATTCATGAGTTCTCCTCCCTCACTGAAACGTTGCCGGAAAAACTTAGTTCAATCGATATTTGGGTGCAACAGCTCGCCTCCAAAATTTTCTTTTCGAGGGGCATTTGCTACCAATGACTGTTGAGATGCTTGTATTTTCAACACGGTGACGCCATTCTAGCCAACAGATTGAGCACTTGCACACCAATACTATCATATTGATATAGATATGTTTTATTGCCATACTAGGCCTGCGAAACCAAGATTTCTGTTCGCAACCGCAAAAAATCCGAGCAAAATCGACATATGCAACCATCACGAGTAGTGGCCGCAACGCCGTGATAAAAAGCCCTCGACATTTCTACTGTATCGTTACAGATTTTGCTCCTTACGGGAGGAGCGGCGATTGCGTTCTTTATGCTTACAGCGCTTCGAAAAGACTCTATAAGCGGGACCAAAACGCGCAGGACGGCCTAGAGGGATGGAAAACAAAGCGAATTTTGCAGGAGTGGCCTCCGAGGCAACTCGAGAGCGGCCGACACTGAAAACGATTGCCTTCATGACCGGGCTCGGCGTGACGACGGTGTCGCGCGCCCTCAAGGATGCCCCTGACATCGGCGCGGAAACCAAGGAACGGGTTCGCATGGTCGCCCGCCAGCTCGGCTATCAGCCGAACAGGGCCGGCGTGCGCCTACGAACCGGCAAGACCAACGTCATTGCGCTGGTCCTCAGCATCGATGAAGAAATCATGGGCTTCAGCAGCCAAATGGTGTTCGGCATCTCGGAAGTGCTGACGGGCACGCCCTATCATATCGTCGTCACGCCGCATTCCCACAGCAAGGATCCGATGCTGCCGGTGCGCTACATCCTGGAAACGGGATCGGCGGACGGCGTCATCATCTCCCGCATTGAGCCCGACGATGCGCGGGTCCGGCTGCTCGCCGAACACAACATGCCCTTTGCGACGCACGGGCGCACCGATGCCGGCCTTACCCACCCCTTTCACGACTTCGACAACGAGGCGTTCGCCCATCAGGCCGTCGAGAAGCTGGTCGGCAAAGGCCGCAAGCGCATTGCCCTTCTCCAGCCTCCAAGCAAGCTCACATACTACACGCACATGCGCATCGGATTTCAGGCGGGACTGCATGACTACGGCGCCGAGGAAGTGCCGTTGCGCGTCACGATCGACAACCCGCTGGAGGAAATCCGCAATGCCGTCGAGGTGATGATGCGCGCGCCGAATGCGCCGGATGGAATCGTTTGCTCCGCCGGAAGTGCCGCCATCGCCGTCAACGCCGGTATAGAGGCCGCTGGCAAGCGGCTTGGCCGGGATGTCGACATGGTCTCCAAGGAATCGGCGCCGATCCTCAACTGGATCCGTCCCGAGATCATCACCGCCTATGAGGACGTCCGCCACGCCGGGCGGGAGATGGCGAAGGCGGTTATCGCCCGCATCGACGGCATCGAACCGGAGTTGCTGCAAAGCATCAGCCAGCCCGTTTGGTCGCGGAAAGTCAAGTAGACCATCGCCATCACCGCGCCACCTCTATCCGATGGCGGCAGAGGTACAAGCAGTCACAGCGGAGACGCACTGGATATGACTACGGCACTGCTGATCATCGACGTTCAAAACGCCATTCTCGCGGGAAAATGCAGCCCCGAGCGTCAACCCATCATCGATGCGGCGCTGAATGAAACGGTTTCACGGCTCCAGTCGCTTCGTGCCGAGGCCCATCGCCAGGGGGCACCGGTCGTGCTCGTCCAGCACGACGGCGATCCCGGTCACCGCCTGGCGGTTGGCACTGACGGCTGGGCGATCCGGCCGGAACTGTCTCCTGCCGAAGGCGATACCGTTGTTCACAAGAAGAGCTCGGACTCGTTTTTCGAAACGGATCTTGCCGACCGATTGGCGGAACGCAACGTGACCCATCTGATCGTCGGCGGCTGTATGACGCAATTCTGTGTCGACACAACGGTCAGGCGTGCAGTGTCGCTGGGATATGATGTCACGCTGGTTGGCGACGGCCATACGACGGCCGATTCTGATACGCTGAACTTCGCCGATATCGTCGCGCATCACAATGAAACGCTCGACGATTTCGATGCCGGCAGTGCCCGCATCCTGGTTCGCCCGATGGCGGATATTCGCTTCTGAAGCGACACTTTTCAGGTCCGAGACCAGCCGGGCGTACCCGGCTGGCTTCATCAAGCCGTTTTAGAACGTTGAAGCACCACTGCCCCACGGGCCGTGGTGGAAGTCCTTGCCGTCGAGGCGATCGAAGCCATGCGCGCCGAAGAAGTCGCGCTGCGCCTGGATCAGGTTGGCGGTGCCGCGGCCCTGGCGATAGGCATCGAAGTAGGTCAGAGCCGAGGTGAGCGCCGGAACCGGCAGACCGGCCTGCAGGGCTGCACCAACCACGCGGCGCAGCGCCGGCAAAGATTCCTTGACCATCTCGGAGAAAGCCGGCGTTACGATCAGGTTGGCCGCATCCGGAGCCTTGGTGAAGGCAGAGGTGATTTCGTCGAGGAACTGCGAGCGGATGATGCAGCCGGCACGCCAGATCTTGGCGATGACAGGCATCGGCAGCGACCAGTTGAACTCGCGCGAGGCTTCCGCCATGACGGCGAAGCCCTGTGCATAGGCGCCGATCTTGGCCGCAAACAGCGCCAGTTCCAGATCCTTGTTGAGTTCCGGACCGTAAGCGATCGGGAACTTGTATTCCGGCTTGCCGAAGATCTTTTCGGCCGCCTCGCGCTCAGTCTTCATCGACGACAGGCTGCGGGCGGCAACGGCGGCTTCGATCGCGGTTGCCGGGATACCCATGTTCTGGGCTTCGATCGCCGACCACTTGCCGGTGCCCTTCTGGCCAGCCTTGTCGAGGATCATGTCAACCATGGAACCGCCGGAAACCGGATCGGTCGCCGCCAAGACCTTTTCGGAGATCTCGATCAGATAGGAGTTCAGGCGGCCCTTGTTCCACTCGCCGAAAATCTTGCTGATCTCCTGCGAGTTCTTGCTAAGACCGTCGCGCAGGATGCCGTAGATTTCGGCAATCATCTGCATGTCGGCATATTCGATGCCGTTGTGGATCGTCTTGACGAAGTGGCCGGCACCGTCATTGCCGAGCCAGGCAACGCAAGGGTCGTCGTTGTACTTGGCGGCAATCGAGGTCAGCACCTTCTCGACGCGCTTCCAGGAGTCCTCGGTGCCGCCGACCATGATCGAAGGACCATGACGTGCCCCTTCCTCGCCGCCCGAGACACCCATGCCGATGAAGGTCAGGTCGGTGTTCTTCAGGCGGTCGAAGCGGGCGATTGTGTCGCGGAAGTTGGCGTTGCCGGCATCGATCATGATGTCGCCCTTGGACAGATACGGGCGCAACAGTTCCATCTGCTGATCGACGGCCTCGCCGGCCTTGATCATGATGATGATCGGACGCGGCGGGCGGATCGCTTCGACGAACTCTTCGATTGTCTTGCAGGGAACGATCTGCTTTTTCAGATCGCCGGCGCTCTCGTAGAATTCATCCGTTTTCTCAGGAGTGCGGTTGAAGACGGCAATCTTGTTGCCTTTTTCCGCAATGTTGAGTGCCAGGTTGGAACCCATGACGGCAAGGCCGATGAGCCCGATTTCTGCCTTTTCCACGATACACCTCCGATGAGTCATTTTGGACCGGTGTTGTGGCACTCTCTGGCTCAAACGGCAAGTTCGATTCGGCTTCGAATCGGCCTCGTATTGCCCGCATTACAAACTAAGCCATATTCTCTCTTAGACGCAGGGGGAAGAAGATTGATGGGCCGTACAGCACGACAGGAGGCCGCCTTTCTGGCCGCACGCGCGGGCCTTTACAGGGAGCACGCGCCCTCACCTGTGCTTGAGGCGCATTTTTGCTGCCTGTGGTCGCACGATATCCATGATGGCCCCAATCGCAGAATTGCGATCGTTCCGGACGGTTACTGCGACATCGTCTGGATGGGTGGCAGGCTTCTGGTCGCCGGGCCGGACCGTAGCGGTGCCTTCCCGTCCCTCGCCAGCGGCGAGAAGATAGTGGGCGCGCGCTTTGCCCCGGGTGCGGCGGCTGAATGGCTCAAAGTGCAGCTCTGCGACATCGTCGGCCAATCTATTCCTCTGGACGATTTCTGGGGAGCGGCGGCGCTGAGATTGAATGAATTGCTAGGTGCCTGCGCCCATTCGGACGAACGGCTGTCGCAGTTAGAAACAGCACTTGAGAAAGAGGTCGCCAAACGTGCGGCGCCGGCAAGGGACATGGCCTCGGTATTTGCGCGGGCAAGTGACATTTCGCCGTGCAGGAACGTCACCGATCTGATGCTCGACGACCTCTCCATCGGCGTGCGCCAGCTTCGCCGCCGTTGCTACACCCATTTCGGCTACGGACCGAAGACGCTCGCCCGAATTCGCCGGTTTCAGGGCATGCTCAGCCTTTGCCGCAGCAAGAAGGCCCTCCCGCTCGCAGCGCTGGCAGTGGCGGCCGGCTACTCCGATCAGGCGCATATGACCCGCGATGCACGCGAAATTTCCACGCTGACGCCCATGCAGCTTCAGCAGCAGATAGCCGGCTGAGCGTCCGTTTTCTTCAATACGAAGCCGACTGTTCTGCTATCTCCATTTCGAGCAACACAGGAATCGCCATGTCTACGATGCCCGCAAGGATCATCCACCGCTCCATCGACCGGAATTGGCGCGACGTCTATGCTTTTGCCGCCGCACCTGAAAACATGCCGCTCTGGGCGTCCGGACTTGCCTCAGGGCTGGAGCGGAGCGGCGATGACTGGATTGCCACCGGCGCGCTCGGCACGGTGAAGGTCAGTTTCGTCCCGCACAACGAGTTCGGCGTCATCGACCATACAGTGACGATCGAGAGCGGGCTGCGGGTCTACAACGCGCTGCGGATCGTACCGAACGGCGATGGTTGCGAGATCATGTTCACGCTGTTGCGCATCCCGGGCATGACGGACGAACAGTTCGAAGCAGATGCCGCCCATATCGCGAAAGATCTGGCGGCATTGAAGGTATTGATGGAAGCATAGGAGGCGATCGTGGCTGCAGCAGTGGACAACCGACGCATTGACTACGTCGAATTCAACGTCGGCAATATAGAAGCCTCTAAGGCATTCTACGGCAAGGCTTTCGGCTGGTCCTTTACCGACTACGGCCCACAATACTGCGAATTCGATGACGGGAGGCTCAAGGGCGGCTTTACGACGCTGGGCACGCCGCGCACCGGCGGACCTCTCGTCATCCTCTACGCAGACGATCTTGAAGCCGCCCTTTCAAGCGTGGAACGTGCCGGTGGATCCATAGTAAAGCCAATCACCGGGTTCCCTGGCGGACGCCGGTTTCACTTCAGTGATCCGGATGGATATGAGCTTGCCGTTTGGACGAAGAACTGATCAAACGATAACGGTCGACGCCTTCGCTCCTGTATGCTGCAGGATGATCAGGGCCCCGATCACACTTCCTGAAGAATCCCGCAATGGCGACATGCGGCAGCGAACCGTCTTTACGGCGTCGCCGTCGCCGCGCTCGTAAGCGTAGTCGCTCCCGCGCCCGGCAAAACAAGCGTCGAGCCTTGCCTTCGCGCCCTCGTGAAAGCGCTTCTCACCAATAAACTCGATCAGGTGGCGACCGATCATATCGATCGGCTTCCTGCGGAGATAGGTCGAGTTGACGGTGTTGGAATAGAGATAGCGATAATCCCTTGTCAGCACCGCGACACGGTCCGGCATGGCATCAAGGATTGCAGCGTTCAAGAAGTTGCCATTGTCAACGTTCGGCGTAAACGCAAGGGGGGCAGCCACAGGCCGCCGCTCGACGGGCGGCATCCGCCAGCGGGGCGCTGCGCCGCCGAAATACTTTTCCATGAGCTCGGAAAGCAGTGCGACATAGCCGCGGACCGACTCGCTGTCCTCGGCATACTGGTCGATAAGGCAGCCGACGAACTCGAGCTGCGTATGAACTTCGAGAATATTTACGGCTGGGTATCCGAGGATTGCGTCGACAAGAGGCTCGATTGAGCAATCGAGCATGTTCACACGCGCATCATCGCCTGCAGCAATTGCAGCATCGATCTGCGCACAACACAATGAGAACGCCCGAAAAAGCCCTAGCAAGACGCCTCCAATGCATTCCCTAAGAGAATGCGACCGAGAGATCGGCTGAGCTTTGCGTTACGGAAGTTGAAACCGCCGGCGCCTAGCCACTCGCCTTGATGGCAATCGGTAACATGACGCACGTTCATATTCAATGAACGCACGCCCCTGTTTTTCAATGATAAGATGTAAGGATCGGGTAGCGTTTACTTCAGCACGTCGTGTTTTATCTTCCAGCGGTCGTGATACCAGAGCCACTGTTCGGGATACTCCCGCACCCAGCTTTCCACCTTGTCGTTCAGGAGTTGCGCCGTCGCGACCATATCGAGATTACCGTTGGCATCTCGAGGCATCTCAAGCTTCGGCTCGATTTCCAGGCGATAGCGATTGCCCGGAAGCCGGATGCAGCGTGCCGGATAGACCTCGCAATTGAATTGACGGACAAGCTTTCCGAGCAATGGGTTGGTTTTGACATCGAGCCCGAAGAACTTCGTCTTCAGGCCCTTGCGGAACTTCTGGTCGACCAGGACACCAACGCCCTGCCCGGCTTCCAGCTGCCGCGCCAAGGCAAACGACGAGCCGGCATGAGACGGCACCAGCCTGCCCATGCGCGCGCTGCGAAAATCGAAGACTCTCTGCGCGACATAGGGGTTGTTCGGCGGGCGGAATAGCACAGACACATGGAGACCAAACGCCGCGCCAGCCACTGGCAGCAGCTCGAAATTGCCCGTGTGCGCTGTGAAAACGATAAATGGGCGCGGATTTTCGAGCAGATCGATAAAAATCGGTATGCCGGAAACCTCGACCCGGCCCGGCTCCTCGCGTTCATAATCGAAATCGAATAGGCGGTCGAGAAACACATACTCAGCGGCGAGACGTCCCATATTCCCCCAGCTCGCCAACGCAATTTCCTCGATCTCCGCCTCGCTTTTCTCAGGAAACGCATTGCGAAGGTTGGTGAGCATCAGCCGGTGGCGCCTTACGCGCGGGCCGAGCTTTCGCATCAGCCGATCCGCAAAATTGACCGCACCGTCAGCTGGAAACAGCTTTAGGAAGTTCAGGAAACCAAACATCATCTGCGCGATCAACCACTGGCGAAAGTGGTTGATCGCAAGGACGATCCGAGTGATGAAGAGCTTCAAGGGCTCAATCCATCTTGAGGATGATCTTGCCGAAGATCTGGCGCGATTCCATTCGCTCCAATGCGCGATCGATATCGTCGAATCCGACTTCAGTGTCGATGACAGGATGGACCAGTCCGCGCCCCATCTTCTGCATAGCATCAGCCATGTTCTCCATGCGGCAACCAAAGGAGCCAAGCAGCTTCAGCTGTTGCTGGAAGAGCATCATAAGGTTCATCTCTGTCGAGACACCCGATGTCGAACCACAGGTGACGAGGCGACCGCCGCGCTTCATGCAGAGCATCGAACCTGCCCATGTGTCCTTGCCGACGTGCTCGAAAACGACATCGACGCCCTTCTTCTTGGTGAGCTTGCGGACAACACCCTCAAAGCGGTCGGTGCGATAGTTGATAACGTGATCGGCGCCGAGCGCCTTGGCCTTCTCGATCTTGTCGTCGGAGCCGACAGTCGTGATGACGGTGCAGCCGATCTTTTTGGCCAGCTGGATCGCCGCCGTGCCGATGCCGGAACCGCCCGCATGAACTAGGATGGTCTCGCCGGGCTCAAGCTTCGCATTGTCAAACAGCATGTGCTCGACCGTTCCAAAGGTTACGGGAGCAAGTGCGGCGCCAATCGCGTCGACGCCGGGAGGGGTCGGAACGAGCAGGCGCGCCGGCAGGTTTACCTTCTCCTGCGCGAAGCCATCGAGATGGAAACCGTGAACGCCGGACACATGTTCGCAGAGATTATCGCGCCCTTCACGGCATGGACGGCAGAGGCCGCAGGTGCGCGCACCGTAGATCGAGACCAGCTGACCAGGCAGCACGTTGGCAACGCCCGGTCCGATCGATTCGACAACGCCCGAAGCCTCGGCGCCGATGACGAGCGGCATCTTGCGCTTTGCAAAAGCCATGCCGCGCCAGCCCCAGACGTCGATGTGATTGAGAGCGACCGCCTTGACACGCAGCGTAACCTCGCCTGCGCCCGGAGCCTCGGGTTCCGGCAGGTCGGTGATCTCAAGCTTGCGATCGTCAATCAGTTGCAAAGCGCGCATGGCAAAGTCCTTCGCCGCGAGGGCGTTCTATCTCGATGTTTTGTCGGGAACCGCTTAAGCCGGTTCGAGCGCCATGACAAGGCTGGCGTTCTGCCCGCCGAAGCCGAAGGAATTGGAAAGCACGGCACTGACCTGGCTCTCCCGCTTCTTGTTCGGCACCACGTCGATAACGATCGAGGGATCGGGGTTGGTGTAGTTGATCGTCGGTGGCAGCGTGCCGGTCAGCATCGTCTGCAGCGAGAACACCGCTTCCACCGCGCCGGCGGCCGTCAGCGTGTGGCCGATCATCGATTTGTTCGACGACAATGGAATGGATGCCATCCGCTCGCCGAACACGGCCAGCATGGAGGCATATTCCATCTTGTCGTTCTCAGGCGTCGAGGTGCCGTGGGCGTTGATGTAGCCAATATCGCCCTCTCCCATGCCGGCATCGGCCAACGCGGCGCGGATCGTCGCGATCGCCGGTCCGCCATCCGGAGATGAACGGGTACGATGGAAGGAGTCAGCCTTTTCGCCAGCGCCCTTCATGATGCCGAGAACTTTCGCGCCCCGCGCAACAGCCGCCTCGAGCGACTCCAGCACCAGGGTAGCGGCACCTTCGGCGATAACGAAGCCGTCGCGATCCTTGCTGAACGGCTTGGAGGCCTTGGTCGGCGGATCGTTCTGTGTGGAGAGAGCCGAAAGCAGCGAGAAGCGGATGAGTGCCTCTGCGCTTACCGAGCCGTCGGTCGCCACAGCAAGCGCCCGCGACGTGCGGCCCTGGCGGATTGCTTCGATGCCGAGCTGGATCGCGGTCGCGCCCGATGCACAGGCGGTCGATAGCGTCACCGGCAGGCCGCGCGTGCCGAAGCGATCAGCAAGGCGTTCGGATATTGCACCAAACAGCGATGCCTCGTGGAAAGCAGCATCCGGCCGCTGGCGCATGGCAGCGAGGAACCGGTCATAGGCGTCTCCGGCGTGGTCGGCCGGCGGCGAACGGTCTGCGAGTTCGAAACGCGCACTCCATTCCGGTTCGATCGGCGGCGCAGCCAGGAACAGCGGTCCATCAAAATCACCGCTGATGCCAGCATCGGCGAGCGCTTCGATCGTGGTTTCCCGGGCGAACGCATAGGAGCGTTCGACGGCGTTTGCGACCGGAATGTCGATGAAATCGACGGTGCCAGCGATGCGGGTCGAAAGTCCCTCGGTCGGAAAGCGATTGATCGCATGAATGCCTGAGGTACCGGCCGTCAGTGCCGACCAGTTGTCCTTCAGGCCCTGCCCCAGCGAGGTAATGATACCGACACCCGTCACTGCGACGATCGGGCGGCCGAGGTGATCCTTGTAAGCCGAATCTTTCATTTGCACACTCCTCACGCTTCCGCGGAAAGAACCGCGACGCCTTCGCCGCGCTGGTGACCGACTGTCGTAACGATGGCTGCCTTGGTCGCGGCGCCCATCGGCTTTTCGTGGGTCGGGTCGAAGACCGGGACCTTTGCCTTACTGTCGACCGCCAATGCCGCCAGCGCCAGACCGAGCGTGAAATGCGCCTCAAGTCCATGGCCGGTCACACCGCCGAAACCGCGGATAGCCGCGCCTGGCAGATGACGTTCGAGAACGGCCTTTTCGCGCCCCGCCAAGTCGGGAATGCCTGTCGAGCCGGAGAAGATCGCCGTGCTTTCCGGCGAAACGTCGACTGCGGCTTCCAGCAATCGCTCGAGGCGCTTCTCGAGACTGCCGGGATTGCGATTGCCGCGATCGCCTTCGATGGAGGACATCGACGCGTAGATATGCGCGCCGCGTGCCTCAGCATGGGCGCGCGACTCCAGAACGAGGAATGCGCCGAGGGAACCGGAAATGACACCGCCCTGATCGCGCGACCAGAGCGGCTGCCATTCGTTGCGGCTGTGGACGTTGATCGCTTCGAACAAGAGCACCATGTCCAGACGCTCCGCCGAGAAGGCTCCGCCAACCAGGGCATGCGTCGATTCACCCGACTTGATGCGATAGAAGGCCGTTTCAACCGCAGAAATGCCAGCAGATTCCTCACCCATGAAGGTTCGCGAAGAGCCCGTTACCTTGTGGACGATGGAAATGTTGCCGGCGAGCAGGTTGGACAGCTGCGCCAGAAAGAGCGTCGGACGGAGCTCCGTCGTCAGCTTCTCGTTCAGGAGAACCTCACGGTCGTTGCGCTTCAGGCCCTCGTCGACGATCAGCGTATCGACGTTGATGTCGCGCTCGCCGCCGCCAGCCGCGACGATCATATCCATGGAGCCGCAGGCTTCCGCATCGTCCTTGAAGCCGGCGTCGTCGAGGGCAAGGCCGGCTGCGAAAACACCGATGCGCTGCCAGTTTTCCATCTGCCGCTGATCGCCTCGCTTGGCGATCTGCTGCGACCAGTCGATCTCCGGAAGCGGATGAACCGGATACGGCTTGAACTTCTCAAGCTCGACCACTGTCTGCGGCGCACCTTCGGCATTGAGCAGCGCGATATGCGGCTCCTTGCCGACGCCCTGACACGTTACAATGCCGACGCCCGTGATCACGACATCATTGTGAGCCTTGCTCATCCATTCACTCCCTGCGCAGCGATCGCATCCATCAGGCCAACTTCGCCGGCCCGCTTCTTGACGATATCCCCGAGCGGAACCTCGCTGAAAGGCAAGGTCCGCAGCTTCAGCTGCGCGTCGCAAACCTTCTTGCCGCCGCTTGTGATCTTCGCCTTGGTTACCGCAAATCCAGAGCCGTCGTGCTCGAGAAATGCCTCGATATCCAGCACCGCCTCCGGTTCGACGAAGGTACGCATCTTGGCGCCGTCGACGGACATCAGGAACGGCATTGCAGCAAAATCAGTTGCCGCCAGCACGAGCATGCCGGATGCCTGCGCCATCGTTTCGATCAGCAGCACGCCGGGAACCAGCGGCATACCGGGAAAATGACCTTCGAAGACCGGGCTTTTCGCCGGCACGATCGAGCGTGCCTTGAGCGTCCCGTTATGAAGGTCGACCGCCTCGATGCGGTCAATCATCTGGAAGTATTCCAGTAGCATCGAATCCTCCGGCCACAAGGGCACCTCGCCCTGAGGCTAGGCCTACTTAGGAACGAAACCGCCCGGCCGCCATGGTTAACAGCGGCAGGGCGGAGAAAAAGATGACGATGTCAATCAGGCCTTGGCGGCGCGCAACTCGTCGATCTTGGCACAGAGGTTCTTCAAAACGAAATATTCTTCCGTGGAAACCTTGCCTTCGTTGACTTCCTGCGTCCACTTCTCGAGCGGGATCTTGATGCCGAATTCCTTGTCGATCGCAAAGACGATATCGAGGAAGTCGAGGCTGTCGATACCGAGGTCGTCAATCGTATGGCTCTCCGGCTTGATCGTATCACGATCGATCTCGCTGGTTTCTGCAATGATGTCGGCAACTTTATCGAATGTAGCGGTCACGCCTTTACCTCTTGAAATGACGATTTGACCCTCCTCATAGGCAAATCCATTTCAAAAAGCCAATGCTTTCCGCCGTCTCGGCACGCAATTTGCAGGACCAGTGTTGCCTAAACAGCAAAGCATGACGACGCGTTTGCCACGGCGCGCTAGCCAAACGCTTCCCGTTCGGGCCTAGAGCAGGACCAGGAAAAGAACTAGCGCAGTGGCAGCGAGGATCGAGCAGCTGGCATAAAAGACCGAGACGCCATCTTCGATATCGACCACAGTTGCCGTATCGCGCCCGCCGCCGTTGATCATCGGCTCCATGACGACAACCCCGGAATAGACGCGCGGCCCGGCGAGTTGCACATTCAGAGCCCCGGCCATCGCCGCCTCTGGCCGCCCGGAATTCGGCGAACGATGCAGGCCGCCGTCGCGGGCCGCAACGCGCATCGCCTCCTGAAAGGCGGTGCGCCCCCGACGCAACCAGGCTCCGGCAGCGATCAACAGAATCGAAAAGCGCGCTGCCGGCCAGTTGGCGAAGTCATCCAGTCGCGCCGCAGCCCAGCCGAAATCGGCATATCTGTCGGACTTGTGGCCGATCATTGAATCCGCCGTGTTCAGCATCTTGTAGGCGAAGAGGCCGGGCAAGCCGAAAACGGCGTACCATAGGGCTGGCGCAACCACGCCATCTGAGAAATTCTCGGCCAGGCTCTCGATCGCGGCACGGCAGACGGCGGGCTCGTCGAGTGTTTCCGGATCACGCCCTACGATTCGCGAAACCGCCAGCCGGCCACCACTGATGCCTCCGGTCTTCAGTCCTGCGGCAACGGCCTCCACATGATCGGCAAGGCTCTTCTGCGCCATGAAGACGGCAACGCAAATGACTTCGAAGAGGATCCCGGCCAGACCGAACAGCGAGAAGAACCAATGCAGCACAATGCCGGCGACGGCACTGAGGATCAAGAGACCGGCGATCGACCAGACGCCGTTGCGCCGGCGTTCACGCTTGTGGAGCTCATCACGATTGAACATCTGGTCGACACGGGAGATCGCGTTTCCAAACAGCACGACCGGATGCTGCAGCCGCATCCAGAGAGCATCGGGATCACCGACGATCCTGTCCAGCAAAAGGGCCAGAACCAGCACGAGAAGGTTATGATCAAGCGTCATGATGTGTAACTCTGCAGTGCATCGGAAAGCCGCTGGTCGCCAGCCGCGTCGGCGGCGAGACCGAAACGCAACCAGCGTGGCTCATAATCGAATTTGCGGACCAGAATATGATGCTGGCAGAAATGCCGGTGCAATTCGGCCGCCTGCTCGTGGTCGACAAGGGCAAAGAAATCAGTCCCTCCGACGATGCGTAGACTGCCTTGCCTGAGAACTGTGTGCAGCGCGCCGGACCTTTCCGATAGCCGACGCTGTATCGGGGCGACATCCGATGCGAAAAGGTCTGTTGCGATCGAAAGCGCCGGACCTGACACCGCCCATTGCCCAAGCAGCTCTTCGATGCGCTTCATGATCGGCTGCACAGCCACGGCAAACCCCAGGCGCAACCCTGCCAGTCCAAAGAACTTGCCAAAAGAACGGAAAATGAGAACATTCGGCAGCCGTGAGGCAAAGGGTGCCAGGCTCAGTTGAGGGCCTGCATCCCCGAAGGCTTCATCCACAACGACAACACCTCCCCTGGCCTTCATCTCTTTGCTGAATGCGACGAGCCTTTCCGGAGCGTAGGCACGACCATCGGGGTTGTTCGGATTGACGATGACGACAATTGCGTGATCCGCTCTGACGTCATCCAAGCCGGCGATCAGATCAACAGAATGACCTGCCATCTTGAAGGCGCGCTCATACTCACCGTAAGTCGGAGCCAGAATTGCGACCCGCCCGGCAACCTCAAAGAGCCGCGGCAATAACTGAATGGCGGATTGCGTGCCGGGAACAGGAAGTGGAAGGATGTCGCCGCTGCGATAATAGCTCTGCGCCGCGGCGCGCGCTCGATCGATTAGGTCTCTGTCAGGCAGACGGTGCCAGGCGCGTATCGGGACATCGGGCAGCGGAACCGGGCACGGATTGATCCCCGTCGAAAGATCAAGCCAATGCTCCAACTCGCCGCCGTAGATAGCGGCCGCAGCCGTGATGCCGCCTCCGTGAATGATCGGGGCGTTCATCCTGTCCCCTCGGCAAGGTCGATCAGGTGCATGTACGATCCGGCGATCTGCCCACGCTGGAGGCCCGCTCGCCCGAGGTCGTTGCCCAACGCGTCCGTCACCTGAAAGAGGCGATCGGCCGCCCCCTCGGAAACCACGGCCGAATAATGAAACTCGTGTGCCGTCATGGACTGTTCGAAGTAGGCAGCGCTCAGCGGTTTCACGCGCCGATAGCCAAGGTGACGTTTGCGCTCCTCGTAACTCGTGACGACAGGCAACAGGCCGAGCATCTCGTGACGCTTGCCGGTGCCGTCGACCAGCCCTTCGCCGAGAACCATGTATCCGCCGCACTCACCGTAGATTCGCACGCCCTTGCCTGCCGCATCGATAAGCTTTGCCCTGAAATTGCGCGCAGCGGCGATCCGCCCCGGATGCAGTTCAGGATAGCCGCCCGGAAGATAGATCGAGTCCGCCGTCGGATCCGGGGCCTCATCGGCAAGCGGTGAGAAAAAGGTGATTTCCGCACCGCGCCGACGCCAACCGAGAAGCATGTGCTCGTAGGAAAAAGCAAAGGCGATGTCGCGGGCCACGGCGATCCTGGTGCCGAGCGGCGGCAACCGGGCAATGTTCGCGGGAGACGGACGGTTGAGCCCCTGGCGAGCAATACGTAACAGGAATTCGAAATTGCATTCTTTTGATACGGCATCAGCCGCATGTTCAATGAAACTCTCGAGCGTCTGATGCTCTCCGGCTTGGACAAGACCGAGATGCCTTTCGGGAAGAGCAATGTCATTGTCACGGCGAACGACGGCGACGATCGGCATGCGGATCGCTTCGAGCGCCTTGCGAAGCATCATCTCATGGCGTTCGCCGCCAACCTTGTTGAGGATCACGCCGGCGATGCGCACATCGGCCCGGAAGCCCGCGAATCCTGTCACCAGTGCCGCCACCGACTGCGACATATGCGAGGCGTCGACGACGAGCACCACGGAAAGACCTAGCATGGCGGCAAGGTCCGCTGCGGTTCCCTTCCCGTCTGTCGCACCGTCGAAAAGCCCCATCATTGCCTCGATGACGAGGATGCGGTCACCGGAGCGATGCAGGGTCGCATTGGCGGAGATCAATTCCGGGCGCATCGCCCAAGGATCGAAGTTGAGACAGGCAACGCCGCTTGCCGCCGAATGAAAGGCAGGGTCGATATAGTCGGGGCCTGCCTTTCCGGGGGCGATCGCTATACCGCGCTTGCGAAGCGCGCGCAGAAGTCCCAGCGTAACCGTCGTCTTGCCCGATCCGGAGGAAGGGGCTGCAATCAACAAACCGCTCATGCCGTCTCCCTACTGTTCGAGTCCCGGAACGGGTCAGGGCGCAACCTGCGTCCTGCGAGCGCACCCAGCCAATCGAGCGACTGCCTGAGCAGCACCACCTCCCCGACCACGACGATCGCCGGCGGCTCGAGCCCCGACGCCGCAACAGCTGCAGGCGCCTCGCCAAGTGTCGTTTCAAGCACCTGCTGATCGCCCGTCGATGCGTTGCAGACGAAGGCGACCGGTTCTTCCGGGGACCGCCCAGCAGCGATGAGATTCCTGCTGATCTGCGCGATATGTTTCATCGCCATATACATGACGATTACAGGCGAGGCTTTGCCGATGGCTTCCCAATTGATGGCATTCGGCACGATGCCCGAAGCGTCATGCCCCGTGAGGAATGTCACCGCATGGTTGACATCCCTGTGCGTGACCGGAATGCCGGCATAGGCCAATCCGCCGATGCCGGCGGTGATGCCCGGAACGATGCGAAACGGAACATTGTGCTCGACCAGCGTCAACGCTTCCTCGCCGCCACGTCCGAAGACAAAAGGATCGCCGCCCTTGAGACGCAGGACGCGCTTTCCGGCACGAGCGAGTTCGACAAGCCGCAACGAAATGTCCCGCTGCTTGGCGGACGGCTTACCACCACGCTTTCCGGCATATTCCAGCAGGGCATCGGGCCGTGCGAGCTTCAGGCAGTCGGCGTTCACCAGCGCATCGTGAACCACCACGTCCGCCTCTGCCAGACCCTTGGCTGCAAGAAGCGTCAGCAATCCGGGCTCGCCCGGACCTGCGCCAACAAGCCAGACGCTGCCCGGCTCAAGAGCCGGCAGATGTGAAAACGCAGCTTCGATCATTGGCATGATCTATGCTCCGCCGGTGGCAAGGTCAACGCCGCTGATCGGGCCACGAGAAAGAAGTGAAAGGCACACCCTCTCCAACCCCTCTGCTGGCCCACGGACGCAACAAAGATCCGCGCTCGGCCGCGGCGCGACCGGGCACAAGTTCTCACGCGCGCAGAAGTGTATCGCGTATGAGATCGATCACCTTTTCGGAGTCGATGCCGGTGCAGACGATCTGGCTCGGCAGGCCATCCCAATTGCCTGGCGGGAACCGGCGGCCGTCCGGTTTCACGATCGTCTGTCCATCGGCAATCCCGCCGCAAACCACGCGCACCGGGCCGCGGATGGTCGAGAACAGCTCGGGTGCGACGATGTAGACGCAAGCGCAGCTGTCGTGAACCATCATGCCGTCCTCGACGGCGTGCTTGTAGAAATCGATATAGTCCTGCGAAAGATCATTCAGCAGCTTTACGGCGCTGTCGCCCCTGGCCGCAACCTCGGCGAGGTAGCTGCGGCTCATCGTCGTGATCGCAGTCACGTCGAGGCCAATGACGGCAACCTTACAAGGCGCGGTGAGGACGATGTCGGCCGCTTCCGGATCGCCATGGATGTTGGCTTCCGCGACCGGCGACACGTTGCCCGGAACATAGAAGTTGCCACCCATGATGACGACGTCCTTGACGAGACCGGCAATCTCCGGATCCTCCTTGAGCGCCATCGCCAGGTTGGTCATGCGACCGACGGCAACCAGCCGGACCTCGCCCGGATTGGCGCGGACGGTATCGATGATGAAGCGGTGCGCAGGACGCGGATCGAGCGGCAGACCGACCGTTTCGGGCACCTCGATGTTGCCGAGGCCGTTCTCGCCATGCACGACGGTCGGCCACGCCCCCTCCCTACGCTCCGGATCGATCGTCACGCTCGCCCCCTTGGCGACGGGAGCAGAAATATCCCATTCGCGCTTCAGGAACAGCGCGTTGCGCGTCGTCGTCTCCACCGATGCGTTGCCGAAGACAGTCGTGATTCCAATCAGATCGATTTCGGGATGGCGGTGCAGGAAAAGCAGCGCCATTGCATCATCGACGCCCGGATCCGTGTCATAAATGACCTTGTGCATGAGTGTGCCTCTTTTCGTTATTGTCGCAGGGCAGCCGGACGGCGCCGCGAAGTCGGCGGCCACCATAGCGTCCGCTAATCTTTCTGCAACAGGGCACACGCAATCGCTGCGGTGGCGCGTCGCGACTTGATCTTCGGGACAACGAGCTCCGCATGCGTTCCAATCGCGGCCAACGCGGCCGATTCGGCGACGCCGTGACACCCCACCCGAGCGAAGACGATCGCCGAAGGATTTTTCAGCCGCGACGTCTCTTCCTCGAGCCGCGCGGCAGCGAAGAACAAGAGCGGTACGCCAAGGTGGCGCGCTACTCCAAGGATCGCGTATTCATTGCTCCGCGTATCGATCGATGCGACGGCCGCCAGCGTGCCAGCGTCGATGCCCGCCGCCGCCAACGCCGCAATGGCAAGCTCCTGAACCTCACCCTCCGGCGTCCCGCGCTCGCAGCCGAGGCCGATCACGTACCGGCGCGTTTTATCGAATCCAATTCCAGTCATGTGCGACAATGAAACCCGCCCCTTGTGTCCCTCAAGCCATTGCAGCATGGGGCGGGAAATGCAACATGCGCCGCGTACCACATTCCAGAGCTTCCCTCCTTGTCCGATCTTGCCCCCAATCTGCTCTTCATGCTGGCCGCAGCCGGCTTCCTCGCTGGATTTGTCGATTCCATAGCCGGCGGCGGAGGCCTGATCACGGTCCCGGCAATGCTGATCGCGGGTATTCCACCGCTCCCAACACTCGGCACCAACAAGGTGCAGTCGGTATTCGGCGCAGCCTCCGCGACGATCGCCTATGCCCGAAAGGGGCATGTTCATCTGCGCACGCAGCTACCGATGGCGCTGATGGCGGTCCTCGGTGGCGCTCTCGGCGCCGCATTGGCGACGATCGTGCCTGGTGACGTACTGCGGGCGATCATGCCGGTCCTTCTGGTGGCGATCGCGCTATATTTTGTGTTGAAGCCAAATCTGAACGACGTCGACAAACATCGCCGCATGACGCCTTTCGTCTTCGGCCTGACGCTGGTGCCGGCCATCGGATTTTACGACGGTGTCTTTGGTCCCGGCACCGGCTCCTTCTTCATGCTGTCCTTCGTGTCTCTTGCCGGTTTCGGTATGCTGAAGGCAACGGCGCACACCAAGCTCTTGAATCTCGGCTCGAATGTAGGCGCCCTCATCATCTTCGTTTCCTTCGGTGCAATCCTTTGGAAAATCGGCCTAATGATGGGCGTCTGCCAGTTCCTGGGGGCGCAGCTCGGCTCGCGGCTTGCGATGCGGACTGGCGCGCGTTTGATCAAGCCGCTGCTCGTCCTCGTCTGCGTCGCCTTCACGATCAAGCTTCTCTCCGATCCCGCCAATCCGATCCGACTCTGGCTGGAGATCTGACATTTTCCTCGATTACCTCCCACGTAATTGAGGGAGCCGCGTCGCCTCTCCATGATCGCGATGCCTGGATAGACCGGGCGCCAACAGGAGATGATCGATGACCAATGCAACCATCGATGCCGAACGCTACATCGCAATCTGGAACGAGACGGACGCGACCCGCAGCCGAGCCAGTTCATGAGGTTGAGCTTCTCACCGAGAAAGACGACACGAAAACCGCGACGAGAACAATCGAAAGCTTGTCGATCGGGGCGACGCGAGCGGCGTCACCAATCTTCAATGCGCGGAAATAGGCAAGCCACGAGGCTCCGGTCACCGCCCCCGAAAGGCAGAGGAACAGCCATGTCTTGCCTGAAATGCTGGAGAAAGGCTGCCATTGTCCGGTTGCGGCGACAATGGCGCTGATGATGACAACGATGACCACGGTGCGGATCAGGCTGGCGAGATCGGAACTGATGCCAGCGACGCCGATCTTGGCGAAGATCGCAGTCAACGCTGCAAAGGCCGCCGAAAGCACCGCCCAGAAAATCAGAACTCCACGCCCGGCTGCCCCTTGATGCCCGAGCGGAACGGATGCTTGATCAGCTCCATCTCGGTAACGAGATCGGCGATCTCGATCAGCTCGTCCTTGGCGTTGCGCCCGGTCAGGACGACATGAGTCATATACGGCTTCTCGTTCTTCAGGAACTCCACCACCTCGTTGATATCGAGGTAGTCGTAGCGCAACGCGATATTGATCTCGTCGAGCAGCACCATCGAATTGCGCTCGTCGCGGATCAGCTCCTTCGCCTTCTCCCAGGCGGCACCGGCGGCAGCCACGTCGCGAGCGCGATCCTGGGTCTCCCAGGTGAAGCCCTCGCCCATGGTATGGAACTGGCAGATGTCGGAGAAGTGCTTCTCGATCAGGTCGCGCTCGCCGGTCCACATCGCGCCCTTGATGAACTGCACGACAGCGGAGGGCTTTCCATGCGCGATATGGCGGAAGATCATTCCGAACGCCGAGGAGGACTTGCCCTTGCCTTTCCCGGTATGGACGATGATAAGACCCTTCTCATCGGTCTTTGAGGCCATGATCTTGTCGCGGGCGGCTTTCTTCTTCGCCATCTTCTCGGCGTGGCGTGCGTCGTCGTGGCCAGTCGGCTCAGTGGTTTCGGCAGTCATCTCAATTTTCCCCGGATGCAAGCTTGAATGTGTCAGAAAGATCAAACCGCGCCGAATTGCTTCGCGGCGTCCAAAGGTGCCGATCGATGGCCTCGAGCAGTCGCTCCTTCATGTCGTCGAAGGCGGCAGGGTTTTTCTCGACTATGAAATCGCGCACCTTCGGATCGACCACGAAGGCCTGATAGACGGCTTCGAAATGATGATTGCCCACCGCTCCCGTCGTCGCGGCAAAGGCGAAAAGATAATCGACAGTCGCAGCGATCTCAAAGGCTCCTTTGTAGCCATGGCGAATAACGCCATCGATCCACTTCGGATTAACCACGCGGCCACGCACAACACGCCCGATCTCCTCTTCCAACGATCGGATGACCGGCTTTTCCGGCCTCGAATGATCGTTGTGGTAGATCGATGGCCGATCGCCCGCCAGCATTTCGGCTGCAGCCGCCATCCCGCCCTCGAACTGGTAGTAGTCGTCGCTGTCCAGAAGGTCGTGCTCGCGATTGTCCTGGTTCTGGACGACAGCCTGGATCGAGCGCAGGCGCTCTTCGAAGACGCCACGCTCCGCCCGGCCCTCTTCGCCGGCACCGTAAGCATAGCTACCCCAGACGAGATAGGCTTCGGCCAGATCGGCGCGACGCTCCCATCCCTTTTCATCGATCAATGCCTGCAAGCCAGCGCCGTAGGCCCCCGGCTTTGAGCCGAAGATACGATAGCCGGCGCGACGACCCGCTTGCGTCGCGTCCAGACCGGCAGCCTCGAGCCGCGCCGCCTCTCCACGCATGCGCTCGGCAATCGGATTGTCCACCGCATCCTCGTCGAGCGCGCCGACCGCACGGACGGCCTTGTCGAACAGCGCGATCTGTTCGGGAAAGGCATCTCTGAAAAAGCCGGAAATGCGCAACGTCACGTCGACACGCGGGCGGCGCAGCAGCGCCGGCGGAATGACTTCGTAGCCGGTGACGCGCCGCGAGGTCATGTCCCAGACCGGCTTCACGCCGATCAGGGCCAGAGCCTGTGCAATATCATCGCCGCCGGTGCGCATGTTCGAAGTGCCCCAGGCGGTCAGGCCGAAGGACACCGGCCATTCGCCGTGATCCTGCACATAGCGGCGGATCAGCAATTCGGCGGACTTCCTCCCTAGCTCGTAAGCGGCCGGCGTCGGAACCGCGCGGCTGTCGAGCGAGTAAAAGTTTCGCCCAGTCGGCAGTACATCCGGGCGTCCTCGCGTCGGCGCACCCGACGGCCCGGGCGCCACGAAACGGCCGTCGAGCCCCCGGAGCAGACCTTCGATCTCGGCAGCCCCGCAGGCCAAAATGGCGGGCTTGAGCCGCATTTCGATCTCCGCAAGCACGGCGCGTGTGGCCTCCCAATCCTCCGGGCAAGCGAACTCGCCTGCGACCAGCCTTGCCGCAAGCAGTTCGATCCGCTCGACAGTATCGCCGTTCGTTCGCCAGATCGCGTCTGTGGTATCGGCAAGACTATCCGGAAGCGGCCCGGCCCAAGGCTCGGCCATGTCGCAGTCGAGAGGGTCGAAATTCAGGCCGATATCTGCGGCAATCGCCCGCTGGAGGCTGCGGTCGCCGTCCTGGCCGAGGCCCCGCGGGACCCGAGCCAATGCCACCGTCAGATCGGTCAGCAATCGGCCCTGAGGCGAGACGCCGAACACATGCAGGCCATCGCGAATCTGCATCTCCTTGAGGTCGCAGAGATAGGCATCGAGCTTCTTCAGCGCTTCGGTTTCGCTCTCGCCTTTGTTGATACCGGCATCGCGGTCGAGACCTATGTCCGCCACGAGGTCGAGAATCTGCTTGCTGAGAAGCCGAATGCGGCGCGGATCGCCACCTGACGCCTCGTAGTATTCGTCGACCAGCGCCTCCAGATCCTTCAGTGGCCCGTAGCTCTCGGCACGTGTCAGCGGCGGTGTCAGATGGTCGATGATCACGGCGCCAGCGCGACGCTTCGCCTGAGTTCCCTCGCCGGGATCATTGACGATGAAGGGATAGAGATGCGGCATCGGGCCGAGGATGGCTTCCGGATAGCATTCCTCGGAGAGCGCCAGCGCCTTGCCCGGCAGCCACTCGAGATTGCCGTGCTTGCCCATGTGGATGACGGCGTGCGCGCCGAACTCGTGGCGAAGGAAAGCGTAGAAGGCGAGATAGCCGTGCGGCGGCACAAGATCCGGCGAATGATAGCTTTCCTTCGGATCGATGTTGTAGCCCCGCGCCGGCTGGATGCCGACCAGCACCTCCCCAAGCCGCATGAACGGCAGCGCAAAAGCGCCGTTCAGCACATAGGGATCGGTCTCGGGCGCATCCCAGCGCGCACCGATTTCATCCTGAATCGTTTTGGGAAGACTTGCGAAGAAAGCTTTGTAACGACTCAAGGAAAGCACTTCGCGGACAAGCTTCCCATCCGTGCCGGAATTTGTCGGGCCTTCCATAAGCCGCCGGATCAGCGCGTCGCCATCATCCGGCACATCCGCCACTCTATAACCGGCGGCACGCATTGCCTTCAGCACCTCGACGGTGCCGGCAGGCGTGTCCAGCCCGACGCCATTGCCGAGCCTGCCATCGCGGTTTGGATAGTTGGCCATGACAAGCGCAATGCGCCGGTCGCCGGCAGATGTCGTGCGCAGCGTCGCCCAGTTGGCAGCAAGCCGGGCCGTATAGTGCATCCGCTCGATATCGGGCTCGCTGCCGACAATGTTGGCCTCGACCCTCGCATCGTAGCGAGCCGCGGATTTGAAGGAGACCGCGCGGGCAAGCACCCGTCCGTCCACTTCAGGCAGCGCAACATTCATTCCAAGATCGCGCGCGGTGAGGCCCTGCGAGGAGGTGGCCCAGGCCTGACGCGACGAAGCCGAAAAGATCGCCTGAAGCACGACCGCGTCGTTGGCTTCCAACACGGTCGGTTCACGATCCGCGCCCGGCGCAGATACGGCAAAGCCAGTCGTGTTGATCACCACTTCGGGTTTGATGAGGTCAAAGACACTTTCGAGAATGCCCTTCGAGACGGGGTCCTTGAGACTATAGGCAAACACCGGCAGCGGCCGGATGCCTTCGGCCAGCAGCGTATCGATCAAGGCTTCGACAGGCCTGGTCTCGCCGCTCTGCACGAGCGCCCGATAAAAGCTGACTGCAACGACAGGCGAATGCGACGCCCCCTGCAGGAATCGAAGCCGCTCATCGCATGCCGCTTTCCACTCCTCGACACCGACGACGCCCTTGCCGGGCCACCAGATCCCGGCCTTCATCAGCGGCGATGCCGCTTCGGGCTTTTCAGCGCCTGATAGCATCGCGCCGGCATAAGCGAGAAACGCACGTGAATTGGCGTCGCCACCTTCGATGAGATAGGCCCAGAGGGCATTTAAGTCTTCAAGCGGAACATTCGAAAACGGCGTCAAACCCGCGTCCGGCTTCGAATCTCCCGGCAGTACGGCGATAAGCGCGCCATGGCGCGCTGCCGCCGCATGAAGCGCCTCGAGTGCATAGTGGAAATAGCTTGCGCCACCCAACGCCCTGACGACGATCAGCTTCGCATGCCGGGCCGTCCGCTCGATATAGGCGTCGACCGACATCGGATGCTTCAAGCTCATCAGGCTTGCCAGCCGCAGCCCGAAGCCAGCGGCCGCCTCGTCATACGCGGCCGCCACTGCAGCAAGCTCGGTGTCGGCCGCCGACAAAAAGAGGACATCGCCGGGAGACTGACCGAGATCGATCGCCTCCTCGCCGTCACTTATCGTTCCCTGCTGTGCCAGGAGCAGATGCATTGGTCTGCCTTATGCCAGCGCTTCTATCGCCTTGCGCACCGCCGCTTCGTCCATCTCGTGCAGGCCGATGACGACCAGGCGGGTACCGCGCGCTTCGCCGGGCGCCCAGGCGCGATCGAAATAGTGGTCGATGCGGGTTCCAACCGCCTGGACTTGCAGGCGCATCGGCTTGCCAGGAACATCGACGAATCCCTTGAGGCGCAGCACGTCATGCTGGCCGATGATCGACTTCAACGCGCCCACGAAGGCGGCAGGATCGGCAACGGGGCCGAGTTCCACGACAAAGCTGTCGAACTCGTCGTGGTCGTGCGGTACGCCGTCCTGGTGCTCGAGTTCATGATGGGACTTGCGGTTGACTACATCGTCTTCGGTACCGACGCCGAGCCCGAGCAGCACGCTCGCCGGAACCTCGCCATTGCGTGCCTCGATCATGACAGGCTTGCGGGCAATACGGGAAGCGACCTCGTCGCGCACGCGACCGAGGCCTGCCGCATCGAGAAGATCGGTCTTGTTGAGCACGATCAGATCGGCGCAGGTCAGTTGATCCTCGAAAAGCTCCTCGATCGGGCTTTCGTGGTCGAGCGACTCGTCCTCCACGCGGCGGGCCTCGACGGCATCGTGATCGTCGGCAAAGCGCCCGGCGGCAACGGCGGCGCTATCGACGACGGTGACCACGCCATCGACGGTGACCTGCGTGCGGATGTCGGGCCAGTTGAAGGCGGCAACGAGCGGCTGGGGCAGCGCGAGGCCGGAGGTTTCGATGACGATGTGGTCGGGGCGCTGTTCGCGTTCCAAAAGCTTCGTCATCGTCGGAATGAAGTCGTCGGCAACCGTGCAGCAGATGCAGCCATTGGTGAGCTCGATGATATCGTCCTCGGTGCAGTTTTCGGCGCCGCAGCCCTTGAGCACCTCGCCGTCGACGCCGAGATCGCCGAACTCGTTGATAATCAGCGCGATCTTCTTGCCGTTCGTATTGGAAAGCAGATTGCGGATCATCGTCGTCTTGCCGGCGCCGAGAAAGCCGGTGATCACGGTCGCCGGGATTTTCTGCTGGTTCATGAAATTCAACCCTTCATCTTCAGCGGCAGACCTGCCGCGATAAAATACACATCCGCGGCTTCAGCCGCGATCATTTGATGCAAGCGGCCGGCATGATCCCGGAACTCCCGCGCCATGCGGTTTTCCGGAACGATGCCCAGACCGACCTCATTGGAAACGATGACGAGGCGCGCACGCGCCGTAGGCACGTACGCGGCAAGCGAGGCGAACTCTGCCCCAATGTCGCGCTGCTCCATCATCAGATTGGTGACCCAAAGCGTCAGGCAATCGACAAGGATCGCCCGCCCCTCGCCGTCGATCGCCCGCAGGCATCCGACAAGATCGAGCGGTTCTTCCTGGGTATGCCACAGATGGCCACGATCGGCTTTGTGCTTGTCGATCCGGACGCGCATCTCGTCGTCCCAAGCCCGGCCCGTTGCCACATAATGGCGCTCCAGACCGGTCGAAACGACCAACTGCTCGGCAAAACGTGATTTTCCAGAGCGCGCACCGCCCAAGACGAAGGTCGCGCCGGATGATATCGGGCTCATGGAAAGTACTGTCCGATCTGCGGAAGTCTTCCGCGAGAAGCCGGAGCGGCTGCAAAACGCAGCCGGAAAATCTCTCTTTCAGCCATGACAACCTCCGTGCTGGCAGCGGGCATCGCCCAGGAATGGGCTGTTCGCCCGGCACGATTGGCAGGTCTCCTGGCTCGCGGATTTTAGCCGCGATCGGGGCAGACCGGAAACCGGTCGCCCAGATCGTGCTAGCGGATCTTCCTCGCCTTCCCGGCTGCATTTCATGAAAAGGCGGACGATTCGTAGACGTAAGAGGCGTCCAGCCCCGGTTGATCATGATGCACTGCCAGTGACTTTTCCGTCGCCGCTTCCGCGCCGCCCGCCTGCACTATTGCAGACCGTCAACCACGGGGAACCAACGCCGGACGGAAAACCCTGACCGCTCTACAGTCGCGGGGTCGGCTATGATGACGGTGCCCGGATTGGGTCCACCGCTTCACATTCCCTTTTCATCCGTACCGATTCAACCGGTCCGGAACCATCCGTTATGAAGTCATCGTTAGGCAAGGCCACTGGCGAAGTCAATCGTGAGCCATCACTCACGACAACGACGTTGCATGCCTCGGGCCGCGGTCAAGACGACCTTCTCTACCATATTTATCGTCTTTTATCAGTGGCTTACGTCACAAATAATTGTTGCTAGCGCCGGTCTTTTGCCGCAATTGCATCGCAAGCGGGTCGCGCCACTGATTGCCCTTCCCCTCACCGCACTTGACCGCACCAGCGCCCGCCTAGTTTCTCTGCCATGCTCCTGAAAGTCGATATCCGCCGCTTCGGCCCGTTTCACACCCTCCTCGATATCGGGCGGATGCGCGCTCTGCTGCGGCGGAGCGAAATGGGGATGGTTATCGCCGGCGCGATCGTCGGGGTGATCTCCGGGCTGGCTGTGACAGGCATGAGCCTGGCCTCCCGTGCAATGCACAGGCTGATCTTCGGAATCAGCGACGTCGAGAGGCTGAGCTCCTCGCAGATCGATAACAAGTTCCTGCTACTGACGGCACCGGTTTGCGGCGGCATCCTGCTCGGTCTTTTGCTGTTCATCCTCGCCAAGACCCGTAAGAAGCCGATGGTGGACCCGATCGAGGCAAACGCTCTGCATGGCGGTCGGCTATCGCTCACCGACAGCATTCTGGTGGCCGTCCAGAACCTTATTTCGAACGGATTCGGCGCTTCGGTGGGCCTGGAAGCCGGCTACACACAGTTGGCGGCCGGTCTGGCCTCGAAGCTTGGCCTGAAGTTGCAGCTTCGCCGGTCGGACCTGCGCGTTCTCGTCGGATGCGGCGCGGCCGGTGCGATTGCCGCGGCCTTCAATGCGCCGCTGACCGGCGCCTTCTATGCCTTCGAGCTCATCATTGGCACATACACCATCGTCTCGCTGACGCCGGTCGTCGTTTCCGCACTGGTCGCGACCCAGGTTGCGCGGCTGCTGGCCGGCAGCGATTTCCTGATCGATGTTGGCGAATTCGGCTCGGTCATGCCGGCGGACTATGTCCCGGCTCTGCTACTCGGTGCCGTCTGCGCGGGCGTTGGCATTCTCATCATGCAGGGCGTCGCCTCGATCGAGGAACTGGCGCGCCGGAGTTCCATCGCAACGCCGCTGCGCCCCGCCCTTGGCGGCATCGTCGTCGGTCTGCTGGCCCTTATCACGCCGCAGGTCCTGTCAGCGGGACACGGAGCGCTGCACCTCAATCTCGGGCGCGATGTCGCTATTCCGGTCCTCATTGGGTTGCTTCTCCTCAAAGCCTTCGCCTCCGCGATCTCGATCGGCTCGGGTTTCAGAGGCGGCCTCTTCTTCGCGTCGCTGTTCATGGGGGCGTTGCTCGGCAAGCTATTTGCCTATTCCGCACCCTATTTCGCCCACGCGACGCTGACACCCGTCATCTACGCGGTCGTCGGCATGAGTTCGCTCGCAGTCGCCGTTATTGGCGGCCCCCTGACGATGACGTTCCTGGCGCTGGAGATCACCGGCGACTTTCCAATCACCGCGCTTGTCCTTGCGGCCGTCATCACGTCCTCACTCGTCGTGCGCAGCACCTTCGGCTACTCCTTCGCAACATGGCGCTTCCACCTGCGCGGCGAGAGCATTCGCAGCGCCCACGATGTCGGCTGGATTCGCAACCTGACGGTCGGCCGGCTGATGCGCGCCGATGTGAAGACCGCCAACGCCACGCTCTCGATCGACGAGTTCAAGGAGCGCTTCCCCATTGGTTCGGCGCAGCGCGTCGTCCTGGTGGACGACACGGGCAAATATAGCGGCCTGGTGCTCGTTCCCGATATTTACGCGAACCTGACCGACACCGACGACACCGGCAAGGATCTCAGCGAATTCATCCGCTACAAGAACGATTTCCTGCAGCCGCAGATGAACGCCAAGCAGGCAGCCGCCATCTTCGACAAGACCGAAAGCGAAGCGCTGGCCGTCGTCAACAATCTGATTGAGCGCAAGGTTGTCGGGCAACTGAGCGAGGCCTATACGCTCCGCCGCTATAGCGAAGAACTAGATCGCCGCCGCCGCGAAATATCTGGCGAGATCTAGCCGAAGAGCTTGTCAAGCCAGCGCCGGTCAAGACAGGCTTCCAACTCGGCCGCAATGTCGTCAAGGGCCTTTTCGACACCCGCACGGTAATCGTTCGTTTCGCCCGAAAGACCGAGACTCCGCAGCAAATGGGAACGATAAATGTCACTCGTGAAGAGCCCGTGCAGATATGTGCCGGCAATCCGGCCGTCTGCAGATACTGCACCGTCCGGCTTTCCATCGATGATCGCGAACGGCCGGCCGCAATCCTCTCCGACGGTGATGCCGAGGTGGATCTGATAGCCTGCAAGCGGCGCGCCGTCTTCCACCGTCACGGCGACGCTGTTCCGCACCGTCTTTTCCGGTGCCATCTCCGTCTCGACATCCAGTAGGCCGAGACCGGTAGTCTCCACCGCATCTCCCTCGATGCCCAAGGGGTCGCGGACCTTACGTCCGAGCATCTGATAGCCGCCGCAAATGCCGATGACCCGGCCACCCCGTTTCACATGGGCCAGGAGATCGGCATCCCAACCTTGCGTGCGCATATCCGCCAGATCCGATATCGTCGACTTCGAACCGGGCAGGATGACCAGACGGGCGTCCGACGGCAGCCGCTCGCCGGGGCGGACAAAAACCAACTCGACATCCGGCTCCGCAGCCAGCGGATCCAGATCGTCGAAATTCGCGATGCGGGAAAACACCGGTACGGCAATCCTCAGCGCAGCCGTACCGCCTCGTGCCAGGCGCTCCAGCGCCACCGAGTCCTCGGCCGGCAATTGCGAAGCGTATTTGAGCCACGGCACCACACCGAAGCATGGCCACCCGGTATGATCCCGTACAGCATCGATCCCTGCATCGAACAGCGAAACGTCGCCGCGGAACTTGTTGATGATGTAGCCGGATATCATTGCCCGGTCTTCCCCTGATAGGATCGTATGCGTGCCGACTAGCGAAGCGATCACGCCGCCCCGATCGATATCGCCCACCAGGACGACGGGCACGCCGGCGCGTGCCGCAAATCCCATATTGGCGATATCGCCGGCCCTGAGATTGATTTCGGCAGGCGAGCCGGCGCCTTCCACAATGACAAGATCTGCTCTGATCGAAACTTCGGAAAAGCTCTGCATCACGTAGTCGAGGAGTGCGGGCTTGAGTTTTTGATAGTCCCGCCCTTTGGCCTGCCCCCAGACCTTGCCTTGGACGATGATCTGGCTGCCGTATTCGGATTGCGGCTTGAGCAACACAGGATTCATGTGCACGGAGGACGGTACCCGCGCAGCGAGCGACTGCAGCCATTGCGCCCGGCCGATCTCACCACCGTCATCAGCGACAGCGGCATTGTTTGACATGTTCTGGGGCTTGAAGGGACGGACCGAAAGGCCGCGATTGGCAGCAAGCCGGCAAAGCCCCGCAACAAGAACGGTCTTGCCGACGTCGGAGCCGGTACCCTGGAGCATGATGGCCTTGGTCATTGTCGCAGAACTCCGGAGAAATTCGCCTCGGCCTACAACGACGTCAAGGTTGCGGTCAATCGCAGGCGCCGAAAATGCGAAGGCCGCGTCAACCGTTGAAGGTTGCGCGGCCTGCCGAAATACGCTGGCGCATTCGCCCACACACGGCGAAGCTCACGTTCCCCGGGACGCACTACCTGATCCGGAGAAGCAGCGGTGTCCCCCGCTACGCAACAACAGATAGCGCCACATTGTTACCGGAGGGTTAGCAAGCCCTTAAGCAAAGATGAATTTTGGCATTTTCTGACTTTTCTTCTCGATCGAGGCGCCGCTGCCAAGTCTACCAACACAATCTCTGAACGCTCGCGGTAATCTTTTGGTGAGACTAGCATTAACGATATTAAATCAGATGTTTAGACTTCACGCCTCAAGCACAGAAGACAATTGATTTCCGCAACCGAACGCGTAGGCTGCCTTCCAAGGCGCCAAGACGAGCGCCACCGCAAAAGCCCGGACAACAGCACGAGGACCTCCGCAAGGTGTGGAACGCCTAGGTTGTGGCCGCTGCAGCAAGAATGGGAACGCAAGATGAGATTTCTCTGCACGTCAATCCTGCTCGCCGCAGGAGTTTGTGCAGCCGCCGCTACCGCGCAGGCTGCCGAATGCGGCAACGTCGCCATCGCTGAAATGAAATGGGCCTCGGCCGGTATTGCCGCCAACTTCGATAAGTTCATTCTCGAGAAGGGTTACGGCTGCTCGGTCAAGATCGTCCCGGGTGACACGATGCCGACTTTCCTCTCGATGAACGGAAAAGGTGAGCCGGATATCGCGTCCGAGTTCTGGATCAATTCAGTGCGCACCGAACTCGATAGCGCAGTCAAGGAGGGCAAGTTGATCCAGGCGGCCGAAATCCTCTCGGAGGGCGCCGTCGAGGGCTGGTGGATACCGAAATTCATCGCCGATGCCAATCCGGAGATCCGCAGCGTAGAGGACGCACTCAAGCATCCCGAACTTTTCCCGGCACCGGGCAATTCATCGCAGGGCGCGGTCTATAGTTGTCCCGTCGGCTGGAGTTGCCAGATATCGACGTCAAATCTGTTCCGCGCGCTGGGAGCCGACAAGAACGGGTTTCAGCTTGTCGAAACCAGCAGCCCGCAGGAACTTGATGATTCCATCGCAGCCGCATTCCAGAAAAAGACCGGTTGGCTTGGCTACTATTGGGCCCCGACAGCCATCCTCGGCAAATACGACATGACTCTCCTCAGCTTCGGCGTCGGTCATAACAAGGCAGAATGGGACAGCTGCACATCGGTCCCTGGCTGCGCTCGACCGCAGGTGAACTCCTACCCAGTCTCCAGGGCCTACACGATCGTGACCAAGGGCTTCGCCGATCGGGCCGGGTCGGCGATGGATTATCTCAAGGTCCGCTCATGGGACAACACGACGATCAACGAAGTGCTTGCCTGGCAGGATGAGAACCACAAGAGCAACGAGGAGGCCACGATCTATTTCCTCCAGAACTATGCCGCCCTGTGGACCAAATGGGTTCCTGCCGATGTCGCCCAGAAGGTCAAGGCCGGGCTTTAAGGCGAGCCCGCCGGACGATAGATCCGCGCATGAGAGTGAACGCGCGACGAGAACGTCTTCCCTGTGGCGTTGTGGTTTTCCTATAAGCAGCGACTGCTTGTGCCCGAATCGTGCAAAGTCGCGTTTGCCCAGACCAGGAGAATAGAGATGACACCTGCTCCATTTCCAGACCGAGATACGATCGCCTCAAAGTTTGCGAGCTTCGGTGAACAGGAGAAAGCCTACATTGTCCTGCTGATGGAAAACTCGGCACAGGATGAGAACCTCATCGATGGCCTCCACCGCCACCTGGACAACGCCGCGAGCGCATCGTTCCTGAACACATTGAAACTCGATCACGTTGGGAAATGGATTGGCGAGGCAGCACCCGTTCGCCTGCAGGATACGCCTCATGGAGGCCGCAAAATCAAGCCAGCATCCCGTCTATGCAGCTTTCCGGACCGGGCTTTCGCGTTCCGGCGGGCTGGAAAAGGCCTACCCGCCGGCAGCGATCTGACGCCGTATTACCTCGTGGCCGCGCGACCGACCGAACGACCTGCATCCTGAGTCGCGTTTACGGCATTTGCCGTGTCGCGACCGATGCCGCGAATCGTGTTTCCACACGAAGAAAGCACGAGCAGTATTGCGAGGGCGGAGCCGATCTTAGCCATTGTCGTCATTATGAAATCCTTCCTTCTCAATCGTCCGGGCGCGGGCGACTCCCGCCACGCGCGTTAAACCCCGGAGGAAGAAAAGAGGTCCCCGCTTAGTTGTCAAGCAGCAACGGCTTTTGCTTTTTCGGCAAAGGCAAAGCGGATACTTTCGGCCACAGCCCGCATCGGGCTGTTCATCTGCGATGCGGTGAGCAGCCTGATGTCGAAGGAACCAAGCTCGGGCAATCCTTCCTGCAGTCCGAGGATCGCCATCTCATCGGTGACATAGGAACGCGGCAGCGGCGCGATTGCCAGGTCGGAAACCACAGCTGCCCGTTGCGCCATCGTGTGGCCGCTGAGAAAAGCGACACGATAACCGCGCTTCATGCGCTCAAGTTGCGACAGTGCCTCCGAGCGCCAGATGCAGCCATCTTCCCAGATCGAGATCGGCAGCGGATCGCGGCGATGCGCCGTACCGCACTTGGCGCCAGCCCACACCAGCCGCTCGCGAAATACGATCTCGCCGTCAGTCGGCAGTGGACGCGTCGCGCAATTGATCAGCGCCAGGTCCAGGCGTTGCTCTTCAATGCGCTTCTTGAGGCCGATGCTCATGTCGATGGTAACGTCGACCATAATGCTCGGGAAACTCTCAGCGAAGCTTTTCAGGATACGCGGCAGCAGTCGTTCGCCGATATCCTCCGGCGCACCGAGCCGCACCACGCCGCTTAGTTCGGGCATGATGAACCGCGAAACCGCCTCGTTGGACAAAGCGAGAATGTTGCGCGCATAAGACAGCAGCACCTCACCATGCTGGGTCAGGCTGACGGACCGCGCATCCCGCAGGAAAAGCGTAGCGCCGAGTTGCTCCTCCAGCTTCTTGATCTGCATGGAGACCGCCGACGGTGTCCGGTAGACGGCTTCCGCGGCAGTGGAAAAATTGCCGGTCTCTGCTATGGCAACGAAGGTGCGCAGCACGTCGTTATCAAGCAAGGGAATGGGACGGCGAAAGGGAATGCTCATCGTCACATCTTTCAATTTTTCTGAATTTGAATTCCATATCATTTTGTTTGATTGAAAGTCAACCCGACAATATCCTTCCTTCGTAGCGGCTAGTACTGATGAAAGGAGGCCGCGATGAACACTCTCAACGCTATCTTTGACATCTTTTACGCATTCAGATCACGCCAGATCTCCCGCCAGACGCGCAATCGCACACGAGATCAGTTGGCACGGCTGCCGAGACATCTCGCCGATGATCTCGACCTGCAAGCTCTTGGCATGACCGAGCCTCGCTGAGACGCGAGACCCCAGCAGCGGCTTCAAAGACGCGGTCAAAGGCTCTAATATACGGTCCGCGGCGCGGCTACGGAGCGTAATGACCATGGCGATGAATGACGCGTGTTTCCAAGGTGATATCCCTGCAGCGTATGACCGGTACCTGGTACCGATCCTGTTTGACCCTTATGCGGCCGATCTGGCGCAGCGCCTGGCGCCGCTTCATCCGCACCGCGTTCTCGAAGTCGCGGCGGGGTCTGGCGCTCTGACGCGTGCGCTATCGTCGGTGCTTCCGCACGCCGAAATCATCGCCACCGATTTGAACCAAGCCATGTTGGATGTCGCCGCATTGAGACATTCCGGAGGGCATGTCGCATGGCAACAGGCCGACGCCTTGAGCCTGCCCTTCCCCGATCAGATCTTTGACGCCGTCACAAGCCAGTTCGGCGTCATGTTCTTTCCCGACAAGCACCGCGCCTACCGCGAAATCCTCCGGGTACTGAAGCCGAAGGGGACGTTCCTCTTCAACACCTGGGACTCCGTGGAGAACAACGCCTTCGCAAAGGCCGTCAAGGCTGCGACGGATGCGCTGTTTCCAGACGATCCGCCGGATTTCTTCCGGCGGACACCGCACGGCTACTTTGATGCCGAGGCGATCCTGTCGGAGCTCGAGCGGGCCGGCTTCCAGTCGGTGACTTTCACGAAGGTCGACAAGACTGCCCGTGCATCCTCGGCAAGTGACGTGGCGACCGCCTTCTGCCGGGGTAGCCCGCTCCGCATGGAAATCGAAGCCCGCCAGTCGAAAATCGATGTCGTTGCCCGCGTGGCCGATACACTTGAACAGGTTTTCGGCAAGGGACCGATCGAGGGCCGGATGTCCGCGTTTGTGTTCACCGCCGAGGCCCCACGCCAGACCTAAGCTGCTCGGCGCCCCGTTTCCGTGGTACCGCAGCCACCGTGGCTATCGGCAGGGTTCGATTGCGCCGCCAGGAAGCGGCCCACGTGACGACGCAACACTGTCGGAACATCCTGTGTGGAGCGACGTTCCTCCTATGCAACGCACCCTTTGTCGTTGCACTGACTGCGTTTCCCTCAACTGCAGTCCCAGAGGCCCGGCGCTGTCCAAACCAGCACCGGGCTTTTCTCTCTCGGCTCACCATTCACCCCTTAGATAATTAAGCGCCACCTAAAATAAATCTTGAAATCGCCGTCTCGGTAATGATGATGCTTGGCGTCAGCCAGGAGGGGTATCGATGTCACAATACCAGGAAACGCGGCGGTTCAAATGCACCGGCGACGCTGGAGATCCCTGCATCGTCATCGAACAGATCAAGATTGCTGATGAAGCCATCGCCAGCCCAAGAACAGACTATATGACGGTGGATGGCGACGTCGCCAATCGCCTCGACAAGAAGCACTTTCTGATCCTGATGAAGGGCGAGGTCGTTAAGATTCAGAGGGCTCTAAGGAAAAAGCACTGAGCTGCTACTAAGCGGCGTTGCCATCGCGGCGCGGGCCGACGTCGTGGTGGGTCCCTGCTACCTCGGAATGGACTGAGATGTTGCTGGGCACATGTCATCAGCGCGTCATGTGACGGTGATGTCTTAACGCACCGAGCGCTGAGACTCGTTTCCATTCGGCGCTGTTCACCGTTGGAATGACTGATGCTGTATATCATTGCCGTCGCCAGTGCCCTGCTGGCAGTCAATACCCTCAGCCTTATGATCGCCGGATGGCGGCTTCGGTCCCGCCAAGACAAGGCGCCAAGCGTCTCTGCGCGCCCTTCAGTCTCGATCGTGATACCTCTTTGCGGAGTGGAACAGTTCTCGCGGGAGACACTCCAAAGCGCACTTAGCCTGGATTGGCCCGACTACGAAGTCATCTTCTGCGTTGCCGACAGGAGCGATCCCATCATTGGTGTAGTCGAGCACACGCTCCGAACAAAGCCGCTGACAAGCGCGAAAATCCTTGTCGGAGACGACCGCATCAGCGCAAATCCGAAACTCAACAATTGCGTCAAGGGCTGGAACATGGCGTCCCATGAATGGGTTGTCCTTGCCGACTCCAACGTCCTGATACCCACAGACTATCTCGCACGCCTGCTGGCATCATGGCGGCCCGATAGCGGACTTGTCTGTTCGACGCCACTTGGGTCCCGTCCCAACGGGTTTTGGGCGGAGGTCGAATGTGCGTTTCTCAACACTCACCAGGCGCGCTGGCAGTATGCGGGTGAGGCGCTCGGATTCGGCTTCGCGCAGGGCAAGAGCATGCTATGGCGCAAGAAGATGCTCGACGCCCACGGAGGCATCCAGGCACTTGCGGCTGAAATCGCCGAAGACGCCGCCGCCACAAAGCTGGTGAACAGCATGGGTCTCAAGGTACATCTCGTCGCCGGCCCGTTCGAGCAGCCCCTGGGCAGACGGACCTTCCGCGAGATCTGGGCAAGGCAATGCCGTTGGGCGCGGCTAAGGCGCGTCACCTTCCCGCACTTCTTCGCGCCGGAGATCCTGCTTGGTGTGGTGCCCCCCTTATTGCTGTGCACGAGCGCTGCCTTCGGATCCGGGAGTAGTCTTCCCGCAACAGCTTTCGCGGTTTTATGCGCCGCCTACACACCGGAGCTTATTCTTACGGTCCGTAAGAATTGGCACCTGTCCCCGCTGTCACTCGTCGCAATGGTTACGCGCGATGCCTTGCTTCCAATTATCTGGACGAGGAGCTGGTTGGCAGGGAGCTACGATTGGCGTGGGAACAGGATGGTGATCGGATCGCAGGAGTCGCGTCTCGAAGCTGGCGTGGCTGGATCGGCCGCAAGCCCCTAACAACGGCGGGTGCATTCGATACGGTGTCGTATGTGAGGCCGCCCACTTAGGAGCTGGAATGCTCCGAAATTGAACTCAGGTTGGCAACTTGGCCGACGTGCCCTTATCCGCGAAATCGGCACTATGCTTCCGATCCATTCTATCGTCGCAATTGCGACGAGCGCGCCTCTGCTTGGCCGGCGCGCGCGCCTTCATCATTCAAAAACACTGATGATATCCATAAACTCTATTCGTTTGATTGATGGGAGCAAAACACCCATATTCTCACCATGAAACAAGCGTCATCCGACGAGGAAAGGAAACGGACATGACGACGATTACCTTCAGGCACACCAAGACGCCTTCAAGCGAAGCCCACCTGCATATTGTCGACTATGCCCGCAAGCTGGTACATGCATGGCATCAGCGACAGCTTGCCCGCGAAATTGAATCCATGCCTTTCGACATGCGCAAGGACATTGGCTGGCCGTCGGCGGATGACGCGGATGAACGCAAGGTCATGTAATGAATCCGACATTCCTCCCCGTGTGAAAGCGGCGCCTCGCCTTCGTGCAGCGCCGCTTTTTCCGTCTTTACGGCCACCTTATTAAATCTTGAATTTCCGACGCATATATTTTCCGCAATCGCCTTTTTTGAACTTTTGACGACAGCGATCGTCATTTGACCTTCGTCAATTTCAGCAATGTCGCAAATTTGCTCTTTGCGGCCGCATTTATCCATGAGAATGTCGCTTTCAGGATATCGAAACGACGTATTCCAAGCAACGAATAGTGCATTCGACCTCGAGCACGGATTTGTCTCATGAATAAGATGTCGCATAAGCAACGCTCTCTCGTCTTCTTCATGGTTCCGCAGTTTACGATGCTGCCTTTTTCAGCGGCAATCGATACGCTGCGCATCGCCAACCGTATGCTCGGCTACCAGGCCTATACCTGGCGGCTGACCTCGGTTGACGGGCAAAAGGTCTATTCTTCCTGCGGCATCGGTATCGAGGCAAATACGTCGCTTGCCGACGAGCGCCGCAATCTCGGTGGCGAGCACCGTCCGAGCATGGTGCTGGTCTGTTCCGGTATCGATGTCGAAGACTTCAATAACAAGTCCGTCAGCGCTTGGCTGCGCGAATCCTACAATCGCGGCGTCGCCGTCGGGAGCCTCTGTACGGGCGCACATATCCTCGCCCAGGCGGGGCTGCTGAATGGCAAGCGCTGTGCGATCCATTGGGAAAACCTGCCTGGCTTCTCCGAAGCTTTTCCGCAGGCCGAGGTCTACGCCGATCTCTATGAGGTGGACAGCAATCTCTATACATGTGCTGGCGGCACTGCTTCGCTGGACATGATGCTGAATTTGATCGGCCAGGATTTCGGCGAAACGCTGGTGAACCGGGTCTGCGAGCAGCACCTGACCGATCGCGTGCGCAGCCCGAACGATCGCCAGCGCCTGCCTCTGCGTGCGCGCCTCGGCGTCCAGAATGCCAAGGTTCTTTCCATCATCGAGCTGATGGAGGGCAACCTTTCCGAACCGCTCTCACTTCTGGAGATCGCCGATGGCGTCGACCTGTCACGTCGGCAAATCGAACGGCTGTTCCGCCAGGAAATGGGGCGCTCGCCGGCCCGCTACTATCTGGAAATAAGGCTGGATCGCGCCCGCCATCTGCTCGTGCAGTCCTCCATGCCGGTTGTTGAAGTGGCTGTCGCCTGCGGCTTCGTTTCCGCCTCGCACTTCTCCAAATGTTATCGCGAACTCTATCATCGCTCGCCGCAACAGGAGCGTGCAGAGCGCAAGATGACGATGGCAACCGCACGCCAGGCCATCGCGGCGTGATGTCAGCCGGGGCGGCTATTGAGCCGCCTCCTCCGTCATGCGCGCGTCGGAATAGACCTGATTACGACCCTTGTGCTTGGCCATATAGAGAAACTGGTCGGCGGCATTCAGATAGTTGTCGAAGGTCTCGTAGCCGGAAATTTCGGCAACGCCGATCGACACGGTGACCGAAAGCTCTTCGTCATCCGCCATCACCTTCAGACGTGAGATATCTGACCGTATCTCGTCACACAGCTTGCTCGCGGCAATCGAGTCCATCATCGGGAACAGGATCGCGAACTCCTCTCCGCCAAGGCGCGAAAGCAGGTTGTCGTCCCCCTCGAAGATCGTCCCCAGCCGATTTGCGACCGCCTTCAGCACTTCATCCCCGATCTCATGACCGTAGGTGTCGTTCAGCCGCTTGAAATGATCAATGTCCAGCACCGCAACGGCGGCCGTAGCCTTCTGACGCAGGCAGTCATTCACCAGCTTCGGCCCGAGATCGTAGAAATAGCGGCGATTGTAGAGCCCGGTCAGATAGTCGCAGGCCGCGGCTGCCCGAAGCTGCTTCAACTGTGTCAAGGTCTCGACGTTGTTGGCGATCCGGCACTGCAGTTCTTCGGCCACGAACGGCCTGTAAAGAAAATCGGATGCGCCGGCCTTCAAAAAGCTCACAGAAAGCATGCGATCGCTCGAAGATGAGACCCCGATGATCCGCAGCCTGTCCGAGCCGAAGCGCCGCCGTATCCGCCGCGTCAATTCATAGCCGCTCATGTCGGGCATATGATGATCCGTGACGACAACCTCAATATCGTCGTAGGCTTCGAGCGCCGCGAAGGCTTCGAGCCCAGAAGCCGCTTCGACAACCACGTATTGCTGCGCTTCGAGCAGCCCGACAAGGACCTGGCGCGCGGAATCAACATCGTCGACCACAAGAACCCGCGTTTTCCTGTTCGACAATACCCGTCTGACGCTGGCGACAACGTTATCGAGCGCGAACTCATTGTCCTTCAGCACGTAATCGATGACATTGCGCTCCATGATGCGATTGCGCGTATCGAGGTCGAAAGTGGCGGTGAAGACAATGGCCGGAATACCAGCCTGTATAGTGCAGTCGAGCGCTTCACCGTAGGGCGCGTCCGGCAGATTGAGGTCGACAATCGCCATTGTGTAATCGCTTGGCGACTGGGCGATAGTCTCGTTCAGCACTTTGAGGGAGGAGCAAGGCTTGACGTTCAGCCCGAGTTCCGCATGAAGCCGGTGGCACAGAACGGCGGAAAACATCCGGGAATCTTCAACCAGGAGTACCCACTGACCACCAAAGCGTGGCCCGGCCCCATCCCGATGGAGATCCTCCTGGAACGCCATTCACCCCTATCCCCCAGAAAGCCGCAGCGGTCCGAATCGACCATCTTCTCGACTTATGTGAAGATAACTCACAGAAACACGCCTGAGAAGATATCGGGACTTGGCAATACCTGAAATTGCAGAAATCTCGACCTCGAACGCGTGATAGCGCTTCCGCCTACCATCGTCGGGCGGAGGCAGCGCGTCAGGCAACGGCACGCTCCTTGCGCATCGACTGGATTTGCAGCAGTGTGTCCAGGTTCTGGTTGACGCGGCAGTAGAACTCCTCATCGATGAACGGCCGCAGCATGAAGTCGTTGCCGCCAGCCTTGAGGAAGCGCGCCGACAGCAGCCGGTTCGACGATGACGACACCCCGATGATGCGGAGTTCATGTGAGCCGATACTGGCGCGGATGCGCCGGGTCAGCTCGAACCCATCGATATCGGGCATGTTGTAGTCGGTGATCATCAAACCGATGTCGCGGTTCGCCTTGAGAATCTCGAGCGCCTTGGCGCCGCTGTCTGCTGTGCTGACCCGGAAATTGTAGCGCTTGAGACGGCTTGACAGCAGGGCACGAGCCGTCGGGCTGTCGTCGACGATCAGAACGTGGTGACGATGATTGGTGAGGAATCTGCAGATCGATTCCGCAAGCAGGTCGACTGCAAAGACATTGTCCTTGAGGATATAATCGACAATGTCCTTGGCCATCAGCTTGTCGCGCATGCCTTCCTGGAAGGTGCCAGTGAAGACGATGGTCGGGATGCTGAGATCGACCAGATACTCCAGAGCCTCGCCGTTCTCAGCGCCAGGCAGGTTGATGTTGGAGATGGCGAGCGTGATCGGGTCGGTCGACTTGTCGTAGGACAACTGCAGCTCTTCGAAATTCCGGCAGATTTCCACGTCGATATCGAAGAGCTCCTTCAGCCGCTTGCCTATCATCGACGTAAATACGTTCGAATCCTCCGCCAGAATAATGCGCGCATCAGCGAACATGCCTCCGGAATATTGCATTCCCGAAATACCCAAAAACGCCATTTCGAAACCTTTTGATGAAACTCCTGTCCCCGGCTGAAATCGGTACAGTACCCGGTTTGAATAAGTATTAATCGACCGCCTTCGCTGACCAACAAAAAGGCGGCCACGAAGGCCGCCCTGATATTCTTCAAAACATGCTTAAAAGACTATGCGCGCAGCGCCGCATTGTCCGGATCGAAGGGGCTCTCGCCGACGACGGTCGCGTTGTACGTCGTGCCGAGGATCTTGATCTTAAGCTTCGTGCCTTCCTTTGCGTAGTCCGGCCGCAGCATCGCCAGCGCAAGCGAACGATTGATACGGAAGCCGAACGTGCCGTTTGTCGCACGCCCGACAAGTTCGCCCGCCTCGTTGTAGATCGCTTCCGAACCGCGGGCATCGACATCGTTGCCGGTCTCGACGACGAGGGTTGCGAAGTTCCACTTCAGACCCTTATCCTTGTAGGCCAGCAGCCCCTCGCGGCCGAGGAATTCCTTCTCTGGCTTGATGAAGCGATCGAGTGCCGATTCATAGGCGTTGTACTCGATCGACATCTCGCGCGGGATGAGGCGGTAGGACTTCTCGACCGACATCGACAGCATCGCGCGAATACCGAAGGGCTTGATACCGAATTCGGCACCGGCTTCCATCAGCTTGTCGAAGATGTAGTTCTGCATCTCGATCGGGTGGTGCAGTTCCCAGCCTAGCTCGCCGACGAAATTGACGCGCAGCGCATGTGCGCTCGCAACGCCGATCGAGATCTCCTTGCCGGAAAGCCACGGGAAGTCCTTGTTCTCAAGGCTCGTACGCGTGAGCTTCTTGAGCAGATCACGTGACTTCGGACCGGCAAGCACGAGCACGCCGAGCCGCTGCGTGATCTGCTGCAGACGAACGGAGCCGTCGGTGGGTGCGAGCTTGCGCAGATAGTCATGGTCGTGCGCCTCATAGGCGCCCGCCGAGACAAGATAGAAGCGGTTCGGAGCCCATTCGTAGACGGTGAACTCGGCACGCACGCCGCCGTGAACTGTCAGCATATGGCAAAGAGCGATGCGGCCGCGCTTCTTCGGGATGGCGTTGGCGAAGATCGATTCCAGCCAAGCGCGCGCCCCGGGGCCGGAGACTTCCATCTTGGCGAAGGCGGACATGTCGAGCACACCGACGTTCTTGTGCACGTTCATGACTTCGTTGCCGACATGCTCGAAGTAGTTCGAGCGACGGAACGACCACCGCTCGAGGATGCGACCGTCCTCTTCCGGGTCAGAGTGATTATGGTTGGTGAGAACATCCTCACCGACGCCGATCTGATCCTTCGGCAGGTCGTAGCCTTCAGGCGCAAACCAGTTGGCGCGCTCCCAGCCGTAGACAGAACCGAAAACAGCGCCCAGCTTTTTCAGGCGGTCGTAGACTGGCGTCGTCTTCAGCGGACGGGCGCCGGCACGCTCTTCATCGGGATAGTGCATGGTGAAGACATTCGCGTAGGCCTCTTCGTTCTTGGCGATGAGGTAGCCTTCGGTCGCATAGGGACCGAAACGACGCGGATCGACGCCCATCATGTCGACGGTCGGCTCGCCATCGACGATCCATTCCGCCAGCTGCCAACCGGCGCCACCGGCAGCCGTGATCCCGAAGGAGTGCCCCTCGTTGAGCCAGAAATTGCTGAGGCCCGGTGCGGGACCGACGATCGGGTTGCCATCAGGCGTATACGCGATGGCACCGTTGTACACTTTCTTGATGCCAACCTCGCCGAAGGCCGGGACGCGGGCAATGGCAGCCTCGATATGCGGCATCAGGCGATCAAGCTCTTCCTGGAAGAGTTCGTATTCGCTCTCGTCCGATGGGCCGTTGACGTAACAGACCGGTGCTCCGTGTTCATATGGCCCGAGAATAAGGCCGCCGTTTTCCTCGCGCATGTACCAGGCGCTGTCGGATTCACGGAGCACGCCCATCTCCGGCAGCCCCTTGGCTTTGCGCTCGAGGATGGCCGGATGCGGCTCGGTGACGATGTACTGGTGTTCGACCGGGATGACCGGAATGTTTATCCCGACCATCTCGCCGGTCTTGCGGGCGAAGTTGCCGGTACAGCTGATGACATGCTCGGCGGTGATCTCGCCCTTGTCTGTCGTCACCTTCCACAGGCCGTCCGGCTGCTGCTCGATTGCCGTGACCGTGGTATTGCGGTAGATCGTGGCGCCGCGGTCACGCGCGCCCTTGGCGAGCGCCTGCGTCAGGTCGGCGGGCTGGATATAGCCGTCGTCTGGGTGCTGGATCGCACCGAGCAGACCGTCCGTCTCGCAGAGCGGCCAGATTTCCTTGACCTGTTCCGGTGTCAGCACTTCGACCTTTACGCCGATCGTTTCAGCGATGCCGGCATAGTACATGTACTCGTCCCAGCGATCCTTGGTGCGTGCCAGGCGGATATTGGAGACCTGGCTGAAACCGACATTCATGCCGGTCTCCTGCTGAAGCTCCTGATAGAATCGAACGGAATACTTGTGGATCTGGCCGACCGAATAGCTCATGTTGAACAGAGGCAGCAGGCCGGCGGCATGCCACGTCGAACCGGAGGTCAGTTCCTTGCGTTCGATCAGGACGACATCGTCCCAGCCCTTTTTGGCAAGGTGATAAAGCGTCGAAACGCCAACGACGCCGCCGCCGATGACCACTGCGCGCGCATGTGTCTTCATGGAGAATTACCCTCTGTTCTACTAACCTGTCCGACGAATGCCGCCGACGGAAATCGCCTTTGCGAACTATGCAGCGAGGCCGGGTTTGCCAAATGCCTGTTTACGACATGGGAAAAGCTTGCCGCGACTGCGTGCAAATAGGCAAGCCACAAAAGGCCTTTGGCCGAAAATCGGTGGACAAAAATTGTGATCAGAGAGGACCGTCGTTCACTTTACGACGGCAGACCCCTTGATGATGTCGATTGTTTCGCCGCCATCGAGACCGATCCGATCACCGTCAGGCGCGGTGATGAAGCAGCCCGACCGGCAGAGCGTCTCCGATGCGCCGGGATCAAGCACCAGCTGCATCTTGTTGCCGCCCTCGGTAAGGACGATCACAACAGCGGCGCTGTCGGTGTTGGTAATGGAAGCTGCGTGAGTTTGGCCTGCGGCCACGAGTGAAAGAAACAGTACGACGGCAAATCTTGCCATGCAGTGCGGCGCGGATGAAGCGCCCTCCCTTGGAGCGTCTCGGCGCTGCTGCCCCCAGCAACGAAAACCCGATTGCAGGCGGTATACAGCGACCGCTCTGAACGATCGCTGAACAACCCCTTCACCCCTTGAGATTGCCATCAGCCGACTTGCCGCGCAACCGGCGCACCGTGCCGGCCTCCTCGTCCAGTTCGCTCGTCTCGGAAACGTCCTCGGCCGGCGGCTTGCCTGCGTTGGCCGCCGCTCCAACCTGCTCGGGCTGTCGATGGAACACGATGTCGCTCTGCGGAAGAGGTATCTCGATACTCTCCTCCCTGAACCGCTTCAGGATCGCGATGCGGAGATCATTCCTGACCTTCAGGCCATCCCCCATGTCGGCAAGCATGAAGCGAAGCTCGAAGTCGAGCGAATACGGCCCGAAGCGGAGGAATTCCACATGCGGTTCGGGATTGCGCAGGACCACGGGCACCGCGTTGACGAGCTCCAGCAGGATATCCATGACCTTCTGCGGGTCGGAATCATAGCTCACCGAGACCGGTATCTCGGAGCGTCCCATCTTGTTGCGATGGGTCCAGTTGCCGACAGACGCGTTGATCAGCTCGGAATTCGGCACGATGATCGACTGCTTGCGGAATGTCTCGATTTCGGTCGCGCGCACGGAAATCCGCTTTACGATACCTTCAGCAGTGCCGGAGACCACGTGGTCGCCAACCTTGAATGGCCGCTCGACCAGCAGGATCAGGCCGGAGACGAAGTTCGACACGATGTTCTGGAGGCCGAAACCGATACCGACCGAAAGTGCCGAGGCGACGAGTGCGAAGCTCGAGAGGTCGATGCCCGCGGCAGAAACGCCGACAATCGCCGCAAGACCAACGCCGAGATAGCCGATACCCGTCTTGACCGAGTTTCGAACGCCAAGGTCGACATGGCTGCGCGCCATGACGTTGCTGTCAAGCCAGCGCTGGATCCAGCGCGTCAGCAGGTAACCACCGGCAAAAAGCAGGATGCCGGTCATTATCCCGACCAGCGAAATGCTGATACCGCCCAGCCGGACCTCCGTGAGAAGGCGATAGGCGATGAGTTGAAGATCCTGGATATGGAAGCCCCACAGGAGCAGTACCAACGGGATCCCAACCATCAGCGCGATGGCGGAGATACACATGCCGACCAACAGTCCCGCCTGATCGATGGCGACCGGACCAAGCTTGAAGCGCTTTTGGAGGAAGCGACCAAGCGATGTCTCACCGAAGGTTTCGCTGCGCGAAATCGCCTTCCCCGATAGCAGACCAATATAGGTCGTGACGATGATTGCACCGGTGATGATCAACTGTGTTGCGACGAAGCGCGCAAGCCCGACATAGCCGGTCAACGCCGTTATGATCAGACCTGCACCCAGCACGCGCAGAATGATCGCCATGCCGCGGGGCCAATGGCGTCCCGGCGCATCGGGATCCCCGTTTCGCGCCAGCATCGGCCGGCCGAACGAAGCGGCGATCAGGATGAAACCAATGATCAGGGCCGCGATCAGACTCTTGACGACGGTCAGGACGAGCGGAGACCCCATCGCTTCGCTGATGCTGCCGAAGAGGTAGTCAAGCGCATTGACGACCGCCATCGCAAGCAGGCAGGCGCCGATCGAGCTCGCACCGCGGTTGGAAAGCCTGACAAGACGCCAATGCGGCTCCCTTGGCGCGAACACTGCATTGGTGAAGCGCCTGACGAAATAAATCAGCCCGATCGATCCGAAGAGCGCGCCGATGATCGGCGCGATATCCGGCCTCAGAACGTTGAAACTATTGAGGAAGAAGTAAGACGTCACCAAGAGGGCAGCAAGCGCAAACGTGCGAATCAGCGTCGACCAGAAAGCGATGGAGAGACGGTTGATATAGGAGGGCTGCTCGTCCGTCTCCTTGCGCTGAAGGTAGCGACCAAAAATGCGGTAGCCGCCAGACAAGAGCACCATTGCCGTCACGAGGGACATGAAGATGGCCGCAAAGAATGCGAAAGCCTTGAACTTCAGTACGAATCCCAACCAGCTGCTCAGCGCCTGGACGAATTCCGAGCCTTCCTGAACGAAGGCGCGTGCTGCATCGCCGAGAACGGAAAACGAAATGTCGGTGCGCCGCAGCAAGGTGGCGGCAAAAAGCTGACGGCGGGTTTCGGCAATGCGGTTGCCGAGCTTGCCGATGGAGGCGGACAGCGTTTCGGCATCGCCCGTAACGGCGTTGATCTGGGCGCGCTCCGCCGTCAGGGCGTTACGCTCGGTCGTGACGATCTCCGCCTCCGCCGGCTGACCTTCCTTCGGTGGATCGCCGAGCTCGGTCAGGCGGTTTTTGATCTGGTCGAGCCGCGGTCTGAGGCCAACGGATATGTTGAGAACCGAGCGGCCAAGTTCGTCGGTCTTTCCAGCGAGAGCCACCAGCGCGTCGTCATCGTCACGCTTCTGCTTGACGCCATCCTCCAACGAAGCGAGGTCTTGCTTTGCCTTCTCGATCGCTTTCGCGGCCTGCTCGATTGAGCTGTCAGCGACAGACGCCTGCTCGGTCGCTTGCGGCGGCTGCGAGGCCTGCGGCGCGGGCGTCTGGGCGCTCGCAAGGTTCGCGCCCACGCCCGCCAGCGCTGCGACTAGGAGAATGCGAAGCAAGAGTCGTGTCGGCCGCAAAATATCCCCGCTCGGGTTTGCTGGATCGGATGGATTCCAGCTTTTCATAAGAAAGAAAGGCGACAGAAAGGCGACGCGATCAGAAGCCGGCGCCCGGCTGCGCCAGATATTCCAGCTCTGCCGCGGTCGATTGCCGCCCGACGAGGGCGTTTCGATGTGGAAATCGACCGTACACTTCAATCACCTCCCGGTGGCGAAGCGCATAGTCGATATATTCCTCATCGCCAAGCGCTCTGAACAACGCCACGGCCCGCTCCTGCTCCTCCAGATCTTCGCAATGCTCGAAAGGCATGTAGAAGAACGTCCGGCATTCCGGGCTGACTTTCTGGTCCGCTCCAGCTTCCAGCGCAAGCTTTGCCTCGCGCAGCGCAAGCCCGTCGGTGGCGAATGCAAGCGGTGTCGCGCGATATATGTTGCGCGGAAACTGATCGAGCACGATCACTGCGGCAAGCCTGCTGCTCGGGGCCGAGCGCCATTCCTCCGTCACGCCACGCGAGAGTGCAAGATGGGTGTCACGGAAGCGCTGGCGAATATCCCGATCAAAGTCCAACGTCGCCTTGAACCATTGATCCCGCCCACACTCTTCGAACCAGAAGTCGAAGACCTCCTGAGGCGTGCAGACATATCCGAGTTCCATGTATCCTCCCGACAAAGGCCGACCGATTGCAAAGCGACCGACTATTTCGTGCCGATCTTGTGACCCGACACCTCGGCGCCGGCATCCGGCGCCAGCTGCAGGAAGCGCAGTGACGATATGATGCCGATTGCTCCCACGACAAGAAATGCCCAGCGGAAATCGATGAGCCCCGGACCTTCGACGCTACGCAAAGCGACAGAGATGTTCAGCGCCGCCGCCGCGATCGCGACGCCAAGCAACATCGAAACTTGCTGCAGCATGCTTGAGAGCGTCGAAGCCGAACTGCGTTGTGCCGGATTGATATCGGCAAAAGCCAGGGTGTTCAGCGCAGTGAATTCCATCGACCGCGAGAGGCCCGCAATCATCAGCAACGCGTAGATCATTGCGCGTGGCGTCTCGGGCACGAGAAAGCCGCAAGCCGCAATCGACAGCGCAGCAATCATCCCGTTGAAGAAGAGCACGGTGCGAAATCCAAGCTTGGCAAGCAGCGGCGTCGTCACGGCTTTCATACCGAGATTTCCAAGGAAGTAGACCAGCAGATAGGCACCCGCCTCGATCGAGCTCAATCCGAAACCGAGTTGGAAGAGGAGCGGCAAGAGGAACGGCGTGGCATTGATCGCGACACGGCTCGCCGTCCCGGCAGAAAGGGTCGCAATCGCATAAGTCTGCACCTTGAAGGCGGATAGATCGAGCAGCGGATTGCCGACCTGCAGGAAGTGTCGCGTCGCCATGACTGACAGCACAATGCCGGCCGCGAGCATCAGCAGGATCGGCAGCAGGCCACCATCCCATTTCACGGAAAGTTCGAGCGCCGCCAGCAGGAAAGTCAGCCCGCCAGCGCTGAGAGCGAACCCGAGCGCATCGAGCCGGCCGGCATTTTCTTCGCGCTGTTCCGGCACGAAGCGAAGAACCAGCGCCATGCCGAGCACCCCGATCGGCAGATTGATGAGGAAATTCCAATGCCAGCTTGCATAGGTCGTTATGAAGCTGCCAAGCAGCGGGCCGATAACGGGAGCCGTCAGCGCAGGCCAGGTGATCAGAGCGATCGCTTGTACGAGTTCCGATTTGCGAGCATTTTTCAGGACAATGATGCGGCCGACCGGCGTCATCAGTGCACTGCCCGCGCCCTGCACAGCGCGTGCCACGACAAATTCGGCAAGCCCGTCGGACAGCCCGCAGAACAGCGAGGCGATCGTGAAGACAGCAATGGACGCCATGAAGACGCGCCTTGCGCCATATCGATCCCCAAGCCATCCCGAAAGCGGGATGAATGCCGCCATCGTCAGCATGTAGACGGTGATACCGATACTCATCGAGACCGGTTGAACGCCGAAACTCGCGGCCATCTGCGGCAGCGACGTGGTGACAATAGTGCCATCGAGAATCTGCATGAAAAACGAAACGGCAACAACCAGTGCTACGATCTTTGCCCTGCGGATGCTCTCCGCATCGTTTTTCTCTGTCATCTGCATAGCTGTCATTGATCTGCCGATGTGAATTGGAAGCATTCGGATAGAACGGGCGGAAGCCGGACCCGATGCGTGCCGAACAGCACTACCGCTAGATAGGCCGATCAGCGCAACGCGGAAAGAGAAAATCCTGAAATCTCAAAGGATTTTGATCGCCGAGAGGCCGCCCAGGCACGCCGCAGGCAACTCGTTCTACGCGAAATTTCGAAGCAAAAACAATTGACAGCTACATCTTCTGCGGCCACCGTGGCGCGCAGGGGCAGCGTCAACGTCATTTCAGCGGCTGCGCGGTGACACCCGCCCTCCTGACACAACATCGCCTCGCCATTCACGTGACAGGACTCGGAGCACAATTCGATGATCGACACGCTGCTTGTTCTCAACACCGGCTCATCGAGCCTCAAGTTTCAGATTTTCGAGGATCAGACCCTAAACGTGCTGATGAGCGGCAAGGTCACCGGCATAGGTGACACGGCTGAGATGTGTGCCAAACTCCCCGATGGACAAGAGACGCGAACCTCCCTGCCCGCAAATACCAACCACGATTCGGCCCTTAGCGCCGTAGTAAACCTCATCGGCGGACACGACCACGCCTGGCACATAGCGGCCGTTGTGCATCGCGTCGTCCACGGCGGACAAGCTTTCGTAGAGCCTGTCATTGTCACGCCCGAGGTGATGCGTCGCCTCGAAGCGCTGATCCCGCTGGCGCCGCTTCACCAGCCGCACAACCTGGCCGGCATCACCGCTTCGACCAGACTCGCAAGCGGTGCGCCCGATATCGCTTGCTTCGACACCGCCTTCCACGCCGGGCACGACAAATTGACCAGCAACTTTGCCTTGCCAAAAGACATGCGCGACAAAGGCATCCGCCGTTATGGTTTCCATGGACTTTCCTACGAATGGATCTCGCAGGTGCTGTCCAAGGACTATCCGGACCTCCATGCCGGCCGCGTTGTCGTCGCCCACCTCGGCAACGGCGCCAGCCTCTGCGCGCTGAGGAACGGCATCAGCGTCGACACCACGATGAGCATGACCGCGCTCGACGGCATACCGATGGGAACGCGCAGCGGATCAATCGATCCCGGCGCCGTTCTCTATATGCTTCAGGATCTGAATCTTGGCGTCGAGACGGTCCGGGATATCCTCTATGAGCGTTCCGGTCTGAGGGGATTGTCCGGCATCAGCAACGACGTCGAGACCTTGCTTCGCAGCGACGATCCGCAAGCCGCCTTTGCCCTCGAATATTTCGCTCTGAGAACGGCCCAGCATGCCGCGATGATGGCCGTCTCCATGGGGGGCATCGATGCCTTTGTCTTTACCGGCGGGATCGGCGAACACGCCGGTCCGGTCCGCGATTCCATCCTTGGAAGGCTCCGCGTCCTCGGCGATTTCAAGACGCTCGTGATCCCGACAAACGAGGAGCGCCTCATGGCAACGCACGCCAAAAAGCTCCTCTGCTCGGCAGCCTGAGAAGGCTCCGATCAGGCTAGGGCCAGCTTGTCAATAAAGCCGCTGACCCCCTTGACGTTCTCCACCAGCACACGGATGGCGCGCCGCTCCAGTTCGCTGGATACCGTCCCTTCAAGTATTGCCCTGGAATCATGAACCGATACCTTGATCGCATCGGTGTCGAGACCAAGGTCGCCCTGCAGTCGCGCGCGAATGGCACGAGCGAGGGCATCGTCACCACTCGCCGTTCTTGCCGCCGGCGCCGCAACGATGCCCTTAAGGAGATCGATGCGGCTGACGATGCCGAGAAGGCGCTTGCCGCTGACGACGGGAACGCGCTTGATCTTGTGCTGAAACATGACCTCGGCGACGGCCGCCGCCGGTGTTTCCGGCGTAACGCTGATCACGCTCGCGGACATGACATCAAATACCCGCCAGCTGCGGCTACGGATGTAGTCGTCGAAATCGACGAGCGACGTATTATCAGGATTGCCGGCCGATCTACCACCGCCGAACTCGATGCGTCGCATGAGATCGCCCTCCGTCAACAGGCCACAAAGGTTGCCATCGTTGTCGATCACAGGCAGGCCGCTGATATTCTTGGCAACCATCAGGTCTATTGCCTGATGCACGCTGCTGTCGGCGCTGATCGTCGTGATGTCGGTGTTCATGATGTCTTGAGCAAACATGATAATCCCATTGCACTCTGGAGGAAGTCGAATGGTGCCTGTCTGATGCTTGGCGCTAACAGCGCACACATCTGCCACGGAAAATATTGCGCAAATCAGCGCGCAAGTCGATCAGGGATCGCGACCTTAATTTCAACCTCAGAGATCAGTTTTAGATCATGCGCAAAGTAGTTGCAATGACATGGCGCGGACGGATCGGTCGTGAAGCGGAGGCGCTGCGCCGGATGCGGGACCTTCGCCTTTCTCCGATCGTCGGCGGGAGAGTTCAATGGCAGCTATGTGGCGCTTTCAGCCGAGAACGTTCCTGATGGCTCGCATGAAGGCCCGAGAACCGGTGGCAATCAGCTCATCGGGAAAGTCGTAGTCGGGGTTGTGCAGTCGGGGATGATCCTCGCCTGCCCCGAGGAAGAACATGGCAGCCGGCGCCACGGTCCGGAACAGACCGAAGTCTTCCGACGCTTTCATCGGCAGCAGGCTGCTTGCGCTATCATGGCTGACACCCTCGTCATCCAGCGCGCGCCGCAACTCCGTAACCGCTTCGGCGGAATTGTAGCACTGGTGAAACACGTCCTCATAGCTGATCTCTACCCGTAGCTGTCCGGCCTTCGCCTGTGTCAGCACAAGTTCCTCGGCGCGTGAAACCAATGCAGTCATCGCTTCATCCGTCAGCGTCCGTAAGGTCGCCCAGATTTGCGCCTCACCGGGGCTTATGCCGAAGGCCGGCTCACCGAGACGCGCATGTGTGACCGTGATCAGCGAGTAATCCGGTCCGAGCGGCTGATTGTTGCCCAATGCCGTCAGATCATCGAGCAGCCGGGCCAACACGAAAGTCGGTGCGATGCCCTGCTCCGGATAGGAAGCGTGCGATGTCTTGCCCTTTAGAACGATCTTCATTCCCCGCGACGCACAATTGACCGGTCCCTCCTTGAGAAGGACGTGGCCAAGCGGGATCCCCGGGAAATTGTGAAGCGAGAGCGACATATCAGGCGTTAGCGTCGCAAACTTCGGATCCGCAAGCACCGCCGCTGCGCCTGCACCGTTCTCCTCGGCCGGCTGGAACATCAGGATTGCGCGCCCTCTCGCGGGCCGCATCTGCCCGAGCCCCTTCGCGAGTGCGATCAGGATCGCCATATGGCCATCATGGCCGCACAGGTGGCCCTTGCTGGGTACGGTCGAGCGGTGTGGTATGTCGGCGATTTCCTCGATCGGCAGGCCATCCAGTTCCGCACGGATCATGATCGTAGGGCCTGAAATCGCCCCCTCGTAAACCGCTGCAAGGCCATGTCCACCGATGCCTGTAATGATCTGATCAGGTCCAGTTGCACTCAGCTTTTCTGTCACCCGCAATGCGGTTTGTGCCTCCTCCCCAGAGACTTCTGGATTGCGATGAAGTTCTCGCCGAAACATCGCGATTTCGCTGAGCTCTTCATCCGTCAAAAACATCGTCTGCATCCTCGCAATACACATGGCCTTTACTGCGCGAAACGCGCGAGGCTCGAACCTAGCCTGTCCGTTTTTCGTCGTCGATGGCGAAGTTCGCTGCATAAACCCCCGCTTTTCCGCAACTTCACATTTGTATATGTAAGTTGGTATTCGCAGGAGAAGTTCATGGAAGCAGAAGACCCCGATCGGTACCGTGCTCCGGCGCTGGACAAAGGGCTCGATATCCTTGAGCTTTTGGCCGGCGTCGAGGAAGGGCTGACCCAAGCGGAGATCGCCAAACGCCTCGATCGCAGCCCTAACGAATTTTATCGCATGCTCGATCGCCTCGTGCGCCGCGGCTACGTGACCAAGCTTGAGGGTGATCGGTTCACCCTCACACTTAAACTCTTCGGCCTGTCCCAGTTGCATGCGCCAACGCGCCGATTGGCGTCCTTCGCCACACCACTGATGCGCGACCTCGCGCAACGAACCAAGCAGGCAAACCACTTGGTTGTCTTTGACCGCGGTTCGGCTGTGGTGATCGCCCAGCACGAGGCGCCGGACTATTGGGGTATCTCGATCCGCGTCGGCTCGCATATCAGCCTTTTCGACACCGGTTCCGGCCATGTGCTTCTCGCCTTCCGAAGCGATGAAGAGCGGAAGATGATGATCGCGGAGCATGCACGGAGCCGCGATGAGGTGAAACTTGGCCCGGAATTTTACGAGCGTCTCGCCCATATCCGCGAGCGCGGCTACGAGATGATGGCAAGCGCGCAAACAGCGGGCGTCCACAACCTTTCGGCGCCGATCCTTGGGCCAGACGGGCGCTGCATTGCAGCTCTCACCTGTCCCTATATTGCTCTGGTCAATGCGCCAACTGCACCCGACATCAGCCAAGCGATCACCATGGTCATGAAGACGGCGGGCGAGCTTTCGCTGCTGGCCGGCTCTGACGTCAGAACACCGGCATAGGCTCAAGAGCTCGCCAAGAGCGCATTTCGGCTAGTCGCTTGCCAGGGGCACCGTCTTGGAGCGCTCGTCACAGTATTTTTGAACGCGCCCCCACGCAGCTTTAAGGCCACTGTCAGCTAGCGGCCCCATTAGAATTCCTGGCGACGCTTTGCGATGCCCCCAAGCAAAACCATCATCATGGCTGGGCATGCTGCCGCAAGGCAGGCAAGCAGCAGGGGAGATGACACATGAATGTACTATTGGTTGAGGATAACATCCTACTGGGAGACGCCGTGCGCGATCACATCGCCGCCGACGGTCATTCAGTCGATTGGTGCCTCAACCTCGCGGAAGCGACAGAAGCGGCCGGAACCGGCAGCTACGGAGTAATCTTGCTCGACCTGCGGCTACCTGATGGCAACGGCCTTACTCTCCTGAAGGCGCTTAGAAGACAAGCGAACGCCGTCCCCGTCATCATTCTGACGGCGCACGATCAGACCTCAGATCAGATCGAGGGCTTGCAAAGTGGCGCAGACGATTTCCTGGTGAAGCCGTTCGGGCTTTCCGAGCTCTCCGAGCGCATGAAAGCCGCAAACCGCAAGCACTGAGAGCTGACTTGGCCGCCAGAAGGAGGTGACCGGCAGAACGCTCTCGGGTAGCCACTGTGGCAGCACAGCTGAACCCCGGCTATCTCATCGCTGGACGCTCGCGACCTTATCCGTCTTCCGCCGACACGCGGCGAAAACATCCAGATGCGGATCATACACCTTGGTCGCCACGTCCATCAGCCCAAGCACACTATGGAAGAGGTTGTCATGCGAACGGGAGCCATCCGTCTGCTTGGCCATGCAGCTCATCTCGAAGCCGGCGGACTTGGCGAGATCTTCACCGACCCAGACAAGGAACGGCACATGCGTCTGCTGCGACGGCGCCACGATATAGGGCGCACCATGCAGGTAGATGCCGTTCTCACCAAGCGATTCCCCGTGATCCGACACGTAGATCGCTGCACCCGCGACTTTCTCAGAATGCTGCTTGAGCTTGTCGATGACAGTCGAAACGACGTGATCCGTATAGAGGATCGTATTGTCGTAGGCGTTGGTGATCTCTTCGGCCGTGCAACTGCCAAAGTCATTGGCCCTGCAGTCGGGAACGAAGCGTCGGTACTCATCGGGGTAACGAGCGAAGTAGGCCGGCCCGTGACTGCCGAGCTGGTGCAGGACCAAGACGCTGTCGCCCTTCACGTGATCGAGCCAATCGTCGACCTTGTCGAGAAGGATGGCGTCGAGGCACTCACCGTCCTTGCAAAAGCGTGCATCGTTAGACTGCGGCAGCGAGGCATAGGCGACGCGGTCAGTCACGTGATAGCTGCCGGTATCGTTGTCCAGCCAGGACACGTCAACCTTGGCGTGGCCCAACACATCGAGAAGGTTCTCGGTCGCGAGCCCCTTGCGATGGGTATAGGCCGTTCGCGGATAGATGGAAAACATGCAAGGAATCGAGATTGCCGTCGCTGTACCGCAGCTGGTCGTATTCGGGAAATAGATGACGTTCTGCTTTTCGAGTTCCGGATTGGTCTTGCGTTGGTAGCCGCCCAGGGAGAAATCATCGGCACGCGCCGTCTCGCCCGCGACGATAATCGTCACGCGAGGCTTGTTGAGGCCGGCAGTGTTAACCCGGTGTGCATCCGTGCCGAGCGGTGCGGCGACCACATGCGCATCCTCCTCGGACGAAACGGCAAAGCCAATGGTGCTGGTGATCGGCGCAAACGGATTTAACCTCTCGAGGATGTCCCTATGAGCCCGCCCGACGCCCGCAAAGGCCCGATAATCGCCGAATCCGACTGTGGCGAAGACCGCCAGGCAAGCCAGAATCACGCCCGTATTGTGAGCAAGCTTGGACAGCACGGGGCGATGCCGGATACGCAGCCACATGATAAGAAGCGACGGCAATATCCCAGTGAGCAGCATATGAAGCACAAAGCGCGCGGTTATCAGATGCCCCGCCTCCGCGCCCGTCGACACTGCCGCGTTGCGGATCATTTCCTTGTCCACGATCACACCGAACTGATCGGTAAACCAGGAGCCGGCAGCTGCTGCGAGCACAAAGAAGATTAAAAACGGCTTGGTGACATACTTGGCCGAGAAAGCCGTGATAATTGCCGTGCTGATCGCTGAAATGCCGATCACAAAAAGCACGAATGACAGATGATCGGCAGCGAAATCACTGTATGCGGCGCTCCAGAACGAATGATTTGTCACCGAAAGAAGGTAGAGGGTCGTCACAAGGCAAAGCGTCACGCTGCCGATTGCGGGCCGCCAGTCGATCAGGCGGGCCTTGGTGGCACTATCTTTCAATTGGTCGTCTCCGCGTCCAGATTTGGCGTCGACGGAACCAGGATTGGATCATAGGTAATTCATGGCCGCCGATAATATTCGCCAGCCATGGCCGTGTTTTCTGACAGTCACCTGAACGCTTGAAGGCGAAGCGTCGCAGCCGCATCTAAAGGGCGGGCATACATTGAGCGATTCAGGCCAGCGGATTGCCGTATTGCGCGCCGGACAGCGTCCGCGACACGGCATTACGCCAGCCGGCGATCTTCGTCTGCCGCTCGGCCTCCTCCATCGACGGCTGGAACCGCCTGTTGCAAGCCCAGGCCTTTCCAAATTGCTCGTGGTCCGGCCAGACCGCCGCTCTCGAACCTGCGAGCCAGGCCGCGCCCAGCGCCGTTGTCTCCAGAACAGCGGACCGGTCCACCGGATTGCCGACCACATCGGAAAGGCGCTGCATCGTCCAGTCAGAGCTGGCCATGCCGCCATCGACGCGCAGGACCGTCTCGATGTGATGGCCGCCCCAATCCTTCCGCATCGCGATCAGCAGATCGAGCGTCTGGTAGGCCACGGATTCGAGCACCGCATGCGCCAATTCGGCCGGGCCGCTGTTTCGGGTCAAGCCGAAAATCGCACCCCGCGCCTCCGGATCCCAATAAGGAGCCCCGAGCCCCGTAAACGCCGGCACCACATAGACTTGCTGATTGGGATCGGCCCGCGTCGCCAGCGTGCCGCTCTCCGATGCCTGTGAAATAAGGCCAAGCCCGTCGCGGAGCCATTGCACGGCTGCACCGGCGATGAAAATCGAGCCTTCCAACGCATAGGTCGTCTTGCCGCCGAGCCGATAGGCGATCGTCGTAATCATCCGGTTGCTGGATACCACGCAGTCCCGCCCTGTGTTCAGGAGGGCAAAGCAGCCTGTCCCATAGGTCGATTTCATCATGCCGGGCTTGAAGCAGGCATTGCCGATGGTGGCGGCCTGCTGGTCGCCGGCAACACCGAGGATTGGGATGGCCGCGCCAAAGATTTCCCGATCGGTGACGCCGAAATCGTCCGCGCAGTCCTTGACCTGCGGAAGCATAGCTGCCGGAATCCTGAGAAGGCCAAGAAGCTCCTCGTCCCACCGACCCTCCGTTATATTGAAAAGCAGCGTTCGCGAGGCGTTGGTGGCGTCCGTGGCATGAACGCGTCCGCCGGTCAGATTGAAGATCAGCCAGCTGTCGACAGTGCCGAAACACACTTCACCAGCCTCGGCACGCTCCCGCAATCCGTCGACATTATCGAGCAGCCAGCGCAGTTTCGTTCCGGAAAAATAAGGATCCAGTAGCAGACCCGTCTTAGCGCTGAAGAGCTTCTCGTAACCGTCAGCCTTGAGACTGTCGCAGACTTCAGCCGTGCGCCGGTCCTGCCATACGATCGCCTTGTAGAGCGCCCTGCCTGACTTTCGCTCCCAGACAACGGTCGTCTCGCGCTGGTTGGTGATACCGATTGCGGCGATATCGGCCACTGGAACGTTGGCGTTTGCCAAAGCTTTCCGTGCCGTATTGACCACCGTGGTAAAGATCTCATCCGGGTCATGCTCGACCCAACCTGGTTGGGGATAGGATTGCTTGATCTCCTCCTGTGCAGACGAAATCATCTTCATCCCGGCGTCGAAGACGATCGCGCGCGAGGACGTCGTGCCCTGGTCGATCGCGAGAATATGGCCGCTCATTGTCTTCTCCGGCGCAATAGTTCGCCCAGCCGCCGCGAATGCGCCAGCTCATGCGATAAGTCGTTCCCTAGAGGCGGTTGGTGCCGACGGCGACTTTGCGCCGTCGGCATTGCTGTTGGCCGGGCCTCGTACCCGACCAAAAGCAGCCGATCAGTTCGACTGCCAGCTCTTGACCAGTTCGTCGTAGTTGACGGTAACCGGCTTTTCCTTCTCGTTCTCGATCTTCAGCTGGGGAGCGAGGTTGCCCTTGGCGACTGCGTCCTTGTTCCAGTATTCGAGATCATGCTCTTCGGCGAGCTTCGGTCCGATATCGCCCTGAACCTTGGCGCGCTCCAGGCGTTGCAGGACCTTTTCCTGCTCGGCGCAAAGCGAATCCATGGCTTCCTGCGGGGTCTTCGCGCCCGACGACGCATCGCCGATCGCCTGCCACCAAAGCTGAGCAAGCTTCGGATAGTCAGGAACGTTCGTGCCGGTCGGCGACCACTGCACGCGGGCCGGCGAGCGGTAGAACTCGACCAGACCGCCGAGCTTCGGAGCGCGTTCGGTGAAGCTCTTGTCGCGAATGGTGGATTCGCGAATGAACGTCAGACCGACGTGGCTCTTCTTGACGTCGACCGTCTTCGAAGTGACGAACTGCGCATAGAGCCATGCAGCCTTGGCGCGATCGTCAGGCGTGGACTTCATCAGCGTCCAGGAGCCGGCATCCTGATAGCCAAGCTTCATGCCGTCCTTCCAATAGACGCCATGCGGCGACGGGGCGAAGCGCCACTTCGGCGTGCCGTCCTCGTTCACAACAGGCAGACCCGGCTTGACGAAATCGGCGGTAAAGGCCGTGTAGGTGAAGATCTGCTGTGCGATCTCACCCTGAGACGGGACCGGGCCGGACTCCGAGAAAGTCATGCCCTGGGCCGCTGCCGGAGCGTAGGCCTTCATCCAATCCAGGTACTTCTGGATGGAATAGACCGCTGCCGGGCCGTTGGTGTCGCCGCCGCGTGCAACACACGAGCCGACCGGGCGTGAGTTCTCATCGACCTTGATGCCCCACTCGTCGACCGGCTTGCCGTTCGGGATACCCTTGTCACCATTGCCGGCCATGGAGAGCCAGGCATCAGTGAAACGCCAACCGAGCGACGGGTCTTTCTTGCCATAGTCCATATGGCCGTAGACCTTCTTGCCACCAACGTCGCGGCCGGTAAAGAACTCGGCGATGTCCTCATAGGCAGACCAGTTGACCGGAACGCCGAGATCGTAACCGTACTTCGCCTTGAAGTCGGCCTTGTTCTTCTCGTCGTTGAACCAGTCGTAGCGGAACCAATAGAGGTTCGCGAACTGCTGATCCGGCAGCTGATAGAGCTTGCCGTCCGGAGCCGTGGTGAAGGACTTCCCAATGAAGTCGTCGATGTCGAGGTTCGGGTTGGTGACGTCCTTGCCTTCGTTGGCCATCCAGTCCGTCAGGCTGCGTGCCTGCTGGTAGCGCCAATGCGTACCGATCAGATCCGAGTCATTGATGTAGGCGTCGTAGATGTTCTCGCCCGACTGCATCTGCGTCTGCAGCTTTTCGACGACGTCGCCTTCGCCGATCAGGTCATGCGTGACTTTGATACCGGTGATGGCCGTAAAGGCCGGCGCCAGGACCTTCGATTCATACTCATGCGTGGTGATGGTTTCGGAAACCACCTTGATATCCATGCCGGCGAACGGTTTCGCCGCATCGACGAACCATTGCATTTCCTTTTCCTGGTCGGCGCGGGGAAGCGTCGAGAGCTCGCCGACCTCCTTGTCCAAAAAGGCTTTCGCCTCGTCCATGCCGGCATAGGCGGAGCCCGCCATGGCCAGCAACATGCCTGCTGTTGTCGCTAGTAAATGCTTTCGCATAATATCCTCCCAGGGTTGCGATTGCAGTCTTCACGTTTCAGGCGGCCAGTACCCCCGGCCATCTGTCTTTCCTTGCCGTCACACGTAGCGAAAGACGCCAATGGCGTAGACTACGGAGAGGGCAAGAGCCCACCACAGGTTGGGTCCGACAAGACCCAGCCATGCGAGATGAATGAATGCCGCGCCAAGCAGCGATACGAAGAGCCGGTCTCCTCGCGTGGTTTCGAACCTGAGGATGCCCACCCGCGGCGAACCGCCCGGCGCGAAATACTCCCAGACGCTCATGCCAACCAGCAGCATGAGAATCGTCAGGAAAAACAATGCGGTCGGCAGCGTCCATGCCATCCAGGAAAAGTTCATGAGTGGTCCTTCCTTGTCAGACGCGGCCGAGCGCGAAGCCCTTGGCGATGTAGTTGCGTACGAAGTAGATGACGAGCGCGCCAGGAATGATAGTCAGCACGCCGGCTGCCGCGAGCACTCCCCAATCCATCCCTGCAGCCGAGACGGTGCGCGTCATGATCGCGGAAATCGGCTTTGCGGCAGTGGTTGTCAGCGTGCGGGCAAGCAGCAGTTCCACCCACGAGAACATGAAGCAGAAGAAGGCCGCGACACCGATGCCTGAGGCAATCAACGGCATGAAGATCTTCACGAAGAAACGCGGGAAGGAATAGCCGTCAATATAGGCCGTCTCGTCGATCTCCTTCGGCACGCCCGACATGAAGCCTTCCAGGATCCAGACCGCCAGCGGCACGTTGAACAGGCAGTGGGCGAGCGCCACGGCGATGTGCGTGTCGATAAGTCCGAAGGCGGAGTAGAGCTGGAAGAACGGCAGCGCGAAGACCGCCGGTGGTGCCATACGGTTCGTCAGCAGCCAGAAGAACAGATGCTTGTCGCCCAGAAACCGATAGCGCGAGAAGGCGTAGGCCGCCGGCAGCGCCGCCAGCACTGAGATCACCGTATTCATCACGACGTAGATGATCGAATTAATGTAGCCATTGTACCAGGACGGATCGGTGAAGATCACGCTGTAGTTGCGCAGCGTCGGGTTCTGCGGCCAGAGCGAAAAGGCGCCGGTAATCTCGGCGTTCTCCTTGAAGCTCATATTGATCAGCCAGTAGATCGGCAGCAGCAGGAAGATGATGTAGATCGTCGAAACGACCCAGGAGAAGTTGCCCGCAGGCTTGTATTTCATTGTCTGAGCCATGGTCCTCTCCTTTCTCAGGCGTTCGCGTCGCTGCTGGTCATGACGGTGTAGAAGATCCACGACAGCAACAAGATGATCAGGAAGTAGATGATCGACATTGCCGCTGCGGGACCGAGGTCGAACTGGCCGACGGCCATCTTCACCAAGTCGATCGACAGGAACGTCGTCGAGTTGCCGGGACCGCCGCCGGTGACGACAAAAGGCTCGGTGTAGATCATGAAGCTGTCCATGAAGCGCAGCAGCACGGCGATGAGCAAGACGCGTTTCATCTTCGGCAGCTGGATGTAGCGGAAGACGGACCAGCGCGACGCGCCGTCGATCTTTGCCGCCTGATAGTAGGCATCGGGGATTGAAACGAGGCCGGCATAGCAGAGCAGCACGACGAGGCTTGTCCAATGCCAGACGTCCATGACGATGATGGTGATCCACGCATCAAGGGGATCGCGGACATAGTTGTAGTCAAACCCCATAGCCTCAAGCGTATGGCCAAGCAGGCCGATGTCGACACGACCGAAAACCTGCCAGATGGTGCCGACCACGTTCCATGGAATGAGCAGCGGCAGCGCCATCAGCACGAGGCAGACCGGCACGCCGAGCCCCTTCTTCGGCATGTTCAGCGCGATGAAGATGCCGAGCGGGATTTGCAACGCCAGAATGATCAGCGAGAAAGCGAGATTGCGCTGCAACGCCGCCCAGAAGCGGTCGGAGTGAAGCGTCTGCACGAACCAGTCCGTACCCGCCCAGAAGAACTCGTTGTTGCCGAACGTGTCCTGCACCGAGTAGTTGACGACGGTCATCAGCGGAATGACGGCCGAGAAGGCAACCAGCACCAGAACCGGCAGAACCAGAAACCAGGCTTTGTTGTTCCAGGTCTTTTCCATGCTCAGCCCTCCCTGCCGACGCGCCAGGAATTGGCGTAGATGTTGATCGCAGCCGGATCGAAGGTCACGCGTGCATCGGCCGGGATTTCAGAGTCCTCCGTGACGACGATGGCGATCGGCTGACCGGCAAACGTCGCCCGTACGACCTTTTGCCGTCCAATGTCCTCGACCCTGTTGACAGTAACCGGCATCCCCTCGCGGCCGAGATCGATGAACTCCGGACGGATGCCCAGCTCAATCTTTGCACCAGCGGCCGTTTGCGGCGCATAGTCCAATGACAGTGTTTCGCTGCCGATGCGGACCGCGTTACCCTGCAGCTGGACCGGCAGAACGTTCATGCCCGGCGAGCCGATGAAGTAGCCGACGAATGTGTGGCTCGGCCGTTCGAAAAGTTCTGCCGGCGTGCCGATCTGGACGATTTCCCCCTCGTACATGACGACAACCTTGTCAGCGAAGGTCAGCGCCTCCGTCTGGTCGTGGGTCACGTAGACCATGGTGAAACCGAACTGCTTGTGCAGGCGCTTCAACTGCGAACGCAGCACCCATTTCATGTGCGGGTCGATAACGGTCAACGGCTCGTCGAACAGGATTGCGTTGACGTCGTTGCGCACCAGCCCGCGACCGAGCGAGATCTTCTGCTTCTGGTCGGCCGTCAGGCCCTGCGCCTTGCGCTTGGCCATGCCGCCGAGATCGATCATTTCGAGAATGTCGCGAACGCGGCGATCGACTTCCAGCTCGGCAACACCGCGGTTGCGCAACGGAAAGGCCAGATTGTCGTAGACGGTCATGGTGTCGTAAATAACCGGGAACTGGAACACCTGCGCGATGTTGCGCGCCTGTGTCGAAAGGTTCGTCACATCGTATCCATCGAAGAGGATGCGGCCATGGGACGGCTGCAGCAGGCCGGAAATGATGTTGAGCAGCGTCGTCTTTCCGCAGCCGGACGGTCCAAGAAGCGCGTAGGCGCCGCCGTCCCTCCATTCGTGATCGACTTCGCGAAGCGCATAGTCCGTGTCCGACTTCGGGTTCGGCCCGTAGGCGTGGCGGATGTGGTCGAGCGTGATGCGTGCCATGTCCTTCTCCCTTACGCCTTTGCGCCAGTTGCAATAGCGCGACCGTCGGTGCCAAAAGCCATGACGTGACGCGTGTCGAGATAGACGTCGACCTCGGTGTCCGGATCGATGTTGTGAATGCCGTGCGCGAGCATGACCCAGCGCACACCATCGAAATCCAGGTGCACGAAGCTCTCGGAGCCGGTGATTTCCGAGATCTGTGTGCGAGCCTGGAGCCTTGCTGCGGCCGGGGTCTGCGGCGAAAGACCGAGGTGGTGCGGATGGAAGGCAATTGTGACCGGGCCATCGGCCATTCCGGCCAGATGTGCAGGCACCGGCAGCATCGTCGCATCCTGCCTTTGGAATACTCCACCAGCCTTTACGACATCAATGAAATTGAGCGGCGGATCGGCAAAGGTCTTTGCTGTGACAAGATCGAACGGGCTTCGATAGACTGAAATGGTCGGTCCGAACTGGGTCACGCGGCCCTCCGAAAGGGTCGCCGTGTTGCCGCCGAGCAGAAGCGCTTCGGAGGGCTCCGTTGTGGCATAGACGAAGATCGCGCCAGATTGCGCAAAGATCTTCGGCAGCTCAGCCCGCAATTCTTCGCGCAGCTTGTAGTCGAGGTTGGCGAGCGGCTCGTCCATCAGCACCAGGCTGGCATTCTTGACGAGCGCACGCGCAAGCGCCGTGCGCTGCTGCTGGCCGCCGGAGAGATTGAGTGGCGTCCGGTCCAGATAGGGCGTGAGGCGCAACAGATCGGCGGCCTTGCGCACTTCCCGGTCGATCGTCGCCGCATCCTTGCCAGCAATGCGCATCGGCGAGGCAATGTTTTCGTATACCGTCAGCGCCGGATAGTTGATGAACTGCTGGTAGACCATCGCGACATTGCGCTTCTGCACCGGCATGCCGGTCACATCCACGCCGTCGAAATGGACCGAACCACCCGTCGGACGATCGAGCCCGGCCATCAGCCGCATCAGCGACGTCTTGCCGGACAGCGTCGGCCCCAGCAGCACATTCAGCGTGCCTTTTTCAAACGCAAGATTGGTCGCGTGGATATGATTTTCCCCACCCACCATCTTTGCGGCGTTGCGCAATTCAAGCATTCCGGTTCCCGTGCCTCCTCAACAGCGGGGACATTACCGCTTCAACCAGCCATCTGTGCCGGTCGCGCGGCCATGTACTCCTCCAACAGTGCAGCCTGTTCCTTGGTCAGACGCAGGCCGTCCTTCGTTCTTCGCCAAAGCACATCGTCCGCGCTTCTGGCCCATTCGTGATTGATGAGATAGCGAACCTCTGCCTCGTAGAGATCGCCACCGAAACAGTGCCCCAGGTCGTCGGTGGTGGCCGCCCGTCCAAGCAGAACCGACGCCTTCGTGCCGTAGCGGCGCACCAGTCGGCGCGCATGCCGGTCGGCCAGGAACAGATAGCGGCCCTTCAGCTTCGCGACTTCAGCCTCAAAGCCGGTTGCTGCGAAATCGCCGCCCGGCAGATGGCTTTTCGCTGTCCACGGCGCACCTTTGGCGCCGATCGCCGCAGCAATCTTTTCCAGCGCATGCTCGGAAAGCCGCCGATAGGTCGTGAGCTTGCCGCCGAATACGTTGAGCAGCGGCGCGCTTTCCCCCTCGCCTTCGATTTTCAGCACGTAGTCGCGGGTTGCCTCCTGCGCCTTGGAAGCGCCGTCGTCAAACAGCGGCCGCACGGCCGAGTAGGTCCACACGATGTCGTCCGGCCGCACCGGCTCCTTGAAATACTCGCTCGCCGCGTTGCAGAGATACGTCGTTTCTTCCTCGGATATCTTCACATCCTTCGGATCGGCCGAGTAGTCGCGGTCAGTCGTACCGATCAGCGTGAAGTCCTGCTCGTAGGGGATCGCGAAGATGATGCGGTTGTCCGGATTCTGGAAGAAGTAGGCTCGTGCATCGTCGAACTTCTTCTTCACCACGATGTGGCTGCCCTGCACGAGGCGCACATGGTGAGCCTCGTTTTGCCCGAAAGCCGCGCGAATAACGTGATCGACCCAGGGACCGGCTGCATTCACCAGCATCCGCGCCTGAAAACTGTTCCCGTGCCCGCTGACGGTGTCGATCGTTTCGATCAACCACATCCCATTCTCACGTCGCGCCGAAACGACCTTCGTCCTCGGCATGATCAGCGCGCCGCGGTCGGCGGCGTCCCGCGCGTTGAGGACGACCATGCGCGCATCGTCGACCCAACCGTCCGAATATTCGAATGCCTTTGTGAAGAGCGCCTTCAACGGCTTGGCGGCCGCATCCCGGCGCATGTCGAGAACCGCGGTCGGCGGCAAAAGTTTGCGACCGCCGAGATGATCATAGAGAAACAGCCCGAGGCGGATGAGCCATGCCGGTCGGATGCCGCCCTTGTGATAGGGCAACACGAAGCGCATCGGCCAGATGATGTGCGGCGCCATCGCCCAAAGCACTTCGCGCTCCATCAGCGATTCGCGCACCAGACGAAACTCGTAGTGCTCGAGATATCGCAAGCCGCCATGAATGAGCTTAGTCGCGCCGGAGGACGTGCCCGAAGCGAAATCGTTCATCTCTGCAAGCGCGACCGAATAGCCACGTCCGACCGCGTCACGCGCAATCCCGCAGCCGTTGATGCCACCGCCGATGATGAAAAGATCGTGAATCTGACGGCTCACGTTCCCCCTCCGAGCCAGAATATACCGCATCGCAAAAAGCTTGCGCAGTTGCGAAAGTAAAAGCAGTTAAAACGAAGATTATTCGAATGTCAAACGAATGTTTTTCGAATTTTTGAAACGCACAGATTTACCGTGAACGTCAACGTCATATCGGTGTCCGGCGCGGATATCGCGCCGTCTGCCAAACCGCGAATCCTTCCTCCGGAAAACCCTCAATATTGTTCGGGTGCTCTGAAATAGGCGCGCGGAGCCGCCCCCAGCATCCGCCTGAACATGGTGGTAAAGGCGGCGACGCTGTCATAGCCGAGGTCAAGGGCAACGGCTGTAACAGTCTCCCCGGCTGCAAGGCGTGGCAAGGCAGTAAATACCGCTGCCTGCTGGCGCCACGTCGAGAGACTGATTCCCGTTTCCTTTCGGAAGAATCGGGTAAAGGCGCGCCGGCTCATAGCGAGCCGCTCAGCCCAGTCGTCGATAACCAGCCGGGCACTTGGATTTTCCATGAAGCCGCGGCAGAGGGCGGCCAGGCGTATGTCGGACGGAAACGGCAATCCCAACGGCCTGTCGGGAAGCCGCAGGACTTCCTCGAGCAGCAGGGCCATGACGAGATCATGCCGGCCGCTTTTGGCCTCCGGCAGCGCGACGGCCTCGATGATCAGTGCCCTGGCAAGGTCGGTCAGCGCAACGACGCGGACGGCCGTTGGCGGGTCGGCCAGAGCATGAGGCGCGACATAGGCGGACAGCATGGCAACGTCGCCCAGCATATCGACGGTATGGACAAGCTCGGCCGGTATCCATAGCGCATGCTGTGGCGGCACCATCCACCGCCCCTGTACTGACGACACCATGACGACACCGGCGCGGGCATAGACGAACTGCGCACGACTATGGCTATGCGGTTTTACATGATAGCCGGCCGGATATTCCGCGGGGATGGCATAGACCGGCTCGGAGGCAGCCTCGATGGCAGCAAGTCGCTCCACATGGAGCTTGGCCAGCTCGCTCACCGCCAACCGCTGTCCGGATTTTGTCATTTTTGGCCCACTCGCGAAACAGCAAGACCAAAACACGAAAGCGGGACAGCAGCAAGTCGGCTATCTCCGGATCGTCAAAGGACGGAGTAGAATCGTGACAAACAGCGCAATGACGGCAGAGAGGCACTCTGCGGAACAGACGGTTTTCGGCATCATCATGGCCGTGAGCTTCTGCCACCTCCTCAACGACACAATGCAGTCGCTGATCCCTGCTCTTTATCCGATGATCAAGGACGGCTACGGTCTTGACTTCACGCAGATCGGCTTCCTTGGCCTCGTGTTCCAAGTTACTGCATCGCTTCTACAGCCGCTGATCGGCATCTATACTGACAAGCGCCCGTTGCCTTACTCGTTGACTGTCGGCATGGGCTTCACGCTGATCGGCCTGGTGCTGCTTGCCTACGCGCACGCCTATTGGGTGCTGCTCATTGGCGCCGGCGTCGTCGGCCTCGGCTCGGCCGTGTTCCATCCGGAATCCTCACGCGTTGCCCGGCTGGCTTCGGGCGGACGCCATGGCCTTGCCCAATCGCTGTTTCAGGTTGGCGGCAATTTCGGCTCGGCGATCGGTCCGCTGTTGGCAGCCTTCATCGTGCTGCCGCGTGGCCAGCATAGCGTTGCATGGTTCTCGCTTGCAGCGCTGACCGGCATGATCATCCTGTGGCGCGTCGGTGCCTGGTATGCGGACCACCGCAAGAACAATGCCGGTCGCAAGGCAGTGGTACCTGCCGTACATGTCCCGCGCGCGGAGGTCATTGCGTCGATCGGCGTCCTGGCACTGCTGGTGTTCTCGAAGTACGTCTACATGACAAGCCTTTCGAGCTACTACACCTTCTACATGATGGAGCGCTTCGGCGTGTCGGTACAGCACGCGCAGATTCTGCTGTTCGTATTCCTCGGCGCCGTTGCCATCGGCACGGTCGCCGGCGGTCCTGTTGTCGACTGGTTCGGCACCAAGTTCGTGATCTGGTTCTCGATCCTCGGCGCCCTGCCCTTCACGCTTGCCCTGCCTTATGCCGACTACAGCTGGACGGTCTTCCTGACCTTCCTGATCGGCGTCATCCTCGCCTCCGCCTTCTCGGCGATTGTCGTCTTCGCCCAGGAGCTGGTTCCGGGACGCGTCGGCATGATTGCCGGCTTGTTCTTCGGCTTTGCCTTCGGTATCGGCGGTATCGGCGCAGCGGGCCTCGGCATGGTGGCCGACCACATGGGCATCGAATTCGTTTATCGCATCTGCTCGTATCTGCCGCTGCTTGGCCTGCTGACCATCTTCCTGCCCGATATTGGCAAGGGCCGCCGCCATGCTGCGAAAACCGGCAGTTAAGCCCGTACCGCAGGATACGAAACGACAAGGGCCGAGATCACGATCTCGGCCCTTTTAATTTAAGCTTGGCAAGTCGAACCGGACCTAGATGGCGGTGAACCCGTTGTCGACGAAGAGATGTGCGCCATTGACGAACATCGACTCGTCGCTGGCGAGATAGAGCGCGGCGCGCGCCACATCCTCCGGCTCGCCGATCCGACCCTGCTGAGCGGCAATAGCAGCATCCGACACATCGACGCCAAGGGCCTGCAATTCGCTCACCTCGCGTAACCCATGCGGCGTGCGGATAAAGCCGGGGCAGACGGCATTGCAGCGAATGTTGCGATCCCTGAACTCCACGCCGATTGCCCGCGCAAACATATGCACGGCGCCCTTCGTCGTGTCGTAAAGCACCTCCATCGGCGTTGCGGCCACTGCCGAGATTGACGACGTGCAGACGATGGAACCGCCGCCGGCGGCAATCATCCCCGGCAGCACGGCTCGTGTCATCAGGAACATGGACCGAACGTTCACCGCATGCAGCCATTCCCACTCCTGAAGTGTCGTTTCCAGGAACGGCTTGATGACGATCGTCCCGGCGTGGTTGAAAAGCACGGTAACAGCGCCGAAGCTTTCCTCCACTCCCTTGACCGCCTGGATAACTGCCGCCTCGTCGGATACGTCGGCTACCCAGTACTCCGCAACATGACCAGCAGCGCGGATTTCCTCCGCCGTTTGGCGCGCTGCCGCTTCATTCCGGTCAATGATCGCCACCTTGGCGCCCTCGGCGGCAAAGAGACGGGAGGCTGCCCCACCCATGCCCGTCGCGCCACCGGAAATGATTGCAACTTTCCCCTTCAGCCGGTCGACCATGACCAATCCCCTTGTTTTTTTGTTCCGCCGTCGCTCACTCTAGCTTGAGCGAACGCCCAAGCATCCAGTGTTGAAGGGAGTCCCTTCCAATGTCCAGACATACGGCACGCGGGGTCGTTAACCTTACCAAATAACCAACAGAACAGCTTTCGGTTGTCTCAACGCGCGACACCCGGCATTGGTATTTCCAGCGGCTCACCATCAGCCGCGGTCCGGAAGGGGTCCGGATCGATAGAGCCCGCCCCGAGGGGCCTGGGGCGGGCTTCCTCAAACACAACAAAGACATAAGCGTCGCCGGATCGTGCCGTACAGACTTGCAGCATACTGATTTGGCGCTGCGGCACTTCACGCATGACGCCGCCAACTGGCACACGCTAAGGCTGATCGGCCTCTCGCTGCAGCCCTACGTTACAAGAAAAGCGCGGAAATCATTCACGTTGGTACCCGTCGGTCCGGGTACAAAGAGATCGCCGGCGAGGTTGAAGGCCGACCACGCATCATGACCCGCAAGGAACGCGCGCGCATCGCCGCCGGCGCTCCTGATGCGCGCCACCGTCCCGCCGTCGCAAAAGGCGCCGGCATTGTCTTCGGAGCCGTCGATGCCGTCGGTATCCGCAGCCATTGCCACAACGCCGTCGACACCTTGAAGATCGATCGCGGCCGAGAGAAGAAGCTCGGAATTTCGTCCGCCCTTGCCGTACGTTCCAGCTCCGATACTGACGGTGGTCTCCCCGCCAGAAAGCAGCACGAGAGGCTTTGGAGCCGGAGGCCTTGCGGAGAACTCACGAGCGAGCGCCGCATGCATCCGGCCGATATCCTTCGCCTCTCCTTCGATCGAATCCGAAAGAATGAGGGGGTGCACGCCAAGGGATCTCGCCCGATCGGCAGCCGCCTCCAAGGACACGCGCGCCGAGGCAATCACATGAACCTCGTTGTTGGCGAATACGTTGTCGCCGGCGGCTGGCGCTCTCCTATTCCGGATGCAGTCGATTACGCGCGCCGGGAGATCGATCCGATAGTCCCGAATCACTCGGAGCGCCTCCTCCGCATCGCTGTTGTCTGGAACCGTAGGCCCTGACGCAACGAAGGCCGGATTGTCTCCCGGAACATCTGACACAACGAGGCTGACTACCCTGGCCGGGTAGGCAAGGGCGGCAAGCCGTCCTCCCTTGATGCGAGAGAAATGCTTCCGCACGACGTTCATGCCTGAGATGGGAGCCCCCGAGGCCAGCAGTGCTTCGTTCAAGGCGCTTTCGTCGGCGAGGGTAAAGCCAGTCGGCGGTGCCGGCAGGAGGGCTGAGCCGCCGCCGGATATCAGCGCAATGACCAGATCGTCGGAGGTCAGCCCATGCACATGGTTTATCAGCGCCTCTGCCGCAACGAGGCCAGCCCTGTCCGGGACGGGATGAGCCGCCTGCAGAATTTTGGTCGACCGGCAGTCCGCGATTGGCCCATGCCTGGCAACAGCGAGACCTTCGAACGGATAAGACCAGGCACGCTCGAATGCAGCCGCCATTTGGCTCGCTGCCTTCCCGGCTCCGATAACAATTGTCCGGCCTTTCGGCGGATCTGGCAGGTGGCGGACCAATGCCTCGTAGGGGTCGGCAGCCTTGACCGCCTCATGAAACAGGGTTTGCAGGAAAGCTCGTGAATCGGAAATCAAACCCTACTCCATTTTTAAACTTCGCTGTCCGAACACTTAGCTGACGATCGCCCTCGCCCTCGGTCGCGTTTCGTTGCGCTCGTGAGCAAAGATCGCTGCAGGCAGTGGCGGCAATCCCCGGATAAGGTCAGAGCCTCGTTCGCCAATCATTATGGTCGGTGCGTTGGTGTTGCACGATGGAACCCGCGGCATGACCGACGAATCGCACACCCGAAGCCCCTCGAGACCATGGACCTTGAGATCGAGACCGACAACAGCTTCCGGCCCCGTCCCCATCTTGCAGGTGCCAACCGGGTGGTGGTCGGTTTTCGCGTTGGCGCAGCCGTAATCGAACAGCTGCTCGTCGGTCATGACCTTCGGGCCCGGCAATCGCTCGGCCAGAATATAGGGCTTGAGCGCTGCCTGCTGCATGATCTCGCGGGCGATCTTCAATCCTTCCAGTGACATGACCTTATCATGCAGGTCGGACCAGTAGTTCGGATCGATCAGAGGCGCAGCACCCGGATCAGCTGCGGAAAGCCGCACCGTTCCGCGTGAACGTGGGTGCAGGTAGGCCGAGTTCAGGGTCACACCGGCATTCTTCAGGCGCTCGACCCCCGCCTCGATCCCGGATCCAAGGCCAAGGTGGAACTGAATATCGGGCGACCGCGCATCCGGGTCGGCATACCAGAAGCCTCCGGTCTCAAAGAGGGAGGAGGCAACCGGACCCGTTCTAAACAGGACATACTGAACGCCGGCCCAGATCGTCCTGTGGAGCTTCGCGACGCCATCGTAGGTGTGATCGCCGGTGCATTCGGAGATGACAAAGAGATCGAGATGATCCTGCAGGTTGCCACCAACGCCTGGAAGATCGTGGTGCACCTTGAGCCCTACCGATCGAAGATGGTCAGCAGGACCGATCCCCGACTGAAGGAGGAGCTTCGGGGATCCGATCGCACCCGACGATACAAGAACTTCGCGTTCGGCGCGAACGATCTCGGAGCCACGGTCGGTCGCTATCTCGACGCCGACGGCGCGATGGCCCTCCAGGACAATGCGCGCCACCCTCGCGCCCGTCCGGACCACCAGGTTCTTCCGTCCTTTAATTGGGGAGAGGTATGCCAGCGATGCCGACGAACGGCGACGGTCGCGTTGCGTCAGCTGATAGAAGCCGACACCCGCCTGCTGCCGACCATTGAAATCATGATTATACGGAATGCCGAGTTCCTGGCCGGCCCGTATGTAGGCATCGCAAATCGGCAAGGGAGAGGCAGGCATCGAGACACCGAGGGGCCCCCCGTAGGAGTGATAATCGTCAGCAAAGCGCTGATTGTCTTCGGCGCGCTTGAAGTACGGCAGTATGGAGCGATAGTCCCAGCCCTCACATCCATCCTCGCTTGCCCACAGGTCATAGTCTGCCGCGTTACCGCGGGTATAGAGCTGGGCATTGATCGATGAGCCGCCGCCGATCACCTTAGCCTGCGTATAGCGCAGCACCCTGCCCTTCATGTGCTTCTGCGGAACTGTCTCCCAGCCCCAGCTCGCAACGCCCTTCGTCATCTTCGCGAAACCCGCGGGCATATGGAACAATGGGTTCCAGTCGCCTCCACCGGCTTCAAGCAGCAGCACATTAACGTCGGGATCTTCACTCAGCCGGCTGGCCAACACGCATCCCGCGGGGCCTGCTCCGGTAATAATGTAGTCGAAACGCATTTCTCTATCCTGTTACAAGCGAGGAATGGACAGGCCGCCATCGGCGTTAATCACCGTGCCGGTGGCAAAGCCGAAGTCGCCGGAAGCAAGCGCTGCGCAGATCTTTCCGAGGTCTTCGGCCTCGCCCCATCGCCTCATCGGCACCAGGCCACTTTCGATGAGGGCGTCATATTTCGATGTCACGCCGGCAGTCATGTCGGTCCGGATGATCCCAGGCCGCACTTCGAACACCGCGATTCCTGAATCCGCCAGCCGCAAAGCAAGCCCCTGCGAAAAGGCGGCAAGGCCGGCCTTGCTGATGCAATAATCCAGTCGTTCCGGCGAGCTTGCCTCGGCGGAGACAGACGTGATGTTGATGATCGATCTCGGACGATGAGCCGCACCTGTCACGAGCATCGCCTTCACGACGGCCTGCGTGAAAAACACCGTGCCCTTGAGGTTCGTCGCCATGATCGTGTCGAAGTTTTCTGGAAGCAAGCCTAGGAAATCGCCGCGAACCACAGCCGCCATTCCGGCATTGTTGACGAGGCAATCGATGCGCCCAAAGCTCGACAGGACCGCACGCATGGTCTCGTCATGCCTGGAGACGTCGGAAACATCCGCTTGCAGATAGACGGCATCCACTCCCAAGCCCCGAAGCTCGTCGACGACGTCCCGGCTCTCCTGCGCCGCCCCGACACCGGTGATCGCTATGTTGTAACCGGCCTTCGCCAGCGCGATCGCGATCCCGAGACCGATGCCGCGGCGTCCGCCGGTGACTATGGCGACTGGCCTTTCAACCTGCTCTGTCATGCGCGTAAATCCTTCGATGCGATGTGGTCGGCGACCCGCAGCGCCTGACTGGCGACCGTCAGAGCGGGATTCACCGCAGCCGAGGTCGGCAGGAAGCTGGCGTCCACTACAAAGAGGTTCTGGTGATCGTAGGAACGGCAATAAGGATCCAGCGGCGCGCTCGCGGGGTCGTTGCCGATCCTGACGGTGCCGCACTGGTGAGACGGCGTGCGCTTGTCGAACGGCTTTGAAAGAACGATCGGGAATCCGATCGACTTGAGGACCGCCTTCAGCTTCCCGACCAGTTCGAGATGCGCATCCCAGTTCGTCCTCTGCCACTGCAGAACGATGCGCTCCCCATCCACCCTCACGCGGCTTTCCGGGTGAGGTATATCCTCGCTCATTGCATAGAAGTCGATCGCATGGCCCGTAATGTTCTGGAGCAGCCATTCCGGTGCCCAGGGCAGCGAGCCCTTAAGTACCTTTGCCGAGATTCTGCCCAGCAGTTGAACGTTCCCGAGCGGCGGGCCGCCGTTTCCATCAGACAAATAGAAATCATTGAAACCGAAGGTTTTCTGATAGATCGACCCATTTCGATAGGTCGGCGAAACAGCGATCACCGCCGACGAATTATGGTTCATGAAATTCCTCCCGACCTGATTGGAGGAATTTGCAAGCCCGTTCGGATGGCGCATATCGGCCGAACGCAACAGTAGCACGGCGGATTGAACGGCGCCGGCCGATAGAATGACCAGCTTCGGAGCGACAGCCAGGTCCTCGCCGTTCTTGCGGTAGCGGACGCGCTCGATCCTGCCGTTTCCATCAGCCTCGAGCTTCATCACCTTCGCGTTCGTCTCGAGGCGGACGTTCGGATATTCCAAGGCCTTGAGGAGAGCAGCGGTCTCCGCATCCATCTTCCCGTCGCGCGAATTCGGATGCGCATCCCAGGGTGTCTTGGCCTTCGACAGCCAAGCGTCGATATTCACCCCCAACGGCAGCGAAAACGGGTGCAGGCCTTTCGCCTTCAGTCGCGCTCTGACATCAGCAATAGGGGGCTCGTCGGGAACAGCCGGATAGTCGTAGTTGCCCGAATGGCCAGGCTCCGTGGGATCATCTCCGAGGTTTCCCCGAACCTCGTACATCCGTTCTGCGCGGCTATACCAGGGCTCCAGAACCTCATAGGGAAACGGCCATGCGGGCGAGACGCCCTCCCTGTGGCGGATCTCCTCGAAATCTTCCCGGCGATAGCGCGATAGCACCGCACCGTAGAACTTCGAATTGCCGCCAACATTGTAGTAATTGCCGGGATTGAAGGCCGTACCGTCCGCCTCGTACCACACCTCCTTCGGACGAAAATGCCCGCGCTGGAAAATGGCCCGTTGGTCGCGGTTCTCCGGGCGATCGGCAATGAAGTCGCCAGCCTCGAGGATCAGGATCTCGGCACCGGTTGCCGCCAGTCCGGCGGCAACGGTGGAACCACCCACGCCCGATCCTATGATGATGATATCAGGTGTGCTGCTCATTTCGAATATCCAGACCAGACTACGCTATACGCGTCTGGCTTTGAGGATCGAAGAACACCGCCTTGTCGAGATTGAACGCCAGGCGGGCGCTCTGCCCCGGCTGAATTCGGGCATCCGCGCGCAGACGGGCCACGACTTCCTTCCCACCGAGCTTCGTCACTGCGAACGTATCCGATCCCGCCGGTTCCACCACCTCGATCAGGCAGTCGCTTTCGGCGAGGGCCTTGGCGTTGCGGTCCGCGCCATCCGGGTCGGTCAGCGCCTCCGGTCGGATGCCGAAGACGATCTCCCGGCCGGCATGCGCCTCAAGCGCGCCGTTGCCTGATGTGACCGGGAGCCGGACCGGTTCTCCGTGCGGACGCGCCAGCGATACTGTCAATCCCGCGGCCCCCTTCTCGATCGTTCCCGCGAGAAGATTCATGGCCGGAGACCCCATGAAATCAGCCACGAACATGTTGGCGGGGTTGTTGTAGATCTCAGCAGGCGTTCCAAATTGCTGCACCTCGCCATCCCGCATGACGGCGATTTTGGTGGCGAGCGTCATTGCCTCGATCTGGTCGTGGGTCACGTAGACGATCGTCGTGCCGGTCGCCTGATGAAGCCGCTTGATTTCGATACGCATGTCGACACGCAGCTTGGCGTCCAAGTTTGAAAGCGGCTCGTCGAACAGGAAGAGCTTGGGATCGCGGACCAGCGCTCGCCCCATGGCAACGCGCTGGCGCTGCCCACCCGACAGCTGGCTCGGCTTGCGATTGAGCAGATGGCCGATCTGAAGCACCTTGGCGACCTTGTCGATCGCCTTGTTGCGCTCCTCGACAGGTACGCCGCGCATTTCCATGCCGAAGGATATATTTCCGGCAACCGTCATGTTGGGATAGAGCGCGTAGCTCTGGAACACCATCGCGATATCGCGCTTCGAGGGATGCAGGTCGGCGATGCTTCGACCCTCGACGCGGATGTCGCCCGCGGTAATCGATTCCAGGCCGGCGATGGTGTTGAGCAATGTCGACTTGCCGCAACCAGAGGGGCCGACCAACACGAGGAAGCCGCCCTTCTCCAGTTCAAGGTCGATACCCTTGAGGATCTCCAACGAGCCGAAACGCTTCTTGAGACCGGATATTTCGAGGAAGGCCATTGGATTATCCTTTGACAGCGCCCGCCATCAGGCCACGCACGAAGTAGCGGCCGGCGAGAATGTAGACGAGGAGTGTGGGCAAGGCTGCGATCATCGCTGCCGCCATGTTGACGTTGTATTCGACGACACCCGTGGAGGTGTTCACGACGTTGTTGAGAGCCACGGTCATCGGCATGGAATCGCCCGTTCCCGCATAGGCCGAGGCAAACAGGAAGTCGTTCCAAATATTCGTGAACTGGTAGATGACCGTGACGACGATGATCGGCAGCGAATTGGGGAGCATGATGCGGCGGAAAATCTGGAAGAAGCTTGCGCCATCGACCTGCGCCGCCTTCACCAATTCGGTCGGAAAGGCCTCGTAATAGTTACGGAAGAAAAGCGTCGTGAAGCCGAGACCATAGATGACGTGAACGGTGACGAGATTGACGGTCGGATTGCCGAAACCCAGCGATACGCCAATTTCGTTGCGCAACGTCGCCCCGAACCGGCCGAGACTGCCAAGGATGGTCGCCATGGGCAGAAGCACCGACTGGAACGGAATGAAGCAGGCAAACAGCATCAGGCCGAATACCAGCGTGTGGCCGGGGAAGCGCCACTTGGTCAGGATGTAGCCGTTGAGCGCCCCCATGATCGTCGAGATCGCCACAGCCGGGACGACCATCTTGATCGAGTTCCAGAAGTAACCCTTGATGCCGGCGCAGGTCAGACCGACGCAGGCCTCGCCCCAGGCCTTGAACCAGGGATCGATCGTCGGCGACTGCGGCAAGGCCAGCATATTGCCACTCTGGATTTCGTCCATCGTCTTGAACGAAGTCACAAGCATGACGAACAACGGCATCAGATAGATGATCGCGAATATGACCAGCAGGCCGTAGATGAAAATCCGACTGAACATTCTGGAGCGCGCAGCATTGGCCGCGTCGGACATGGTCGAGGTGACAGCGCTCATCGCGATTTCTCCCGGAGCTCGGAATAGAGATAGGGAACGATGATCGCCGAGATCGTCATCAGCATGATCACCGCACTGGCCGAACCGACCGCCATCTCGTTCCGCTTGAACGTGTATTCGTACATGAAGTTCGACGGCAGCCAGGCCGAGCCACCCGGTCCGCCCGATGTCAGCGCCACGACAAGGTCGTAGGACTTGATCGCCATGTGGGCCAGCACGATGAAGGCCGACAGGAAGATGGGTCTGAGCAGCGGAATAATGATGCGCCGATAGAGCTGCACCGTGGTTGCGCCGTCGATCTGCGCCGCCTTCATGATCTCGCTGTCGATGCCGCGAAGGCCGGCAAGGAACATCGCCATCACGAAGCCGGAGGCCTGCCAAACGCCGGCGATTACGACCGTGTAGATCACGAAATCCTTGTTCTTGATCCAGTCGAAGTGGAAGCTCGTCCAGCCGAACTGATGCAGTGTCTGCTCAAGGCCAAGGCCCGGATCGAGGAACCATTTCCAGGCAACACCAGTGACGATGAAGGAAAGCGCCATCGGGTACAGGAAGATCGGCCGCAGTATCCCCTCGCCGCGGATCTTCTGATCCAGCAAAATCGCCAGAAACAGTCCGAGCGCCAGGCATATGCCGATATAAAGGACGCCGAAAATGCCCATGTTGGTGATCGAGGTGTACCAACTCGAGGGCGGATCGCTTTCAAACGTCCAGCGCCAGAGCCGTTGATAGGCGCGCGGCCCGGTCAGGGCGTAAGACGGAAAGGTCTTGGAATTGGTAAAGGACAGATAGACCGTCCAGATGATGAAGCCGTAGACGAAAACAAGCGTGATGGCGAAACTCGGCGCGAGCACGATCTTCGGCAGCGCGTCTTGCAGGCGCGCGCGGATTGAAATTGGCGTTCCCCGGTGTGGCGTAAGAACGGTTTTATCTGTAGTGATGGTGCTCATGGGTTCATCTCCTCCGACGATGTCGTCCGTTGCGGAGCCTTCCCCGCCACGAGGGCGGGGAAGACCGCGGGAGGCCTTGATTACTTGGCGTCCTCAATTGCCTTGACGAGTTCTTCGACCGCCTGATCGGAGGTCTTGATCTGGCCATGCACGAATTTGGAGACGACGTCCTTGTAAGCATTGGCGACTGCCGGAGGAGCGCCATAGCCCTGCGCCAGCGAGCCGAACAGCGTGCCGCCTTCGTTCGCCTTCTTCAGGTCGGCGATACCCTTCTTGCCACAAGCATCGAAGTCGGTATCCGGCACGTCGGTACGGGCAGGAACCGAGCCCTTGACGACGTTGAATGCCGACTGGAAGCTCTTGGAAAGAGTTGCCGTTGCAAGCGCGACCTGGGCGGCCTTGCGATCGTCCGGCACATTGAACATCCCAAACATGTCGGAGTTGTAGATCACGCTGCCGTCAGTGCCCGGGAAGCGGTAGCACAGGAAGTCCGTATTCGGCGTCTTCTTGGCCGCTACGAATTCGCCCTTCGCCCAGTCGCCCATGACCTGAACGAGTGCATCGCCCTTGATGACCATGGCCGTTGCGAGGTTCCAGTCACGTCCGGAGAAGTTCGGATCGACGTAGGTGACCATCTTCTGGAGATTGTCGAACGACTTCTTCATCGTGTCCGACTTCAGAGACCCCTCGTCGAGATCGTTCATAGCCTTCTTGTAGAACTCGGGCCCACCTGTCGACAGCACGATGGAGTCGAACATCGTCGCCTCCTGCCAGTTCTGGCCTCCGAGCGCGAGCGGGGTGACACCTGCCGCCTTGGCCTTGTCGAGCAGTGCAATCAGGTCGTCGAAGGTCTTCGGCTCGGTACCGCCGATCTTGTCCATGACGGCCTTGTTGATCCACAGCCAATTGACCGAGTGAACGTTGACCGGAGCGGCAACCCACTTGCCGTCATACATCGAGAACTTCTGCAAAGCAGCCGGGACCGACTTGTCCCAGCCCTCTTTCACCGCCGTCTCGGTAAGGTCGCCCATGACACCGGCCTGTGCGTAGTCGAGAACGGTATAGCCGAGCATCTGAGACGCCGTCGGATAGGTGCCCGCAGCAACCATGGCCTTGAGCGCGGTCATTGCCGCGTCACCACCACCGCCAGCGACCGGCACGTCCTTCCAGGCAAACCCTTCCTTCGCCAGATCCTCCTTCAGGACATTGAGGGCCGCGGCCTCGCCGCCCGACGTCCACCAATGCAGCATCTGCACTTCTTTCACGTCGGCGGCCTTGGCGGCGCCGAGGCCAGCTACCGTCATTGTCACCAAAGCAGTCGTCATCAAAAACTTGCGCATCGTTTTCCTCCCGGTTTGCAAGTTCACAAAAGCGGAGAATCCGCGTTCAAAAGCCCGTGCACACTCCCCGCACAAAGGCCCTGGCTATCACGGCGAAAACGCCGCTTGCGTTAATTTAAAACGTTATAAACTTAACCAAGTCAAGTCACACGCGTCGCCTTTCCACGTTCGAGAAACACAAGTTACCGTATGTTTTTGTTTGTTTTTTAGCATGAACTGCAGCACAAGCGAAACTGAGCCGCAAATTTAAAACGTTTCCAGTCCGGCATTGCGTCGGCTTGGCTGTCGCGTTAGTGTCCGGCCATCCGACCCCTTTGGAGGAAAGCCGAGCGTGTCTCGCATCGCAATGCCGCCCACGACCAGATCGACCCGCAGGACCGGCAAACCAACGCTGCGTACCATCGCGGATATGGCAGGCCTTGCCGTAACCACGGTGTCGAGGGCGCTGTCGGACGACCCGGTGATCAATCACGAAACCCGCAAGCGTGTCCGCGAGATCGCGATTCAGGTCGGCTATTCCCCCGATCGCGCCGCCCAGCGCCTGAAGACCGGCCGCACAAATGTCATCGCCATCCTGCTTGAGCCGCACGAGGAAATCCTCGGCTATGGCACCTCGATCATGTCCGGCATCGCCAAGGCGCTGCAGGGCACCGCCTACCATCTGATCGTCATGCCCAACCTGCCGCACACAACCAACATCGAGGCGGTCAACTACATCATGCGCAACCACATGGCCGACGGCCTGGTCATGTCGCGCACCGAACCTTTCGACCCACGCGTGCGGTTGCTGATGGAGCACGATTTTCCGTTCGTCACCCATGGCCGTACCGAACTTTCGACCCCGCATCCTTATGTCGACTACGACAATTTCACGTTCGCCTACGAGGCAACCAAGCGGCTGATCGTCAAGGGGCGCCGCAAGCCGGCTCTGATCAGCGGCCCGATGCAGTTCAGCTTCGGCAGCCATATCCTGCATGGCTTCATGACCGCCGTTCGCGAAGCCGGCTGCGCCTATGAGGTCATCTCCGGGATCGACCTCGATCATCCGGCAGGCGCCATTCGCGACCGCATCGCCCGACGCCATCGGGAACCCGACCCACCCGATGCCTTCACCTGCGGCGGCGAAGTCTGCGCGCTCGCCACCGTCACCGGCATGAGCGACTGCGGTCTCACACTCGGCGTTGAATACGACATCGTCGCCAAGCAGACGTCCCAGCTCCTCTCCGCCATCCAACCGAAGGTGGAGACCATCTATGAAGACCTGACGGCCACCGGCGAGCAGATCGGCCGCATTCTGAAGAAACGGATCGGCGGCGAGACGGATATGGACCAGTTGCAGGTACTGCTGACGCCGCAGCCACCCCTTTCCGCAGAAGCTGGAAGCAGCTGACAGCTGCGTTCTTGAACTCCGACCAGAAGTGGCGCCGGTCAAACGCCAGCCCGCATCCCCACCCATCCGGCAGAGACCCAATTTGGCCCGGTCCTGGAGCGCGGGAATGAGAAAGCGAAAGGCACGCCAGTTGCCACAAGCGAACGTGCGACTAGCGAACGTCGATCCAGCCATCTGCTCCCTCCCTTCTCCCACTTAAGCTCCCTCGGTAATCTTACCGCGGCATCCACCAGCCAGTGCGGCCGCCGATATGCATGTTGAGCGTCTTGGTTTCGGTGTAATCCTCCACCGCGTGGCGGCCGAGTTCACGACCGAGCCCCGATTGCTTGTATCCTCCAAACGGCAGCTCGGAAGCCCCGTCCATGAAGGTGTTCATCCAGATCGTCCCGGCTCGCACCTTGCGCCCGACAGTCAGGCAGGTATCGAAGTCACGGCTCCAGACCCCTGCCGAAAGACCGTAGTCGATGGCGTTGGCGACCTGGATTGCCTCCGCCGTGGTTTCGAACGCGAGAACGGACAGGACAGGACCGAAGACCTCCTCGCGCGCAACCGCCATACCGGGCGTCACCGCCTCGAGGATGGTCGGCGCCATGTATTGGCCCATACCCAGGTCAAGTTTTTCGCCGCCATGCGCGACTTGCGCGCCGCTGCTGGTTGCGCCGGCCACGTAACCGGCAATCTTGTCCAGATGCTGCGGCGTGATGATAGCACCAACTTGCGTGGTTGGATCGAGCGGATCGCCAACTTTGACGTCCTTCGAGAGGTCAGCAACGCGCCTGACGACATCGGAAGCGATGCTCTTGTGCAGGATGAGACGGGAGCCTGCATTGCAGCACTCACCGGCATTGAAATAAGCACCGAAAACGGCCGCATCGATGAACGCATCGAGATCCGCATCGGGGAACACGATCTGCGGGTTCTTGCCGCCCAGTTCCAGCGAGACCTTTTTGAGTGTCTGCGCGGCATTCGCCATGGTGAGTTTGCCGACACCGGTGGAGCCGGTGAAAGACACCATGTCGACCTCCGGATGGGACGTCAGGACTGCTCCGACCTCTGGCCCCGTACCGGTGACAATGTTGACAACGCCGTCCGAAACGCCCGCTTCCTGGAGGATTTCGCCAAGCACAAGCGTCGACCCCGAGGTCAACTCCGACGGCTTGACGACGGTCGTGCATCCGGCTGCTAGGGCAAAGGGAAGCTTCTGGCCGACGATCAGGAACGGAAAGTTCCAGGGAGTGATAATCGACACCACACCGATCGCTTCGCGCAAGACAACGCCAAGCGTGCCGTCTCCAAGCGTGTTGTAGCTCTCGCCGTGCAAATCGCGCGCAAGGGCCGCCGCGTAGCGCCAAATGTCAACCGAGCCCGCGATCTCGCCGCGCACCTGGGAGATCGGCTTGCCGGCCTCGATCGCGTCCAGGAAGGTGAGCTCTTCTGCACGAGCAGCGATTAAATCAGCCGCCTTGAGCAAAATGGCAGACCGCTCGGAAGCGGTCATTCGCGGCCACGGCCCGTGATCGAAGGCCTTGCGAGCGGCGAGGATCGCGCGCTCGGCATCCGCTTTGCTGCCAGTCGGGAAACGGCTCACAACGACGCCATGGCTCGGCGCAACGCGCTCGATCGGCTGGGCGGACCCCGCTTCCCACTTGCCATCGACCAGCATCTTGAAGTCGCGGATCTTGTGGTCGCTAAGCGCCTTTGGATTGACCAGAACCGTCATTACCATTCTCCCTTGAATTTGGCCGGGCGCTTTTCGCTGAAAGACGCGACGCCCTCCTTGAGATCGGCGGTCTTCGCGACCAGGATCGAACCCAGCGCTTCGACGGCAGTGCCGTTGTCCTCGCCATTTGCCGAAGCGATCATCAGCTTCACGATCTCCAGCGCGGCAGGCCCTCTCGACGCAACCCGTTGCGCATATTCCTTCGCGGCATTGACTGCGTTGCCGCTCGATGTGACCGCATCCACAACCCCGAGCACACGGGCTTCCTCGGCGGTGAATATCTCACCACCCAGCGCCATGCGGCGAACCACCTGCGCGCCGAAGCGCTTCACAAGGCGTTGCGTGCCGGACCAGCCGGGGACCATGCCGAGGCCCGTTTCGGGCAGCCCGATCTTGATGTGCTCTTCGGCAATACGAATGTCGGCGACACCGGCAAGCTCCAGCCCGCCACCGAGAGCGTGGCCATTCAGGGCCGCGATCAGCGGCACCCTGAGGGTCGCAAGTCTCTCGAACACTCGATGGCCGTGACGCACCCAGGCATGGCCGAACTCCTGCGGCTGCATACCGCCCCACGCCTTGATATCGCCACCAGCCGAGAAGCCCTTGCCCTCACCTGTCAGGATTGCCACTCGCACGTCGGCGTTAGCCTCGACATCGTCGGCGGCATCCGCGAGCGCCTTTAGCATGTCCAGATCGAGCGCGTTCAGCTTCTCCGGCCGCGATACCGTCATGATCGCGACGTGATCCTCGACCTGGATCCTGACCGTGCCGCTAGCCATTAAAGACACCCTCCAGAACGCCGGTGCTCTTCTTCGGCAGAGACAGGCCTATGTTTGCTTCGCCAAAGAGCTTCGCATCCATAACCTTGAGGTCCTTCGCTACGATCAGCGGGAATTCGGATTGATCGAGGATGTGGCTCTGCAGGTCGATGCCCGGTGCGATCTCCGTCAGAACGACGCCTTCTGGCATTAACTTCATCACGCACCGCTCGGTGACATAAGTGATGTCTTGGCCTTGCTCGATCGCCCGCTTACCAGAGAAGGTGACATGCTCGACCTCGTTGACGAGCTTCTTCAGCTTGCCTTCCTTCTCGATCACCAACTTGCCGTCGATGATGGCAAGCTTCGCCCCAGCGTTGAACATGCCGGAGAATACGATCTTCTTCGCCCGCGCTGTGATATCGACGAAGCCGCCGGCCCCCGCTGTCACGTGGGGACGGAACGAGAGCTTAGAGACGTTCACGGAACCATTCTTGTCGATCTCAAGGAAAGACAGCAGCGACGCATCGAAACCAGCGCCCTGAAAGTAGGTGAACTGATATGGCGACGGCATATAGGCATCGGCGTTCGATGCGCAGCCAAACGCGAAGTCCAGCAAAGGGACGCCGCCGACGGCTCCCTGCTCGATGACCCAGGTGACTGCGCCGTGCAGCCCCTCCTCAAGCAGGATGCGCGGCACGTTGGCAGAAATGCCGAATCCCAGATTGACGCAGCTGCCCGCCTGCAGCTCCTGCGCAACGCGGCGCGCGATGACCTTCTGGATATTGAATTCCGGAACGCGAAAACTGTCCAGCGGCCGAAAGATTTCGCCTGAGATGGCCGGATCGTAGAGCGTCTGTGTGGTTTGCTTCTGGTCCGGATCGACGATGACATAGTCGACCAACATGCCAGGTACACGCACGTCATGCGGCTTCAGCGAACCTTCCTTGGTAATCCGCTTGACCTGGGCGATGACGATGCCGCCATTGTTGCGGGCAGCAAGCGCCTGATCTAAGCCGCCGAGATAGGCGCCTTCGTGCTCATACGTAAGGTTGCCGCGCTCGTCCGCGGTTGTCGCACGGATGATGGCGACCTGCGGCACGATCGACGGGAAGAACAGCCAGTCCTCTCCTTCGAACAAGACACGCTTGACTACGGGCTCCTCTGCCCCAAGGTCGTTCATCGCGCAGCCCTGCCTCTTCGGGTCGACGAACGTGTCGATACCAACCTTTGTCAGAACGCCGGGGCGTTTGGCAGCAGCCTCCCGATGAATATCGAACATGATGCCCGAAGGAATATTGTAGGCCGGAATCTCATTGTTCGTGATCATCTGCCAGATCAGCGGTGGCTCCGCGCTGGATGGACCCGATGGATAGGAACCGCCGACGATCTTCTTCAACAGCCCCTTCTTGGCGATGTGGTCGACGCCCTTGATGCCGCTCATGTCACCTGCCGCGATCGGATGCAGCGTTGTGATATCCCGCGGATGACCGGTGGTGTCGAAGCGCTCGCCAATCGCCTTCAACATCAGGTCGGGGCAGCCAAGGCCGCTCGATGACGACACAGATACGACGGCTCCGTCGGGGATCAGTGCGGCAGCTTCGGCCGGGGTGATGTGCTTGCTCATTGGGATGACTCAAAGTCCTGTTTCGATTTTCACGGCAGACCCGCTTTTGGTCGCCTCGACAACGGCAAGACCTGTCGCGACCGACCAGATGCCATCCTCCGCCGTCGCCGAAGGACGGCCCTTGCCGGCCACCGCAGCGTGGAAGGCTTTCAGTGCGGTTTCGTAGAGATTGCTCGCGTTGGTCGGCAGTTGCTGCTCGCCATCCGCATTCCTCAGCGTCACCGTCCCATCCGGACGCTGCGTCATAACGTTGCGGCCGACGAGCGAACCTTCGGTGCCGTGCACCTCAAACCCGGTCTCTGCGTATTTGGTGGTGAAGGCATCGTGAAACTGCGCGAGGATACCGTCCTCGAAACGCATCACGCCCATGACGCCATCTTCGACGCCGGGCTTTCCCATGCCCGCCGCCTGCGAAAACGCGACCACCTCCACCGGATCACGCCCGAGAACAAACCGCAGCGTGTCGGTGTCATGGACCGTGATATCCAAAATGACGCCGGCACCGGCTTCGGGCTTATCGAGCCGCCAGCCCTGCAGGTGGACCGGCAGGTAGACGGCATGAAAGACGCGGGCGGCCAGTGGCTTGCCGATTTTTCCGGCGGCAATCGCGTCTCGCATGGCAATGTGAGTGGAGGCATTGCGAAGATGGTGGTTGGTGGCGAGCACGACGCCGGCCTCCTTCGCCGCCTTCGCCATGGCGTGCGCATCTTGCAAGGACATCGCCAATGGCTTCTCGCAAAGAATATGCTTGCCGGCGCGGGCCGCAGCGATCGCCTGGTCACGATGAAGCTCGTTGGTCGTCGAAATGTAGACCGCATGGACATCCGGATCGTTCACAAGGGCATCGACATCTGCGACATGCCTCGGGATCCCGTTTTCCGTCGCATAGGACCGGCCGCGCTCCGCGCTCGAACTCATGACGGAGACGATATCGCCGCCGGTCTCACGGATAGCACTAATCACCCATTCGCGCGCGATGGTGCTCGCGCCAATCAGCCCCCAACGAACTGTCATGCCATCTTTCTCCCTGCCTTCTTCTGCGCGGCACCACAGCTCTCGCGAACAACAAGCCGGACAGCGGTCGTGATGCTTTCGGGCTCCGCTTTGCCGGCATTGATCTGCTTGAGGAGAAGCTGCGCTGCGCGTCTACCCATACTCTGAGGATCAACGGAAATGGTCGTGAGAGCCGGGACTGCCGTTTGCGCCTCGATCACGTCGTCGAAGCCGACGACAGCGAAGTCCCGACCGGGCTCCATGTGACGCGCGCGCAAGCCATCGCACACACCGAAGGCGACGGCATCATTGAAGCAAACCGCCGCCGTTGGCCGATCGGCCATCGCCATCGCCCGTCCGATCGCGTCGACACCGCCCGCCCTTGAGGGCGCTGACGAGACTACCAGCTCTTCATGAAAGCCGAGGCCCGCCGCCTTCATGCCGCCCGCATAGCCCGCCAGACGCTCTTCGAAGACCGCCGTATCGGGAAATCCGCCGAGAAACGCAATTCGCGTGTGCCCTAGGGATGCCAGGTGCTCGACCGCCGCTGAAGTCCCGCCCTGATTATCGGAAACAATTGACGAGACCTTCGCACCAGGCAGGCTGCGAACAACGACAACGACCGGAATATCGGCAGCAACGAGCGGCTTGAGATCGGCCGCTTCGGTAGCGCGCGCCGGAGAGACGATAAGGCCCGAGATTCCATGTTCTCTCATCGAGGCAACGACTTCCCGCTGCCGGTCGATGCTCTCGCTGGTATTGGAGAGGAACTGTACGAAGCCGGCGGACTGCACGACCATATCGACGCCAACCGCAAGTTCGGCAAAGAAGCTGTTGGTGAGGTCGTTCACGACAACACCGATGATCTTCGATTTCGCACTTGCTTGGCGCAGATTCGCTGCCCCACGGTTATAGACGTAGCCAAGCTCACGCATCGCCGCATTGACCTTGGATCGCGTCCCCTCATTCACGAGCGGCGACCCTTGCAGCACCAGAGACACCGTCGACTTGGAGACGCCGGCGGCCTTGGCGATGTCAATGACGGTCACCCGCCCCTTGGTCATGAAATTCCTCCCAGCGCTCTCGCCAACTTGGACGCTACATAATTGGAACGTTCCAAATATGTCAAGCGCAATCTTCATCTGGCCACGACGGCGAAAATCAAATCGAAAAGGCAATTATCATTTTGATTCTACTACATTTTCTATATTAAAAACAACCTCATTACGCTTGCCATCTACCGAAACTAAAGAATCAGAAAAACACTATTGCAATTTGGAACGATCCAAATTATTGCGTCGTTAGCTGTCGAGGAGGATCACAATGAGCTTGTCTTTAAATCTGCCGAACACCGACGGTTCCGCCAGCGAATACCGTCTTGTCGGGACGCCGATCGAGCGCCCGTCCGCACCGCCCAAGTTCAACCGGATTGCCTATGCGGCCGCTCACGTTGTGTCCGACCCGCGAAAGGACTTCGACCCCTGGGGTCGTCCGGCGATTGACTGGGACACAACAATCGCCTTTCGCCGGCACCTGTGGAGCCTCGGCTTCAAGATCGCCGAAGCGATGGATACCTCCCAGCGCGGCATGGGCCTTGATTGGGACGGCGCGCGGGAACTGATCCGGCGATCGTTGGAGGAGGCTCGCACCGTTCCGGGGGCTGACCTTGCATGCGGCGCCGGCACCGATCATCTCCCTGCATCCGATGCGCGATCGATCGACGATGTCATCAAGGCGTATGAGACGCAGATCGAATTCGTGGAAAAGAATGGCGGTCGCGCCATCATGATGGCCAGCCGCGCCCTCGCCCGCGTGGCGTCCTCTCCTGACGACTACACCAAGGTTTATGGCAGAATTCTCTCCCAGGCCAAAGACAAGGTCGTCTTACACTGGCTCGGAGACATGTTCGATCCGAACTTAGCAGGCTACTGGGGCAGCGCGCAGTTTGAACCGGCGCTCGAGTGCGTTCTCAGGATCATCAATGAGAACAAGGAAAAGGTCGAGGGGATCAAGATTTCGCTGCTCGATAACGCCAAGGAAATACAACTGCGCAATCGGCTTCCGGAAGGCATCCTTTGCTTCACCGGCGACGACTTCAACTATGCGGAACTGATCGAAGGCGATGGCCGCCGCTATAGCCATGCCCTGCTCGGCATCTTCGATGCCGTTGCACCATCAGCGTCGAAGGCATTGGCCTCACTTGCAACAGGTGATGCCGCTACCTTCCGCTCGGTGATCGAGCCGACCGTTCCGCTCTCCCGCAAGATCTTCGAGGCGCCGACGCAGTACTATAAGGCCGGCGTCGTCTTCCTCGCCTGGTTGAACGGCCACCAGAGCCATTTCAGCCTTCCTGCTGGATTGCAATCGGCGCGCGGCATCAATCACTATGCCGATATTTTCCGGCTTGCCGACAAGGCAAACGTCCTCGACAAGCCAAAGCTTGCCACCGCACGCATGAGGCATTTTATGGGTGTATTCGGCATTGAGTGAACCGCCGAGGAAGGCGAGCACGTTTTGACCTATGCGGCTCATGTCGCCTCGGGGCAAGTTTTCTCCGAGGCGGCTCAAGCATCCATCGAAGCAGCTCAACTGCCTGTGAGCGCGTCGTTATGCCTAGTAGCTGCAGGGCCGGTGATTGAAACAAACTGAAAAATTAGTGCGTCCTGGTGGCCCGTCAGGTAGAACGGAACCGGGCTCGCTGAAGTATAAGCAGCGCTATAGCCTCATTTGCTGGATATTGTCGTCTTCACAGTCGGCCTCGCTCCACCACGAATGAACGCAAGCGAGTAATGGGTCGCTGCGGCAAGCAGACCGACGATCGCTCCGTAGTTCAAGAAGAAACCCAGTGTGGACTCGTTGAAGTCCCACATATCAAGGCTGTAGGTCAGCACCAGCTTCGATCCGAATGTCATCTCAGCCCAGCTTTTGATCCCCCAGAGTGAAACCGCCGTAGCCGCAAGGCGGAGCGACCATGTGCAGACCGGGTTGGCATCCCTGATACCAAACACCGCGCGACAGGTGTTCATGATTACGCCCCATCGTGTCCCAAGGTGGACAGAGACAATGAACAACAGCCAGTATGCCGCGAACATATGCACCTCACGCATGGCGAAGGCTCCATCAAGCGCCAGGAAGGTGAACAAGTCACGGGAGATCAGCACGCTTGTAACCAGCATGATCGTCATCACCAGCTTGAGAACCGCGATCGTGATGATGTTGAGCCACCGCACGCCATCGTACTTCCCTCTAGCGACGCGCCCGTACCAGAGCCGGTTGAAGACGTTATGGCCGATCACGAGCGTGAATAGCACCATGCCGAATACCTCGTGCGCGAAGTTCTCCAGCCACCAGTAGGCCAGGCACGCGATAATCAGCGACAACGCAACAAAATCGAGGAGCAGGCGGAAACGGAACATCAGATTCATTCGAACTCGAATCTGCGGATGTCATTGAAGGTGTACAGGAAGTCCCTGTCAGACCTGGAGCTATGGCATCGCTGGCAGCGCGCCGTGTTCTCGGCCATGTTAATGGTCCCGTCGGGCTTGAACCATTGGAACTGCCAATCGCCAGTTCTGCGCTCTTCGCCGTAGTCGTTACCCCAGCCGGAACGCTTCTCCATGACGAAATAGCGGTAGATGTCCCCGTCGCGGTAGTCGACCAACACGAAATGAGTGCCGTCGGGTATGGCCTGTCCGTTCTTCACGGCTTCGATTGCCTCCCGTGTTGTCATGATGTGCTCGGTGACTTCGCCCCGGGTCACGGTCGTATAGTGCACGAGACTGTCGATGTCCGGCATCGTCGCTCGATTTGGTTCGGCATCGACCTGCCAGCCGGCAAGAACGATCGCACCCACCACCGAGGCGAGAAGCGGAAGACGAAGGATGAATTTGCGCACGAGTGAGGAGCCCTTGCTGGTTAGAGCGACGGTTAATCGGCCGCGAAGACTTCTTTTGCGACGGCAACCGCCGAGACTGCGTTCGGCCAGCCGGCATAGAACGCGAGATGGGTGATCGCCTCGGTCAACTCCTGTTCGGTGACGCCGTTCGTGCGTGCGATCGCAAGGTGGGACCTAAGCTGATCCGGGCGGTTCATCGCTACCAGCGCCGCGACGGTTATGAGGCTGCGGTCCCGCTTCGAAAGTTCAGGCCGCTCCCATATGTCGCCGTACAGGACGTTGTCCGTTAGTTCCGCCAGCTTGGGCGCGGTCGCACCCATCAGTTGTTGTGCTCTTGTCGGCATGGTCTCGTCCTCTTTTTCGGTTGGGGATTGGGCGCAAACCACGCCCGGGAGTGCCGTCACGACAATGGCTAACGTCAGGCACGCGTTGACGAGTAGATGCCTCATGTTGGGTCTCCGGGATTGAGATGTCGGGTCGCGGTCAAGCGGCAACGTTCAGTCGAGCTTCTTTTCCTTGAGGAATGCCGACACCTGGTCGGCGATTTCGACGTTGTTCAGATCGGAAAACATGAAGTGCGTGTTCCCGCGGATGCCGATTTCGGGGAGATGGACGAGCTTGGCGTCTCCCCCGAGCTTGTTGACGGCAGCGACCCAGAGTTTGGCCATCGCGAGTCGGACCCGCCAGTTGTCCCGACCGCGCTCCGTTGTGGGCTCTGTCGGGAAGTTGTCCCCGTAGTAGATGATGATCGGCAAGCGGGTCAGCTTCTCGAAGTCCGCGACAGACACCGTCTCTGGCGACAACGTGCCCGCTGCACTTGGCATCGGCGCAGGCACCTCGCCCTCCGGGAATATGAAACCGCTGCCTGGCTCGAAAGCGACGATACCTTTGACGTTTTGGGTCTTGATCGCCGTCAGCCAGCCGGGTCCGCCGCCTTGCGAATGCGTGATGAGGATGCCGGGTCCGATCTTGTCGAAGAGTGCCGCCATTGCATCCGAAATCACTCCTGCGTCGTAGGGCCCGGTATTCGGCGTGACGAGTCGGAAGAATTGGTCGAGAGCCGCCGGGTTCCGGTCGAACTGAACGCCCTCGAAGAAGTTCGGCCATTTGCCCAGCCGGAACTGATCGAAAAAGAGCTGGTCGTAAGGCGTCGGCTCGATGGTCGTCGCGACGGTGCTGTTGCCAGCCCGACCACGCCGGGGCTGATCGACGAGATATACGGGAAAGCCGCGGCGCAGGAATATGTTTTGAAAGCCCTCGCGGCCGTCCGGCGTCGTCTCCCAGCTTCGCGCTGATTGGTAGGCACCGTGCAGCATGACGATCGGCATCGGCCTCGCGTTCTCCGGTATCTGGTAGAAAGCGTAGAGGTGATCCCCGTGCAGGCTCTGGCCTTCCGCGGTCGGCGCGTTGTTGTTGTAGGTTCCGGGCATAGCCGCTACCTTGCCGCCTACCGCAAAGCTGCCCTGTCTGTGTATGATAAGAGGACCAGCCTGATCCGCTGTCTGGCTCAATGCTCCGGTCATGCCGACTTGCAACGACAGCAGCAGAAGTAGAGCGAGCTTAGTAAGACGTGTTTTCACGATATCCATCCCCATGGCGCTATGTGGGAAGGGTACGCCAGCAACCATGGGCTGATTAGGTGGCGAAAATCGCATGAAGCCATTAGCAAGGCTTATTAATCAAAAATCGTTTATCGGAATGTGATCTGAAACTCGCGATTTTCGAGGCGGATGTCATGCGTGAACGCTTGAAAGTACTTCGTCTGCAGCTCTCAAGCCGCTTTGAAACGCTCCATGCGCCGTAGAAAAGTCCCTCGGATCGGTGGCCTCGCCTGCGAAGAAAATCCGTCCATCGAATGAACGGGCTAACTGGCGACGAGCATCGCTCTGACCAGGGAGCGCGTGGCTGTAGGCACCGCCGACCGATGGAGTGGATGTCCAGTTCGAACACACAAGCGGGCGAAGGTTATTCCTTACTTCAAAACCAAAGAGATGCGCGAGTTCGCCGATCGCACCAGCAAACGCAATGTCTGGCCCAGCATCCACCGCCTCCTTGGCAGAGGCTCCGCCGAGGAAGCATTCGATAACAGGCCAGCCGAAAGGTCGGATGTAGTAGGCTCCGGTCCTTGCGTCTCGCGGATCACCTAGCACGAGCGTTTCTGCCTCGAATGGGCTGCTGCCTGAGACTTCGAGAAACAGTTTTTCGTTGTAGCCGAGCGGAAGGGACGCCGCAGCGTTCCGCCACGGATCGAGGCCCGAGGGCCACCTGATGGTGTCGCCCGCGAGAATGTTTGTCGAACAAGTCACCACGACCCGTTCCGCATTGATGGTCCCGAATGCCGTTGTCAAACCGACTTTGCGATCGGCAACCGAAACCGCCTCCACGGGTGTCGCGAGAAAGAGTTCGGCCTTAGCGGGAATAGCAGAACTGACCAGGGTGCCATACCCTTCGCGGATCCGGTAGTCGATGTGGCTGGACGCTTCATCGTAGGAGAGGTAGTCGCGGACGGAAATACGTTCCAACCCGTCGCCGCTCGTGAAGCCGCTCAGAGCCTCAATATAGCCGGTCCATTCGCCGTCTTCCAAAGCGTCTGAAGCAGAGTCACTTTCGGGCGAGCGCTCGGAAATGCGTTGGTACCAAGCCGTGTAGGCACCCCGCGCGGCCTGTTGCTCAGGTGGAGAGAAGCCGAGGTTGCGAAACTGAGTTCCCCAAGCGGGAGGGCTCCGATCAACAGATAGTCCTGCCTCCACCGCGATCTCGGTCCACGGGTTTCGATCCGCCGAATGGAGCCATCCGCATCCAAGATCAAGCCGTAGCCCTGCGGCCAAACTTGTGTAAGCCCGTCCTCCGCTTCGAGGCAGAGCCTCCAGGATAGTGACCGACAGACCAGCCCCTGAAAGTCTTCGAGCGGCTGCGACCCCTGCCGCTCCGGCACCCAAAATAATCACGTCGGCGTCTTGAACCATGCTCTATCCTTCCGCGTCGGCGGCGCAGCATCAGGGTACCGCCTCAATTCAATGAAGGCATTCTAGTGGAACACCAGGCATTCGTTTAGGTATCGAATAGTGCTTGTGGCCATGTCTGGAATTCATGAATGTGGTTCGCCCGGCTCAGTCTTTGAAACGAAGCGCGTCCACCACCAATGCGAAAGCGGGAGAGGCATGGCGTCGGTTCGGATAGTACAGGTGGTATCCTGGAAACGGCGGACACCAGTCCTCTAGCACCCTGATCAACTCGCCCTTTTCGAGATGGTCCACGACCTGGTCTTCAGGAATGTACGTAAGGCCGAGGCCGCGCAGTGCCGCGTCCCGCCGCATCGCGAGATTGTTGAATACCAGCTGCCCCTCCACCCGCACCCGGAGTTCGCGCCCGTCCTTTTCGAACTCCCATGCGAATATGTTGCCATGTGTCGGGAGCCGCATGTTGATGCAGTTGTGTTCCGTCAGGTCCTGAGGCGTTTCCGGCCAGAGGTGCTCCCGGAAGTAAGAAGGGGCCCCGACGACCGCCATTCGCATTTCCGGGCTGATGCGGACGGCGATCATATCCTTGGCGACCTGCTCTCCCAAGCGAACGCCCGCGTCGAAACGTTCTGCGACGATGTCAGTGAGGCCGTAGTCGACGATGATTTCGACCGTAACATCGGGGTTATCAGGCAGGATTTTCTCCAGTGCGGGCGCAAGAACCGAGATCGCTGCATGCTCGCCGGTGGTGATACGGATGGTGCCCGTCGGCCTATCGCGCATTTCGCCCAATGCCGCGATCTCAGCCTGAATTTCCTCGAAACGTGGGCCTGCTGTCTCCAGAAGACGCTGCCCTGCCTCTGTGGGCGACACACGCCGCGTGGTTCTTGTCAAAAGTCTGATGCCCAGCCTCTCCTCCAGTCCGCGGATGGTTTGGCTCAATGCTGACTGGGAAACGCCGAGTTTGACAGCGGCTTTCGTAAAGCTTTCCTCACGGGCGACGGTGACGAAGGCAACGAGGTCGTTGAAGTTTTCCTGCGGCATTCATTAGCGGTCCTTATAGCTTCATCCCGATTACTGCATCTAATCGGAAGGATCGACAAGGGCTAAGTTTCCATCATCAGCGCAGCCTCGCTGGGAGGACGGCTCTGCAAATCGCCAGATGGAAACAGCCATGCCAGACGTTCGACCAGCCGCCTCCAATCCAAATAAATCCGCCATTCTCGCGATCATATTGATTAGCTACGTGATGATTGTCCTGGATCTCTCCGTGGTGCTCACGGGCCTGCCCAAAATTCATCACGAACTCGGTTTCTCGGATGCAAGCCTCGCGTGGGTGCAGAGCGCCTATACCCTGGCGTTCGGTGGCTTCCTCCTCCTTGGGGCACGAGCTGGCGATATTCTTGGCCGACGCCGCATGTTCATTGTCGGGATGGCGATCTTTACGGTCGCCTCGGTTGCCATCGGTGCCTCGCAGTCGTCCCCATGGATGTTGTCCTGGCGTGCGATCCAGGGACTAGGCTCTTCAATCGTCGCTCCCTCCACACTTGCGCTGCTGCAAACGAACTTCGAGGATGGCGAGGAACGGACACGCGCGGTATCCTATTACAGCGCGGCCGCAGGAGTTTCCGCAACGGTCGGCCTCATTGCGGGCGGCCTGCTGGCCGATTGGCTGTCCTGGCGCGTGGGCTTTTTGATCAACCTGCCGATCGGGATCGCAATGATCTTCGCTTCGCGCACCTACATCACTGAGACAGAGCAACGTCCCGGCAAACTGGACGCCCCTGGTGCCATAGCGTCGACGCTCGGCATGAGCGGACTGGTCTACGGTTTCATACGGTCGGCCCAGCATGGTTGGGACCTGGTAACGTTCGCTTTGATTATCGCAGCTACCGTATTGCTGACGCTCTTCGTCCGCATCGAAAACCACGCCGCGCAGCCGATCCTGCCGCTCCGCCTGTTTGCCGACGCGGAGCGCTCGGGAGCTTACGCGGCGCGTGTCCTTTACCTCGGAGCGATGGTCGGTTTTTTCTTCTTCACGACGCTATACCTTCAGGAAGTCGCGGGCTTCCGCCCTGCGCTCACCGGCCTCGCCTTCGTGCCGGCGACGATGCTTCACGTTCCCTTTGCCATCGTCGTGCCTCGCCTCATACGCCGCTTCGGCCGCAATGCGATCCTCCTTGTCGGAATGGTCATCGGGATCGTCGCGATGGCATGGCTCAGCCGTGCGGGCGTCGGATCGAACTACTGGACGACAGTGGCGTTGCCAATGGTGCTGATCGGCGTGAGCCAGGGCCTCACTCTCAGCCCGTTGACATCGTCGGGCGTCGCCAGGGTTTCCACCGAAGATGCAGGTGCTGCGTCCGGCGCTGTCAACGTCGCTCACCAAATGGGAAGCTCGGTCGGCCTGAGCGTTCTGATCGCGATTGCCGCGGTGGGGTCGGTCGGCCTGACAGGTACCGAACTAACCGCATACCGGGCTTCTCATGCGTTCGACGCCGGTACGGTGATGCTGATATTCGCGCTGGTCGTGGCTGTGACCACCATCGTGCCGGCCGCATCTCGTCAACAGTCTGACGCCCACGAAGCTGAATCCTTGGCCGCCGAGAGCGCGGCATAACTCAAGGAGATAAGCGAATGAATTTCCCGCACATCTGGCCGCCCGTGTCGGCAAGCAACCATAGGAGATGAACATGAAGATCAGGAAGATTGGAGACCTCGAAGTTTCCGCCCTCGGGCTCGGCTGCATGAGCATGAGTTCGGCTTACGGTCCGCCCGCTGACAAGGCCGAGATGATCAAGTTGATCCGTTTCTCCCACGAACGAGGCGTCACCCTTTTCGATACCGCCGAAGCCTATGGACCGTTCGTCAACGAAGAGCTGGTCGGAGAAGCGATCGCGCCGATCCGGGAACAGGTCGTCGTGGCGACGAAATTCGGTTTCGATATCAACATGGAAACAGGCGAGCGTAGCGGGGGTACAAACAGTCGTCCCGAGCACATCAGGGCCGTCGCCGAGGCAAGCCTCAAAAGGCTCAAGACAGACCGGATCGACCTCTTCTACCAGCATCGCGTTGACCCGGCCGTCCCGATCGAGGACGTCGCTGGAGCGATCAAGGACCTCGTCACCGTCGGCAAGGTGAAGCACTTCGGCCTCTCCGAGGCAGGCGTCAACACCATTCGCCGCGCACACGCTGTTCATCCGGTGACGGCAGTCCAGAGCGAGTATTCCTTGTTCTGGCGAGGCCCCGAAGCAGAGTTGCTTCCGACACTCGAAGAACTTGGAATAGGCTTCGTGCCGTTCAGCCCGCTGGGCGCTGGTTTCCTGACCGGCAAGATCGACGAGAACACCAAGTTCGATGCCAGCGACTTCCGCAACCTCGTGCCGCGCTTCACGCCGGAGGCTCGCAAGGCGAACCTCGCTCTCGTAGACCTGCTCAAGGCAATTGCGGACAGGAAGAATGGAACGCCAGCCCAGATCGCACTGGCTTGGCTGCTTGCTCAGAAGTCCTGGATCGTCCCCATCCCGGGGACGACGAAACAGCATCGGCTTGAGGAAAACCTTGGCGCAGTCGAACTCGAACTCGATGCGACCGATCTCCATGAAATCGAGGCCGCGCTGTCCAAGATTGAAGTCGTCGGCGAGCGGCTGCCTGAAGCCGTCCTCAAGATGACCGGTCTCTAAGGTTGGAGTTTCCGATGTCCCGGTTCGAATTCGATGCGATCGGCACCTCCTGCGAAATCGACACGCCGACGCCGCTGTGTCACCAGACCCGGCGGCAAATCCTCGAACTCGTCGAACGGTTCGACAGGAACTATTCGAGGTTCCGCGACGACTCGTTGATCACGAAGATCGCCGAGGCTGAGCACGGCGGCACGTTCGTTTTTCCGGCTGGGGCCGCGCAGATGTTCGACCTCTACGACCGGCTTCACAAGATAACCGGAGGCGGCCTCGATCCCCTCGTCGGACGCGATCTGGAGCTTCTGGGCTACGATCGTCGATACTCGCTTGTGCCGCAGCCAGCGGAAGTGTCGACTTATGCAAGCAAGCGCACGAGCTGGGGCAGCGACGTTTTCCGCCAGGGCTCGACGCTGATCACTCGAAGTCCGCTTTTGATCGACCTTGGCGCGGTAGGCAAAGGCCATCTCGTCGACCTGATCTCAGGTGTTTTGGGGGTGAGAGGCCTCGAAGACTTTGTCGTCGATGGCAGCGGCGACATGCTGCATCGCGGAGAAGCGGCGCTCGGTGTCGGACTTGAGCATCCGTTTGATCCTACGAAGGTGGTGGGCGTCGCCCACCTCCGAGACGCCTCGCTTTGCGCCTCGGCGGTCAATCGCCGGAAATGGGGAGACAACCTTCATCATATCTTGGATGCCAGGACCGGAAGGCCCGTGAAGGACGTGGTTGCTACATGGGTCGTTGCGAAGGATGCCGCGACGGCAGACGGGCTGGCCACGGCGCTTTTCGTCGTTCCTGCCTCCCGGCTGGTGCCAAGCTTCGACTTCTCCTTCGTTCGGATGTTCGCCGATGGCCGTGCTGAGGTGTCCGACAATTTCGACGGCGAAGCCTTCACCTGAGAAAGGAACAAAATGCCCCGCGAGATCAGAAACGCGCTCGTCGCTTCGGCGCTAACCCTGATGGTGTCCTCGACGGCAGAGGCCCAAGGCGGCAAGCCCCGTCAGTATGCAGACGGCGTCTACACAGCGACCGGGACATACGGCGGCCAGCCGTCGCATATAACCGTAAAGGTGACCCTGACTGATGGCGTGATCACCGCGGTGGAGGTCACTCCCCATGCATATGTGCCGGAATCGTTGGAACTCCAGCGACGCTTTGCGGCGGCGGTTCCAAAGGTCGTCATAGGGCGACCGATCGATCAAGTGAACGTTGGCAAGTTGGCGGGTTCAAGCGGAACTTCGCGCGGATTCAACGACGCCATAGGCCAGATCAAGCGCCAGGCGGCTCGTCGGTGACGGCCCTCCGCTTAGCACCCCCGCAGTCAAGAAAATCAGAGGAGTGTAAAGATGACTACGAGGCACGGAATTGAACTCAACCGCAGAGGCTTGCTGCTGACAGCGGGTACGTTGGCCGTGGCCGCCAATCTCGGGGTAGCCAATGCTCAGGCGACGACCAAGCAAAATGCCTCAGACACAACGTCCGTCACCGAAATCGGACGGCGAAAGCTCGGCTCCCTGGAGGTATCCAGCGTGGGTCTTGGCGTTCAAAACATGAGCCGGACCTACCAGCAAACAATTCCAACGCGTGCCGAAATGCATAACATCATAAGGGCCGCTTTCGACCGGGGCCTGACTTTCTACGATGCAGCAGAGGCCTATGGCCCACATGAGGTCGAAAGGATACTCGGCGAAGGCGTTCAACCGTTCCGGGATCAGGTTGTTATCGCGTCCAAATTCGGCTGGAACATCGATCTCGAGACTGGAGAACGGCTTCCGGGCCTCAACAGCCGTCCCGAACATATCAAGTCGGCCGTCGAGGGAATGCTCAAGCGCCTGCAAACCGACCGCATTGATCTCCTCTATCAACACCGCGTCGACCCGCAGGTGCCGATTGAAGATGTGGCAGGAGCCGTGAATGACTTGATGAAGCAGGGGAAAGTCGTGCACTGGGGCCTTTCCGAGATGGGTCTCAACACGCTTAGGCGCGCCCACGCAGCGCTGCCTCTGACCGCGGTTCAGAGCGAATACTCGATGCTGTGGCGGGGGCCTGAAAAGGGCGCGATCCCAGTGTGCGAGGAACTGGGCGTCGGATTCGTCCCTTGGAGCCCTCTCGGCGTTGGTTTCCTCAACGGCGCGATCGACGCTCGTACACGGTTCGCTCAGGGTGATATCCGCGGCATCGAAGGGCGCTTCGCGCCTGAGAACCTGCCGACCAACCTTGCGCTCGTGGGACTCCTAAAGACGTGGGCGGACCGGAAACAATCACGCCTCGGACAGATCGCGCTCGCTTGGCTGCTGGCTCAGAAACCGTGGATCGTCCCGATCCCCGGCACGACGCAGATGGCTCACATGACGGAGAACATCGACGCGACTGGCATCACTTTTACACCCTACGAGATCGCGGAGTTGAATGCCTCCCTCGCGGCCATCCAAATCAAGGGTGCGAGGCTTCCGGACGCCGTTCAGGCATTCTCGGATGTCGAAGCTCCTGCGAAGTCCTAATCCTCGGAACCTTCGGATTACGACCATCCCGCCCGAAGCCCTTTGTCAGCTTTGGGCTCGGAAGGCGACAACAGCCTCGTCCGCAGAGCGCCAAAGGCTGTCACGAAGGCCCTACGATGTATTCGACAAGGCGGGGTGCTTCCTCGGCGATCGCCAATATTATGCCTGACTTGCGCGTAGAGGCGAAATCCAACCCGGCGAAGTAAAGGCCCGGCAGGGTGGCCACGCCATCCTCGTGGACCGGCTGTCCCGCGGCATCGAGCGCACCGGGAAGCCTCATCCAACTGAAATCGCCCTTGAAGCCTGTGCACCACACCACGGTCGTTATGCCGGACCGGGAGAGATCAAGCGAAGCGATCGTCGGGTTCGGCTGTTGCATCGCGACCGTCTCCGCCGGGTCGGGTTCCGAAACGGGTGCATCGATTCCAGCGCGGCTGACATATTCGTCGATATGGCGTTTGATGTTATTGGAGGCTTCATCCGCAAAGCGAACATTCGCTTCGAGATCGTCGGCGAACGAGAGGCGGTCGCCATCCTCGACGCCAGTCAATCGCCCAAGAAGCACGACACCTTGGGCGCTGAGCGCTTGAAGGCTTATCGTGTGCACCGACCCAAGCACACCTCGAGGCGGGATGCGTCCCGCAAGTCTAATGACCTCCTCCCGTCGCACGTCGAGAAACCCACATTCGAGGAGCCAGACCATGATGTCGCGGCCTCGGTAGCGCCGCGGGAGCCGTCCGACACGACTGGTGGCAAGGAAGACTGTTCGGCCTGCTTCCGCCAACTCCTCCGCGATCTGGACACCCGACTGGCCACTTCCGACCACCAGCACCGCGCCGTCGGCAAGATCCGCAGCGCTGCGGTAGCCGGAGGCGTCGATCTGGCGAAGGACGGGCGGTAACGCAGCGGCCCAAACTGGGCGCACCGGACAATTCAGGCTGCCGCTTGCAACGATCACGTTCCGCGCTAAAAGCATGCCGCGTGAAGTGGTCAGCCGATACGCGTCATTCTCGTGCCTGAGTTCGCACACCGCAGTATCCGGTTCGATCGGGAGCGCGTTGCGCCTGGCGAAGTCCTCGAGGAGAGCGACGAACTGGTCGCGCGTCAGGGCACCGGATGGATCCTCACCGTCATAGCAGTCGCCTGGCATGACGGTCTGCACGTTTGGGGTGTTCATCCGAAAGGAATCCCATCGCTGCGTGCGCCAGGTCTCTCCTATGCGGCCCCGCTCCAGGACGCTATGGCGCAAGCCCCTTCGTGCCAGCCAATAGCTGACGCCGAGGCCCGCCCAGCCGGCTCCGACGACGACAGCATCGAGAACATCGGCACTACCATTCATTTGCTGCGGTGATCTCATGATCGGCATCCCCAGCCATCCCCGCGCGGCATTAAGCCTTGTTCACGACAATTAGTCCAGCGTGGCGGATCTCCACCCGACTGGCCGAGCGCACTCGATTTCGCCAGCCCCAGTCACCGCATGAAACTGCGCCACAGCGCGCTCGCCAAACCGGAAGGCAAGGTCGCCTGATGCGACGCAGTTCACTTCGTCGCTGGTGCGGATGGCCGTGCAAAAAGCGATGTGAAACTCGCGCCGAAGTTTGCTCGACTACCCAATTATTTCCTCGCCACCGCCTTTGCAGGATTGGCCTGTCGGCTAGCATTGGGTGGTCGGGTCTGACTGGTGCGCCGGGTTCAACGGCGGCTTTGGGCCCAATAGCGGAAGAGGCCTTGGCCGGCAAGCGCCCAATTCCGGTCATTGAAACTCTTATCTGTGCTACGTTTCAATTACATCACGGGGCGGCCGGCTTTGTGACGCAAATCGGGGTTGGTAAATAGAGACTCTCCCTCAATCGCGGAATAGCTCTCTCAATCCATTGCAGGAATCAAGTGTTTCGTGTCCGCGCTACCCAGCCTTGCAAATGCCAGCCAAGTCGCTTGCGGTAAACCGGCACATCTGGTCACGAGCGGGATTTTGCGGACGAAGAGAACACGGCATGGATCGCGGCGTCCTTGACGGTATCTTGTCTGCAGGTGCCCTAGTTGCGGCTGTGACCCGTGTCCACAGAGTAACTGGCAACGTTGCTCAGGACTTTCGAGGTGAAGTCAAATTCCCTCTCCGATCCGTGCAGAGGAAGGCGGCGGAGGACCGGGAGCGAATTGTCAGCGGAAGCTGTTCGCGTCGCAACCGCGGCGTCGCAAGTCCCTGAAGAGAGTGGCGACCCCTGCAGGAATCGAACCTGCGACAACCTGCTTAGAAGGCAGGTGCTCTATCCAGCTGAGCTAAGGGGCCGCGTGACCCGGGCTTCATGCCCTGGTCAAATCATCGCGTATGAAAGCGGATCAATGCGTCCAAGGCTGAGTCCGCGTATAGCGGAAATTATCAGGGTAAGCCACAGTCTGGCGTTGCGGATCCTTCGGGGCGATGACCCGATACTCGATGCCGTTGCGCTTCGCGTAAGCTTCAGCGAGTTCCTGCGTTTCGAAGGTCAGCTTCAGCTGCTGGCGCATGTCCGAGGAAGACGTGTAACCCATGATCGGATCGATGGTACGCGGCGTCTCCTGATCGAACTCAAGAACCCAAATATTTGTCTTTGCCTTGCCGGACTGCATCGCGGTCTTGGCTGGGCGGTAGATCTTGGCAGACATTGCTGCAACGCCTCCGAATTAGCGGGCTTTCGCACTCGAAACTTCACTCTGCCCCATATCCGAGGCTTCTCTTCATCCAAACCATCGCACAAAGAGATGAGTTTTGCTTACCGACGAATCCCTTTCTTTTCAAGAAAAAAGCCAAGGCGGCGGAGCGCTGGATCTCCGATCGTTTTCCGGCAGCCCTCCTCTTTTCGCGATCACTCGATAACTCGTGCTCATATCAATCACTCCGCACAGCAAGCTGAACGATGGGGTGCTTAAACCAAGCATGGGGATACGCGATTTATGTATTGCGGGCGCGAGGCGAACCGTGTATTGCCCTCCCTCGTCGGCACGGAGTGTAGCGCAGTCTGGTAGCGCATCTGGTTTGGGACCAGAGGGTCGGGAGTTCGAATCTCTCCACTCCGACCATTTTTCCCCATTATTCCACGGGCTAGTCCATGACGGCGCTCATTGGCGCCACCGGATCCGCCACCGTTTCCGGCCAATTTCTCCGGCATCGTACGCGCCGAGATGGATATCCGTGCACGAGGCCGGGCACGCAGTCGCGGCGCACGCGCTGTCGCCGTCACAGCGGATCGAACTGTCGATGCGAAAGAGCTACCGGATATTCGACACAAATGTGATTGCGCATGGCGCGACGCGCTCCGAAGAAGACGTGGAGGACATTGTTACCGGCAAGGAGCTTCGGAGCCAAGGAAACGTTGCTGGTCGGGCGGTCGATTGGTTTCTCGGGCTTTCGTGGGAGTGATCTCGAGGTCGCCACGTGGATCGCGGTCCGGATGGTTTGCTCCTATGGAAGGAGCAAGCACTAGATATTCTTAAATGTCGAGGCATGGTCATCGACTGTAGACGTCTCGAGACCCCCCGCACTCCGAAATGAAATCGCACTCAACACGAGCTCTCTCACTTGTTTCGACGAACCGGCGACTCTCTTAGGCGTGACCGGCGGGGTCGGCAGCGCGAGTTTTGGCGAGAGCGACTCCCGGCCCACCATCCGACGTCGCCTCGATGAACACAACACCGTGCCCCTCCAGGGCGGCCCGCACCCGCGACGCGACTCCCCCAGGACCTTGCCCTCGCACTTTTCCAAGCGGACGACGACGGCGGCGCCTACCTGCGTCCGCGCAGCAGGACGCTCCTCGACCTGGCGACGACTGTACGGCTCTCTACGCCCTGCGGTTCGGGCCAAGCGGACAGGCGGCTGCCCGTGGCGTTACCCTTGTCAAATAATCAAATGAATTGTATATTTCGTATAATTTGAAGGAGCGCCACGATGGAAAAATTCTCCACGGTAGAATTGCTGCGCGATATTAAGACCGTGACCATGGCGGCAGATCGCCAGCCGGTCGCTATTACTCAACATCGCAAGGCCCGCTACGTCCTCATGACCTACGACGATTTTGAGGCCATGAAGCAAAAAGGCGATCCGCGCAGGGCTTATGGCCCCAATGAGGCCCCCCCTGAACTGGCAGCGTTGATCGGTCCGGAACTGGACCGACTGATAGAGGAAGGAAGCGAGACCAATGGCTGATACTCCGGCCAATGGTTCGATCATCCGCTATCCTTATCTCTGGACATGGCAGCGCGACAAGGGAGAAACTGAGGGGCGGAAGGCACGCCCGGTTTGCATGGTTCTAGCAATCCCGAAAGGCAATCAGACAAACCTGATCTTATTGGCTATCTCAGGCACCCCGCCCCGCTCCGATCAAACCGCCTTGGAGATTCCCCAGCTTGAATGCCGCCGCGCTGGAATCCGTGAGTGGAAGGATGCGTGGATTACCGTCTCTGAATTCAATCATGACATAGCCGAGCAGTCCTTTTACTACGACCCGAGTGCAGAGGTTTTGGGATCGTTCAGCAAGGGATTTCTTGCGAAGATCGCAGCCGCTTTCAAGCCCTTCCTTGCTCAGCCGAGTGCGCGGGTCAGTCGAACCGATTGAGGGGAGGCCCGCCCTTTTGCGATGCCTTCCATGGGATGTCGTGACGGATAAGCTTCATCGTCCGAGCAGCGAGCGCACGGACGAGTTTAGGATTGATCGACGTGAGCGCTGACTGGCTCTTCAGCGCCTTGAAGATGCAATCGAACTCATTCGTGTGAATTGCACGAATCCTAAACTCCAAAGGAACGTTCCCCGCGACGACCATTGTGGTGACGCGCTCGCGTGCCGTCGGCGAGAAAGGTTCCCAGGTATGGGATCACTTGGTCGGGCTGTGATTGTCGCGCAGCGTCAATCCCTCGCTGCAGCGGCATCTCCAGGTGACTGAGCACGAATCGAGAGTTTCTGGGCCTCAAGCGCTACGAAATCGGAAAGCAGCTTGACACGTGACGGCACGGTCCGACCAAGCGCGTGAACAGCACTGAAGCGCATCGGCTTGAGCGCTCCCGAGGGTGTCACATCAATCAATATTCCCGAATCCAAGTCGTCTGCCACCACACAACGCATGAGCAAGGCTACTCCGAGGCCGTGCCGCGCTGCCGAATGTAGAGCGATGCCGCTGTCGCAGTCTATTCGCCCGGTTGGGAGGATCTTGGACCCGTCGGCAAAGGCGATGTGTGCCGTTCGGCCGCCAACGGAGTACCGCGCAAAGGGCATGCTCTGAAAGTCATGGATTGTCCTCGGCACGCCCCATTTTGATAGAAGCGACGGAGCTGCAACCAGAACCATGTCGAGATCCGCGAGATGCCGAACAACCAGATCGGGTTGCACGACCTCCCCGACCCTGAAGACGACATCGTAATCGTCCCGGATGATGTCGACGAACCTGTCTGTCAACCCGATGTCCAGCGTTAGGTCAGGGTATTCCTCGGCAAACTTGGTGAAGATCGCCCCGAGAAACAGCTCTGACATTTCGACGGGCATACTGAATCGCAATCGTCCGGTTAGTCCGCTGCTACTTGATAGCCCATCGTCCGATGCATCGAGTTCCCGCAGCAGTGGACCGATCCGCTCGAACAGCATCTGCCCGTCGGGGGTCAGCGTAAGGGCGCGTGTCGACCTGAGAAAAAGACGGGATCCGACCAGCTTTTCCAACCGACCGACGCTCTTCGAAATGGCGGAGGGTGATGTTTTCAGATCCCGAGCAGCCGCACTGAACGATCCAACTTCGACCGTGCGCACGAACGCGATCAATCCCGACATCTCATTCAGCAAATGGGTCACCTGAATCTCCGAGGAAAAGGTTTTGTGCCGACGACACGGCTAAAATCCATACAGGCAGCAGCATACGTTCGCCCTGTCAACATGGAGAACGAAAATGCCTAGTCTCAAAGATAAGATCGCGGTCATTACCGGCGGCAATAGTGGCATCGGCAAAGCGACTGCCATGCTCTTCGCCCAAGAAGGCGCTCAAGTCATCATTACAGGGAGAAGGAAGGATGTCGTCGATCAGGCAGCCAAGGATATCGGCAATGGAGCCATTGGCGTCATCGGCGACGTAGCGAGCAGGGGCCATCATCATGACCTTGCAGAAGACATCCGCCGGCGTTTTGGCGCACTTGATATCTACATGGCGAACGCCGGAGTGATCAATCTCTTGCCCTCCGACGAAGTCACGGAGGACGAGTACGACCAACACTTTGCGATTAACACCCGCGGCGTATTCTTCGGCGTTCAGGCCATCTCGCCGCTTATTCGGATCGGGGGCACCATTATCCTGACAAGTTCGCTCGCGGCGACGAGGATACTTCCAAATCACACGTTGTATGCAGGTACGAAGGCGGCGATCGCAGCGTTCGCTCGCAACTGGGCTGTCGAGTTCAAGTCCCGAAAGATCCGCGTGAACGTCCTCAGTCCGGGGCCCGTAGAAACTGAAATTCTAGGCAAACTAGGCGTGTCGGAAGAAAATCGGCCGGAGATGATCGACCAGCTATCGAAAGCAATACCAGCCGGCCGTTTGGGTCGCCCCGACGAGCTGGCAAAAGCAGCTCTGTTTCTCGCCTCTGATGCAGCAAGCTTCGTAAATGGTGTCGAGCTCCACGTCGATGGTGGGATGGGGCTCGTGTGACAACAAGGCAGTGAACGCGCTCCGATCCTGAGTTCTGCCCTACTTCGAGAAGCTGGTGTGCGAACCCTGTCGCTCAGGGGCAGCACCGGCTTCAAAGTCCCTTGTTGCGGGTGAGATTATGATGTGCCCAACTAGAACGCTCGTATATCTACCGCTGCAATAGCGTCCGCGTAAATGCTGGAGACTATGGGTGTCGAACTAGACCTTAGATTTCGAGTGCAGATTCTGGACTGGCTCGCGGCCGGGATTCGGTACCAGCCGCGGGGGGAAAAGGTCTTCGCGGAGCTCTGTGCCCGCATCGTTGCATGTGGGATTCCTCTTAGCAGAGCGACGCTGCATCTTCGGGTCCACCATCCGCAGTGGCTGGGCACGCGGATGACCTGGATGCGCGGCCAGCCCGATGCCAGCGTTCAGACGATCGCCTATGACGTCGAGGCAACCGACGTATTTCTACGCAGCCCATTTCGGGTGGCGATCGATAGCGGAAAGCGTGTTCGGCAGAAGCTCCAGATCAACGGCCCGCATATTTTTGCAGTATACGAGGAGCTGAAACACGACGGCCATACCGACTACGTGGCTTGGCCCCTCGATCACACGCAAGGTCGCCGCCACCTCATTACCTTCGCTACCGATCGTCCCGATGGTTTTTCGGATCAGGAATTGGCGCTCCTCGACACGCTGATGCCGTGGTACTCGCTCGTCACCGAAGTACGGGTAAAGGACCAACTGGCTCGAACGCTGTTGGAGACTTACGTGGGTGCGCACGCCTCCGACGAGATACTGCACGGCGCCATAACGCGTGGCAGTCGAGAGACGATCATTGCAGCCATCCTGATCTGTGATCTGCGAAACTTCACTCGTCTGTCTGACAGTCTTCCGCGTGACGAACTGATCGAAATCTTAAACAGGTACTTCGATGTCGTCGCGGAGCCGATTGAACGTCACGGCGGCGAGATACTGAAATTCATCGGAGACGGCCTCCTAGCGGTATTTCCAATGGATGGCACGGATGCCTGCCAGCATCTGCTCGCGGCGGTGCAGGAAGGATATCAAAGCGCGTCCTGCTTGCGACGAACTGCCGAACTGGTCCGCTTTGGCACCGGCATCCACCTCGGTGAAGTCATGTACGGGAACATCGGCTCCAAAAAGCGTCTCGATTTCACCGTGATCGGATCCGCGGTGAATCTGGCCTTCAAACTCGAGGCGCTCACCAAAACACTAGATCGTCCAGTCCTGCTCTCGGGAGATTTCGTACAAGCAGCCGCATGCTTTGATCAAACCGACTACCTGGGTCCGCAAAGGGTCTCCGGCTTCGATGTTCCGATCGGTGTTCACGCGTTGCGGTTGAACGCCTCTCAAATGCCTTGCTGATCCCAACGGTACTCCTTGAGGAACGCTGGGGCAGCCAGAAAACACGTCTTTGTTCTGGATCACGACATGACGACCCGGACGAAGATAGCGGACGTCCTCGCCGCAAACTCGATCAAAGTTAGCCTGGTCTCAGAAGAACGCCAACTTCGAAGGTTGGTCGCGATGGAAATCGCGGATGCGATGATTGTAGAAGTTAATTCATCGGAGGCTCTCGCCACGGTGCGGAATCTGGCTTCGCTGACCCATACACCGATCATCGTTACTAGCGCCGATTTGCGCGATGAAGACGACAAGGTTCGAGGATTGGAGGCTGGCGCTGTAGACTATCTCGTCAAGCCCTTTGGGTACCGCGAATTCATGGCTAGGCTGACTGTGGCGATGCGCGATAGGACGTCGCCGCTTCCGGCACGCGATCGACGCAGTTATCGCTTTGATGACTACAAGCTATCCGTTCGGCAGCGTTGCTTGATACGGTTGGACGGAAGCGATGTGAAATTGACCACCGCTGAATTCAACCTCTTGATCGCGTTCCTCAATGCGTTGGCCGCAGGATGAAACCGGAAAAATCCCTGCGTTCATCGTCTCCATCGTGTCCGGTTGACACAGCTCACTTGAGTTAGCCGTTCGAAGCATCGCTAACATCCCAAAGGCCTGTGGAACTCGATCATGAAGTTCGGTGTTTCGGCGTCTCTCTACCAAAGATGGCCTCCTTCCGCAGGCGGAAGCTGTCGGCGAAGCGCGACCTGGCGACCGGCCACCATGAAATAGTTTCTCCAGCGTGGCGCGCGGGTAATGTTGTAAAAGCAGCTCGGCCGCCGTCGCAAACTCGCCGAAGAGAATGGTCAGACGATGCTCTTCGTTTTCAATGCGATAGGCTCTTGCAGGACCGTCGGATGCAGATCCTGTCGGTCTTGCTCGCGACAGCGATGAATTCCACGTTTCCGCCAATTCCCTTCCCCGCTGATGACCGCCGCGAGCAGTAAGAGCGCGCTGGAAACGCCGGTAGCATACTTAGGTTTGGATTGACGCCAATACTCCCATAGGTCGATGATCGTTCCTCTTGAACGTAGGGATCGAAGGCGCGGTCTCGGCCCGACTACCTGTGCTTGGTTCGGCAAGTGCGATTTTGCCTTTGGCCGGTGAGCATGCCTCCAATGGAGCAAAGAAGCTCTACATCACATGGAAATGCTTCAAATGCTGGTTGCCATCGTAGACGACGACGCAGTGGTTCGGGAATCATTGCTCGATCTGCTCGAGGTGTCCGGTTATTCCGTCGTGACATTCGCGTCTGCTGCCGATTTTCTGGAATCGCCCCGGATCCCCGAAATGCGATGTCTTCTCCTCGACATTTCAATGCCAGGCATGAGCGGCATCGACCTCTATAAGGAACTGAACCGGCGAAAGATCGCGATACCCGTCGTATTCATGACAGGCCATGCGCAAGAGGCGCTGATCAACGAAGCGAAACGGGCAGGAATCTGCTTGTTCAAGCCTTTTGCTGGCGCGGAACTTCGAAGGGCGATCGAAACCGCTATTGAGATCTAGCGCATGTACGAAGCTTCAAATGTGGGCGGCGTAATCTGCACGACGGATCCTTAAGCTTCTTGGCCCTCGACCGGCAAATCAAAGATGAACTTCGCTCCGGTCGGATCATTCTTCTCCACCCAGAGCCTGCCGCCGTGCGCTTCGACGATTGATCGGCATATTGCCAGACCCATCCCCATCCCCTGCCCCTTTGTGGTGTAGAATGGTTCGAATATTCGCTCTGGATCTTCGACGCCCGGCCCGGTGTCGGATATTTCCGTGTAAATCCGCTCGCTGTCGCGTCGTACGCTCAATTGGAGCATCCCGCGATCTGCAGCAAGGTCCATTGCTTCCAATGCATTCCGGATGAGATTGACGAAGACCTGCTGTATCTGGATAGGATCGAAGAACAACGGCGGAAGATCTTGCTCAATTCGGCATTCCATCCGTACGCCCCGTCGCGTGGCTTCTTCAGCCATCAGATCGCGGGCCTCCACCGCCACAGCGTCAAGCGCCTGTGTCCTGCGCGCCTCCGGGGTATGCTTGAAAAGGGCACGGATTCGACCGACCACCTCTGTTGCGGTATTTGCGCTGCGAACGACGCGTTCGAGGGCTTTCTGTGCCCGTTCTACGTTTGGAGGGTCGCCGCTGAGCCATTGCTGGCAGGCATCTGAACTCGATACCATGGCCGCCAGAGGTTGGCCTATTTCGTGCGCGATCGATGCGGTGAGTTCGGCCAAGCTCGCCGCTTCGCTGGCCTTTGCGAGATTTCTTTGTGCGACCCTAAGCTCTTCTTGTGCGCGAAGCCAATCGTCTATGTCGATACATACGCCGTTCCACTGCACGATATCGCCGTCGGCGTTGCGCATCGCCAAGGCCCGCGTCTCCATCCATCGGTACTCGCCGTCGAACCGGCGCAATCGATGCCTCATCGTGTACGGCTCGCCGGTCGGGAGCGACTGGCTGTATTTGTGTTTGACGGCGGCTAGCTCGTCCGGATGGATAATGGCGTCCAGGGTCACATCCAGGCGGTGCTTGCCGATCTCGTCCTTATCTTCGATTTCGAATCCCAGATACTCGCTCAGCTTGTGACTACGATAGATCGGCGCACCGTCAGGCGCTAGGCAGTAGATCAACGCCGGCAGCGTCTCGACGAGTTGATGGAGCGAATGCTCACTATCACGCAACGACTGTTGAGTTCGCATCTCGTCATCGACATCGATGGATAGGCCATACCATTCCACTATCGCATCATCGGCATCGCGCAGCGCCTCAAACCGATCGTCCGTCCACCGAAATAAGCCATCCTTTCCGCGTCGGCGATATCTCATAGAAAATGCTTCGCCTGACCGAATGCACCGAATTGCCTGATCTCTCACTTGTCCGACATCGTCGGGATGGATCAAATCCAATGCCGCTTTGGCGAACTCAGCGAGGTCCGTCTTCGTCAATCCTGCTTGTTCCAGAAATCGCTTGCTGACGTAGGAGAGTGCTCCTTCAGGCGTCCAACTGCAGATGTTTACCGGCAGCGCGTCGATCAGTCGTTGCAAGTGCCATTCGGATCGCTTGAGAGCTTCCTCTGTACGAACCTGGTCGTTGACGTCGTGACAGAGGCCGCACCACTGGACGATGCGGCCGTCGTGGTCCCGCATGGATTCCGCTCGGCTGGACATCCATCTGTAAACCCCGTCAAAACGACGCAGGCGGTATCTCATGAAGAAGCTTTCTCCCGTGACAAGGCTCTGATTCAGAGTGCTTCCGAATTCAGCCGCGTCGTCGGGATGAATTGCCATCTCGATCATGGCGTCCAGTCGGCTCAGACCGGGCCTTTCGATGTCTGTGACGTTTCGGCCGAGATAGTCGATCATTCTCCGGTTGAAGAAGATCGGCTCGCCCTCAGGTGTCAGACGCCACAAGTGGCCGGGAACCGTGTCGACGAGTTGCGAAAGTTCAAGCTCCCGGCCGTGCAACGTCTCAACGGTTGCCCGGAAGCTGTCGATGTCGATCGACGTGCCATACCATCCGAGAATCTCGCCGGTGCGATCCCGCACAGCCCTTCCGGAGCTTCGAACCCAACCGTAGCCGGCCCGGCGTCGGATACGAAACTCACTGTCGAAGGGTTGTCCGGAATGAATGGAGTGACGCCATTCTCCGGCAACGCGTTCATAGTCATCGGGATAGAGCAGTTGCTTCCAAGCGACCTCTCCCTCGCTCCACCAAGCGTTCAACTCGTCTGGCGTCTTGCCTAGAGCGGCTTGTAAGGCAGGTGAGAGGTAAATCCACCTGCCGCTCGCATCGAATGCCCAACCGACACCGGTCAAGTTTTCGACGGTCTTTGCGGCCTCGATAGGCGAATTGCCAGCTGTGACAGTATCAGGCGTCATCGGTTGCTCTCCATCCGGAGCTTCGCTGTGATCGCTCGACATGTTTTACGCCCGCGCCGCGCGTCAGTCCAACGTAGGCACACGATTGGCTGACGACGCACAAGTTCCTTCCGCAACGGAAGGCCATCGACCGCGGGCATCCTTCGACAGGTCCAGGACAGGAAACGATGGGATCGCAAGGGGGCATCGAGGCGGCTGTCACCGATCAAACGTACGTATAGCTTTTGCGCCAACGTGGAGATGCTAGCGTTGCGGCCGGTGTTTCGGCACTGGAACAGGACTTAGCAATAGGAGTTCGGAATGAACGTCAATTCAATAACCACGACATCCGAAAAGGCCGGGCATGGCTACGTGACATCGATGGACGGAACCCGCATCTTCTACAAGGACTGGGGGCCGAAGGAGGCGCAGCCGATCGTGTTCCATCATGGGTGGCCCCTCAGCGGCGACGACTGGGACGCCCAGATGCTCTTCTTTCTGGGAAAAGGCTACCGTGTTATCGCCCACGATCGTCGCGGACACGGCCGATCGGAACAGGTCGGCGGCGGCCATGATATGGATCATTACGCTGCCGATGTTGCCGCCGTCGTGGAACATCTGGACTTGCGGAACGCTGTTCATATCGGTCATTCGACGGGCGGAGGCGAAGCTACCCGCTATGTCGCCCGCTATGGCAAAGGCCGCGTTCTGAAGCTGGTACTCATCGGCGCAGTGCCGCCCATCATGGTGAAGACACCCGACAATCCAGGCGGACTTCCGACCGAGGCATTCGACGGATACCGTGCTGCGCTGGCGTCGAACAGAGCCCAGTTCTATTACGACGTAGCCAGCGGGCCTTTCTACGGTTTCAATCGGCCCGCCACCGTTGCCTCTGAGCCGATTATCCAGAATTGGGTGAGACAAGGCATGATGGGCGCGGCAAACGCTCACTACCTGGGTATCAAGGCTTTCTCGGAAACCGACTTTACGGAAGATCTGAAAACGATCGAGGTTCCGACTCTCGTTCTCCATGGTGATGACGATCAGGTCGTCCCGATTGAAGATTCCGCCCCTCTCTCCGCCAAACTTCTGAAGAACGCGACACTGAAGATCTACAAGGGACTGCCGCACGGGATGGTGACGACCCATGCAGATATCATCAATCTCGATCTGCTGAGATTCATTGCCGTATAAAAATAATGCGGAGGGTGCTTCATGCATCCTCCGCGCCATTCGGTTCAGCCCGCGCTTTGCGGGCGCCCTCAGTTCCTTTGCAGTTTTTCGGCCTTGCGAACCAGATCGGCAATGGAACGGCTCTGCATTTTGCGCATCACGCTCATCCGATGCAGCTTCACGGTCATTTCGCTGATCCCGAGCTGATAGGCGACCTGCTTGTTCATAAGCCCGCTGACGACGCCGAGCATCACTTGCTGCTCTCGCGGGGTCAGCTTATCGACCAGCGTCCGAATCTGCTCGCGTTCGGTTTCAACTTTGCGTCTCTCGCCGTCCAGGCGAATGGCGTGGTCTACAGCGTCGAGCAGATCCCGCGTAACGAACGGTTTGGTGAGGAAATCGGTAGCGCCGGCTTTCATCGCCCTGACGCTGGCCGGAACGTCGGCATGGGCCGTCAGGAAAATGACCGGCATCTTACTTCCGAGCGAGATCAACTGGCTCTGGACATCGAGGCCGGTGCCTCCGGGCATTCGAAGGTCGACAACGATACAGCCAGGGGCGGTCGTATCGGCCGTGCTCATGAACTCAGGTCCACTGGAGTAAGCGGAAGCCCGCCTATTCGTTACCATGAAGAGGTCGAGAAGAGCGTCTCGCATGTGCTTGTCATCATCGATGACATAGACAATAGGTTCGGCGGATAAATCCTGTTTCGTATCTAGCTTTTCCATGATCGATCCTCCACTCGCTGCGGCGCCCTCTCTTATGAGGGGCGGAATGACGTCGATGCCAAGTGGGTGCCGCCGCTGGGTCTGATTATCACGAACGCCAAGCCTAGTGATGATAAACCTTGGTTTACTTGCTCTCCAGCGCCTGACCCATGCATGCGTGCAGCGGCAGCGACAGCGGAACTGTTCATCACCCGACCAACTCCGAAAAAGGAGTGACGTGCCGCGGTCCAATGGCGGTGTTCTCCGTCAGGATCTCTCCGGTTTCCAGTTCCAGCGCCGGCACGTATCCTTTCGGGGTGACGGTACCGAAATCGCGCCGCCTGCTGTCAGTTTCGTTGCGAGGTCGACGCGCTCAATCTCTAAATCGACATCGGCTTCCCTCAACGCGATGTGGTCTGCCAGGCTGCATGCCACAGGAGAGTAGTAGAGCTTCATCGGACGGTTCCTTTGTTGTTCGGTGAACGTGACGGGGCACGATTCAAGAACCGAGCGGCCTTGCTAGGATCCGTCCACGACGTCATTGAATTCCGGGTGCGTCTGCAGGAAGTTCTGCATGAACGAGCACCGGATCACGGCCTTTTGGCCTCTTTCCCGGAGATTATCGAAGACGCCTTTGACGAGGGCGGCACCAATGCCCGTCCCTCGAATTCCGGAACCTCGACGTGGACGAAGACAAGTCGTTCGCCGTCCACCTCATAGTATGCCGCGGCCAACACTCCTGCATGTATCTGGCGCTCAAACCGATGCATTTCAGGGTTGTCTCTCACCTTGGAATCCATCGTTTTTTCCTTCCGAGCTGGTCGTATAGGGGCGCCGGGCCACGACCGTCTGGGGCTGCAGAGCGAGGATACAGTCCGATGAGCGCGGCCGTAATCCAAACGTAAGTTTACTTGCTCGCCATTCTCTCCCGCCGTACCTAGGCCGCGGGCGGACAGCTGGCTTCCGGGGGCGCGTGCGCCGAATGGCCGACAGGGTGGCGCAGACAGACCGGTCGAGAAGCACGCACGTGTTCGGCCGAAAATCAGCGGAGAAGATGATTATTAGACAAGTTCGACGTGGCGGCGTCGCTTTTTGAGATCGAGGCCGATGGGATGCGGCACGGTAGGTTTCGTCGCGCATCCGAGCCGTTTTTCACGACTAAGACGACAGGACTGCGGACTTGGCCTGACAATCGTGAGCCACTTCGCCAATGAAGCCGGAGGAAGCTTCCATCTCGATAGCGAGCTCGGCTTCGGGGCGCGCAACGTGTCGCTGCCGGTAGTCTGAAGCGAGCAGCTTAAATCGACGTCTACCCCAAGTCACACGGGTTTGATGGTGACTTCGATTCACTCCCCCATAAAGTTTTGGGGCTGCACTTCTCACCAGAGGGGCTATAAACTCAGCATCCAGTGCGCCCTTAATTATGTAGAATCGTGAGCGGGGCCAGGAAATCTGCCAGCAAACCAGCAACGGTGGATGGAGTGGTCGACAACGCGGAGGATCGTATGTCGAGTAGACAGGCGCGAACGAGGACGATGTCCACTTCAACGGACTCGGGCGGCGGCACCTCAGATTTGACGGTGCAGCTCGCTGAGAGCATACCGGCGCATCTTTGGTCTGCTGATCCGCTTGGCAGGTTCACCTATATGAACCAGAGCATGCAAGCATACTTCGGCACGACACTTGATGAGGTCGCATTCTTCTTGCGAGGAGACCAATTCGGATGGCGGCGATATATTCATCCCGACGATCATGAGAGCGTTGCGGCGAAATGGGGGCACAGCCTAGAGACGGGGGCGCACTTCGACAGCGAGCACCGCCTGCGTCGGGACGACGGCGAATATCGTTGGTTTCGAGCATCGGGCAGACCGTCGTACGATGACCGAGGTTTTATCAACGCATGGTTTGGGCAGACGATCGACATCGAAGAGCAGAGGCGCGCCGAGGAGGATCTGCGCAATCGGACGGCCGAGCTGTCATTGCTGGTCGATATGGTCCCGAGCAACTTGTGGCGACTTACACCAGACGGGACTACCACACTGGTGAACAAGCGCATGGCTGACTTTCTCGGTCTGGAAATCTTGGACCAGGCAACTCTCGAGACCGTGATGGATACAATCTTCCATCCGGACGACGCAGCACCCGTAGGGAATGAGTTGGGGCGTTGCCTGATGACGGGCGAAAGCTTCGCCATGAGGTATCGACTCCTTCGGGCTGACGGCATGTACAGGTGGATGTCGGGCCGCGCTGAGCCGATGCGCGACAAGGATGGGCACATCGTCACGTGGTTCGGCCTCTGCCACGAGATTCATGATCAGGTGCAAGCGGAAGACGCCTTGCGGCGCTCGGCCGCGAAGCTAGCCCATGCGACCCAAGCTGCAAACCTGGCCGAACTGTCCGCCTCTATCGCGCACGAGGTCAATCAGCCTTTGGCGGCGATTGCGGCCGATTCAGACGCCTGCACTCGTTGGCTTTGCGTCGATCCTCCGAACGTGGAGCGGGCAAAGCTCGCTGCCGAACGCATTACGACGGCGGCGGTATCCGCAGGGGATGTCGTCCGGCGGATCCGCGCCCTGTTCCAACACATTTCGCAACCTCGAACGCTTGAAAACGCAAACCTCCTCATAGAGGAAGTCTGCCGCCTCATGGCCGACGAAGTTGGCGCGAACGCCGTTCGGATCACAACGGATCTGGATCCGAATCCTCCGATGATCGCCCTTGATCGCGTACAGATACAACAGGTTCTGATGAACCTCATCCGGAATGGTATCCAGGCGATGGATAAGACGGAGGATAGCGCGCGTTCACTGGATATACGCTCATGTCGCGATGGGTCCGGCGCTGTGCGAATTGAGGTTCGAGACGCCGGGAGTGGGTTCAGCGAGATCGATCGTGTCTTCGAGCCGTTCTTCACGACCAAAAAGGATGGCATGGGGATGGGGCTCGCGATCTGTCGTTCGATCGTGGAGTCCCATGGAGGCCAATTCCGGATGACCAACAACGACGCCAGGGGCGCGACCGTTGCCTTCACCCTTTCGATGGCAGAAGATCTGTCGCCCGGGCCTCAAGGCGGGCTCGGCTGATGACGATCATCGCAAGAATCCAGGCGACAGCCGTCATCGCGACGCAAACCGCACCAAGGCTCGTATAGCCGCTCGCCGCGATCACAACGCCGCCCAAGACAGGGCCGGCTGCGAAACCCAACAAGTACGCTGATCCCGCCGCTGCTGCCCAACGCCCGCTACGGTCGATAGCCGCGGCAAGGCCGAAGAGGTAGGGCATCGAGAAGTAGTAAAGGATAACCGATCCCACGAGGGCGATCACATAAGCTGTGGAATTTTGCCAGAGGCACAGCACCAGGGCGATAAGCGCATAGCCGAGACAGAACGCGGAAATGGGCATCGCCCTTCCCAAGCGAACGTTCAGCGCCGTGGCCGCTGCCGCGCCGATGAGACCGACGAACGAGGCGATGGTCAACGCGTATCCGACTGCGGTGGTCTCCATTCCTGCACGCTCGCCCAAGGGAGCGCTGAAAGCGTAAAGAGCGGCGGACACTGCAACGAAGAGGAGGATAGCGCCTAAGAGCAATGTGCCGACCAGAGGTGAAATGGCCTCAGCATCCGACGCAGCTTCCTCTTCCTTGAACGGCCGGGTATCCGGAACAAGGAGAAGCAGCGGAGCAAGTGCGAGGGTAACTCCGCCCATCAACGCAAAGACACCCCTATGCGCAAATGCGGCTGTTAGTTCGCCACCTATGCTGAAGAGTGGGACACTTCCAAGGGCCCAGACCAGTTGGAAGAAACCGAAAACCTTTTCGGGATTGCGGCAGTGGGAGGCGACGATGGTCAATGACATCGCATAAAGCGCTCCTTCTCCGACGCCTGCAAGGGTCCGCAGCAAAATCAAGGCGGTCCATCCGCCAGCAATGATCGAAGCTCCTTGAGCCAGCAACATCAACCCTACAGCCGCAATGCAGACACGCCGGTAGGAGAACCGGGGCAAAACGGGAGCGATCAAGATCGCGGTGAAAGCGAGCGCAAGAAGTTCCACGGAGGTGACGATGCCCGCGTCGCGCTCTGACAACGACAAACCGTCCATCAACCCGGCAATAACAAACGGCGACATTTGGGCGAACAGTCCGCCGATCACCTGGGCGGCAATGACGCCGACAACGAGGGCCGCCGGGTCGCGCGCCGCAGACGGGTTTGAGATATTGATCATGAAACGATTGCCATGCCGCCGGTCTACGAGTGAGACCAGCAAATGTACGCGTTCGCGTTCGGCAGGTAAATCGTATTAAGGTCGCATGTCCGCCTAAGTCCGAGGCGCGGTCGTCCGCGCCCCGTCCCTAGCTATTCAAACTCAGGCAGCAGCTTTCGCGCGCTGCGCGAACCAGGTCTTGACGTCCAACCGTCCGAGCTTGGCGGTGCCCAGCGGGACCAGGGATTGGTCGTCGACGAGTGAGCCGAAATACCTGGCTTCCTTGTCGACCACGACGGTCCGAGCGTCATGGGTGGCGGTAAGATAGCCGGTCAGGAAGTCGCTCATCGGCTTCTTGTCCGGACCTGCGATCTCGATTGTCTGGTTTGCCGCAGTACCAGTCGCAGCCTCCGCGACGAAGCCGGCGACGTCGTCCGCCGCGATCGGCTGGAACGCTCCAGGTGAAACGTGGACAGTCTTGTCGACCGTTGCGCTGTCGGCGATGCCGCCCAGGAACTCCATAAACTGCGTCGACCTGACGATCGTGTAGGGAACGCCGCCCTTCTTGACAATGTCTTCCTGAGCGACCTTCCCAGGGAAGTAGCCGTTGTCGGGTGATCTCTCGATGCCGACGATGGAAAGCGCGACGTGATGGCGAACACCCGCCGCCTTCTCGGCATTGATGAGATTGGAGGTCGATTGTTTGAAGAACGAAAGCACGTCGGCCGGCGCGAATGAGGGCGAGTTAGCCAGATCGATCACCACCGCCGCACCGGCAAGTGCGCCGGAAAGCCCCTCGCCCGTTAGAGTGTTTACTCCGGTGGACGGAGAGGCCTGCACGACCTCATGTCCCTGGTTTCTCAGGAGAGCGGCAACTTTTGTTCCAATGAGGCCCGAGCCTCCGATGATGACGATTTTCATGTTTTCGACCTTTCGCTTCGTGATCCTTCGCGGATCATCCGGTTTTCGTAATCGGGTAGCGGCGAAGGGCTGCCGTGGCCCCCGCCGCATCGCAGCGACAACCTTAGTTGTCGGGATACACCAGCTTGGTTTCATCGGTGTCGACTACAAAGACTGCGAGAAGCTTCGCAGGCTCGGTTTCGCTGGCATTGGCGCTCACCTGGTGATGGTCGCCGGGGACTTCCATCCAGTTTTCACCATTCTTGTAGACCTTCACCTCGCCACCGTTGACCTGGCTTTTGATTGAGCCCTCGATAACGGTTGCATAGATGAAGGCGCTCTTGGGGTGCATGTGCGAGGGATTGTAGCCACCGGGGCCATACTCGACCAGAACGCCGCGCATGCTCTTGCCGGGGACGTTCGGAAGCTTGTGGTCGAACACCACGGTAACATTGGCATTGTGCGATTTATCCGCGGCCGCGGCGGGAACCGCGATCATAGCCGCGCATAGCAAACCGATTGCCAGCGTTCGCATGGATTATCTCCTTCTCGAGATGATTGATTACGCGCAGATCGTAGGCGATGCCCGCATCGGATGGATAGCTATACGAAGGTTAGCCGTGTCGCCTGAACGTCACTTCGAACCTTGCGGATGGACCGCATCGAAGATGCGTACGAGATCTGCGACAGACCGGGCGTCAAGCTTCTTCATCATCCGACCACGGTGCAGTTTGACCATGATCTCGCTTATTCCCATCTCGTAGGCGATCTGCTTGTTCATCAGACCCTTGGACACGAATCCGAACACTTCCGCTTCTCGCGGCGTCAGGCTGGCAATGCTGTCTTGGGCATGAAGCAACGACGCATATTTGCCGCGCAGTTCGGCGTTGCGATCCAAAGCGAGTTTCGTTGCCTTGATCAGACTTTCCGAGCTGAACGGTTTCAATAGATAGTCGAAAGCGCCGGCCTTCATGGCGGATACGCTTGTCGCAACGCTGGCGTTTCCCGTCATGAAAATGATCGGAAGCGGGTGTCCGAGACCTGTCAGTTTTTCCTGAAGCTCTAAGCCTGTCATCCCAGGCATTCTAATGTCGAGGAGGATGCAGCCGGGCAGCGTCAGATCGGCGTGCTCGAGGAAATCAATGGCACTCTCGAACGCAGCCGCCCGCTGTCCTATCGAGTCAAAGAAATTGAGAAGCGACGCTCGCAAGTGAGCGTCATCGTCGATGATGTGAACCGTGGCGAGCGGGTGCTTCGAACTGCCAGTTTCAGGCATATGGGCCTCCCGATCGTTGCGCCGAGAGCAACAATCGCACCGAAAGACTATGTCAGGTCATGCAGCATTCGCATCCAATGACGCCGTCCTGTCAATGGATTTAGCTTCCCAAGGTGGTGAGCGAAGCGATTAAGTTCAGGTGTTCACATGGTTCCGATGTATCTGGAACATCGACCTTATTCGGTTGAGTAGGTCCAGACGCCGACGCTCATGCTGGATCGACGGCGCCGTCGATCTCTCTCCTATCCGCTCCCTGTGAGCCAGGTTCGCGGCCAGGTCTTCGGCAAGCTCCGGCCGATCCCGCAGCAGCGCAGCAAAGGCGTCCTTGTCGATCTCGTACACGATGACGCGCGTGACAGCTTGCAGCGTGTGGTTTTCCTCCATACCGGCAAGCGATCCCTGTTCGCCGAAAAAGTCTCCGGGTGCCAACCTGGCGATTTCGTCGTTATCCTTCTTCATTGCCACGATGCCTGCCTGCACAATCATGAGTGTCGCGAGTGCCTTGCCCTCCCGGACGATTTCGGTGCCGGGGGCAAGTATTCGTCGGGTTGCGGAGGTTGCGAGAGCGACGCGCTCGTCACTGCTCAAGACAGAGAAGATGGGGATGGCCTCGATAAGGCCGAGCGCTGTTGGGGCCGTAGGCTGCACCTCAAGTCGAGCGTTGCATCCCGCGAACACGGAGCTTTCCAGTGGCGTCGCCAGTTGCAAGCCGTTGGCCCTGCAATGACGATAAACGAGATCGATGACTTCGCTGCGGGCCTCGCCGCGCTGCGCCGGGCTCGTGACGCGGAACTGCAATTCGGCGGTGACTGCGCTGGCGTCGATACCGACGAGCACGACGTTCGGACGGGGTTGCTTCACGATCATGTTGCTGCTGTCGAGCACTGTGCGCATCACCTCCATGATTGTTCGAGGCATCCGCGTCGGAGCCACCCTCACCCGCAGCGTGATTTGATGGTTCTCGTCGGGCTGGCTGACATTGGTAAGGCCCAATTTGGCGAGAACGCTGTTTGGCAGGACAACGACATTGTGAGCGCCGGTAAGGAGGTAGGTCGAGCGCCAGTTGCTGGCCATCACCCTTCCCTCGGTACCGTCGCTCAACTCGATCCAGTCGCCGATCACGTACGGACGACCAAGCGTTAGTGCGATGCCCGAGAACACGTCACCGAGGGTGTTTTGCAACGCCAGTCCGAGGATGATGGCGATGACCCCGGACGTCGCCATTAACGTTCCGATCGGGACGCCAAAGACGAAGGCCAGGATCGAAAGCAACACGCCGAGGTACACGACGGCCACGATCAGGTCCTGGATCAGCCTCGCCTCTCGCGGACGATGATCGAGGACGATGTAGATCCGTACGAAACCGATTACGGCCCAGGACAAATGGACCCACCAGAGGATCTTCGCCGAAACAAGCAGCGCGTTCGCCCCGTCGAGGCTGCCAGGCTCGTAATGGAAGGGAAAGGCATGAGCGTAGGCCAGAACCGCCGTCATCACCGCAAAGAACGCGATCTGCACGATAAGCCGGGCGGTTGGGCGAGACGGGCCTTGCACATGCCATACTACAATCCCGGCGACGCCCAGGACACTGATAGCCAGCGGCAACAATGGAACTTCGTGACCCATATCAAATCTCGCGAGGAAATTCCCACCATACGCACGGCCTGCTGGGGAGGCTATCAAACGAAGGTTTGCCCCTATGGTCTTCCGGGCCCGCTGCCTGAGGCTGTCGATCACTGATGGCATGCGAGGAAGGTGCGAAGTCAATCGTCCCCTAAAGGTTTGGCTTTGGTGCGATCAATTACCTCTTGTGCCGCGCGTGCTTCGATCGCCATGGCTCGGTATCGCTCAAAGTACTGCAAGCCGATGTCGGTTACCGAGAAACGGCGGGTCGAACGGTCAATCAGCCGGACATCCAATCTTTCTTCCAATGCGGAGATCCGACGGCAGAACGTAGACCGCGGCGTGCCAAGTTCCCGTTCGGCGGCAGCGAAACCTCTTGAACAACCAACGGCGACAAATAGCCGGAGATCGTTCCAATCTCGCATACGATTTCTCCGACTTCAGACCCATTGGTCCGGTGACGGTCCACAGCCTGAGTATCCAAATCATTCGTTGGGTGTTTCGTCAGGAACCGAAATGGGAAGCGTGACCCGAAAATTCGCGCCTTTGACGCCATTGGCCACGCTGATCGTGCCGCCATGGTCATCGACGATGGATCGACATATCGCCAGGCCAATCCCCATGCTGTCCGTTTTCGTCGAGAAGAAGCCATTGAAGATCCGATCAAGATGCCCGGAAGGAATGCCTCCGCCGGTATCGCGTACAGACAGGGTCATGGTTCCTCGTTCGTCGATCGAAGTTTCGACGAAGATCTCTCGCATTTCTGGGGCGGAGACGGAGATGGCTTGTATACTGTTGAGCAACAGGTTTACGACCACCTGCTGGAGCTGGATGCGGTCACCCAAGACAATAGGAAGCCGATCATCGAGCCATGATGAAACGGCAATGGCTTGGACCTGACTTTCAGCCGCCACGATAGCCAAAGCCTCTTCGACAACGGCATTGACCTCGACTTGCTGTCGCACAGGATCCCGCTTGACGGTCATGTCCTGGATACGGCTGATCACCTGGTTGGCTCGGCGCGAGTTCTCCATGATTCTTGCCATGATCGCCTTCACCTTGGCAATGTTCGGCTCGTCGCGATCCAGCCACCGTGTTCCGGTGTCTGCATCGGTGACGATCACCGACAGGGGTTGCCGCACCTCGTGCGCAATCGTCGTGACCAGCTCACCAAGCGTCGAAACACGAGCCGCATGCGCGAAATCCGATTCGACTTTGCGGAGCTGCCGCTCGGCTCTGCGCTGTGCCGTGACATCGACCATCATGATCAGCGCGAGGTCCGGGTTGTCAGGTGTTTGAGGGAACGTCACGAAGAGCAGGACATCGAGGAGCCGGCCATCGAAAGCGCGGAGTTTCATCTCCTCGATATAATTGCAGCCCTCGTTGAAGCGGGCCGCGATGATGCGCGTGGCGGTTTCCGGGCTAGCGGAAAACAGATATCGAACAGGCCCCAGGAGTTCTCCTTTCCCGGAAGCATTCAGCAGCCTGATCGCGCTGTCGTTGACGCCCGTCACGAGGACCGACTCCTTGGCCAGCTCCACGCACCCCGGCGTTTCTTTGCAATGACCAACGATATCGCCAACTCCCGACGCTTTCAGTCCTTCAAAGGCCTCGATCATCATCCGCGCATCTATCTGCCAGAGTGGGAGCGGCACGTTGTTGATCAGATTACGATAGCGCGTTTCGCTGCCCTTCAGCTCCCGATAGACCTGAGGGTCGATCTGCAGGCAAGGCTCGCTGGTGGCTTCGGGAGTGGCGGCGAGACGACCGCTTTCGACGATGCTGAGGATCGCCCCTGCCTGATCACGATGTACCTGGACGCCTAGCCGCAGCTCAACGAATTCGCCGGCCGCGGTCTTTCTACGAGCCCTGCCCTGCCATAGGCTCTTTGCGACGACCGCAGACCAATCGACGCCGTCTTCGCCGACGAACTCAGCCAGCCGCCTGCCGATAACTTCGGTTTCCGCCCATCCGTAGGTAGTTTGCGAGGCCAAATTCCAATGGAGGATCCTGCGATCCGCATTGTAAACGATGACGCGCTCGCTCGTCATATCGGCTACCGACGCCTGGAGCGGATCGACTGGTGTTGCCGACTTGGAGTTTGGCGCGTGATCCATGATACCTCACGATCTGGATGGGCGGCCACCCAGGTAGAAGGCGATGCCGCTCAATCGGTTATCGGCGCAAGCCAGATCCGACCGTCGCGCGACTACGCTTCGGCGTCTGACTGCTTGGGTGACAGGTACGGTACTATACCGTACCTGTCAAATGGCCCACAAACTCACAAGTTATCGCTAGGACGTCTCAATCGGTCATTTCCTGCTGACCGCGCCGTGAAGAAATGTCTCGACTGCCTGGCTCACCACAATGACGAGATCCCTCCCACTCGGAATTGGCCCCCCTAGCAGGGCAGCGAAGTGGATCTGCCCCCGGACGAGAGCCAGAAACTGCCCTGCAGCCAGTTTGGGGTTACCGATCGGCTCCGCAGGTTGGCGCTGGTTCTGTTCTTCAAAATAGTCCGCCAAGAGTTGCGAAACGCGGTTCGTCGAGTCTTGTAGAAATCGTTCCCCGAGTTTCGGTAGATGTGGCGCTTCAGAGCTGACGGCGCGGAACAGCGACAAGCCGTCCGGCGAAATGACGGTGCGCAGATAGCCTTCTCCAAAAGTCATCAAGGTTTGACGAAGGTCGCGATTATGCTTGACCTTAAGCCCTTCCATCGTGCGGTCAGCGACACCTGTCACCACCGCAAAAAACAGTTCGTCTTTGCTCGGGAAATACCTGTAAAGGGTCCTTTTGGAGCCGCCGATGATCGCTATTACATCGTCCATCGACGTCCGGGAGAACCCTTTCTCGAAAAAGACCGAGGCGGAGGCGGCGATGATCTCCTCTCGCCTGCTTTCCTCTTTTGGTGACAGTGCATTATGGGCAGGCGTTTTCAAAAGAACTCTCTGAAAAAGGAAGTGCGGTACCGTTCAGTACCACACGATCGCAAGCAGACCAAGCCGTTGACCGGCCTAGTAGCGACGGCTTTCGGGAATTTGGACGATCACTCGAGGCGGCGTCGGAACAGCCAAGACGCCGCACCCAGCGTCACGATGGCAATCGCCACGAGGGGCAACGTCTGCCGCACCACTTCGGACAACGGAATGTCCTTCAGGAATATGCCTTTCACGATGACGAGAAAGTACCGCAACGGATTGACGACCGTGATCGGTTGTAGCCAATCCGGCATGTTTTCGATGGGTGTCGCGAAGCCGGATAGAAGCGTCGCGGGGACAAGAAAGAGAAATGCGCCGAGGATCGCCTGTTGCTGGGTCATCGACAGCGCGGAGATGAAAAGACCGATCCCTGCGATCGAGGCGAGATAGAACAGCGAACTTGCGTAAAGCAGGATGAGCGATCCGCGCAACGGAACCGCGAAGATGAAGACAGCCGCGAGAATGTAGACGGTCATGTGAAAGAGCCCGATCAGCATCGGCGGGGTGAGCTTGCCGATCACGATCTCATGCGTGCGGAGCGGAGAGACCATCAACTGGTCGAAGGTGCCGAGCTCCCGCTCGCGCGCAATGGACAGCGCGGTCACAATCAGTCCGATCAGAAGCGCGATGTTGGCAATGAGATTGGGTACCATGAACCACTGATAGATCAGGTTTGGATTGAACCAATAGCGCGGTACGGTTTCTATCACTGTCGCCGCCTTCCGCTGGCCCGCCGGTGTCTCGGCTGCCAGGCCGAGCACGATCTGGGTGATGTAGCCGGAAACGATCTGGGCAGCATTCGAGCGACGTCCGTCCAACAGAACCTGCAGATCCGCGGGCTCACCGGCTTCGATAGCACGAGAGAAATCCGGGCCGACGGTTATGGCGGCCGTCACCCTCTGGCGGTCGATCGCCTCGCGTACCGCCTGCGGACTGTCCGTGAGCATGACCTGCCTGAAACGTGGCGACCCCTGGATACGTGCGACAAGCTCCTCGCTCCAATGTCCTGCATCTCGATTGAGCAGCATCACGTCGACATTGCGAACCTCCAGCGTCGCCGCATAGGAGAACACCACGAGCTGCACGATTGGCGGCCCGATCAGAATGGCACGGCCCTTCGGGTCACGAAGCACCGCCAGCAACTCCTTCACCACAAGGGCTATCAGTCTCGACCACCACATCTCAGGCAATCCCTTTGCGCGTGCTGCGGGCAGCGAGGATGAAAAAGACAGAGCCGATCAGGAACATTGCTCCGATGGAGCGAAAGAACATCGGCCATATGTCACCGGCCAGGAAAACCGTCTGCAGACAAGGGATCAGATAGCGGGTGGGCACCACGAAGGTGATCCACTGGATGACTTGTGGCATCGAATTGATCTCGAACAGAAACCCGGACAGCAAGAAGGACGGCAGGAACGCCGTTATCAGCGCCATCTGCGAGGCCAGGAACTGGTTCTTCGTCACTGCCGAGATCAGCAGCCCCTGCCCCAGCGCCGGAACGAGGAAGACTGCAGACAGCAGGTAGAGCGCGCCTATGGAGCCGCGAAACGGGACGCCGAAAACGAACACCGCGAGAAGGACACACAGCGTCATCGATGCGAGCGCGAGCGCGAAATATGGAAGGATCTTGCCAGCGAGGAGTTCGATCGCCGTAACAGGGGTCGCCATGATCGCCTCCATCGTGCCGCGCTCCCACTCGCGGGCGACAACCAGCGACGTCAGCAAGGTCCCGACAAGCGTCATGATGATCGCGATGGAGCCGGGAACGAGAAAGGAGCGGCTCGTCAATTCAGGATTGAACCAGAAACGCTGTTCGACCTTGATAGGCGGTCCATCAGCCGCAGTCTCCGACTGTCGAAGCTGCCGCCACGTCGCGACCGCCCCCTGGACGTAGTTCTGCACGAAATTCGCCGTGTTTGGATCGGAGCCGTCGACGATCACCTGGATCTGAGGATGGGTTACGGCCGTATATTTGTCCGTAAAATCAGCCGGGATGACGATGATGCCTCGAATCCGCGCGAGGACCAGATCTTCCTCGAATTCGCGGCGGTCGCGTCCCGTCGTCACCGAAAAATAGCGCGAAGCCTGGAAGCTCGCTGCAAGATCGCTGGTGACGGGCGTCACATCCTCGATGACGACCCCGACGCGCGTCTCCTTCGTGTCTAGGGAGATGCCGTAGCCGAACAGGAAGAGCAGGATCAGCGGCAGCACGAAGGCGATCAGAATGCTGCTCGGATCTCTGATGACCTGAAGGCTTTCCTTTCGAACAAGCGCGACAAATCGAAGGGCGCGGCCCGATTGCGGTGCGTTGCGGTGGCCGGTCATTTGGCGTCCCTCGTTTCCGAGCCTTGCACGAGTGCGATGAAGGCGTCTTCCATCGTCGGATCGGGGTTTTCCGCCGTGACGACGCTGGCCTTGAGCTCGTCCGGGGAGCCGAGAGCGATCGATCGGCCGCGATAGATCAGGGAGATGCGGTCGCAGTATTCGGCTTCGTCCATGAAATGCGTCGTGACGAGGACGGTCACGCCTTTTTCGACCAGACCGTTGATATGGGTCCAGAACTCGCGCCGGGTAATCGGATCGACACCCGAGGTGGGTTCGTCGAGAAACAGGGCCTGCGGTTCGTGCATCACCGCACATGCAAGCGCCAGCCGCTGCTTTAAACCGAGCGGAAGGTCTTTTGCCGACATCGACAGGCGCGGTCCGAAGTCGAAAATCGACGTCATCAACTCGATACGCTCACGCTTCTTGCTACCTGTGAGACCGTAAACCCCCGCGAAGAACTGAAGGTTCTGCCGAACGCTCAGATCGCCGTACAGAGAGAACTTCTGCGCCATGTATCCCAGACGGTTGCGCGCCTGCGCGGCATCACGGCGCAGATCGAAGCCCGCCACACGTCCCTCGCCGCCCGTTGGCTTCAACAGACCGCAGAGCATCTTGAAGGTGGTTGATTTGCCGGCACCGTTCGGTCCAAGCAGCCCGAATATCTCACCGCTCGGAATGTCGAAGGTGATGTTGTCGGCTGCGGTAAAGTCGCCGAAGCGCTTGACCAGTCCTTTGGCTTCGATGACCGGCCCCTCTCGCCTGGCGACCAGGGAAGCCTGAGCCTCCGCGAGCCTGGAGCGTCCGCCCGGCCCTCCACCCAGCATGTCCACAAAGGCGTCTTCGAAGCGGCGCGCGGCAGGGCCCACTTTGGCGTCGCCACTGGCCGCAAATCGCGCTTCACGACCCGGCGTCGTTACCAGCCTTATCGCCTCGCCCTGGATCCCGCCATCGACAATGCCGTCTTCATCGAGCAGCTTTGCCAGCATCGTGCGCCTTCGCCCGGAGACGCCGGTCACCCTGAACACGCGACCCTTAACCCGATCAGTCATTTGCTGCGGCTTGCCCGAGAACAGCAGCTTGCCCTCGTTCAGCAGTAGAACGCGATCACAGGCCTCCGCTTCATCGAGATAGGCGGTCGACCAGACGACGCCCACGCCCTCCTTGATCAGGTCTTCGACCATCTTCCAGAGGTCGCGCCGGGAGATAGGATCGACGCCGACGCCAGGCTCGTCGAGAAGCAACAAGCGAGGCTTCTTCAAGAGAGCGCAAGCAAGACCGAGTTTCTGCTTCATTCCTCCGGAGAGCTTTCCGGACAGGCGTGTGGAAAAACGCTTCAGGTCGGTAAATGTGAGCAGTTCGTCGAAAATGCTCGCCCTGTCCTGCTTCGCAAGACCGCGCAAGTCGGCATAGAGCTCGAGGTTTTCATGGACCGAGAGGTCCTCATACAGGCCGAAGCGCTGCGGCATGTAGCCGATGGCCGCCTGGATGTCGGCCGAGCGTTCGCGCGTGCCGAAGCCCAGAACTTCGACCCCTCCGCTGTCCGGCACCATCAGGCCGGTCATCAAGCGGATCAGGGTCGTCTTTCCAGCACCGTCCGGCCCCACCAGCCCTGTGATCTCACCGCCACGAATGGAGCCAGACACCTGGTCGAGCGCCGGCTTTCCCTGCCCGAAGCGCTTGGTCACACCGTCGAGGCGGACGAAGTCGGCAGCAAGGGTGGTTTCGGCTACGACGTTCATTTCGTCGCCGCCTTGATTTCCGGCAAGCGAAGCGTCACAGGCATGCCCTGGCGAAGATCCTTGCCGGGCGCGTCGATGACGACGCGCAGTCGATAGACGAGATCGGTACGTAGCTCGGGTGTCTCCACGGACTTCGGAGTGAATTCCGCGACTGGAGAAATGAAGCCGATCGTTCCATCGTAGGTCTTATCAGGATCGGTATCGGACGCGATTTTGACCTTCATCCCCGGATAGATCCGGCCGAGATCGACTTCGCCGATGTAGCTACGCACCCAGACAGGCGCTGTCAGGGACAGGACGTACACCGGATCGGATGACGATACGATTGCGCCCGGCTCCTTGATGCGCGACAGGATGACGCCGTCATTGGGTGCGCGCAGCTCGGTATCCGATAGAGAAGTTCTGGCCGTGAGAAGTGCGGCCTCCGCTGCTTTCACCTGTGCAGCGGCAGTGGCGATGTCTTCGACGCGACTACCCTCTTGCAGGAAGGCAAGCGCCTGCTTCGTCATATCCGAACGCGCTGCCGCCATCGCTCTCGCTGCAGTTGCCTCGTCCAGTCCGGCCTCGGAAATGGTCCCTTGCGGCCGTAGTCGCCGCGCCCGGTCGTAGGCCAAACTTGCCTTTTCGAGGTCCGCCACGCTTGCGTCATGAGTGGCCTGTGCCTGCGCGATCTCGGTCTGACGTGGGCCAACGACCAGTTTCTCGTGCGTCGCGCGCAGGGCGGCGACGTTCGCTTCCCCCGAGCTAACGGCATGATCGTACGTATCCTTGTCGAGGCGCGCCAGAATATCGCCGCGCTTTATGACATCGCCTTCATCGACCATCGCTTCCTCGATGCGACCATTTACGCGGAACGCAAGCGAGACCTGGCGGATGTCGATGTTGCCGTAGAGGACCAGTTCCTCGTCAGCGTTACGCGCAATCCCTAGGGCCGCGGGCACGTCGTACTTCCAGGCGGCAGCTCCCAAGGCGGCCAACACGATCACGATCGGTATGGCTTTGTTCATTTCTTTCTCCTGTGGCGAAGCCGATGACGCAACTCGCAAAAGCTCGTCGCAGCTTTATCCCGACCTTCCGGAGGATGAGGTCCCCAAGCGTCTATCCATAGGACGAGGCATGGTTTTCGCGTCGGGAGTGCAACGGGTACTTAGCTCCCGAAGCGATCTCCCCTGCTAGCCCAACGTTGGTTTACGTTGACGCGGTCTGGCCCAGAAAACGGATTGTAGGCACGTCCCAAAACCCATTTGACGCCAAAGATTGTTGCGGTTGTAGCATCGGAACGTCATGCACGCAGCGCGATCCTGCGATTGGCGAACGGCATGGGCGAAGCTCGACCCTACCGGCTCACTGGACGAAACCGAGCTTCGCGAGGGTCTTTTGAGACTCCTTACCGGTCAGTGTAGGTAACCTTGACGCCAACTATGCCGAGCGTCTCCGGACAAAACAGACGTCCGGCTGATCCGCGTACCGTATGGGTTGCCGATCGCGCATCCGTTGAGCGAGCGGCAGGCCGGACAGTCGGCCTCCGTACTGGCAGTCGAGACCGGTTGAAGGGAGGCCTTCTCTATTCCGCAATCGTGAATAGCTCGATCGGATCGGCAAAACCCTTCAGGCGGTGAAATTTGGTGGAGACAATGTTGTCGGCCCCGGAGCTACGGCGGAACGTGTCAGACATGAGAACCGACTTTCCGAGCCCCCCGCAGGCAGTCTGTATCCTGCTGAGCAGATTGACGTCCGAACCGATGACCGTGAAATCCAGCCTCCGTCCGGAGCCGATGTTCCCATAGCTCACCTTGCCATAGTGCAATCCCACTGTTGCATCGACGCGGGCACCGTTCTGTTCGAATCCGGCAAGATTGGCGAAGATCTCAGCGGTTGCTGCCAACGCGTGTCGACACGCAACCACAGCGTCGGATGTCGGGAAGAATGCGAGTGCCGCATCCCCCATGAACTTCAGCACTTCCCCGCCGTTGCCCGTGATCGCAGGGATCACCGCATCGAAGTAGGCGTTGAGCAGTTCCCGCACCTTTTCGTCAGGCAGGCGATTCGAGAGTTCGGTGAATCCCTTCATGTCGCAAAGCAGAAGTGCTGCCTGCATCGTCTCGATCTCGCCCTGCCGGATTTTGCCGGCGAGGATTCGTTGAGCCGTCATCGGCCCGATGTATGTATCGAGCAGGGACAGCTCGGCGTGACGCATGACCCGCATTTCGCAGGTATTGCGCAACGAAGGCAGGATCCGCTCGATGACACGGATTTCGGACAGCGTGAAGCCGCCTGGCCGCTTCGTCCCAAATCCCGCCGCACTCACCGGCCCATCGACATTGCACAGCGGCGCGATCATGAGCTGGACGAGGTTCCGTCCCGCGAAGACGTCGATATGCTGCCATGGGGAGTCTCTGTCGCCCGCATCGACGATCATCGGCTCACGTGTCTCCATCGCCTTGACCAGTGCACTGGAGGCGAACTCGACCTTGATCCCGTGATCCCTGTCATGGATTTCGACGGGTTCGGATGGAGCCCATGCGACCGTTCGGCCGAGGATCTCGGGATGAAGGGTCATCAGATGGAGCGTAAGTCTGTCGATCGGGAGGCCGATCTGTCGTAGCCTGAGACCCAGACCCGCAACCAAGCCGGCTTCGTCGATCGAATGGCACTCGTCGCCGGCGAGCCATTCCAGGACGGCAAGGATGGAGCCAGGATCGACATTGGGCCCGACGCTCCCGCGGTGTCTCCGGGAAATCGGTTCTCGTGTGATCGTGTTCATGGTGATCTCCTTGAGAATTGCTGTTCAGTGTGCGCCGCCACCAGACATCTGGCCGCTTGGTTTTTTGAGGAGAAGCGTTGCGAATAAAGCGACGACGAGGCCCACGCCAAGCAGAAAGAACGCATCGCTGAAGGCCATGATGTTGGCCTGCTTACGCACGCTGGACGCAATGGCGACAATGGCTTTGTGAGTAGCCGTGGCCTGGTCGCTGACGCCGTGATTCATGAAGTAATTTGTCAGTTTGGCGACGCGATTTCGCGTGGCTTCTTCGAAGATGCTGATCGAGTTCGTGAGGATATTGGAATGGAACTGCTCACGCTTCGATATGAAGGTCTGAAGCGAGGCGATTCCAACCGCGCCACCGAGGTTGCGCATCATGTTGAACAACGCCGATGCGGAGCCTGCATTCTCCTGTTCGATGCCAGCAGTCGCAACGACCGAGAGCGGCGCGAAGACAAGGGCTTGCCCGATGGCACGGATGACATTCGGCCAGAAAAGCTGGTCGGCCGCATAGTCTCCGGTCATGTGGACGTTCATGAAATTCGAGGCAGCGAAGAGGGCGAAGCCAATGGCGATCAGCAACCGGACGTCGATCAGCTTCATCAGCTTGGGAACGAGCGGAATGAGAATTAGCTGCGGGATACCGGTCCAGGCAAGCACCATGCCGATCTGTTCTGAATTGTAGCCCTGGATTCTCGCCAGATAGATCGGCAGCACGAACGCAGACCCATAGAGCGCGATGCCGAGCATAGTATTCGCCAAGATGCCGAAGCCGAAGTTACGGCGCGCGAGGAGCCTCAGATTCAGAAGCGGGTTAGCGGTCTTGAACTCGATGATCAGGAAAAGCGTCAGAGAGACTGCGGCGACGATCGAGAGCTTGACGATGAACTCGGATCCGAACCAATCTTCCTTGTTGCCCTCCTCCAGCACCGTTTGAAGGGCGGCAAGGCCGATCGCCAAGGTGGCGATGCCGGGCCAGTCCCCTTTGGCAAGCAGGCCTAGATTCATAGGAGCTTCGTCTAGCGAGGCCCAGAGCAGAGCGACCATCAGCAAGCCGGGGACGAGGTTCACGTAGAAGATGAATTCCCAGCCGTAATTCTCTGTCAGATATCCGCCAATGGTCGGCCCGATCGCTGGAGCGAACGTGGCCGAAAGCGCAAAGAGTGCCAGTCCGATCGGTTGCTTCGGTTTCGGCAGCAACGTGATGATAATCGTGAAGGCCATGGGGATCAGGACACCCCCAGCAAAGCCCTGGATGGCACGGAGCACGATCATCTGTTCGAGGTTTGTGGCGAACGCACAAGCAACGGAAAAGACCAGGAACAGGAGGGCGTTGGTCAGGAGATACTTCCGGAGGGAGAAGACCTGAGCGAGCCAGCCGCTGAGGGGGATGACCACGATTTCCGCAATGAGATATGAAGTCGAGATCCAGCCGCCGTCATCCTTGCCGGCACCGATCGCACCCTGAATGTCGGCGAGCGACGCGTTGACGATCTGGATATTGAGGACGGCCATGAATGCGCCCAAGGTCGATCCGACGACCGCGCACCACATCCGGAGAGGGCTCATCCCGGTTTTGGCGGATTGAGACGATGCAGCTTGCGGCGGCTCTTTGTTGTTCGCTACGAGCTTGAGTGTAGCCATGACATTGCTCCTTCCGCAGTTGCGGAATCGTCACCACGGTATTTCTGTGATCGGAGAAGAGAGACGGTTACCCGCCAGCGCCCCGTTACTTCGCTTCCGAGAGCCGCGCGAGTCTTGTGTTGATTTCCGGCTCTACGGACATTCCGGACCGGAGCTGAGCCGCGCGGGCTTCGTCATCGATGATGATCTTCACCGGGATTCGCTGGACGATCTTCGTGAAGTTGCCCGTCGCATTGTCCGGGGGAAGCAGGGAGAACTCGAGGCCGCTCGCTGGCGAGACGCTGTCCACGTGCCCTTTCACTTCGAGGCCTGGAAAGCTATCCACCTTGATGTCCACCGGCTGCCTCGCCCGAACGTAGGTGAGTTGCGTTTCCTTGAAGTTGGCAACGACATAGACTGAATGCAGGGGCACCACCGCCATCAACTGCGTGCCAGCGGTGACATACTGTCCAACGCGGATCGAGCGTGCGCCGACTGTTCCGTCGACCGCTGCGACGATACTCGTGTAAGAGAGGTTCAGTTCGGCCTGTTGTGCGGCTGCGGCGGCTCGTTCCCGTTGAGCGACCGCCTGGTCGCGCTGGCTCTTGAGAACCGGCACCCTGTCGTGCGCGGCGATCAACGCAGCCTGGTCGCGTTGGACTGCGGCGGTCGCCTGATCCATCAGAGAGCGGCTCTGTTCCGCACGCGACTGCGTCCCCGCCCCGGTGCTGATCAGGCGCGTATTCCTCTGGGCCTCGGACTTTGCAAAGACAAGCGAAGCATTCGATGCATCGACCGACGCCTGAGCCTGACCGATGACTGATCTCTGCAGTTCGATCTGCGCGTCGATATTCGTGATCGCAGCCTCCGACGCCTTCACGTCGGCCCGCGCCTGATTCAGTGCCACCTGGAAGTCACGATCGTCGATCCGCGCAAGAACCTGCCCTGCAGTTACGGCGTCGTTGTCATTAACGAGCACCTCCTTGACGTAGCCGGCCACCTTCGGAGCAACCGTCGTGTAGTCTGCCTTTACATAGGCGTTATCGGTGGACTCGATAAATCGGCCGACGGTCCAGTAGTGGTGGCCGAAGTGGACGCCATACGCCCCTCCGGCTAGCAGGACCAAGGCAAGCACACCCTTCTTGACGGCAGATTTCCGGCGGGGAGCGGCAACAGGCGTGGACGCGACCTGTTCGGCGGGTGTTGCTGCGGGATCGTCTCCGTTTATGCCGGGATCCGTGGACTCGAATTCTTCCTTACGGGGTAGTTCAACCATTGCCATCTCCTGCGATCATCGCTCGCGAGCAATCTCTCACGTCCTAAGTGCCCTATGTCGCAGCAATTTATAATTCCTCTCTCACTTTAAAGATTATCCGCTCAGAGTGGATAATCCTCGGATCTCTTGTGCTCGGCCGAGGTTGAGGACGCGCGCCACTTTTTGATTTTCGTTGATCACGGGCTCGGACGAATTTGGGCGCGAGGCCGAACCAGACTGATGAAAAGGGCCGTCGTCTAAAGGCTGGCTGATCTCGAACAGATGCACCCGCGCTGCCGGAGAACAAGCCGGCGCGGCGCGGGCGCGAGATGATCCGATCTGCTAGCGGTACTGAAAACCGAGGTCTAAGTCGGCGAGGATACAGGCGATGAGGCAGCGATCGAATGGCTGTTCAAACGCATGCAGTCGTCTAGTTCGGCCCTAACCCAACAAGCGGTCAGTAGTCCCAGAAGACTGGCACCCAACGAAAGTGGTCGCCGGTGACCGCCACATGGCCGACGGACGGGAACGGTAGATGAGTGGCCACCAGCAGTTCACCGTTCGCCGCCAACTCCCGCAAGAGACGCACCCGGACGCGGGCTGCCTCCTCGGGGTCATGTTCGAAGCCGTTGTACCAGTCGGGGTGTTCGAACCCGACCGCGAACACGGCGTCGCCGGCGAAGGTCAGTCGTTCGCCGCCGGACGCCAGGCGGACCACGCTGTGCCCTGGAGTGTGGCCGCCGGTGCGATGGACGACTACCCCCGGTGCCACCTCGTGTTCCTCATCGAATAGCCGTAGCTGACCACGGTACTCCTTCGAGAACTGCTTGGCGGCCGCCCGAAGCGCGTCCGGGAACCCCGGCGGCATGGAGACGTGAGAAAAATCGGGAGCCTCCCAGAACTTGATTTCGGCGGCCGCCACGTGGATGCGCAGGTCCGGACGCAGGCTGTCCTTCACCCCGTCGATGAGCAGCCCGCCAATGTGGTCCATGTGCATGTGGGTAAGCACCACGTCGGTCACGGACGCAAGATCGATGCCGGCTGCCTCCAGCCGCTTGATCAACTGCCCGGCCCGCGGCAAGTTCAGGTCCGGGTCCAACCCTAGCCCAGCGTCGATGAGTATGGTCTGCTCGCCGCTGCGCACCACGACCACGTTCAGCGCCCAATCATAAGCGTCCGGCGGCAGGAACATGTCGTCCAGCCAGGCGGCCCGGTCCGCGGCGTCGGCATTGTGTCCCAACATCTTGGTTGGCAGCGGCAGCACCCCGTCGCTGACCACCAGGACATCGATTTCGCCGATCCGCAGCGCGTAGCGCGATGGAACCAACTCGCCAGTTCCTGGCTTGCCGAGATGAAAGGTGTTTTCCAAGCTGCTATTTGTCTGCTGCGGATTCATACGGGGTGTTGTTTCGGCCTGCGACATGACGCGCTCCTGTTTTGCGTGAAGACTAGCCTGTCACTCTCCACCCGGTAGGACGCGGATGTCACATACCGTCATGGATCCGGCGCTCGAACCTATGTTTCCGAAAGTGTCACTTTCGAGCGCTCCTTGGTGGCGGCTCCAGCAACCCTACAACCACCCTCAAACGCCTGTAATCCAAACTTAGGTTTGGGATTGGCCGCTAGCCGCAGGCGCTGGGCAAGACTAATTAGCTCTTCTTGACGGCAACGTTATCAAGGACCGCGTGCAGGCCCTTCGCCAACTTCTGCGCGTCGTCATTTGCCTAGAAATGCATGAAGAACAGCCGCGGCTCCTCGTTGAGCATGTGGCTATGCAACGCCGTTACCTCTATGCCGTTCTTTTGCATTGTCTTGATGACCGGATTGACCTCCGTTGCGGCCAATACGAAATCACCGGTGATCGCCGCTTTGCCGCCGCCTGTCGGTTGGAAGTTGATCGCGATCACCGAACCCATCGATTCTGGCACTTCCATGCCGAGTTCCTTAACCGGTCCAGCGCGCTGGATGCTGAACTGGTAGACCCCGCCATTGGCCTTGCCCCTGTATCCAATAGCCTCGTCGACGGCCGCCGTGTCGAGATCGATCTGCTGGGTGGTCGCTTGCGGCTGCGACGCCGATGAGGGGGCGCTTTCCATCGGCGCCTTGCTCAGAGCAAGGGCGGCATGAAGCGTCGTGGCGATGGTGACGGGATCACCCTGCGCGAAGACATGCATATAGAGCGTCATCGGTTCTGCGCGCAGCGAGTGATTGTGCACCGCCGTAATCTCAATCCCACCGTCTTCGAGTTTCTTCATGACCGGGTTCACCTCGTCCTGCGTGAGAACGATGTCACCCATCAGCATTGCCTGCTTCCCCGTCGGTTCGAACCACCCGCTAAGCGCAAAGCCTGGATTCAGCGCTACGCCATTGAGAGATACCTTCAGGTCGGTCCGGGGCAGGCCAACCCGGTAGACGCCGCCGGGCTGCGACGAGCCCGCTTTGCCGAGCGCCTTTCCGACATTGCTCCAATCAGGATCGGCAGCCAACGACGGAGTGGCGACAGCGGCGGCTGCAATTCGAACTGCGAGGCGGGTCAAGTTGCGCATGCGATATTCCTTCCATTGAAGATCGTATTCGTCGGCCGATTGGGCTCGAGGCGGTGGACACCACGTGGGGTTACTTTGCCGGGCCTCTTTTCTGCGTTTCTCGGAGGGAGCAGGAGGCGTCAATCAAAGTTGCTTCGCGCCCGGCCGCGAGCATTGACGTCACGCGGACGCCGGCTTCAGCACCTCGTGATCGTCGGAAGTCATGTCCCGCAGCCCCATTGAAATTGCCAGAAGTCCCGCCGATTGCGGCGTGAGATCGTGCCGATCGGTGTCGGCGCCCCGCACCATCGCGGCAATCGTCACGATGGCGTGGTCGCGGTCGAGGTCGTATTTCGAGACGAGAGTATCGAAGCTACCGCCGTCGCCGACATGCGTGAATTCGACATCCGGCACATCATAGGGTGTCGCCCCGGTCTCATTGGCGATCCGGATCACCTGGTCAGGCGGGACAAACAGGAATTCGGGCTCCTTCGTCGATGAACCGGGCAATCAGCCAGGGACATGCTATACGGTCGATGACCGGGCGTTCGCGGGTAACCCATTTCATGACAGCGGGCGCCGCGGCGAGATGAAATGTTGGCGTTTTCGCTCGCCCCGCTATCGAGCTCTGCCGTCGACGCGACTACGCGCTCACCAAGGTCCGAGAACGCCGCCGCAAAGATCCGCCCCCTGAAGGACGGTGGTCATCGGACCGGGAGAGACGGTGAAGCTTGAGCCCATCGGGACCACATAATGTTCGTGAAGCCGTCGAGCGGCCTGCGGAGGGGGAGAAGTTCGCCGGGACCCTGGTGTTCGAGAAGGCCGGAGTGGTCGACGTCGAATTCGCCGTGCAGGCCATGGGCGAGCAGCCGCAGAAGACTGAAGACCACGTGGGTCGTAAGAACTAATAGAAACCCTCGTAGCACAAGTTCAGCCGATCAGGATGAGTTGCTTGAGAGTCCGCTTCTGTCTGTGGGATTTGTTGGCTTCTGTCAGCTAGGCGGATAGACCGTGGCAAAAGATCAAGGTTGCCAGGCCGCTCGGACCCGAACTGGTTCTGCAAGCATTTTCATCCCTAGCGCCCTATGGCGTGACCAGCGTTGCCGACGCCTACCGTGAGAGGTGGTTTGGCGATGGCGAGTGACGGCAACGGATTGGCGAAAACCCTAACCGCAATGGAGCGCGCACGCCGCGCCCCGCGTGAAGCCCTGTTGCGGGTCCTGAAGAAATCCGGTGAGGAGCTAGCCGCCGCTCAGAGAGCGCTTGCGGAAAGCTCGAAAGAGACCGGCGCTGTGATCGAGAGCATCACCCTCAGCCTGCCCGGTCAGTCAACGCCGCCCTGTGGATAAGTGGAACGGCGTTACAAAACGACGACCGTCACAACGTTACAAAAATTCCATTACTCACTGCTTTAATTTATATTTTTCAATTTCGAATCTCTCCACTCCGATCATCTTTCCCTAAATTCACGGCATGACCAACGATCGCGGCCTGGCCTCCGAGCGAGAATTGCTGCGGCTTTTTGCCTCCCCGCTAAAGCACATGTTCTTGGCTCGCTCCGGAGCAGCAATGGTACTAACGCGCGAAAATTGCGCAGAAACCCGTTGTTAAGGCGGCATAAGGTATCATTCACCATATTCAGCTGCACTTTGTTAACTCTACGGGGAGTCTCAGTATGTCGTTCTTGCGGATTTCACTCACTCTCGTCGTGACCGCACTTGCCCTGCCGGTTTGCGCCGCGGACCTTGCACTCGATGTCCCAGAGATGCCCGTTGCACCTGCCCCAGTTTTCAGCTGGACCGGACCCTATGCTGGCCTGCGCGGCGGCATAGGTTTCCTGAACAGCGATTTCAGCATACCCGGCGCCAGTTCTTCCGAGGATTTCAACGGCGGCCTGGTCGGCGGCTTCGTCGGCGCGAACTATCAGATGGATACCATCGTCGTCGGTATTGAGGGCGATCTTTCCTACAATTGGAACAAGAAGGATCTGATTGTCTTTGGCACGCCAACAGAGGCAGGTACAGATCTCTCCGGCTCAGTCGTCGGCCACGTCGGCTATGCCGTCGACCGCGCCCTGATCTTCGCCACAGCGGGCTGGGCCACCACGCGTGCCACCATCGATACGCCTGCCGGCGATGCGGACAAGACCTTCAACGGCTGGACGGTCGGTGCAGGCCTCGACTACGCCTTTACCGACAACCTCTTCGGTCGGGCAGAATATCGCTACAACGATTACAGCGACGAAGAGATCCAGGGAACCGACGTCGATCTCGACGAGCAAATCGTTTCGGCGGGCATCGGCGTCAAGTTCTAGCCGCCACCCAGGCTGCAGAGATTACACGGCAAAGAACAGGCGCTCCGATGGGCGCCCTTCTACTTCTTCCTTGTGGTCGTTGCGCTCATCGCCTTGTCGCCGGGCTTAATGCCGAGCTTGGCTGTCACGCCGGCATTGAGTTCGATCACGTACTTCACCTCCGTCATCGAATCGATGATGTCTCGTGAGTACGGCACCGCGTTCTGCTTTATGCTGCGGACCGTGCCCGTCGAATCGACAAACAGCATATCGAGCGGCAGGATGGTGTTGTCCATCCACATCTGCACCCGCCGCGAAACGCCGAAATCGAAGATCATGCCGGCGTCTTCGGCCATCTCCTTGCGATACATGAGGCCACGCTGGCGCTGTTCGTTGGTGTCGGCGATCTCGACGATGAAGTTCAGTCGCTTGCCGGAAGCCGTCTGAATGATCAACGGTTCCTTGTCAAAGGTCATCGGCTCTTGGGAAAGAGCCGGACGGGCAATGATGAAAAAAAGCGCCGCAAGGGCGCTTCTGATCCAATGGGCGGGCATACGCATCAGTGCGCGCGGCTCACCGGGCTCGGCACGTCTGGATGGATCTCGGCAGCCATCAAGCCCTTGTCGCCATCGCCGTAACGCACGAGCACAACCTGACCCGGGCGCAACTCGGTGAGACCGAACCGGCGCAACGTTTCCATGTGGACGAAAATGTCTTCCGTGCCTTCGCCGCGCGTCAGGAAGCCGAAGCCCTTGGTGCGGTTGAACCACTTGACCAGCGCGCGCTCAAGCCCGCTCGTCGCCGTCACCTGCACATGCGTGCGAACCGGCGGCAGCATCGAAGGATGTACGGCCGTCGACTGATCCATGGAGAGAATCTTGAATGCCTGATAGCCGCGTTCACGGCGCTGGATCAGCGCGACGATCCGTGTACCTTCGAGAATTGTCTGGTAGCCGTCTCGGCGCAGGCAGGTCACATGAAGAAGGACATCCTGCATGCCGTTGTCCGGGACAATGAAACCGAAGCCCTTGGCCACGTCGAACCACTTGACGACGCCAGTGATTTCAATGAGGTCGACCGCTTCCCCCGCGAGTTGATCGAGGTCGGTGAATTCCTTCGATGAAATCCTGTCAGCCATGTCGCCAGCCCCTCAATACGCGTCACACTGTTACGGTTAACTGATTCTTGAGATCAAGATTAACATGTTGGTAACGGATTAGCGCAAGTCCTACTTTTCGATTATTCCCAATTGCCGATCATACCCCGCTGTCTTGCCCGAAGCTGGTGTTCCGCCACATAAGAATCCAACGCCCCGCATTAGAGAGGAAATAGAATGCGTTATCTCCACACCATGGTCCGCGTGAAAGATCTGGACGCCTCCCTGCATTTTTACACCACGCTCTTCGGCCTCGAAGAAGTCAGGCGCACAGAGAACGAGAAGGGCCGCTTCACTCTCGTCTTTCTTGCAGCTCCCGGCGACAAGGCCGAGGCCGGCGCCAAGGGCGCGCCCTGCCTGGAATTGACCTACAACTGGGATACCGAAGACTATACCGGCGGGCGCAATTTCGGTCATCTCGCCTATGAGGTCGACGACATCTATGCCATCTGCCAGAAGCTCATGGACAGCGGCATCACGATCAACCGGCCGCCGCGCGACGGCCACATGGCCTTCGTGCGCTCGCCGGACGGTATCTCGATCGAGATTCTGCAGAAAGGTGGCAGCCTCCCGACGGCCGAACCTTGGGCTTCGATGGGCAATACCGGCGCCTGGTAAGCCGAGGCTTTTGCGAGGCTTGCGGCTTTTGCGATTTCGGACCTGCGTGTCCGCATCGCGCTTGCCGCAGGCTAATGGCGCAGGCACTCTCCAGCCGACTCAAGGCGAACGACGCGATTTTGGCGCGGCTTTCGCCATCCTCTGGAGAATGCTCGCGTGCTCGCTGTTGAAAAGCGGTTACCTTTCGGACCTGCCCTGCTGATCGCCACATCGGCGACGCTGCTGCTCACCGGCTGCATGTCGGACAAGAAGGCTGCCGATGCCGCGGCCGTCGTCGCCCCAGTCGAACCGGCAGCAGTAGCGCAGCAAGCCGCCGCAACCACGCCTGCCCAACCCGGCTATCGCGATCCCATGGTGGCGAATGTATCGGGCTCTCAGCCTGCGCAGGCTCTGAACGCGCAGCCTATGGCAGCAGGATCGGCCGTTTCTGCTCCCGCCAATATCGGCGGCTT
>NZ_AKKA01000010.1 GCF_000282035.1 Rhizobium sp. CF122
CCGCCCTTGATGGCGTTGCCGTCAACCTCGGTGCTGCCCGTCTTTCGATGTTGCTGGTCTTGAAGGCCATCGTCCTTTCTGCCACGCTGGTCTGGCTGGCCGTTCTGATCGGTAGCATGTCGTCCCATTGGATACAGAACTCTGCGGATCTCACACCATCGCTAAAAGTCCTCGTCAGCAAGCTCATCAAGATCAGCTTGATCGGACTGGCGATTGCGGTCGCCCTATCTGCAACGGGCATCGACCTGACGGCCCTCACGATTTTTTCGGGTGCCGTCGGCGTCGGCATCGGTTTCGGCCTGCAGAAAGTGGTCTCCAATTTCATTTCCGGAATCATCATCCTTCTCGATAAGTCGATCAAACCGGGCGACACGATTACACTTGGAGAAACCTTCGGCGCGATCCGCGACCTACGCTCCCGTTTCGTCTCCGTCATCACGAGAGATGGAAAGGAGTACTTGATCCCGAACGAGGATTTTATTTCTCAGCAGGTCGTCAACTGGTCCTTTTCCAGCGAGTATGTCCGCATCGAGGTCAATTTTGGCACCTCGTACGACAGCGACCCACACGAGGTTGCCCGCATCGCGGTCGAAGCTGCGAAAACCATTCCGCGCGTTGCCAGCGCCCACGCCCTGCCGGTCTGTTGGATGACCGCATTTGGCTCATCGTCGCTCGACTTCAAACTGAGATTCTGGATCTCCGACCCGAGCAACGGGTTGACCAACGTCCGCGGTCAAGTCCTGATGGCATTGTGGGATGCGTTCAAGGCGGCCGGTATTTCAATCCCGTTCCCGCATCGTGAGATCATCATGAAGACACCTGTGGAGGTCGTGGATTCACTCCAACGCAGCGAAGAAATGCGGCGCGGGCGGCAATCGGCGTCTTGAGGAAGACTTTGAATTCCGTGTTGAATAGACATTTTATCCCCCGCCGTTTTGCAAATGGACGGTGCCATCGTCCAATTAATGGAACGCCAATATCGACATGGGGAAACTACCCGATTTCAGGTAAGGCAAGCAGATTTCGGCGTGCGCCGGCCGCCGGCACCCTGGAGAACCGAGCTCTGGAAGAGACACGAACGTTGACTGCGGCAGGATATAGAGTCCCGCCGCTTTAGCTTCTTGGCGGACATGATAAACCGCATCGATCGTCTTCGCAGCTATCGTATCGCTTCGACAGGCGATGTAGTCCAACACGACAGTCGAAAGCGGGACGTCGGTTCGGTCTAGTTTGACCTGCGCGCCGTACTGGTGTAGTGCGCGACCTTTGAGGCGAGCCCATTGCCGGGGAAAGGAAGTTGGCATCGGTGACACCCTCATTCCCAAGTAGCGTAGTAAATCTAACAGCTCTGAGTATGGGCCTCGTTGATTGGGGAATTATCGATAGTAGGGTAGAGTGGCCGCTCGAAGGCAGCATAAAATTACGGCCAAGGATGGATTAGCTGCCATACTGAATGAGGCGGAGTTGTTTTACAGATGCAGCGTTTTTCTGCGAGCTTGCCAGAGATGGCTGTAAGTCATTGGCGTAATAGAAGTCTTCTCAAGGCTTTAATTAAGAGAGAGATAATAGGTCGATATCGAGGATCGTTTTTCGGTATTTTGTGGTCATTTTTCAATCCGCTCTTCATGCTTGCGATATACACTTTCGTATTCAGCGAAATATTGAAAGCGCGTTGGGGTGCAAACGGCAACTCCAAGGCAGAGTTCGCTCTTATTTTGTTCGCAGGACTGATGCCTTTCAATTTATTCGCCGAGATTATTAGCCGTTCGCCAAATCTCATTATTAGTAACGTCAACTACGTCAAGAAAGTGGTATTCCCACTTGAGATATTGCCGTCCGTAGCCATCGGATCAGCACTGTTTCATCTGTTCATAAGCCTTTCTGTCTGGCTTTTGGCATACATGCTTTTTTATGGAACGCCACAGGCAACAGTTCTGTCTTTTCCGTTTTTGATTGCGCCGTTTTGCCTGTTTTCTTTGGGTTTAGGTTGGATACTTGCGTCCCTAGGGGTTTTCATCCGCGATGTGTCCCAGTTTGTCGGCCTCATCGTTACGGCCCTTATGTTTCTCTCGCCAATATTTTATCCGGCGAGTTCCTTGCCGGAAACCTACCGCGCATTGATGTACCTGAACCCGTTGACACCAATGATCGAGTATTCGCGGGATGTCCTTTTTTGGGGCAAGCAACCGGATTTTGTCGATTTTTGCATTTACACCTTGGTTTCTGTCACGATCGCATGGATTGGCTTTGTGTGGTTCCAGAAAACGCGTAAGGGCTTTGCCGATGTCCTCTAGTGTTGCCATCAAGGTCGAGCATGCCAGCAAATGCTACGAGATTTACGAGCATCCACGGGATCGGTTGAAACAGCTCGCGATGCCGCGGCTTCAACGGTATCTCGGAGGCACGCCAAACCGCTACTTCAGGGAATTCTGGGCACTGAAAGACGTTTCCTTGGAAGTTCAAAGAGGCGAGACCGTCGGGATAATTGGCCGAAACGGCAGCGGCAAGTCGACGCTGCTTCAACTGATCTGCGGTACACTCAATCCCACATCCGGCAAAGTGGAGACGAACGGACGGATTTCTGCACTGCTTGAGCTTGGGTCCGGCTTCAATCCGGAATTCACCGGCCGCGAGAATGTCTATATGAACGCGACAGTTCTTGGTTTGAGCACCAATGAAATCAACGCTCGCTTTGACGAGATTGCCGCTTTTGCAGATATCGGCGCCTTTATCGAACAGCCGGTCAAAAGTTATTCCAGCGGTATGATGGTCCGTCTGGCATTTGCCGTTGCTATCAATGTCGAGCCGGAGATCTTGATCGTTGATGAAGCGCTGTCGGTCGGAGACGAACTGTTTCAACGCAAATGCTTTTCTAAGATCGAAGCAATTCGCGCAAGGGGCGCGACAATCCTTTTTGTATCGCACTCTGCATCGCAGATCGTGGAGCTATGCGACAGGGCTATTCTGATGGACCAAGGCGAGAAGCTGGCCGCCGGCATTCCTAAGCAGATTGTAGGATCATATCAGAAACTGCTCTATGCCCCAGAACAAACCCGCGCGACGATCCGCGAAGAAATCTGCAGAACGAATTCGCATGAGCCAAATGCGGTGGCGAGCGACCGAACGGAAGCGATTGTAGCCAGGCACGACGACGGCGCGAGAGAGAGTTTTGATCCGCATCTTAAGCCAGCGAGCACCATCGATTATGAATCACATGGCGCTCGTATCGTAGATCCGCGTGTGACGACGATCGGCGGAGATCAGATCAACAATCTTATTATGGGGCGCACCTATCGCTACAGTTACACCGTTGTCTTCGACAAGCCCGCAACTCGTGTTCGTTTTGGCATGATGATAAAGACTACCGCAGGCGTCGAACTGGGCGGTTGTGCATCGGCGTCATCACCCCGCACCGCTCTGGCCCAGGTCGAGCCCGGCCAAATATACACGGTCGAGTTCAATTTTAGATGCTCACTCAATCCTGGAGTTTACTTCCTGAACGCCGGCGTTATAGGGGATGTCCACGGAAGTGACTTGTATCTTCATCGCCTCGTGGATATCGCGATGTTCCGGGTCGCGACAGAACGAGATAACCTAGCCACGGGCATAGTCGACTTCGAATGCCGAGCGGAAGTTCTTCTCGATAAAACTTATGCTTGAGAAAGACGTCATGCAGCATATTGAACAGAACTTGGTCGTTGTACTGGGTATGCATCGCAGTGGTACAAGTGCCTTGACACGATCTCTCCAGGTTCTTGGAGTCGGCTTGGGGGATAACCTCATGCCGTCGGTGGAGGGAAATAACGCCAAGGGATTTTGGGAAGATCTGGATTTGAATGCCATCAACATTGAGATGCTGCGTGCTCTCAAAAGCGATTGGCATCATTTAAGACCGATCGACGAGGTGGACGTAGAAAAGCTAAAGAGCGAAGGTTTCTTCGCGCGTGCCGTCCACCTGATGAGGTCGAAGGTGGGCAGCACTGGATTTTTTGGATTCAAGGATCCTCGCGTTGCCATGCTTCTCCCGTTTTGGAAACAGATATTTTCTCATTGCGGTTTCAATGTCAGCTATGTCCTTGCGCTTCGAAATCCACGCAGCGTCGCTAAGTCGCTTGAGAGCAGGGATGGGTTCGAACCGGAGAAAAGCTATTCGCTGTGGCTGGGCCACGTCATCACAAGCTTGCAATTCAGCGGCGGCTCACGACGCGTTATCGTCGATTATGATAGGCTTATGCAATCGCCGGATCATGAGTTGAAGCGCATTGCCGCTTCTCTCGGCCTAGACATCATTCCGCAGGAGCTTGAGAAATATAAAGTCGAGTTTCTCGATACGACGCTTCGTCACACAACTTTCAAGTTGCGGGATCTGGTAAACGACGATGCCTGCCCGCCACTGGTGCGCGACATCTATGCGACGCTAGTCGATGTGTCTGCCGATCGCCTCTCGTTGGATGCGGCCTCCCTCAAAGCGCAACTTGAGGTCTGGTCCGGTGAATTTCGGCGCATCGAGCCATTGTTGCGGCTTGCCGACAAACTGTACGTGCACAAAGAGGAGCTTGAAACGACATCCGTTAGACTTGCGACTCTGTCGCAGGAGCTATCGGCACGGGACGACCGAATCCAAGAGCTTTCCGAAGAGACGACGAAACTTAGGAAAGCGATTGAGGAACGCGACAGAATGCTAGCCAGCCTACGGCGTGATCTCGAGATATTGCGTCACTCGTTCTCATGGCGTGTGACGGCGCCTTTGCGGAAGGCGAAGGTACTTCTTAGAGTCTTGGCACACACTTGTGGCGGGATAGGTCGCAGGTATCATCATATTGCAGCGCTTCCCGGCGCCATTCTCCCTGCCGTTCGTTTCTATCAGGGTTCGTGGCGCCTTGCGATTTCGAGGGTGGCAGGCGTATTCAGGCGCGAAGGGATCCGCGGCGTTATCCGGCGGGCACATATCTTGAGCGGCAAGTCTCTAGCTGGCGGTACAAGTTCTCTATCGGCTGAAACGCTTTATGGCGAAGTACCGCCTCCAGCACCTGGATTCACACCACGTGTTTCCATCATTGTGCCTAACTTCAATCATGCAGCTTTCCTGCCACAAAGACTCGAGTCGATCTACCGCCAGACCTATCCACATACTGAAGTGATCTTGCTGGACGACTGTTCCCAGGACGGAAGCGTGGATGTGCTAAAGGCGTTTGCCGAGCGCTATCCCGATAAGACAGTATGTCACTTTAATGAGACGAATTCCGGCGGGGTCTTCAATCAATGGAGAAAGGGACTTGAACTGGCGACGGGCGATCTCGTGTGGATTGCTGAAAGCGATGATTATTGCTCGGACAATTTTTTGGAGGAACTAGTCCGTTGTTTCCAGAACGAAGGGGTCAAACTGGCTTTTGCGCGGACGGAGTTCGTGCGAGGCACTCCCGAAGAGACAGTCTGGAGCCTCGAGGATTATCTTCACGATCTTGGTATGAATTGTTGGGACCGGCCGTTCATCCAGTCCGCGCATGCGATGGTGAATTCCGGCTGGATAGCAAAGAACCTCGTACCGAATGTCAGTAGCGCATTGTTCCGTCATCCCGGTCGGATGGAGCTGTTTGAGGACCAGGAGTGGCTGCGGTTGCGGCTATGCGGAGACTGGATATTCTATCTCACTATTATCCGTGGCGGACTGATCGCCTATAGTCCGGACACCACGAATTTCTATCGCCAGCACGTTTCGAACACGTCCGTTGGAGCGCAAAAGCAGGATATCTATTACAGGGAGCATGAGATCGTCGCAAAATACATGGCGGCGATGTATCATTTTGACGAGGTCGGTCTGAAGCGCCAGGAAGAGATCCTGTATAACCACTGGTGCACTCAACGAGGTAACGGCCGCTTAACGGAATTTAGGCAGCTTTACGATCTTGATCGGATACGCCCGCATGCCGAGACGCGGCGGCCCAATCTACTGATGGCAGTTTACGCACTCGCCGCTGGCGGCGGGGAGACGTTCCCCATCATGCTCGCCAATCTGCTGTACCAAAAAGGCTATGCGGTCACTCTGCTGAACTGCGGAGAGCAACCAACCGAACCGGGCGTCAGATCGATGTTATCGGCAGGCGTGGCCGTGCTTGAGTTGGAAAACCTTGAGCAGGTAGGCGCACTATGCACCAATATGGGAATTGAGATCGTCCACTCGCACCACGCCTGGGTCGACATGTCACTCGCGATGCTACTGCTTGGCAACTCGAGTATAAAGCAGGTGGTTACCACTCACGGGATGTATGAGCTAATGACCTCGGAGCAATTGCAGGGTCTGATGCCTCTGCTGAGAACACGCGTCGACGCATTCGTGTACACCGCCACGAAAAACCTGTTGGCATTTCCTTCAGATCTTGTGGATAGCAAGATTTTTAGCCGAATCGACAATGCCTTGCCCGCGAAGGCAATCAGTGCAATCGCCCGCGAGGACCTAGCAATTGCGGAAGATGATTTTGTCGTTTGCCTTGTCTCGCGCGCTATCCCGGAAAAAGGATGGACGGAGGCGATCGAGGCCGTTGGACTCGCCAATCAGTGTTCAACGCGCAAGATTCAGTTGCTATTGATCGGCGAAGGCCCGGAATTCAACCGATTGCAATCGATGCGTCAAGACGACCATGTGCATTTTCTCGGCTTTCAATCAAACATCCGAGATTACTTCGCGGCTTCCGACATCGGTTTCCTGCCCTCACGTTTCAAAGGCGAGAGCGCTCCACTGGTGTTGATCGATTGCATCCTGTCGGGCAAGCCTGTCCTGGCAAGCAATATAGGCGAGATTGCCGGCATGCTGGAAACACCGGATGGCCCGGCAGGCGCACTGTTCGACCTGGAGGACTGGGAAATCGACATCCCCGCGCTCGCGGATTTGCTCGCGCGTCTAGCTGACGATCATGCACTTTATCGAGCCCTGCTTGCGCGGGTCCAAAGCGCTGCCGCACGGTTTGAGATATCGGCCATGGTCGAACGATATGAGCAGGTATATCGAGCCGTTTTCCGGCCGGATGCAGCGATACGGGGAGAACATCGTGAGTAGTTCAGTTTATCAGCGAAATCAGGCGAAGTATCGTTGCGTGGTATTAGGGGGACGCGGCTTCATCGGATCGCATTTGGTCGACGAACTGATCAAACAGGGGCATTTTGTCCGCTGCTTTGATCGTCCTCATGTTCAGCCGATCAGCGACCCTCATTTCGGCGATCCCAACTTCGAGCTCTTAGAAGGCGATTTCACCAGCGAGGTCGAGGCAACTAGCGCGCTTGAAGGATGTGACATTTGCTTTCATCTCGTCTCAACGACTTTGCCCCAGTCTTCCAACGCCGACCCGGTTTTCGATATCGAGAGCAACGTAGTCGGCACGGTCCGGCTGCTGTCGCACGCCATAAAGTCCAAAGTGAAGAAAGTGGTATTCGTTTCGTCGGGAGGAACGGTGTATGGCCCTCCTCAGCAACTGCCGATCCTCGAAACGCATCCTACTGCCCCGGTCTCATCATACGGAATAACCAAACTCGCGATCGAAAAATACTTGCATCTATTTTATACTTTGCATGGCCTCGAATACTCCGTGCTACGACTGGCAAATCCATTTGGCGAAAGACAGCGGGTCATGGCAAGCCAAGGAGCTGTTGCCGTCTTCCTGGGAAAGGTACTGCGTGGTCAACCCGTCGAGATCTGGGGCGACGGCTCGGTTGTTCGCGACTACATCTATATCAGCGACGTGATCGACGCGCTCATAGCAGCGGCTTTTCAGGAAGCCGACGAGCGCATTTTCAACATCGGATCCGGGCGCGGCTACAGCCTCAATGAACTGCTTGACGGGATCGAGCGGGTCACCGGACTGAAAGCTGATCGTCGTTATCTCCCCGGACGCCCGTTCGACGTGCCCGCGAGCGTCTTGAGCATCGAAAGGGCACGGCGGGCTTTGGACTGGGCGCCAAAAATCGATTTCGACGACGGCTTGCTGCGATTTGCGGATTGGCTGAAGCGGAATTGAAATCTGAAAAATTCTTGATGGCCTATGCGGATTTCGTATCGAGCTTCGCCAATGCGGCTACTTCCTGCCAGCCGGATTCGTTTTGACCCGCCTTCCGTTTTCGGAGATGCCGGAATGCGATAGGGCAGTGACGCTGTGCCGGCTGGCCAGCTCCGCAGTCGGCCACGGAAGTCATTGACAGGCATCTGGAAAGATTGGGAAAAGCAATGAGTTTTGGAAGCGATGCAAAGAGAATATCAATCCTGTTCTCTGTTTTCGCCTTTGTATATTTTCCGATGCTCGCGTCTTTACCCTTGTCCATAGATGCGGAGGTGACGATCAGAAGTCACACGTACCTATACTGGATAACGCAGGGGCGGTGGGCAGCTTATATTGTTACCATTTTGTTTCCGCCGCATCTGGCCCCGTATTTCACATTGGCTATTTTTGGAATTGCAGCGGCCTATGCCTACCAGCTTTTGTTGAGAACCTGCAATTTACCTCTGGATTTGCGCGCGACTGCTGCATTTCCGATATTTGTAGGCTTTCCCATATGGAGCTTCATCCTCGAATTTTCCGCAAACGTCGTTCAGGTCGGACTGGGTCTGCTGTGTTGTTGCGGCGCACTTAGGCTCCTGATCGCCCGTGTGGCGACCAAGGAAGGGCGGCCCTACCATGTAATTGCAGAAAGCATCCTCGTAGGTTGCGCGATAGCGCTCTATCAATCCTTCACCTTCGTATTTCCCACTCTCGTCCTGTCCTGGATCATCATCACAGCTCCACCCATGAGAGCGGCGGTTCGCGCCCTGTTGCAGACCCTGATGGTATGGGTAGCAGCCGTCGGCCTGTATTATTTCCTCGGGAAATTGTTCGCGGCGGCATTCGACGTCTCGCCCGGCTATGTGGGGCAATTTGTGCGCCTGTCGGTTCTTGTCGGGGATGTGCGCGACGTCGTCCTCAGAAGCCTTCTGTTTCTTTTTCAAATATACGCGGGAGCCGGCGAAATTTACGGCCCCGCCCTCTATTCGACCGCAATGCTCACCGTCATTTTTGGTTTGGTCATCGCCTGGCAGCGGCCGTGGCGGGACGGCCTCTTCGCGATATTCCTCCTTCTCATTCCGTTGAGCTTTGTCGTCATCGCGGGCGGTCAGTATTTCCCGCCTCGGGCATTGCTCGGAGTACCTGTCGCCCTATGGACAATGGCGATCGTCGCGATGTACGCCGAGCAACGAAGCATCGCGGTACTTGGCGTCGTCGCGACCCTCCTGGTCGGATTTCAATCCGCCTCGGCCATCAGCGGCTACCAGACAGTCCGGCTACTGCGGTCCGAATTCGACAGGTCGACTGCTACGCGCTTATACGCGCGAATTTCTGAGGTGGCGGACATGGTCGGTCCATACAAAGTCGAATTCTTCGGTGGCCTGAAAGCCCCGGACCCCATTTACCCTGTCGGACTGTACTCCTCCGCTGGCGGCTCGTTCTTCTCGTGGGACGGCGGTAACCCGAATCGTATCGTGTCATTTATGTGGTTGCTTGGTTACCAGGATCTGGTCGCAGTGGAGCCCGGCGATCGGAACGCTCTGATCCCTGAATTTGCGCAGATGCCGTCATGGCCTCGCCGCGGATCGGTGCGGATGCTGGGGGATCTGATATTGGTCAAGCTCAGCGACTCGCCCGGACGCTATTGCCCTTCCGAGGACATCGGCAAGCTTGCAGCCTGTTGACCGCAGCGCGGACGCAGGTTCTTCTTGGAGCAGCAGCCCTCATACAACGCCTAAATCACGCTTGAGTGAACTTAGAACCGAATAGAATGTGAGGGCGAGATCAGTAGGCATGACGATCTGCAGGTCAAAATACAGCGTCATTGACTTGGGGTGGCAGTTCGTGTTTCGTCCATCCACGTGTTTTCAGGAGATCGGTATGGCCAATGAAAGAAGAGAAGTTTGACGATTTCTCTGCCAACTTCGCGGTATTGAGACGGGAAGTCTGGGATATGAGATACAAGGAGCTCTTGCAGTCTCTGAAACCCGACTACGCCAAGGTTCGCCGCGACATCGTGTTTGGCTATACCATGCTGGCTGGGACGATTGTGCTGGTTGGCGCCCTTCCGCTGCTAGGCGTTCCCGCACTGCTGCTGGGTTTTCTGGGTGCTTTGTCGATCGGTTACTGGGTCGCTTATCTGCAACTGTTCATCCACGAGGGCGCGCACTACAATCTGGCTCCTGACCGCGCTGAAAGCGATAGACTGTGCGACCAGTATATTTCATGGATGATAGGCACGACCGTCTCGGCCTATCGCAAGGTTCATTTCGAGCATCACAGAGCGCTTGGATCCGTCGATGACAGCGAATCGACTTATTTTTTTCCTCTGAACCTGGTCTTCTTCGCCAGGGCGTTGTTCGGGTTGCGCGTCATCGAGGTGCTGCTTGCGCGCAAGGGCATCGTTGAGAAAAAGACGAAAACGAAGGAAAAACTGTCGCTGGCGCCGCTTGTCGCGATTGCCGTGCACGGCGGCTTTATCGCGATCTCCTTCCTTTTGGGGCTCTGGTGGCTGTCGCTGGGCTGGCTGATCGGCGTTGGTATGATGTTCCCGTTTTTCGGAGCATTGCGCCAGCTTCTAGAACATCGCGACGAGTCCGCCGGTAAAATGAATGATTACCGCGTGGTTCCCCATGGAGCTGTGACACGCATGTTCGAAGATGGCCCGTTCGGCTCGACCTTTGGCGGCGCTGGCTTCAACCGACATCTTCTCCACCACTGGGAACCTCAGGTGTCTTACACGAATCTCGCGGAGTTGGAGCGCTTTCTCCTGACCACAAAGGCGGGGCCGATAATCGAGCGGCGCAAGACAACATACGCACAAACATTCCTGAAATTGCTCTCGATCTAGGATCGTCAAATGCCGCAATGCCCGCTTTGCAAAGGAAAACAGACGCGTTTTCACGCACGTGCCAAGGACATCGAGTATTTCACGTCTGATCGGGAGTTTGATTTCCATCATTGCCAGGCGTGTGATGTCATCTTCATCGACCCGATGCTGAGCCATCGGCTCGGTGAAATATACCCACCCAACTATTATTCCTTCAAAGAGACGAAGAAGAACTTCGTTGTTGCCACCAAGGAGTGGCTTGATAGGCGCGCGTTGGCCGCGCTGACCCGGAAGATACCTGGAAATAGCCTTTCCGTACTCGATATCGGCGGCGGCACAGGCTTCCTACTCGATCAGGTCAAATTGGCAGACAGGAGAGTGAAATACACGACTGTCGTTGATATTGACGACGGGGCGAGAAACCTAGCCCTCGGCAAAGGCCACGACTTTCATCTGACACGCTTCGAGGACTTTGATCCCGCGGGGAGGTCTTTCGACCTTGTACTGATGCTTAATCTCATCGAGCACGTCGAGGATCCGAGCGCTATTCTGAAAAAGGCGGCGGGTCTACTCACGCCGCATGGCATCATCTGGGTCAAGACACCGAATTTCGACAGCCTTGATGCGCGGCTTTTTCGAAATCATTCCTGGGCGGGTTATCACACGCCGCGACATTTCGTTATCTTCAACCACGAAAGCTTGCAGCGTACGGCAGCGAAGAGCGGATTGGCGATTGCGAGCTTCGACTATACGCAAGGCGCGCCGTTCTGGAGTATTTCCGTACTCAATGTTCTCCGCGAGTTGGGCTTGGTAAAAGCCTCGGCCAGCCGGCCGTCAATCTACCATCCGCTTACGCCACTGCTACAAGCGGCAGGTGCGGCATTCGATTTCGCGAGAAAGCCCCTCGGCGCCAGGCTTTCGCAAATGGTTGCAACGTTGAAGCGTCAGGACCAATAGAGCCTCAGGCACCAACCGGGGACTTGCCGTTCTGCCGACAGGCGGCTAGGCAGTCGATCGGTGAGTTCGTAGCGGCGACGCGTCATAAAGGCTCCCTCATTCGGAAGCCTCGAAGCACGACGGGCGATAAACACCTAAACACCAAGCGATTTTATGAGTTTACACCCTAGGGGGAAATGCGCTTGCTGCCTCGCGGTAACGCACGGATGACGATCAGCATGAACAGAAGAAACCAGAAGATGTGTCCGATCCACGCGAAACGTGTGTATGGCTTGAATTCGAGGCGAACCTGTGTCACTCCGGCGGAGAGCACAACGCCCTGAAAGACGCCGTTGACAACGACTGTCCTCGCCGGTCGCCAGCCTTGGTCGGTCCTGACGGACGCAATCCAGGTGGGATAGAATTTTTGGCTGAGCACCACGAGCGATGGTGCGTTGCCGCTCACTTCGAACTCAACCGTGTCACCCTTGTCTACGGTCTTATGCACGTCCTGCAACGGCAAGTTCCTTGGATCTGCGAGGCTGATTTCATTGCCCGTCGAGGCAAACTGGCCGAATAGCTGTAGGCCATATCCCATTCGCGATTTGACGCTGTAAAGCAGGACACCGGATGTCGTTCCTAGATAGCCGAGATTTCTGTTGACTATGGGGGAAGAGGACAACACAAGCCCGATGTTGCTCATCCAGAACGCCGTACCCTCATAGTCGGGGGATATGAACGAATTCCACCGCCCATAGGTGAACACATCCCCTCCCAGTTCCTTGATCAGCGTCTGGTAACGCCGCGGTGACAGACTATCATAGCTGTGTATCGACGGCAGCCCAAGAGCTGCATTAAAGTTCGGTGGCAGCACGGCGAGATCTCCGGACACCACGGCATAGCGCGAGCCGTCCGGCAGATTTTCTCGTATTTTGCTTGTCAGGGCTGAAGATGTCGCGATGTCCTTCGGATCCTGACTTAAGATCATGGGGTAGGACGTTATCCACATGGACAACAATATAGCCAAAATAATGTATAGCTCATTTGTTTTTCTGAATTGAGCAGCAAATAGAAATAAAACCGCCAACATACAGAGAGAAGACGCCCATTTTATATTTAGACCACCATAAATACCGTATGAAACCGCGAAGATAACAAATATACTAGAGCAGGCAGCCGCAGCCAATACTTTCCATCGAAGCCCCTCGCGATTTCCTAACAGCGAGTCTGCGCCGAAGGCCACGATCGCGATCAGCGGAATCATGATGAGATCAAGCGGATTGTTGCGGGAGAGATTGAATCCAAGATGATGGATCCCGAAGGCATATAGCCGAGTGCAAACCGAAAACAGTACGACAACTGAAATTGCTAGCCACCACGGCCATGTTCGTCGAAGCCCGGAAATCAATACGAAGATACCGAAGAAAGCCACAACCACCGTGATACTGATTCCGTTATAGGGCCAGGGATATGAAGGAGAAATGGGGTTTCCAAATAGCTCGGGTACAATACCGAACACTAACAGCTGCACAAAATCTGACATGCTATTCAGCGGCGGCAAGGCGCTCAGGAAAAACGCTGGATCCGTCGAGACGCGTGCGGAATCGGCGCGAAGCACAAACAAATCGGCATAGACTGGCAGGACTGAAACCGTGCCGACGACAACGGCGGAAAAGCATGCCGCCATGAAGTGAACGCATTGACGGGTTTCTGAGCGCGCTTTCTTGGCGGCGAGGTGGAGGCCGTATGCCACAAGCAAGTAGGTGTGAAACATGATGATCTGGGGATAACCCGTCATTAGCAGGCTATAGACGATGAACGCCAACGCACCGCAAACCAGGAGATCGATCCTCCTGGCTAGCCGTGTCATTGCCCACAACGCACCTGTCGACCAGCACCACACCGAGGAAAACATCGGAAACGTTAGCCAATACATGAAATAGGGGGATGCGGCGAAGGTGATGGCCGCAATGAGTGCCGCCATGGGAGAAAGCTGCCACTCGCGGCACAACAAAATAAGGAACAAGCCGGATACGAAGCATGTCGATAACGACAGTATGCTAATAAATACCCACGGGTTATTCGTCAGCCTTGAGATGATCCATGATGGAAAGTAAGCGGGGCTGAAACCGAAGAGGTGCTGGAGGGGTCTGCCCAGTTCATTCTGATCGGTCCAGTAGGTTAGCCAGCCGGAACGCTTGCTGCTCATCTGCGCTAGGATTTCCGGAATGTAGGCCTTGGTAAAATCACCAAATTTTCGATTCTCGATCCGGGGTGAACCGGTCGGGTCGACCGCAGCCAGTTCCAAAAACTGGCGGTCGGGGGCGACGACTTCGCCGCCGATCCAGAATACGGACGTAAGAATGAGGAAAAGCGCCGCATAGGAGACAACCGCGCTTCTGTAAGAATTGACAATCATGCTAATGCTTCCGCCCAGCCAGCCTCTCAGCCCCGTTTCACCGCTGGTCGTTCTCGGATGCCGCACGCTTGCCCATCCTGGTCGCCGGAAAGGTCGTGTCCCGGACTATAAACTGGGGAACCTTGTTGAGACGCAGGTAGATGCGCCCCACGTACTCGCCCACTACGCCGAGAAAAACCATCTGCATTCCGCCGATGAACAGGATCGTACAAACGACGGACGCCCAGCCGTGCGGTATATCCGGGTTCAGCATGCGAATCGCCAACACATAGAGCAGCAGCAACAGGCTGACGACAGCCACGGCAAAGCCTGCGAAAGTAGCGAGTCTCAACGGATAAACCGAGGTTCCCGTTGCCATTTTCAGCCATAGGGAGACCAGTCTCCTCAGGTTGTAGCTGCTCACGCCCGACAGGCGCTCCTGGTGATATACATCGATCGCGTCGATGGAATTCGTGGTGGATAACAGCAGACCGTCGATGTAAGGATATGGACCGTCATAGCCCAGGATCGCTTCCGCGACACCCTTGCTGACCGCCTTGTAGGACGAAAGGTAAAGGCCACGCGGCTTGCGAATGATCCATTGTGCCATGAAATCATTGAAGCTGCTGCCCCAGCGCTTCCATGTGGCATGCTTGCGGTCTTGGTAGCGGGTGTAGCAAACATCGTTGCCGGCGCGGATCGATGCCGCCAGCGGCAGGATGGCGGACGGAGGATGTTGGAGATCCTCGTCCATCACGATAATGATGTCGGCCCTCGCATACGAAAGGCCGGCCATTGTCGCATTGTGCTGCCCGAAGTTCTTTCTGAGGTTTATGCCCCGCACATATGGAAATTCAACTGCGAGCTCCCTGATGGTCGGCCACGCGTCTGCCTTGCCACAGTCGTTGACCAATATGATCTCGTAGTACTCGGCATACTCGGATGGCGCGAGAGTCGACGAGATCTGGGCGGTCAGTTCCCGTATCGTATCCTTCCCGTTATAGACGGGGACAACGATGGAAAGCCTAATGTCTTCGCTCATGTTCATTGTTTTCCGCTCGGGGGATAGAGATCCGGTAATCCGGGATAATGTCGCGCAAGTTCGTTCATCAACTGCGTCCTCTCTTCAGCCGTGACGGCACGCACGCGGCGATAGAGATAGGCCGTCATGCCTTGGAGCCTGTATTCCGAAACGCGTTCGAACGCTTGCCCGAAGCCTTTTCCCTCCTTGATCCAGAGACCTGGCACCACGATATTATCTTGCGCACCAGGGGCTTGGTGCGTTTGGTCGGGCGTTGCGGTGACCCCAAAATCGACGTCGAACAAGTCCAGGGGGAAACCCTGGGCCGCGGCTATGTGCGGTGCTAGGACCATCGCGGGCGTCAATTTTGGTTCCAGCGCGACCAGTAGCGAATCCGAGAGTTGTTTGCTGGAAGCAAAGACGGCGACCTTGCCCCCGGCTTTCGCATTATTCTCGAGATCGTTAGTAAGCTTCTGGTATTGGTCGAAATTTTCGAGATGAAGCGGCCGCATGTTCTCGGATGGTATGAAAAGCGACCAGAATTTGTTGAGCGAGTCTGATGAGGGAGAAACTGCCAGATAGAGAGCCGCGACCGACGGCACGGCAATGGGAGTCAAGCTGGTACCAAGCTTCTCCGCAAGCCACTGAAAGCCGATGATCAGTAAGGGTGTAAGCCAAAAGAAAATCGGCAGCGCATGATGAATGCCGAGATACTGGGTCTGTATGAAGAAGAAGAAGGTTCCGACGGCTGCCAGCAAGCAAAACATCGCCTCGAAATTTCGCCGATGAATTGCGACAATGATACCGACCACGGTAGGTACCCACGTATACACGCTGGCTCGTCTCGCAATGATGAGGATGTGTTCGCTGATCGGCCTTTGGTACGCGCTGTACAGATCCCCATAGGAGACTGCCGAGATCTTCTTGATGAAAGCAAACTGCAATGACAAGCCAAGAACCGTAGCCGTGCCCCCGGCTACCGCCAGCCCCAGAACCAGCATCATGATCGATCTCACATCAGCCCCGCTGTAAAGTCTTTTGGCAAGGCCGACAACGAAAGCGGCGACAAAAAAAATCACTATGCTGTAGGCATACCAACGACGAAGCAGAAATGGCGCATACAATGCGGATCCGATCGCCAGTCCATAGACAACCGGCGATCGCGAGAGAAAATCGGAGGTTATAAGAAGAAGAGTTGCCGACCCCAGAAAGAAAGTGCCGACGATATCAGGTTCGCCACGAAGGGCAGCTTGCCAGAATTGCGGAAAAGTCAGGCAGACCACAAAAATCGCAATCGTCATACTCGCCCTTGCGACGGCAGCGCTAACCGCGGTCGCCGTTAAAGCGGTCGGGATGAGATAAACCAGCACGATCGCCGTTATATAGGAAGTACGATTGCCCCCGAACAAAAGGTAAAAAGGCAGAAGGGGCAGGACCGCCGACGGATTATAATCGTCGGACTGAATGCTTGCCATCCAGTCCTTGGCAACCGCAATTGGCGATTGCGTAAGCTCCCAACCGTAGGATTTGAAAAAGTTCCAGTAGTTCGCATAGTCCCAAGTGTAGGCCGGATGCTCGACCCAGACATAGTGGGCGCACAGCGCGATGGCACCGACCACCGAAAGGTTTACCGCGAAGGCCAAGTGTAGTATGCGAACCGGCATTGCCTTCTCTTTAGGTTGCGGAGCCTGCTTCGACAGTGGTACTTGCGCTCTCAAGCTTCTATAGGAGGGCCCTGACCTTGAGCAACCAAAACAATAGCGAATTTGACGCGTATCGAACAACTTATGCCGACACCGTCAACCAGGCGATCTCATTTTCTGGTCTGAAGCTCGACTTTTTCACGAAGGCCAAGGCTGTTCGGCTGGTCTCACTTCTGCGCGAGAAAGTCGGAAATCCGATGTCCCTGAGTATTCTCGACGTCGGCTGCGGCGTCGGAAGCTATCATCCGCTCCTCAAGGACAGCGTCGGGAAGATCACCGGGATCGATCCGTCGTCCGAGTGCATCGAAGAAGGGCGGAAGAATAATCCGAATGTGGATTATGTTGACTACGACGGGACGGCGATGCCATTCGGCGATGGAACATTCGACGCGTCGTTCGCCATCTGCGTGATGCACCACGTTCCCCCGCAACAATGGAATGAATTCAGCCGCGAAATGGTGCGCGTCACGCGCAAGGGCGGCCTTGTCGTCATCTTCGAACACAATCCCTACAACCCTTTGACCAAGTGGATCGTCTCCAATTGCCCGTTCGATGAAAATGCGGTCCTCCTCACCAAACGGCAAACGGCATCGATTCTCGGCGACGCCGGCCTCAAGAACATCGAAGGTCGATATATATTGACGGTACCGGCCATCGATGGTGTCGCCAGAGTTGTTGACGATATGTTTGGCAGCCTGCCCTTCGGCGCCCAATATTACGTCGCAGGTCGCCCGTGAGCGCCACGTCGTTTTCCGACAGAGACACGCTTGTTAGATTCGTGAAATTCGTCCTCATCGGCATCGTGAACACATTGGCGTATTTCGTTATCGCAAATCTATTCGTGTACGGTCTCGGGATGGGAAGAAGCATCGCCGCCTTCGCGACCTACGCCTTGCTGGTCCCCGTTTCCTTTCTTGCTCATCGCCGGATCACGTTCCGGTCGAAGGGCAGCGCAATGCGGGAATGGGCGAAATTTTGCGTGATGCAGTTCGTAAGTATCGCAGTGATCGCCGCCGTTAACAGGGAAATGAGCGGTCTTCCGCAGAGCGACAGCTGGGTCGTTTTCGGCATCATCAGCGTTTTGATCCCTCTGATCAATTTCGCCGCGATGCAATTATGGGTTTTCGCGGCTCGACATGGCCGGTGATTCAGGCCGATATCATGCCGTTGCAGAGCCCAAGTGAGCCAGCGCCGTCCTCACTTGATGGCCCTTCAGCCAAAGGTCACCGCGTCCGCCAGAAGCGGTTGAGCTCCATCCTTTGCCGATAGGAGCGGATCCTTGACGCCCTGCCAATCGATACCAATGACCGGGTCATCCCATCGGATACCGCGGTCGCTTTCGGGCGCATAGTAGTTTGTTGTCTTATAGAGAAATTCCGCCTGCTCGCTGATCGTAACGAACCCATGGGCGAAGCCTTCCGGGATCCAGAATTGTCGCTTGTTTTCGGCTGATAACAAGGCACCAGCCCATTGGCCGAACGTCGGTGACGAGCGCCTAATATCCACCGCGACATCGAATACGGCACCAAGCGACACACGAACCAACTTCGCCTGGGCATGCGGTTCAAGCTGGTAGTGCAATCCCCGGAGGACACCTTGCGTGGATCGGCTATGGTTGTCCTGCACAAAGGAAACAGACCGGCCAATCGCCGCTTCGAATTTTCTTTGATTGAAACTTTCGAAGAAAAATCCACGATCGTCAGAGAATACCGCCGGCTCTATGATTTTCACGTCCGGTATGGTGGTGTCGATGACCTTCATTGCTCTCCTTTCACTTGGGCGATGGAAGCGATGCCGGATCGGTGTAGAACACCTTCTCGCGCAAGAGCCGTAGCAGATATTGGCCGTAGGAGTTCTTCTTCAGTGGCTCGGCCAAAGCCTCGAGTTGGCCGCCATCGATCCATCCGCTTCGAAAAGCGATTTCTTCAGGGCAAGCAACTTTCAAGCCCTGGCGGCTTTCGATTGTCTCGATGTAGTGGCTGGCCTCGAGCATTGATTCATGGGTGCCGGTATCCAACCAAGCGTAGCCGCGACCCATCGTTTGCACGTCTAACTGGCCCCTTGCGAGGTATACAGCGTTCAAGTCTGTTATTTCCAGCTCGCCTCTCGGCGAAGGCTTCAGCGACTTGGCGATATCGATCACTTGGTTGTCATAGAAATAAAGACCCGTGACCGCGTAATTGCTCTTCGGCAACTTGGGTTTTTCTTCGAGGCTTATCGCGCGCCCCTTCTCGTCGAAGTCGACGACGCCGTAACGCTGCGGATCCTGGACGTGGTATGCAAATACGGTCGCGCCCTCGGCCACCGAATGCGCGCCATGCAACAGCTTCGCGAAATCATGCCCATAAAATATGTTGTCGCCTAGCACCAGGGCAGATGGTGCATCGCCCAGAAAATCCTCACCAATCAAGAACGCCTGCGCGAGGCCATCGGGGCTAGGTTGCACGGCGTAGTCAAGATTGATTCCCCACTGGCTTCCATCCTGCAGCAATTGCTTGAACCGCGGCGTATCCTGCGGGGTGGAAATGACCAAGATGTCGCGGATGCCTGCCAGCATCAGCGTGGTCAGCGGATAATAGATCATAGGCTTGTCGTAGATCGGCAGCAGCTGCTTACTGACCGCGAGCGTCGCCGGGTATAGGCGCGTCCCAGATCCACCAGCAAGAATAATTCCTTTACGTGCCCTACCCATTTTAAAACCCTATTTCAGAATTCTCGTTCCGACTGCTTGATCTTAGCATCACGATTTCAACACGCCGACAAGTCGATCGCGCCTAGTTTGGCGCCGCAAGCTGACCAATGACCTCTTCAACGCCGTCCTGCCACGGCGACAGTGGCAAGTCAAAGCAATCCATCAATTTGGCACAATTTAGCCGTGAGTTGAGCGGACGCTTTGCAGGCGTAGGATAGTCTCTCGTGGAGATAGGCTCGATTTTGCCCGTCGGCAGCAATCCCCCAAAGCCGCGCGCGGTCGCTCTATCAACGATATGGCAGGCATAGTCGTACCAGGAAGCACTGCCTTGGGCGGTGAGGTGAAAAACTCCCGAACCAGCGCTTTTATCCGTCAGAATTTTGTCCGCGATGCGCGCGGTCGTATTGGCGATCAGAGCCGCCGATGTCGGCGCGCCCACCTGATCAGCAACAATTCGAAGCGTTTCGCGCTCCGAAGCCAATCGGAGAATCGTCTTTAAAAAATTGTGACCATGATGGCCGTAAACCCAGCTGGTCCGAAGAATAAGATGCTGCCCCCCTGCCGCGCGCACCGCCTCCTCGCCCTGCAGTTTGCTTTTCCCGTAAACGGACTGTGGGTTGGTGCTATCGGTTTCGACATAGGGAGAATCTTTTTCCCCATCAAAAACGTAGTCGGTCGAGTAATGGATCATCACGCAGTCATTATCCGCTGCCCAGCGCGCCATCACGCCCGGCGCAATTCCGTTGACTGCGCCCGCGCGCGCGGCCTCGCTTTCGGCGCGGTCAACCGCCGTATAGGCCGCCGCATTGAATATGATCGCTGGCCTCGTCGCTCTCAGCGCGACGAGGATATTCGCCTCGTTTTCCAGGTCAAATTCGGCCCGGCCGTAAGCAACGACATCGCCACGTGATGCAAGAGCACGCCGCAGTTCGAAGCCGACCTGCCCATCAGCACCTGTGATCAGCAAGGGACGCATTGTCAATTCTCGTACTGCTGAGTGAGCCAATCCCGGTAGGCGCCGGATGTCACATTGGTCACCCAGTCCTGATTGTTGAGATACCAGGAAATAGTCTTTTCTATGCCGCTTTCGAAGGTCTCGACGGGTTTCCAGCCCAGATCCCGCTCGATCTTGCGTGCGTCGATCGCGTATCGCCGATCATGTCCCGGGCGATCCTTCACGAAGGTAATCTGATCGCGATATGATCCGGCGCCTTGCCGCGGCTTCAGCGCGTCGAGCGTATCGCAGATCGTGTGCACCACCGCCAAATTGGGCTTCTCGTTCCAGCCGCCGACATTGTAGACCTCGCCGACTCGGCCATTGGCCAACACCGTTCGGATCGCGCTGCAATGATCCTTCACATAGAGCCAGTCTCGTATCTGCTGGCCATCGCCGTAGATCGGCAGAGGCTTGCCGGCAAGCGCGTTCAATATCACCAGCGGAATCAGCTTCTCTGGGAAGTGATACGGCCCGTAGTTATTGCTGCAATTGGTGGTGAGCACCGGGAGGCCATAAGTATGATGCCATGCTCTCACCAAGTGATCCGACGCGGCCTTGCTTGCGGAATAAGGGCTGTTGGGCTCGTAACGATTGTTTTCGCTGAAGGGAGCGTCGGTGGCGCCGAGGCTGCCATAGACTTCGTCCGTGGAGACATGCAGAAAGCGGAAGGGTGATTTTTCGTTGTCGTTCAACTCCTGCCAGAATGCGCGAGCCGCTTCGAGCAGGTTAAACGTGCCGACAACATTCGTCTCGATGAACGCGGCAGGGCCGTGAATCGACCGGTCAACATGACTCTCAGCGGCAAAATTTATGATCGCGCGCGGCTGGTGAGTCCGCAGCAAGCTTTCAATGAACTCTCTATCGCCGATGTCACCATGCGCAAAGACATGCCTATCGTCTCCCCGCAGCGATTTCAGCGTATCGAGGTTGCCGGCATAGGTCAGCTTGTCAACGTTTATGATCCGTTCGCCCGACTGAGCAATCCAATCGAGAACGAAATTGCCGCCAATGAACCCTGCCCCACCCGACACAAGTACCGTCATTTACCTACACCTATTGTCTAAATCTGTTTCAGGATTACAGCTACAAGCAAACCAAAGTTGCCTGCCAATGTCTGCCGATGCAGCCCCGACCTGTAGAGTATCCGGAGTCGCATAGGAAGTGCTTCTGTCCTCATCCTACGAAAGTCTGCAAGGAGAGCTTGATTTCCCGGCGTCAGGAGATGCTCGACCCTTCTCAGCGCTCCGACGTGCTGGCCATTCCATTTCAAAAATCGGCTTTGCGTCAGCATATGCGCGCGTTTAAGCCGAGCTCGCCAACCGGAATTGGACCCGACAATATTGCTCGCATGCTGCCGATAGTCGATGCGCGGCTCAGCATCATATCGAACGCGCCCTCCGGCGCCCGATACCAGAATATAGGCCCACCAGTCGTGGCTTGGAATATCTGCTTCGGCACCGCCCTCAATCAGAAGCGCGCGCGCCGCGCGGTTCATGACCATCGTATTGCCGCCGCCGATGCTTTGTACCAGCGCGTTCGAGAAGGACGGGGCGCGCGTGAAAAGCGGAGAATTGCCGGTCGACACACCCTTTTCATCCACCGTGTGCGTTCGCGAACAATAAAGAGCCGGAAGACTGGATGGCTGCTCCTTCAACCAGGCGACTGCGCGTTCCAGCTTATCGGCATGCCAGATGTCATCCTGATCAGAAAAAGCGTAATAGGCTGCGTCAATGGCCGGATTGCAGATTAACGTCAGAAAATTGCGGATGAAACCCCGACGAGGCCCGTTCACAACGTGAACGGGCGACCGAACACTTTTTTCAAACGACCGCACGAGATCGAGCGTTGTATCGGTGGACCCGTCATCCGAAACCCATAGCGACCAGCTGCTGTAGGTTTGGCCGCGAATGGATTCCAACTGCTCGGGAAGAAATCGCGCTCCCTGAAAAGTGCCCATCAAGATGGCAACGTCGTCTCTCATGCCCATTCGAAGCCGAATTTGTTAATCAACTCGTCGCCTTTACTGGATGGCGTTTTGAAACACAACATCATCAACATCTCGGGAGCGCATCCGCGCTGCTTCAGTTGCGGTCGGGGGAGTCGAGGATTGCGAGGAGATACTTGACGGTATCGTCGATATCACGCGTGGAACCATCCACCTTCACCTCCGCCTGCTCGGGCGGCTCATACGGACTGTTTACGCCCGTCATGTTCGGAATCTGTCCGCTCCGGGCCTTTCGGTACAAGCCCTTGGGGTCTCGGTCTTCGCAAACCTGCAGCGGCGTATCAACATAAACCTCGATGAAATTCTGTTCGCCTATCAATTCCTTCGCCATTTGGCGTTCACGTTTGAAAGGCGAGATAAACGCCGTCAGGACTAGAATTCCAGCGTCCATCATCAGCTTTGCCACTTCCGCGATCCGGCGTATGTTCTCAACGCGGTCGGCGTCGGTGAAGCCGAGATCCTTGTTCAATCCTTGTCTCACATTGTCGCCATCGAGAATATAGGTTCTGCGGCCGGACTTATGGAGTTCGCGCTCGAGGGCGTTGGCGATCGTCGACTTTCCCGATCCCGATAGGCCGGTAAACCAGATCACCTTGCCGGCGTGGCCGTTCAGCCGCTCGCGATCGGCCCTGGTGATGGACAAGGCCTGGCGATGGACATTTTGAGCGCGCCTGAGATTGTGCCGAATCATCCCGGCGGCGACGGTCGCGTTGCTGAAACGATCGATTAGGATAAAACTTCCAAGCGCTTTCGACCGGGAATAGGTATCGAAAACGAGCGGGCGGCTGACGGAAACATTGCAGACCCCGATGTCGTTCAATGCTAGCTGCCGTGCAGCCTCATGCCCAAGCGTATTGATGTCGACACGATATTTGATGCCGGAAATTGAAGCGGTCGCGGACTGAGTGGACAGCTTGATATCATAACTCCGTCCGACAAGGCCCGGATCCAGATCCATCCAGACAATCGTCGCTTCGAAATGATCGGTCATCTCCAGCGGGTTGTCGGCCAACGAAAGCACATCTCCTCGGGACACGTCGATATCGCGTTCGAGGCAGAGCGTAATCGCGCTTCTTTCAGCAGCCTCCGCCTGGCGTCCATCCATGGTGACTATCTCGGCGATTTCCGAGACTTCGCCAGACGCGGTGTTTCTTATTTTGCTACCTACGCGCGCCATGCCCTCCAAGAGCGTTCCACAGATGCCTCTGAAGCCGGCGTCGGGCCGATTGATCCACTGAACGGGGAAGATGAAACGGTCTGAGGGAGCCTGCTGCACGTGGACCGTCTCCAGATGCCCCAGCAACGTTGGGCCGTCATACCATGCCATTTTCGATGATCGGTGCGTTATGTTCTCACCCTTTAAGGCACTGATCGGAATGGGCATAAATGTTTCGAAATTCAGAGTCGCTGCAAAGTCAGCCATGGCCTCCGACAGCTGCGATGAAATTTGGCGGTCGTATTCGACAGTGTCCATCTTGTTGATCGCCAGCACCAGATGACGAACACCGAGCAAGGATGCCAGGTAAGCGTGCCGTTTGGTTTGCGTAAGCAATCCTTTTCGGACGTCCATCAGCAAAATCGCCAAATCCGCTGTCGAGGCGGCGGTCACCATGTTGCGCGTGTACTGCTCGTGACCAGGCGCATCGGCGACGATAAATTTCCGTCGTGATGTCGAGAAGAATCGGTACGCAACATCGATGGTGATGCCTTGTTCGCGCTCGGCCGACAGGCCGTCGACAAGCAGTGCGAAGTCGATGTTTTCGCCTTGAGTTCCGTATCGCTTCGAATCCGCCTTCAACGCGTCAAGCTGATCGTCCGCCAAGACCTGCGATTCCCAAAGCAGACGCCCGAGAAGCGTACTCTTGCCATCATCGACGCTACCACAGGTGATAAAGCGCAATAGATCCTGCGAACGCTGTTGAGAGTCGAAGGCTTCGAGTACTTCTTGGGTCGTTCTAGCCGGCGCGGCTGGATTTCGGATTGCGCGGCGCATCAAAAATATCCCTCGGCCTTCTTTTTTTCCATGCTCGAACCGGAGCTCGTATCAATCAGGCGTCCTTGTCTTTCGCTCGCGCGAGATTGCAACAACTCCGCTATTATCTCGGGAACAGTCGATGCGTCCGACTCGATCGCCCCGGTCAGCGGGTAGCAACCAAGCGTTCGAAAGCGCACTTTACGGGCGGAAATTTGTTCGTTGGGCAAGAGCTGCATGCGATCGTCGTCGACGACCAAAAGCATGCCGTTTCGGTTCACGACCGGTCGCTCTTTAGCGAAGTAGAGCGGCACGATGGGAATGGCCTGTTCATGGATGTATTGCCATATGTCGAGCTCGGTCCAGTTTGAAAGCGGGAACACGCGAATGCTTTCGTCCGGTCGCTTTCGGGTATTGTAGAGGTTCCAGACTTCCGGCCGCTGGTTCTTCGGATCCCAGGCGTGATTGCGAGCACGGAAGGAGAATACACGCTCCTTTGCCCTCGATCTCTCTTCGTCGCGGCGCGCGCCGCCGAAAACGATATCGAACCTATAAAGATCGAGGGCCTGCTTCAGCCCTTCGGTTTTCGTGATGGCTGTGTGGAGTTCCACCCCATGATCGAATGGATTAATATCTTTTTCGATCGCCTCGGGGTTGACATGGACGATAAGCTCTGCGCCGCCTTTCGCCCGGACACTGTCCCTGAATTGGTACATTTCACGAAACTTCCACCGCGTGTCCACGTGCAGGAGTGGAAATGGAAGCGGCGCTGGAAAGAAAGCCTTGCGCACCAGATGAAGGAGTACCGAGCTGTCTTTTCCCAATGAGTATAGTAAGACGGGATTGCGCGCCTCAGCATAGGCTTCTCGGATGATGAAGATGCTCTCGGACTCAAGCCGTTTTAGGTGATCGGACATTGATGACGCAGCGTGAATAGGCGCAGCGGCCGATAGGGGCGACGAATAGCTCAACAGCTGGACACCTATATCTTCGTTGGAAGGGATTTCGCGGCAGAACCTTGTCACAGCCGCATGCGGAAAGACCGCGATCGGCTTGCCGACATGCTTCCGCAGTTTTCCCAATGCAGTCTCAACTTCGGCTGAGCTAACCGGCGTTGCCATGGGCACCCAGATACGCGATCCTCGGGCGTCGTTGGCATGCAGGCACGCGGACTGCGCTCGCTCGAAAATCTGCACGAATAGAACAAGTGTTCGCTTGGAGCGCTGCCGTTCTAAATCGGAATTCAAAACTCTCTGTATGGGTTTCTCTCCGAATTCATCCCGCAAATCCTCGGCTATCAGAGCTGCCGGCAGAATGCCCAGCTCATGCAACCGTCGCTCGGCGGTGCGCTTTGTGTCGGCCATGCCGACAGCCTTGAGGTATTGGAAGGCCAGCTCGGTATTCCAGACTCGATCGCCAATCAAATTGAGAACAGCTTCCTCATCATTCACTTGTCGCATTTTGCGCATTCCAAATTTGCTTACGTTCTAAACTAGAGGCGCTTGAATACCATGAGGCAATTCAATCCACCAGATACATATTGCGACAATCGAAATGAAGCCCTCAGATTGTAAAACACGCGTTCAACGTCTAGATTGAAGAACTGCCCCTCGTGTCACAACGAGTGGAAGGAGGACGAATGCGATTGCGGCGCATCCTGCATTGTCACGCACAATCCAGAGTGAAGTTATGCTTCAGGCCGGCATGCAGGTCGCGGAAGCGAACGTTGTCACCGTGATAGGAATGGTTGACGTTGAATGGACCGTCGCCACGGCTAATTTAGCGAGAACCATGCATCGGGCAAGCTGAAAAATCAACTTTCCAGCGAGTGACTACGCTATGCACACTACTGCCAAGCGTAACGATATTATTCTAGAGGCGGTCTCTTCGGGGGTGATCTTATAATTATTCATCTGTTGAGCGAGAAAGTTCTGCCCGCACGATTGAATAATAAAGTCGGAGAGAAGGAATGGCTGTTTCCAATCTGTCGAAAATATTATCCAGAGCGCCCAAAGTTTTATTGTATTTCCCCAAGATAAAATCGGTGTGCACGTCGAGGTCCTCGGGCCGAGCATCTTCAACGATCGTATAGACAGGCGACGGTACCGTTCTGCCCTTTACGACAATACGGTCAAGCTCGACCACGGTGTAACGCCCGCTGACAAGCCGCGCGGTCTCCTCCCCGAGCAGAATAGCCACCCCGTAGTTCTTCGATGCTCCTTCAAGCCGTGAGGCGAGATTGACCGAGTCGCCGAGACACGAATAATCGAAGCGCCGGTTCGACCCCATGTTGCCGACGACACATTCACCCGTGTTGATGCCAACGCCCATCTTCAGCACATGCAGAGGTGCGCCGCTTGCTTTGGCCTCCTCTTCAAGCTCCTTGTTAAGCTTTCCAATAGCGGTCTGCATTGCAAGCGATGCTTGAACAGCATGGAGCGCGTGCTTGGGGTCATCGAGCGGAGCGTTCCAAAATGCCATGATGCAGTCGCCCATGTATTTGTCGATCGTACCTCCGTGATCCATGACGATATCGGAGAGCGGCGTCAGCAGTCGGTTGATCAAGCCCGTCAGCCTTTCCGGATCGTCCTTCATCGTTTCGGCAATCGTCGTGAAGCCGCGGACGTCGGAGAAGAGGATCGACAGCGTTCGTCTTTCTCCGCCGAGCTTCAGTTGCGAAGGATCGTCAGAGAGCTTTTTGACGAGATCGGGCGAAATGTACTGCGAAAACGCTCGGGTAATGCGTTGCTTGTTCCTGCGCTCCTCCGCAAAGTCGAAAGCCGCTTGTCCGAAGGCGACGGACGCAAAAGCGACGGTCGGCCCTAACGGAGATACGAAAAAATGGTCGAAGCGTAGACCCGCATAGGAGAGCAGCGCGAATGCGCAGATCGCAACGACCGTTGCTAATAGTGTCAGCCAACCAGTGGATTTCCAAACAGTTGCTGCAGCAAGCGCGGCCGCAAGCAGGACGAAGCCGACAAAAGGCACGCTGCCCGTGCGGGTGATAGACATCCGCTGGCGAAGATTATCATAGATCGTTGCCTGGATTTCGACGCCAGCGGTAAGCTTGCCCGTATGCATCGTGTACGGTGTGGCAAAGGCGTCAGCGCCCCCCTTGTCGATCTCCGGCGCATTCTGGAGGCTGAGGCCGACCAGGACAATGCGATCCTTGAAAGTGCCCTCAGGAAGGAAGTTCTTCGGGTCGAGGGCCTGATAGTAGGAGACGGTTGGATAGCTACGCGCCGGGCCGAATGTCTGGATCATTGAGTTCGACGGGATCGTGTCAACAGCATTGCCGGCAGCCCGCAGAAGCGTGACGGCAAAGCCGTCTTCGTAAGGGGGAATCGTCCGGAAGACGCCGTCCCCACCAAGCTCGATCGAGGCTATGCCCGTGCGAGCACCGGCTGCCGTCAGTTGAGGCAGTGGGGTCGCTCTCACCAACTGATCGGCTTGCGGGGTCTGGATGAGCGTCTCGTCGCCAGCAAGTATCACATCCGGGCCCACTGCAGCAGTGATCGCCGCATCGTTTTCGACTGACGAGGGCTCCGCCATGATGATATCGAGGCCGATCACCTTTGCGCCGGCTGCTCGTAGTTGTCGGATCAATTCGGCATGCAGGCTGCGCGGCCAAGGCCACTGCGCATTGATTGCCGCAAGGGAAGGCTCGTCGATCGCGACAATGACCGGCCCATCCTCCGGCGGCGGCAGGTCGTCGACCGTCGACAAATAGTCGAAGGACTTCAGCTCCAGCAGCGGCCACGCCGGCAGGCGCGAAAGCAGGGAGATTCCGATGAGGGTCACCAGAATGAGGACAAGCAGTCGTAGGCTCCGGCTGCTGAATGGCCAGCCGAGAGATTCTCTAGATTGACCAGGGGTCGGGGCCTTGTTCATCAGAATCGAACTTTGAAAGTGCCCTTTACGGCACGACCCCAGCCAGGAACGCCCGGGGTTATTTCAAAATCCTTGTCGAGCAGGTTGAACGCTGCCACCTCAAGAGCAAAACGCTTGTCGAACGGTTCCCAAATCATGTTGGCATCAAGCGTCCAAAAGTCATCAAGCTCTGTCCCGATGTCGTCGCCGTCTCGTTTGCCGATATAATTGGCGGCGATTGTCGCTTTCACCTTTGCTTCATTGACCCAGGTGAGCGCCACTTGGCCTGAGTTGCGCGGAATGAACGGAAGTGCCCCGCCAAAGTTGGCGCTTGTTTCATCCTTGTTTTCCGATTCCATGCGGGCGTATGTTGCTGAAAGACCGAACCCATTCCCCAGCGCAAAATTTGCCGTGATGCTTGCCCGATCAATGCTCCCTCTTTCCAGGGGTAGGCTATCAATCGCGGGCAGCGCCGTCAGCGGCAGCCCGATCGTCAGATCATGCAATTCCTGGTGCTGATAGCTCATGGACGTGAAGAACTTATCGGTCCATTGGGAATCCCATTGCAAGGCCACAGTATCGACATAGCCATCCATCCCGACAGCAATCTGATTTGGCTGCAGTCCGACAATGCCGATCGGGGCAAGTGTCGGTACGCCTGTTTCGACGCTCTGGCGCATGAACGCAGCGCGCAGCCACTGATCCTCGACCGGAGCCCACGCGACACCCAATCGTGGCTCCAGACGACTGACGTCAACACCATCTCCATCCAGTCTCGTTGCATGCAGGGCATACTCTGCCGTCAAGTCTGGGGTAATCTCGTGCAGCAGGTCTACGTAAGCACGCGCCAGATTTGTTCGACTGGACGCTTCGTTCGGGCCGTCCGTGATATCGGGCACAAACACCGGGACCAGCTCGTAAAGCTCGTTGAAGGTGCTGCTGTGAGTATCAATCCATCCTGCCTCGATACCGTATCGCCAAGTCAGGCCGTCGTCCGTGCCCAGGCTGTGGCTGACGGCGGCAACGTAACTTTTGGAGGACAGGCTTTGCCGCGTTTGTCCGAACGGCAGCAGGTCTGGAGTGGTGGCCCCGAATATCGGTGATTGATCGAATTCGAAGTCACTCGCGCTCTCCGACTTCACGTCTGAATAAAGAAGCGCCGCGTTCACGACATTTCGGTAGCCGAAGGTGTGGCTCCATCCTATGCCGCTGTTGAGGCTATCAAGGCTGTTGCTTTGACTGCGATAAAGCGGCAGTTCCGGTGGCGCGAGCGGCACCCCGAAGAGAGGGATGAAGAGCTCGGCGTTCAGCCGGATCGACGGCGATGGATCGAGCGTCAACGAATTCAGGTCAAAATCGCTGCGGGTCTGGTTGACGAACGCGACCACGCGATCCTCTGGGGTGAGAGTGGCCGTGAGGTATCCGTTGGCGTTCAGCAGTTTGGTCTCGGTCGAAAAACTGCCAGAGTTGGGATAGCTTCCCTCAGCGGGTATTTCCTCCCACTCGAAATTGCCGAGGAAGCTGATCGGTATCGTCTGGTTGGCAAAGCCCTGGACCTCGGCCTCACCAATGCGTCCCGTGTGACCGCCGACGCTATTTATGCCGCCGCCAACAGAGCCTTCAATAAACGGTGTGCGCAGCAACGTGGCCGATCTCGACCGGCCTGACAACATGTGCGGGTCGAGCAGCAGTCCTTGAAAAAGCGACGAAAAGCTCGTTGCATTGCTCGTGTTTTCGATCACGCTGTCGCCGAAGGTGATCGCATTCTTGAACGGATTGATACTGCCCTTAAGCGCCTGATCCACAAAGCCGCTGCCTTCGAACGGATCAAAAACCGCATCGCCATAATATCGCCCCCAGGCATCGAGCCCCTGCAGACGAAAGGCGTTGTTGAGCGTGGAGCCGGCATCCTGGTTGGCTCCAAGTGCACTGAAATCTCCCCCGCGGGCGCGCGCCCGCCGTAAAAACTCCTGGGCGTTTGCGATCGCTCCATCAGCGTCGTAGTCATCAATGGCAACTGCGGTTCGAAATGCCGAGATGACGGGATCGTTCTTGTCCAGTCGATCGGCATTCTCGACAGCCTGATTTGAAGGATCCCGATCGCCTCGTTCATAATGGCCTGCCGCCAGCATGAGCTGCGCTTGCGAATAGCCCGGATTGGCCGTCGATGCGGCGAGAAGGTCCTCGATCGCCTTGTCCCGTTCGCCCGATTGGAGATAGTAGCGTCCACGGGCAAGAAGGGCGACGTCAAAGGCTGGATCGGCGGCCAATGCCAGGTCGATCTCGCGTTTTGCTTCCTTCATGCGTGATTGATCAAGATAAAGGATGGCAAGATTGGCGTGGCTGATCGGGTCGTCCGGATCGAGTTCAATCGCCTTCTTGAGGGCAGCCTCCGCCTCATGGCTGGCCCCCCGGGCATCCTGAAGCAGACCGAGATCGTTCCATGCCATCGATGAGCCCGGCGCCACTTTGATGGCGTTGTTCAGGTCTTCAAGTGCGCCGTCAAGGTTTCCCTCGAAGTCGGCGCGCACGCGAGCACGGGCCTGCAACCCATCAGGATCCGTGGGATCGATCGAAAGCGAACGCTCAATCGCCTCGCGCATCTGGACCTGATCGTTGATCAAGATGGCAAGCTGTGCGCGCAGAGCCGGAAGCGACGAATCGCTCGGATAACGCGCTTCCGCCTCTTTCATGATTTTGATGGCGGCGGGAATGTCCTCGAGGAAGCCGGCGGTATAGGCCTTCATCACCGCGGCGTAGGGACCGGTAATGGTCGCTGGCGGTTTCTCCACATGATCGGGATCGCGTAGCGAGCGCGAATAGTAGCCTCCATAGGCGGCAATGCTGCGGCGCGCAGGATCGAGTGCCGGCTCAGCCCGCGAAAACAGTTTTGCCGCATCGTCGTAGCGTTTCTCTGCTCCCGCGATCAGGGCTTCGATCAAATCGGCGCGGGCGCGTTGGCTGGCTGAGAGCTTGAGTGCCCGAGCTCTCGCCAACGACTTGAGCGCTTGCTGACGCCCATCGAACGACATCTGTACTTCGGCAAGTGTCAGCCAGTCCTCTGACGTTCTTGCTTCCGGCGCCTCGGCCTCGATGCGGCTGCGTTCGGATCGCATTTTTTGCATCGGCAGCGGCGAAGCGGGCATGAACGTAAAGCCGCTGCGCAGTGTCAGATAAAACAGCATCTGCTGGCGATCGTCAGGGGCAACGATGACCAGCTTGCGTGGTGCCTGGCCAATCGTGGCGACCGCCGCTTCGCCTTGTGCAACCTCGACACTGCCATGCTCGTTCTTGAGCTCGACCCGCCCCTCGAGCACAATCAGCGAAGTCTGGTCGCCCTTGACCGTCAGCGTCCAGTCGGTCCCGCGAATGGCGGCGGCTGCTGCCGGCGTCTCCACTGTCAGTCCCTGACCGCCGCGCTGCGCGCGTGCCCACATCGTGCCGGATTGCAGATTGAGAACCGTGTCGCCATCGGCAGCCATCTGTTTCACCTGCAGCGCGGAATTGCGGCCCAGGCGAACCTGTGTGTGGTCTGCAAACAAGATCGCCAGCTGACCATTGGCATTGGTGCGAAGCACGTCGCCGCCGAGCAGGTCTTGATGAAGGGCGACGTTCTGCCAGCTGGAAAGATCGATGAAGCGGACTTCTTCGCCCGCCTTGCGGTCAATGACCGAGCCTGCAGCCCGCGCCGTGCGCCGAAGAGGCTCCGCCACGGCCGGCTGCGCCAGGCACAACGCGGCCACCACGATCGCCGTGCCCCCGCACGCGTATCTCGCAAATCTACCCCTCATATCGCAAGGATTTGTCTACCTATACTTGAAAAGTCAAGTGGACATCAAAAGGCAGACTTGCTTTGCATGGCAGGTGTAATATCAAGGAAACACTTTGGCACGGGGGTGCGGCGTGAGTGATTTTGAGAATGCCTCGGATTATTTGGTCAGCGTACCTTCGACTGATGACGTGAGTTCGGAGTATTTTGACCACATTAAGAAGATAAATGACATATTTTACGACCAAATCAAAATTTCTGATCAGAAGGCCGCCTATATCTTTACTTTTATGCTCGCCTTTTTGGTAACGTCCAGCGAGGGACGTGAGGTCTTTACCTGGGGTCGCTATGCCCAAGGCTCGCCACAGGGCATACTTCTCTCTGGCGCTTTGGCACTGGCGTCAATCGTTTCTATCCTCTCAGCGATTCTCGTGGTTCTGCCGCGTCACCTGAACTCCTCGACTTCCCTGTTCTGGGGAGCTTGGCCCAAGCATCGCAGTCATTTTCGCGAGGCGGCAACGAAACGCAATAAGGGCTATCTGTTCGAGCAGTATGTCGAGAATGCGGACATCCTTTCGACCATAGCGCGTGGAAAATACCGCTGCGTGAGCTACGCGTTCCGGGCATTGATGGTCACTGTGATCGCCTACATCCTCCTGCTGGTGAGCACTTAGTCGCCGAAAGCCGTCGCTTAGCCCCGCCGATAACGGCCTCTTATTGGGAAGCAACCGCGATCAGGGCGGCCTCTCCCTCGATCATCTTCAGGTCTGCTGTGAAGTAGGTCATGTCTGGGCCGACTTCGTTCATCAACAACAAGGTCATCAATTGCGACTTCCGCTATCTTCCTGTTGACGAAAACATCGTGGATATCACTGGCGTCACGAATGCGGCGAGCGGCGTGATCACTATGCCAGGGCACCAATTCGCGGTCGGAGATGAGGCTGTCTTCGCGAACGTCGGCGGAAATTGCTACAATCACTGCAATCACCGCAACCGCCGTTACAATTAACGTGGACACGACTTCGTTGGGAACGTACACGAGTGGCATCCGCCGTCAGACGAAAAACCTCGTATATCTATCACGTACGCAGCAGTTCAACTTCGATTGCTCGTACATCGTGGGCTACGGTCAGCCGCAGTTGGAGATTGCATTCCCTGACAGCTCGCGTCTTGGCATGGAGCAGATCGAGCTGGATTGCTTATGGAAGGGTCCGGCAATAATTCCAATGTCCTTTTCAGCCTCCCCTCTACAGCCTGCAACATTCAAGGTTTTCGCTTCAAAACCCACAATGGAAATGCTGTCTCTGCTTTGTTTGGGTTGACGACTGGGACGCTTTCCCTGTTCCAAGCAGAACTGCAGTACCTCACGCCACTCTATGGTTCAGGCATCCCCATCGCAGGGGGTGGCCAATAGGCGAGTCTTGCTGTCTATGGGCAATATGCCGCGGTAGTCACCAAGGAAGGTCTGCGGGTGGATCTGGCCGCGCCCCGGCCGATAGTCGAGCAATACGATTGGCTCGTCACTGTCCTCGCCGCTGCGATACGCCCACATGTACGATGTGCTGGTGGCTTGCCTGTCCTTTTCCTTGAGGACTTGAACCGTCGTCTCATCGCCATGAATGAGAGGCTGCGATCGCATCCGCAGTTTCAGCGCATCATAGATGCGGTGCAGATGCTTCTCGCTTGAGCCGATCACCCAGTGAGCGAGAGCGCCGCGGCTGATCGGAACACCAGCACGCTCGAATGTCTGAGCCACGCGGTAGAGCGGTGTGCCGTCGACGTACTTGTGGACGAGCGCGAAGGCTAACGTCGAGGCGGTAGCGATGCTGCCCGGCAGGGGCTGCGTCGGCATCGGTGCGATCACGACGGGCGTGTTGATCCCGGTGCGGTCGCAATGGCGGCAAGCATACTTGAACCGCACATTCTGCAAGACCTTCGCCTTGACCTCGATATGGAGCTGCTCGGTAACAGCCTCGCCCATGCGATGCATCTGACCCTGGCAGCAGGGACAAGACTTCTGATCGTCGGGGAGGTCATATTCGACGCGCTCGCGTGGCAGGTCTTCCGGCAGAGGTCTGCGTCCACGCTTCTTTCCCGTCTGACCTTCTACCGCTGGCAGGCCGGTGTCCGGAAGCTCGACAACATCGCCTGCCTCGCTGTCATCCTCGACCGCAGCCTCTTCGGCCTCGTTGAGGAGACGATCAATGTGCTTTTCACTGCGGGGGGCAAAGCGATGGAGCTTTGCCAGTGCCAGCTCTTCCTCCAGCTTGACGACCCGCTGCGAGAGCGCTTCCTTCTCGGCTTTGAGCGCAGCGATTTCGGCAGCATGGGCCGCCAACTGCGCCATCAGCTCTGCAACACTGGGATCGCCGGTTCGAGTCATCCTAGACCGTATGTTCGCGGTGTGAAGGTGGCCCGCCCCCGGAGTAAGCATGGCGGCTTACCAAGGCTTCATCACTGAAATCGGGACGGGAACTGTTTACAGCCGCAACGTCACAGCGCTCTACTCGGCGGCGGCGGAACAGGCTGCGCGAGCCGCCCATCACGCATCGGCGCTAAGGGGCTGGGCGTCGAAAGGTACGTCGCCTGTCGCCTAGGCGTATCGTTCTACAAAAAGAACTGACATCCAAATGAAACCGCGGCAATGGCCAATGGCATTGTCAGCACCATGGCGATGCTGTGCCAGTCGCTTTGATGCACATAGTCGTGCGCTTCAGAGTTCATTTCGGCTACTCCCCACATGGACAGCAGCCTATATGACTTGATTGCGATGTCGTCTCAAAAAAAGTATCTGGTTGTAACGCTCAGCAAGCCTGCTCAAAAGATCTATCGTTGGCTGCAACGCGGCTTAGTGCTTCGGAACCAGAAAATGTCGATGCTACATGGCCCAGCAGCCGGCGCCCCTTAGGGGATGTGGAACGCAGCAACTGAAGTCCCTTCAGATAGCGAGTTCTTCGATACGCTTAAGGCTTTTCTGTCTGGATCGCTTTCGACGGAACGAGCGACCGAGCTTTTGAAGCCGTAGACCACTGCACCGTAAACTTAGAGAAGTTGATACGGTCTGTTCCGACGATTGGCGGTTTCAAATACACCTGTCACAGCTTCATTCGATCGTCTGACTTTCAGCATGTGCGCTGAGATGACTACGTCTTCTATGGTCCGTTTCAGCGCCATTTCCTCCATGAGGTCGATCGCCAAGTTGGCAAGGGAATGATGCTCCGCCCATGGGTGGTCTTGCTGCTGGTAGTCGTTCAAAAAGCTCCAGCTCCAATCTTCAACGATATAGAGTCCACCGGGCCGCAGTTTCGGGAATGCTACCTTGAAGCTTGCTTTGGTCTGGTCATAGAAATGTGACGCGTCATCAACTACGAGGTCCAGCTCGCCGCCGAAGTCCTGCGCTATAATTTCCCCAAGGCGTTGCACATTGTCTTGAGAGGTGCCGTAGTGGACTTTCGCCTTTCCATTCCGCGAAGCCACATATGTGTCCAGCGCGGGTATTGGGACATCTGAGAGTTCGACAGCAGAGATCCGCTCTGGGTTGAAGACCTGATCGAGAAAAACGAACGAGCCGCCTTGGTAGACGCCAAGTTCCAATATTCGCCTGAAATCCTCTCCCTTATGCTGCAAGTAGTTATCAAGAAAACCGCGAGACTTCATCATCGTGAAATCGGAACGAGCGGACTTTCGTTTGCTGCCACCATATTCGTAATCAAGGGTTATATTCTGGCCACCTATTTGGAAGGTGGCTTTATCTAGCCACACCAAATCTTGGTCATGCCGAGGCGCAGGCCTCCTGAACTTGTCCATCCATCCCATCGCTCCCTCCTATTCCATAAACGCTTCTTGATACAAGTATCGGCAGCAGAGACATTTAGCAACAATCGGCGGTTCGTAAAATTGACGCAAAAAGCGCGGACGAGCTGCGCTCCAATGCGCAGTTATCTTAATCGCCGAGTACGGCAATGACAGGGTCGCAAGTACGGTGTACCGGCGCGCAATGGCGGCCAGGTCCCTTACGGCCGTGGTTTCGTGCAGACGACCTCGGATGCCAACTATGAGCGCACCGATCGTGAGCTCGGGCTCGGTGGACGGCTGATCGCCAACTACAACCTGCTACTGACGGATACTGGCTTTGCAGAGATGGGATTCACGGAAGAGCAGATCTGGAGATCGCGTGGCGGATCATTTCGACTGCTGGCACCGGAAGGATGACCATGGCGAGTAAGGCGACGATAGCGATCAGGCTAACTCGTGTCGTTGCTGATCCGACACCAAGAAGGCCGATGACGAACGCCAGGAAAAACGCGTGATCTACCCCATAGGTGTTCATGGAGATCAGCGTCAGGGCAACAAGGAAATACATAATGCCGCGGGCTACACGAAGGCCCCATAAGATTGCGGTGTTGACTAATTTTACTTCAGATTCGGTCAGTCCGTCGAACATGCGAATGCAACGCCTTTGAGTAATAAAAACCGAGGGCGTTAAAGAGCATTTTTTGCCGCAATGCAACTATCGCTTTTGGCCATTTACTACACAAGGAAGTGAAATGTTCTGGAAAGTCATACGGCTGGCCCCGTTCTCGGTGGCGGGACGTCAAAATGGATGTTCGGTGGGTCCGATACCGGTAAAGGATCTGGGCCGCATAGACATCTATGGTTGTCTCCGGTAGACACGGTGCCTGTGGGTTTCTGCGCCTTCCCAACCTTTCTGTGAGCGCGACATGGCTGAACTAGACCCGAACGACGCGCAACAGCGACTGAAGTCCTTCGACTTGCTGAAGAGGATGCTATCGACCTACGATTTCTCGAAGGTTGACGCGACGATGTCTCCGACAGAGACGATGGTCGGCCACAATTACTTTTGGGTCGGCGCCTCCGCTATGGAAGCCATCATAGCGTCGGTGCAGGCCAGCCAGCTTACAGAAGTCAGGACTATCCTCGATATGCCGTGTGGCCACGGCCGCGTGCTTCGTCACCTCGCGGCGATGTTCCCGGACGCGACGATCGATGCCTGCGACCTTGATAAGGAAGGCGTTGAGTTTTGCGCCAAGGCATTCGGAGCTCGGCCCATTGTCTCGCATGAAGATCTGACGGCTGTCGAATTCGATACCAAGTATGATCTGATCTGGATCGGCAGCCTGTTTACCCACACATCTCGCGATATCACCGAGAAGTGGCTGACCTTCCTGTCACGGCAATTGACAAGCGAAGGCATTATCGTCGCGACATTCCACGGGCGGTTTGCCCCAAAGCTGCACTATCACACGCCCTACATCGACGATGATAAGTGGGCGGTGATTATGGATGGGTACCTCAGGACGGGATACGGCTACGCCGACTATCAGAGCGGACAGTCGCATGATTTCATTGAGGGTAGCTATGGCCTGTCTGTAACCAGACCGAGCACGCTCCTCGAGATCGTCTTCAAAATCCCCGGCGTTCGCGTGCACCATTATAAGGAGCGTGGGTGGGGCAATAACCATGACATCATCGCGTTTGGTCCGCCAGACTGGGATGACTCTACCTGGCCATCGGAAGAGCCGAAGCTAATCCCGCCGCCACCGGAACCGCCCGACACCTAAGAAAAAATTACCGGAACGGCTGCGTGGAGCTGCCAAGTTGTGCTGCTCCAGGACTTGGCGCACCGATCCCTCAGACTAATAGACGCAAGACTCGCTTCCGCGGGCCTTTCCCTTTTCCAACAATCTGGAGCCCTTCATGAAACTCATCGCTTAATGGCGACGGGGGCTTTTGTGCGCCTGGAGCATTCGTCTCGTCCTGCTGGCTGGCGCCTTGTCCGGTCTCGAGTTCGCCCTCACGTACCTTGACGGCTATCTGCCGATCCCACCTCGCACGTTCGCCGCTCTCTCGGGCCTGACGGTGGCCGCTGCCTTCGTCGCCCGCATCGTTGCCCAGAAGGATTTCGACAACGGCAAGTAAGAGAGCAAAAGCTGCCCATGCATCGGGGCTTGGTCTCGTAGCTTTGACGGCGACCTATCTCACCGAACCGTGGGAGGATACCAAGAACCTTGTCTACTATGACCGCCTTGGGAAGGTCTGGACCGTCTGCACAGGCGAGACAAAGCGGCCCGACGCGACAAGCTCTTATTGGGATTGCGCTTTATGACTGACCGTCGCAATTGATTGTGTGATTTGATTCGGAATTTTGAGAGTGGAAATGCGCGGTCTTCTGAATATCCTTCTTCTTGTCCTTATGCTCTTTGCCCTCGCTATCCTAGCTGTCAGCTCGTTCGTCGCCGGCGGCCTCATTCCGCTCTACTTCATCTTGGTATTCGTCGGCGCCGCGAAGCGTGAAGCTAAGGTCAAGACGAAGATCGAAGCGATGTTGATGCCTGACGAGAGCGTCGTGGCGAGCATCATCGAATACCGTGCGATGGCACTCTTTCGGCGCCGTGTGTCCATCGTGATAACCACCAGCCGCATGATTTCTGTTCGCCGGAAAATTCTGGGTGGCTACCGCATGCTGGACAAGCAGTGGAAAGACCTCAGCAACGCTCAGATGGACGAGAACATCTTTCCCGCACTCTTCGGCACGTCGCTTTCCTTCTCGTTCCTGGAGCCTGAAGGTAGCAGCCTGGGGGTTGGCGGTGGAAGCCCCAAAGACGCGGCGGAGGTCTACAAATACGCTCAATCTCAAGAGCAGGCCTGGGCAGAGAAACGTCGTATCCGTGGCATTGAAGAGAATCGATCGTTCGCAGGCGCTATCAACCTCGGCGGCCTGTTCCAGGCGGCAGGCGGCTCCTCAGAGGTGTCGCCGACGGATGCCATCGCAAACGAGATCAACAGCGCGAAATCCCTGCTTGCCTCGGGCGTTATATCGGACTCCGAGTTCCAGGAGATCAAATCGAAGATTTTGAGCCGTCGGTTCTGAGAGGCGGCGTGGGTACATCTCGCCTTTAGTGGAGGACATCCCACCAGTCCTTCTCTTGCGCTTCGTTCATGGTCTCCAGAGCCTCGATAATCTCGATCAGCTTGGCAGCCGTCATCTCCTGAACTTCAGAGATTCCGTCCTCGCTGACAATCATGGCCGTCCAAGTACCATCAGAATACCGGAAAGCGAGGAATGCGGGTTCAGTGCGGTTCATAACTGTCTCTCCTTGTCAGGAGCAGTCCGCCCGACGAACGTCCACTCGCAAAAGTGCGGGTTGGCAACACAGGGAAACCCTGCAGTCGTGGCTGCGGGGTCGATCGTTGGCTCTGAGGGGCTTCAATTTCAAAGCGTGGTGGAAACTATCCGTATAGGCCTTTGGTTCCCGCGGGAAACCGTATAGCGTCGCCCACCAATTGGCTTCCTAGCCTCATCAGCCAGAGTTTTAATGAGAATGGTGGCGACAGCCTTTGCCGCAATTTGGCGCCGGGTAGCGGTGCGGTTCACCGCGATCGGCATCATGCTTTGCGTGGCAGCATGGCTATTCGTGTTATGGATTTGTCTCTGCCTGATGCCGTTCTGGATCAGACGGCCAGCCAGTCGCGCCGAGCGTCTCAGCGTCCGCCCGCAATCCACGTGATACGACTCTGCCACAAAAAGAGCCCCGCATGGGCATTAGCGGGGCGAGGAAGAGTAACGTTGAAAGGGAACGGCAGGGATGTCAGAACCTACCGTCTATTCGCACAACGCGGCCCGCCGCATTTCGTTCCGACCGACGGGGCTAGCGCATGGCGAGCGCGATCGACAGGCTCTCACGCGTCCGGAAACCGGCCTCCATCAGGTCAAAAGCCGTCGCGATTGCCGCCCGAGTGCACTCGCTTTCCGGGTCTATTTGATTTGTTTGGCACCATGCGTCGATGACGGACATGAGGACTTCAATCTCGTCGTCGTCCAGTGTGAATATAGGGAATTGTGTGGTGGCGTTCCCCATAATGGCAAGAGCGAACAGACTCTCTTAATCGGACCGTGCCGTGCTTGGTCTAACGCCACATTATGCGGCTTATTCGCATGACGGTCGCTGAAAAGAAAAAGGCCGGAACGGGGTCGCGCCGGCCTTCCTCGATGCACTCTGCAACAGCTGCCAGTACCTCCGTGGTCAGTGTTGGAAATGCCGTGGGTCCAATCTAACGCGCACCGGACTTGATTCAAGTTCAGCTTTTGGAGGAGCGATCCAGTCGCACGGGAACTCACCGCTTCGGCAACAGTTCTACCTGAAGAAGGAGAACAGCTATGTCGTCTCAAACCCAGCGTATGCTTCATCTGCATTTCGAATACCTGGAGAGGACGCACGAGGGTTATCTTCTAACCGACGAACACAATCAGATGCTGGAAGCGATCCGGGACAGAAACGTTGATTTGGCCGACGAGCTGGCCCACGCCCATACCCGCCAGTTCCAGGATAACTTCATCAACTTCATGCGCGAGAACTACACAACCGACGTGACGCTCGGCCCGCTTCGGGCAGCGCAGTAGTTGGGTGCCAGCAATAAACCCGCGTCCCGAGCGGTGACTGAGACCCGACGGACGCTCTGAACATTGCGCCTGGAAGGCTCTTCAGTCCGTGGGAAACGACCGCTCGCGACCGAAGCCGCATATCGAGCCGATCCCAAGGCTGGGAGCCGGACTGAAATGGGTGTGACAGCGTATATTGAACGCATGAATGGAGCTACTGTTGGCGAACCCCAACCGGCATTCTTTCCCGAGCGCGCTAGGAGGTCCATTTTCTTTCCGAAGGACATCTCTTTCAGGTCTACCATGCACTTTTCTCGGCTCAGCGGACGCTTGAGACGATAGCAGGTAGTCGCGCCGTAGATGGCGTCGCAGAATTCGAAATCGTCTGCGAAATACTCCATCGTCAGGTGGATCCAATATATGGCGTGTCGGCTACGACGTTTGTTCGGGCGCCGATCGACGTCATCAACCGCTTCAAGCATATTGCAACGAGACTGGCTTTTCCTATGGGGAAGCCCTGGACGAACTGATGCGCAAAGCCGGGATCTAGTTCTCGGGCGGCCATTGCTGCGCGCCATGCAGGACACGAATTAACTCGACGTCGTCGGAAACCAGATAGGCGACGATATAGGGCATTCCGGACACCACCACTTCCCTTGTTTCCGACATTCGTCCGGTGCGGCCGGAGCCAGGAAAATCACGTAACCGTTCGACCTGGCGCTCAATTTCATCCCACATATCGAGAGCTGCCGAAGGATTATCCAAAGCAATGCGATCAACGATCCTGTCGAGATCAATGGCATAGGAATTACGCCTGATGATCCGCATCTATTCAATGATCCTGCGCACCGATGCGGCGCTGTAGGTCCGCCCGCCTCAGCCGCGACTTTTCTGCCCATTCATCCTCGGAAATTGCACGGTTCGAGCCATCCTCAATGCCATCCATCGCCTTTTGCACCTGGCTTCGGAACCATGCGTCGTGTTCGCCGGCCTCATGCAACTGGCGCTGGCGTTCCGCGGTGTCGGGCCGCTTCCGCTCTACAGCGGCCGGATCATGTTCGGTCATGTCGATTTCGAACCGCGCAAGCCCGAGCTCGTCGCGAACATAAGCGGCAGCCGTGTTCAGATTCCGCCAGATGCGCATGCGGCGGGACCTTTGAGCGGCAACCGCTCTTTCATTTGCCCCATATTTTACAAGAACGGCAAAACCGCCCGGCTGGCCTAAAACGACGGCGCCGTTGAGGGCGTGAGCGATTGCGAGGTTTTTGACGGCCTTGCCATCGATAGTATCCGGCTGCATGACAATCCCTTCTGATAAAAGCGATGCGTTTATCCACTATTCGCACAGTCCCGCCATTCTGGCAACCGCTTCGCCCCGATCTTCATTCAAAAGCGCATGCGAAGTTTCCCGCGAGTGCGAGTGTTGCGATTTTTGCTGTGTTAGTGCCACGCCGGCCCGCTATAAATGCGGTGCGAACCGCGTTGACTGCGGCCGACAACCTCTCTGGTGACGGCAATCGAACGGGATGATCGATCATGAGAGAAATGCCGTCGGCAACACGGACCCTTGTACCAACCACGATGCCCTAGCCTTCTATGAAGCCCACGGCTTCCGCAAGGTTGGAAACCTCTTGTTCGAGTTTGAAGGCATCCGAGCCCGAATTTCGTTCTGGCGGCCGATGTAACTGCGCCTGAATGACCGGTCCTGGCACCACGTGGCCGATGGGATGTCCGCTAGCGGCCCGAGGACTAAGCCGCTCGCGCGGCTACTCACCGTCTGGGTTGACGGCCGACATTCACCCTCGAAGTTTACAACGACAAATCGAACGCTGGTTCGACTTCTAATATGCGCCAAGGTACTATTTGCGCTTCCAGAATTCAGGCGCAGAATCCGCCGTCACGATTGTACTGGGGAGAAGAGCCATGGACATAACAAAACGCGAGTTCACCAAAGGTTTGGTTCTTGCTGCGGGGTTTGCGGCGTTTGCCCCCGTGATAGCCAGGGCCGCGGAAGTCACTCCTGCAGATGCGCGCGCCATCGCGAAGGAGGCTTACGTCTACGGCTTCCCAATGGTGGACAGCTACCGCATTCAATACGCGTATTTCGTCGACACTAAGAATCCCGAGTATAAGGGACCGTGGAATGAGATCATCAACACTCCACGGGTCTACACCCCGGCGGACACGGCGATCCAAACGCCAAACTCGGACACGCCCTACTCGTGGCTGGGCTTGGACCTGCGCACGGAACCCATGGTGCTCACCGTTCCACCGATTGAAAAGGATCGCTATTTCAGCGTCCAGCTTATTGACGCCTACACCTTCAACTTCGCTTATATCGGTAGCCGGGCGACCGGCAACGATGGTGGCAGCTTCATCGTCGCCGGGCCAGCCTGGAAAGGCAAGACGCCCAAGGGCGTGAAGAAGGTTATCCGCTCCGAGACCGACTTTGTATGGGCGGCCTACCGCACACAACTTTTCAATCCAGACGATCTCGATAACGTCAAGAAAGTCCAGGCCGGATACAAGGCGGAGCCGCTGTCAAAATTCCTCGGCAAGCCCGCGCCAAAATCCGCGCCCGCCGTTGATTTCGTCAAGCCGCTTTCGCCAGACGAGGAGAAGACGTCGCCCGAGTTTTTCAACATCCTCAACTTCATCTTGCAATACTGTCCGACCGATCCTTCGGAAACCAAACTGATGAAGCGCTTTGCCAAGATCGGGGTTGGCGCTGGGAAGACGTTCGATGCGAGCAAGCTCTCGCCCGACATGAAAGCTGCTATCGAGCAGGGAATGGCGGACGCCTGGACTGAACTCGAGAAGCTCGAGAAGCAGAAAATCGATACTGGGGAAGTCACCTCGGGCGACCTCTTCGGTACGCGGAAGTATCTAAAAAACAATTACCTCTACCGAATGGCTGGTGCAGTGCTCGGCATAGGGGGCAATTCGAAACAGGAGGCGATGTATCCAGTCTATGCGGTCGACGCTGATGGACACAAGTTGGAGGGTTCCAACCGCTACACCATCCACTTCGCGCCGGGGCAACTGCCGCCTGTCAACGCGTTCTGGTCACTGACTATGTATGAGTTGCCAAAGAGCCTGCTCGTCGCCAATCCCATCAACCGCTACTTAATCAATTCACCAATGCTGCCGCAGTTGGAAAAAGACGCGGATGGAGGCGTGACTCTTTATATCCAGAACGAGTCGCCGGGCAAGGACAAGGAACCGAATTGGCTGCCTGCCCCGAATGGTCCCTTCATTGCTTTCATGCGGCTTTATTGGCCAAAGGAAGCAGCGCTTGACGGGACATGGAAGCATCCGCCGATGAAGCTGGCAACATAGGAAAGCTGATCGCGGAACCCAACGCCTTCCCGACGACCGCTAGTGGCGGATTGTGTTGAAAACACTCGGCATTGCCGGTGCTTGAGACACGAGATTCAATCCTCTGAGTGATTTGCGGGGCAGCAGGCGAATGATGGGATGTCAGGCGGCTCCGGCGCAGCTATTCTACGATTTCTGCCTCGATGATCACGTTCCTACAGACCATCTGCTGCGCGGGATTGACCGCCATCTCGACCTCGACAGCGTCCGAGTACAGCTGAAGCCGTTCTACAGCAGCCTCGAAAGTGGAGTGGATACCCGCTGCCAGTTCAGCGGACGTGACATCTCCTTACTGCGGTCTCAATGGCTCCTTTGACCGTGGATATTTCTCGGTTCCGGCTGATCATAAGTAGGGGGGCAGTATTGGGAAACAGACGCAATTCCCGGCCACATTGCTGTCGCCGTGGGGGCATTTGCTGATCCCGTCTTTCCGGCCCCCACTTATTCCGGCTGGGAAGCGCAACGGCATCGCTGGGTTGACCCGCTTCTTGCTGTGGCTATCCACCATTCAGGTTGAGAACAACATTTAGTTTTCGGGCTCCGAGGCGCTACACAATAAGGCGGCTTATGGCCGCTTGTAGCGCAGAGCAACGAACGACTTAGGTAGCATCAACTCTCGTTCTTCGTTGTTAATCGGCGATTTGGGAAGCTGCCGACAGCAATTCTTCGGGATTGAGCGCCTGACACACATTTCGCCCCTCGTCTTCGACCTCCGTGAAGCTCCAGCGCACCACACCTTCTCGATCGAGCAAGAAGTGACCGACAAGCTGCATATGTCCGGCCAGGCTTACTTGCCGATCGGCTTCTGTAATTTCGTACCCGTCCTTCTTGTTGAGAACGTCACCTGCTGTGGGCGGGGGCATCGGTTCGGGCAACTCCCCCGGTCGATCAACCCGCATTGCCATGACCACGTCCATTCCAACCTTGTATGGCCAGTCGGTCTCATTGTGGGTGAACTTAAGGACGGGCAAGCCGAAGGCGCGATGCAAAGCCCGTTCCGGGTCGGATGCGGCAAGAAGATTGGGTATCGGCTGGTAACGGAAATAGAGCCGTGCGCGTTCGACCGGGGTGCTTACAACCGCCAGGGATTCGATGCCTTTCTCGCGCAGGGCCGGGTTGAGCTGTGCCATCGCCGCGACATGGCGGCGGCAGAAAGGACAGTGCAGGCCCCGAAACAGACCGATCAATAACGGGCTGCGGCCGCGAAAGTCATCAAGTGCGATCTTCCCTTGGCGCGAAATCGCATCCAGCACAAAATTCGGGGCTTGGTCTCCCGGTTGCAACAAATGTTCGACATGGCACGCAGACATGGAAAACCTCCTCACCGCGGCGATCCGTCGAGAAAAGGCACCACGACAAGTGCTTTTGAAGTCGAGCCCGCGTTGGGCGCTGCCGAGGCTAAGATCAAGCGTTACAGGCCTGACCTCTCGCTTCGGCGTACCGCCAGGATCACCCCTGAGAATGGCCCCACATTGGCCCACGAGCAAGCGTTAAGCAGCGAAGCGTGATCCAGCTCCGCGGGGCGACCGTTTGGATGGCGGCAGCCAACCGCAACGACCAAGATCGGGGCGAGAACCGACCTTACTGATCTGCGAAAATGACAACGATCATTGTCCCCTGATGATTGATTGCTAACCCTGCCGTCGCAAAGCGATAGATGACGTCATCCTCTAAATTTCTAAATTGATGCGCTCAATCGCTATAACACCCGCTGTCGTGATCGTGAGTCGCCAGAATTCACTTGCAGCCGCATTCCTCGACATACTCCACAATGTTTCTAGAGACGTTTTAGAAAAGCTTGCCGACCTCGATGCCTCATATTTCCTTTGAATCCCGATATCAGTGGCCCATAGTGCCTTTGCCGGTTGGACGCATCAGGGAGGAGGCGTGCATGTCAGCGAATCTCGACGATATCCGTGACCAGCAACGAGAGACCTGGGACAAGTTTTCGGCCGGCTGGAAAAAATGGGACAGCTTGGTTCTGGGTTGGCTCGCACCGTTTGGTGACACCATGCTTCGGAGCGCAAATCTCTCGAACAGCTTTAGCGTGCTTGACGTAGCCGCTGGCACCGGCGAACCCGGCCTGACGGCGGCGGCGGCAATCCCCGACGGTCATGTGACCGTAACCGATCTCTCGGAAAATATGCTGGCCGCAGCCGCCGAAAACGCAGCCAAACGTGGCCTCAAAAACTTCGAAACTCGGCTGTGCGATGCGGGAGCGTTGCCTTTTGCCGATGCCAGTTTCGACGCAGTCCTATGCCGGTTTGGGTTTATGTTCTTCCCGGATATCGCTACTGCCGCAAAGGAGATGGCACGCGTTGCAAAGCCCGGTGCGCGAGTCTGCGCCGCAGTATGGAGCACCCCTGCCAAAAATCCATGGGCGACCACGATCATGGGCAGCATCGCCCGCCACGTGGACATGCCCTCGCCGCCACCCGGCTCTCCGGGTTTGTTCCGCTGCGCGCCGGAAGGCATGATGGTCGAGACCTTTAGAGAGGCGGGCCTTGTCGACGTCGCCGAGGAAGAGGTTTCGACGATGATGGTCCACGATACCCCGGAGCGCTACTGGGACTTCATGACTGAGATCGCTGCACCGGTCGTCGCTGGACTATCCAGGGCCGATACGGCAACACGGGAGAAGATCCGTCGCGAGGTCCTGGAGCTAGCGCTGCAATTCGCCAGCGATGGCAAGGTTCACCTTCGCTCAACTGCAACGGTAATCGTCGGCACGCGATAGCCTAGGGTGCTTTTCCTTTGCGACATCTTATTGCTGAAAGGAACGAGTTTCAGCAACCAACAGAAGGTGTAAAGAGGCTACGTCACATTTTCCCAACCCGGCCCTGAACGTAGCGGTGAACCGTGGCGTTCCCGCTCCTGACGACGACTGGGACGCGGTCCGGGCTTCAGCCGGGCGGCCGTTCGGACCGTGAGCCCGGTGTCGGTCACCCCTTTTGGGGCTCAAAGTTCAAAGCCATTCAAGACCTGTCATACAGCTTTACCATGGATTTCGCGACCGTAGCGCGATGTTTGGAGTAACCCAATGCCCGCAGTGCATGGGCGATGATCTGCTTCGGAAAACGGTGATTCTTGTAGCTGACGGTCGGCTTTTCATGCTGCAGCAATTACAGACGTTAAGCTCCGAACAGCGTGACGCCGCCGCTAGAGGAGCGCGTACTGAATCAGGCTTACGCAATATCGACGGACAATTTGGAATCTTACGCGATCTTCATGGACACGCTAGTAGTCGTCATTCGAAGCGAAGTGGCTGAGGCTGAAGGTCGGCGCCGAGCCCGTCCCTTCTTGCTTGAGATCGGTCGTGACCTGCGAAGTCGACGGCGGTCTGCGAAGATCGGCGAGGCACTCACATTGAAGTCAGTCGTAAGCCCAAGCGCCTTGGGCATCATGACGAAATCGGAAAATGAAGCGCTGAAATGGCTGCGCGAACCGTTTCTCCACCACAGCTATCCTGACCCCACGCATTAACTTGGGGTTAACCATAAACGTCGTTTACCATGGGTGGCGGCCTCAAGGGTCGTTGATTCGGAAGTCCACCGCGAAACCATGCGCATGGATGTGAGGAAAGACGATTGCGGCGACCCGAAACGTTCAGTTTGCTGAAGGCGTCATGCTTGGCATTGCTTTGCGGGCTCGTGGTCGGATGCCAGTCGTCGGGAAACGTCAGGCTCCCAAATATTCCCGAGACGGTACCTGCAGAGCAGGCGCTGGCCTTGCCTCCGCCCGGTGGCCCCTCGATCGTCAGCGTCGTAGAGCACAAGCGCGGCAACGGCACCGAGCAGATGATTTCGCTCTACACGTCGTCTTCCGTATCCGGGCAGAATTTTCTCAAGGTGCAATTCCTCGGGGCATCAGGCTCCAATCCCGGTACCGGAAACGCCTCGTATCAAATGATCAGCGAAAACGGGATAATCCGCGAGGCATTTGCCGCGGTTCCCGGCGTGCAAATGACGCGATCCACGACCTATCTGCAAAACAGCTATGGACCGTTCGGCTATGCCTCTGGCCAGAGTGGTTCAGGCGATACCTGTCTTTATGGCTGGCAGCAGATCCGTTCGAGCAGATCCGCTCATACGCAAGCGCGCAACTTCGGAATGATCCAGGTACGGTTGCGCCTCTGCGACGCGCGGGCAACCGAAAGACAGTTGCTCGGAATAATGTACGGCTACACGATCGTCGGGATGCTGGACGGAGAAATCTGGAATCCATTTGGATCTGTGCAGGGCATTGATCCGACGCTCGGGCGCCCCGGCAATGCGATTTATCCGGACGAGGGCGGCTACAGGAGCATGCCGATGGCCTTTGGCTATGAACCTGCCCGCCCGGAAATCCAATCCCGTGTCGTTCGCGTACGCAGCGTTCAGCCGAAAGCTGAGGAGGCGCCTGCGCAGTTACCGCAGCCGACAGGTCCTCGCGTCCCGCTGCCGGACACGACGAGCGATTTGCCGCAACCAGGCATGTCAGCCGTGCCTTCGAACCAACAGCCGCAACCGAAAACCGCGACGGCGAGCGGCCTGGCGGTGCCGTCGCCAGATTGCATAGGGGATTCGGCCATGACGGCCGCGTGCCGAAGATAGACGTGAGAAGGCTGTAAGTGTTCCCAAGCACCCGGTCTGCATTGTCAAAGGGATGTTGATGCATAAAGCCCGAAGCATCGTTACGTGGGCCATCGTTTCTCTGTGTGTGATCGCGCTGATCACACTGCCAGTGAACCTTCAGACCCAGCTGATTGCGAGCATTGTCGTTGTCGCTGTAATGGCGATCATCAAGGGGCTGAAGGCTGAAGGCACCTGGAGGCTGATTGCGCTTGCCTTCGGCACCTCCATTGTTCTTCGCTATGTCTACTGGCGCACGACCAGCACGCTGCCGCCGATCAATCAGCCAGAAAACTTCATCCCCGGCCTGCTGCTCTATCTCGCGGAAATGTACAGCGTGGCGATGCTGGCGCTCAGCCTGTTCATTGTCGCTACGCCCCTACCTTCGCGCCCTTCGCGCGCGAGCAGGGAAGAACGCTTTCCCCATGTCGACGTGTTCGTTCCCTCCTACAATGAGGACTCGCACCTCCTGGCCAACACGCTGGCCGCCGCAAAGGCCATGGATTATCCCGCTGAGAGGCTGCATGTCTGGCTCCTGGACGATGGCGGCACGTTGCAGAAGCGCAATTCCAACAAGCTTCTCGAAGCCCAGGCAGCAGTGGCGCGCCACAACGAGCTCAAGAAACTCTGCGAGGATCTCGACGTACGCTACCTCACGCGCGACCGAAACGAGCATGCCAAGGCTGGCAACCTCAACAACGGAATGAAGCATTCGCGCGGCGAGCTGATCGCCGTATTCGATGCCGACCACGCACCGGCCCGCGACTTCCTGCTCGAAACCGTCGGCTACTTCGACGACGATCCGAAGCTGTTCCTTGTCCAGACACCGCATTTCTTCATCAACCCGGATCCCCTGGAACGAAATCTTCGAACCTTCGAGAGAATGCCGAGCGAGAACGAGATGTTTTACGGCATCATCCAGCGCGGTCTCGACAAATGGAACGCAGCATTCTTCTGCGGCTCGGCCGCCGTCCTCAGCCGAAGGGCGCTGGAATCCCAGGGTGGCTTCAGCGGCATCAGCATCACCGAGGACTGCGAAACTGCCCTTGCGCTTCACGGCAACGGATGGAACAGCATCTACGTGGACAAGCCCCTGATCGCTGGGCTGCAGCCAGCGACCTTTGCAAGCTTCATCGGCCAGCGCAGCCGATGGGCACAGGGAATGATGCAAATTCTGCGCTTCCGCTTCCCCTTGCTGAAGCGCGGTCTGACACTGCCGCAACGGCTTTGCTACATGTCGTCGACGCTCTTCTGGCTCTTCCCGTTTCCCCGCACGATCTTTCTGTTCGCGCCGCTTTTCTACCTCTTCTTCGATCTGGAGATCTTCACCGCATCAGGCGGCGAGTTCCTTGCCTATACGCTGGCATACATGCTCGTGAACCTGATGATGCAGAACTACCTCTACGGATCTTTTCGCTGGCCGTGGATATCGGAACTCTACGAGTATGTTCAGACGGTTCACCTGCTCCCGGCAGTGGTCTCGGTCATGCTCAATCCGCGAAAGCCAACGTTCAAGGTTACGGCGAAGGACGAGTCGATCGCGCTCAGCCGTCTTTCGGAAATCAGCCGGCCGTTCTTCGTCATCTTTGCCGTACTGCTGATTGCTTTGCTGGTGACCATCTATCGTATCTATGCCGAGCCCTATAAGGCCGACGTGACCTTGGTTGTCGGCGGCTGGAACATCATCAACCTGATCATGGCCGGCTGCGCCCTAGGCGTCGTTTCCGAACGTGGCGAGCGGGCCGCGTCTCGGCGCGTGCGCGTGAACCGTCGCTGCGAATTCGGGGTCAACGGTAAGTGGCACACGGCATCCGTCGAGGATGTCTCAGTACACGGCGCACGGCTGCATGTGTTCAACAAGCAGCTGGATCCGATGGTGATCGGCGCCGAGGGCGAGATACGCTTCCAGCCTCACAGCGGCGCAAGCATCGAAACGCTGCCGCTCATCGTCCGCAATATCCAGCCTTCCGGCGAGATTTTGGCCGTTGGCTGCCAATATAATCCGAAGAGCGCCCTCGATCACCGCCTGATCGCCGACCTGATGTTTGCGAATTCCGATCAGTGGACGCAGTTCCAGCAGGCGCGTCGCCACAACCCAGGTCTTATTCGCGGGACGATCTGGTTTCTCGGTCTATCGCTCTACCAGACAAGCCGCGGTCTCGTGTACCTTTTCCGCAGCATGCGGCCCGAACGCGAGCGGCAGAATCAGGTCGCGAAGGCAGGCAACTCATGAAGAAGATCACATCGATCTTTGCGTTTTTCCTCGCCGCTTGCGCGGTTGCCTATGCGCAAACGGCGCCTTTCGACATGTCGGGTGAGCGTGAGCAGGGCAGTACGCCGATGGTGCCGAGACTGACATTGCCGGCCACGCCAGCGCCGGCAGCGACACCGGTGGCCCCCGCGACGCCTGCCGCGCCCACCGCCCCTTTCTCCATGCCCCCCGCTTCACCGTCAGCCACGGCAACGCCACCATCGCAACCGCAGGCGCCAGCCGACGTTGCTCGACCGCAGCCTGCCCCACCAGTTGCCCCGGCGCAGGCGCAACGCCCTGCGCAACCGGCAATCCAGCGAGCTAGTCAAAGCTCAGTCCTGAGGTATGTCATCCCTTTCGCGAAGTTTGGTCTCGATGGCGAGTATGATCGCAAGTCGTGGTCAATCTACATCACGCCAGAGCAGGCTGCCGCGCCAGCAAAGTTCAACTTCTCCTATCAAAATGCTGTCGTCGTTGCCCCGGAGGCGTCGCAACTAACGGTTCTTCTGAACAGCCGGATCGTCGGCCAACAGCCGATCGCCTCATCAGACGCGCCATCGAACGTCTCCTTCGACGTGCCCGCGGGACTGCTGCAGCCGGGCGCGAATCTTCTGACATTCGAAGCCACCCAACGCCACCGCACCGACTGCACGGTTCAATCGACCTATGAACTTTGGACGGACATTGACCCGGCAAAGACCTATCTGAGCTTTAGTGGGCAAGAGGCGGCTAGGTTTTCCAGTACAGACGCCATTCGCGCGATCGGCGTCGATGAAACCGGCAAGACGCAGTTCAATTTCGTCGTGCCGGCGCTCGAGCAGCCGGGCACGACAAAGCCTCTCTTACGCCTTGCCCAGGGCCTCGCGGTCCTAAGCGGCATGCCGAACCAAACCTTCTCATTCACGCCTGACACGTTGCCGCAAGCGGGTGCGGGTCGTATGACTGTCGTCGTTGGAACGCCGGCCGAGCTTCAATCAGTGATTACGACGCCGCCGGCCGCGCAAGCGGCGCCGCTGGCCTCGTTCGTGACGGATCCGAAGTCTGGGGCACCCGTTCTTTTGATCAGCGGCCCCTCCTGGCCAGCAATCTCGTCCGCTATCGACACGATCGTTTCGACAACGGATCGCCCAGCGACGGCCGTTCGCGACACGCTGGTAACCGAGCGTTGGAGCGCCCCGGATGCGCCACTCATTCTGTCGGCCGCGAACCTGACGTTTGCGCAGCTGGGCGTGGCGACGGCGGAGTTTTCGGGACGACGCTTCCGTACCAGTTTCAATATCGCCGTGCCGTCCGATTTCTACGCGAACGCCTATGGCGAAGCCACTGTACTGCTCGACGCGGCCTTTACGCAGAATGTCCTGCCCGGCAGCCATATCGACATCTATGTGAACGGCAATATCGCTTCAACAGTGCCTATTTCGTCAACGGGTGGAGGCATATTCCGGCATTTGCCCATTCGCGTGACGATGCGGCATTTCAGGCCGGGCCTGAACACGCTGTCGCTCGAAGCCATCCTGATGACGAAGGAGGACGAGGTCTGCGTGCCCGGCACGACGGCTGGCGCAGCACCGCGCTTTGCGCTCTTCGACACCAGTGAGCTTCACATTCCCGACTTTGCCCGGATCGGGCAGCGGCCGAATCTGGCCGGCCTATCTGGAACCGGCTATCCCTATAATCGTGCGACGCAGCCAACGCCCCTCTTCATCGACCGGATCGATAGCGATACGCTGTCAGCGGCTGCTACGCTGCTCGGACAAATGGCGATGGTTGCCGGCCGCCCGATCGACGTTGAGCCGGCTGCGACTCCGGGCGCCATCGGCGAGCGAGACGCCATTTTCATTGGATCGATCTCGCAGATTCCGCCGGCGGTGCTGACGCAACTAAACATAGCGACGAGCAGTCAGGCCTCTTGGCGCCCACCCGCCGCGGCGCAATCAAACCAGACCGAGCGCACCGTGACCTTTGACGATTGGCGCTCGAGGGTTGGCGGCGGAGTATGGCGCGGGCAGATCACGTCATTTCAGGAGTGGCTTCGCCGCAACTTCGACATTTCGCTGAGTTCGCTGCAGTTCGTGCCCGGGTCGGAAGAAGCCTTCACGCCCTCGAACGAGCACAGCTTCTTGATCGCTCAGGGCAAAAGCGCCGCCGGGGGATCGTCCTGGACCATCGTCACGGCTCCTTCCGCCAAGGACCTGCGCGAGGGCGCCGAGGCAGTTACCGCACAGGTCAACTGGCCGCAGGTCGCGGGTCATATCACCACCTATTCCAGCAAGACCGGCAAGGTCGAAAGCATCCCGGTCGGTCGCTTCGATTTCGTTGCCTCTCAGCCTTGGTCAATCTCAAATTATCGCCTGATTGCTGCGAACTGGTTGTCTACGAACATCTTGTCCTACGCCTTCCTTCTGGTCGTCCTTTCGCTTCTGATCGGCACTGTCACGGCAGCCATGCTTTCCAGGCTGGGCAGGCGCGAATGAAGAGACTGTTGAAACTGATCTGCGCCGCAAGCTTTGCGGTTGCCGCCGCCTGCCAGTCCGCGCAGGCGCAAGGTCCGGGGATCAACCCGCAGGCATGGGGCGCCTATAAGGCGAAGTTCTTGGATGCCAGCGGCCGCATCGTCGATGATGCAAACGGCAATATCAGCCACAGCGAGGGCCAAGGGTATGGCCTGCTGCTTGCCTACCTTGCCAACAACCCCGCAGACTTCGAGCAGATATGGTACTTCACGCGCACTGAACTGTTGCTGCGCGACGATGGCCTGGCGGCCTGGAAATGGGATCCCGCCGTTACGCCGCATGTCACCGATATCAACAACGCCTCGGACGGCGATCTCTTGATTGCCTATGCGCTGGCCCTTGCCGGGTCTGCCTGGAACAGAAGTGACTATATCGAGTCAGCCGCGAAGATGGCTCAGGCGCTTCTTTCGCATGTCGTGGTCAGTTCAGGCGGACGCACGCTGCTGCTGCCTGGTGCCAGCGGTTTTGATTCTCCCGATCGCAAGGACGGCCCTATCATCAATCCCTCCTATTGGGTCTACGAGGCGATCCCGATCATGGCGCTCCTGGCGCCGTCCAACGCCTGGCAGAAACTGTCGGATGACGGCCTGTCACTGTTGCAGTCGATGAAATTCGGGCCACGAAAGCTGCCCAGCGATTGGGTGAGCCTCAATCGCATGCCGGAGCCCGCCAAGGGCTTCGATGCCGAATTCGGATACAACAGCCTGCGCATACCGCTCTACCTCGTTCGCGCGGGAATTTCGGACAAGGCTCTGCTGACAAGATTGCGCCAGGGAATGACCGCGGAGGACGGCACTTTGGCGACGATCAGCCTTGCGTCCGGTAAGCCAAAGACGCTGCTGTCGGACCCGGGTTATCGAATTGTTAACGATGTCGTGGCCTGTGTGACAGACGGAACGAAGCTGCCTGAGTCGTCGCAGCAGTTTGAGCCATCGCTCTACTATCCATCGACCCTTCATCTTCTTGGGTTGGCATTTGTCGGGGAGAAGCATCCGGAGTGTCTGTGAGATCCTCATCCGTTGCAATTGTTGTCGCGGTGGCGGTGGCCGGTCTGGTGACCGCCCTGAAGGATCGTGTGGCACTTCAGGAGATGCTCGGCTTCGGCGGACCGGGTCAATCACCCGCGCCACAGTTCATGCTGATGGGTCGTGTCACCGGGCCAGAGATCAGCCCCAAGCCTCAGATCGACGTGCAGGCGATTGCCGATCGGCTGCAAGCCGCAACGACGCTCCCGCCGCTGCCTCAGGAGAACGAGACCGCCGGTGACGCGGTCGAAGAACCCCTAACGGTCGCACAGGCACCGCAAGCGCCGCCTCCTGCTTCTCAGCCAGCCAAGCCGGCTCAGCCGAAAGTCGATGAGAGTGCGTTGCGCTATTTCGCCAGCCGTGGCGACAAGGCGCGACTGCAGGCTGAGATCGCGCGCCTCCAGGCGCTTTACCCGAACTGGGTGCCGCCCGCCGACCCTCTGGCTGTTCCGCCAAGCGGCGACAGGCAACTGGAACAGATGTGGCAATTGTATTCGGAGGGACGCTACGCGGAGCTTCGCAAGGCCATTGCCGATCGGCAGGCCTCCCAACCGGGATGGCAGCCGCCACCCGACTTGCTTGACCGATTGGATGTCGCGGAAGCCCGTGCACGCCTCGTCAATGCGTCCGACCTGAAACAATACTCAACTGTCGTCCAGATCGGCGCCAACACGCCGAGCCTTTTGACATGCAGCGACATCGATGTGCTCTGGCGCGTTGCCGAAGCCTTCGCGAGGACGGATCGCGCGCCTCGCGCCCGGGATGCCTATGTCTATATCTTGAAGAATTGCACGAATCCGCAGGAGCGTCTGGCGACCATTCAAAAAGCGTCCGCTTTGCTGTCTTACGCAACGATGCAGGACCTCCTGGCGCTCGAACGTCCCGACGGCAACGGCGGTCGCGAGTTCGACAGCATCCGCAATGACCTTGCCAGTCGCTTTGTCGCAGCTGGCAACGACGACCCCGATCTTGCTGTCGCGCCGGCTTACCTTTCGATTGTTCAACGACTTGCCGAAACCGAGGGGCTGGCATCCGACGCCCTTCTTCTCGGCTGGTACCAGCTTCGCCGGGGAAACTATGCGGATGCTGAAAAATGGTTCCGGGCAGCGCATAACAAGGAAGACACGGCAATTGCTTCCCAGGGGCTGGCGCTGGTGTTGATCGCCGGGAAGAAGCCTCAGGAGGCGGAGGACGTCATGTACAAGTGGCGCGGGACCTCCAAGGACGCGACCGCGACCTATCTTGCAGCGACGGCAAACCTGATGGCCCTGCAGCCACCGGCGAACCTTAGTGAAGAGGTGCTTTCGCGTATCGCCGCCGAGGTCATTGCGCAAAAATATGTGCCGACGGCGCAGCAATTCGGCTGGTTCGCCCGCACTTTGAACCAACCGCAGACGGCGGCTCGCTGGTTCGAGACGGCGTTGCGCTGGAAACCGGATGACGAACCGTCCGCCTACGGATTGGCCATCACGCGCGAGCAGTTGCACGACCGCGCGGGCGTGGCCGAGATCCAACGGCTATGGGCGGGCAAGTCCGAGCGCATCGCGCAGTTAGGGGAGACCGCCAACCGGCAAGCCACACAACCTCCCCTGCCCGCTCCTGGGCAGGCGGTGCCGCAAGGCGCCTCGCCCCCTGAAATCGTTAGGGCACCGACGGAGCGCATTGAGAGCGTAAGCCCACCGGCCCGTGTCGAGGCCTCGCGCCAGACTGCGATGCAAACGGTGACGGTTCGCCGCAGTGCAAGGCAGGTGCGCGGGTGCATGACCACGATCAATGCCCAATTGCTCGATCCGGAAACGGCATTATCACGCGGCTGGTGCCTGATGGACCTCAATCGTCCGATGGAGGCGGTAAAGGCGTTCGAGGCAGCGCTGGCCAGCCCAAACCGCAAGACGCGCGAAGATGCAGCCTATGGCCAGAGCCTCGCCTACCTGCGCGCCGGCCTATCCAACAATGCCGCCGTTGCAGCCACAAGGGCGCCGCAGACACAACAGCGCGCGGCCGAACTGCAAGTCGCGATCTTGGCCGACAGGGCCTTGGCCGCCTTCGACGCCAAGCGTTATCGAGAGGCCTTGATATACCTTGATCAGCGCGCGCAGCTCCAGCAGGAACCGATCGACCTGATGGTACTTCGCGGATACGCCTACTTGAGCATGAAGATGTACGGAGACGCGGAGCGGATCTTCACGGCCGCCGCAGCGACCGGCAGCAAGGATGCAAACCGCGGCCTGGCCGATCTGAAGGCATCGACACATCCTGATAGCGTCTACTAACGATGGCGGGAAATCTCCGTAAGGCGCGGGCCGCCAGATAGATTGTCTGGTGTTGCGGGCGGGCGGTGACGTGGGGGAGCGACTGGAGTGCCTGGATCAGCTCCTCTGGCCCGACCAAGCGAAGCGTTCGGTGCTCGTCCCCCGCCCCGAACGAGACATCGAACCTTCTCGCCAACGAATGTGGATGACGAGCCTCGATAAGTGATGCGCTTTTTCGCATCGCTTCGTTCAAGGTTCTCGTCATCCCCGCTCAAATCAGCCTGCGTTGCTCGGCACCGGCGTGCTGAGCAGCTGCTGCTCCCACAGATAGGCGATGCCGCTGCCGCCGGCGTGCTGCTTGAGAACTTCCGTCAACTCTCCGGCGTGCTCCGTCCTGGCCCAGTCACGTTGCCACTCCGAGGCCACCGCCAACCAAGTCATCATGTTCGCGCCCGCGCGGATCATGCGCTGGATCGCGACCTCGTGGGCCTCAACCGAAGTGCCGCCCGACGCATCCGTGACCACCGTCACATCCCAGCCCTCGCCCAGCGCCTGGATCGTCGGCATCGCGACACAGACCTCGGTCCACAGGCCGGCGATGATCAGTTGATTGCGGCCCGTCGCCTTGACCGCATCGACGACCTTCCGATCCTCCCAGGTGTTGATGAAGGTCCGGTCGATCACCTCCTGGCCGGGGAACACGTCAGTGATGTGCGGGAAGATCAGACCGCCTCGCGCCGCGATCACGCTGGTCAGGATGGTGGGGACGCCGAAGGCCTTGGCGGACTTCGCCAGGGCGGTCGTGTTGTTCACCACGGCCTGCGGGTCGTGGCTGTTCAGATTAGCGAGCTGGTAGGGCTGGTGGTCGATAAGAACGAGTACCGAATCTTCGGGACGAAGAAGCGAAGCAAGGCCATTACGAAAGGTCATTACTACATCCTTTGCTGCCGTTGTGAGCGGCATTGGTTTTGCGGGAGACATGCGCCAGTGGCGACGTTGCCTGGAACCATTATTGTCGTTCCTATTCGAGATGCGGTAGCATCCCTTTATGGCCAGCTGTGTCGCGGAAAGGGGAACGCTAAATGGACATCGAAGAGCTGCAGACCTTCGTAGAAGTGGCTGATGCTGGGGGAGTTTCGCCTGCTGCCCTCCGGCTCGGCGTCTCCAAGTCAATCGTCAGTCGGCGGCTCTTCCGGCTTGAAGCGGAACTTGGTGTCCAGCTTCTTGCACGGACCACCCGGGGCGCCGCTCTCACGGAAGCAGGGGCCACGTTCCGAGATTATGCAGCTAGAGTCTGCGCCGAGATCGACGTGGCCAGGGAAACGATCCTACCCGCCGGTGACCTTCGCGGCCGCTTGCGAGTTGCCGTCCCGCTTTCTTTCGGCCCGACTCACTTCGCTCCCATCCTCGCGGAAATGGCGCGCCGCCACCCCCAGCTCCAAATCCACACGTGCTACAGTGATCGCTTCGTCGATCTCATCACAGAGGGTTATGATTGTGCGATACGGGTTGGCTATCTTCAGGACTCCAACTTGATCGCAAGACGCGTCGGACCAATCCATGGGAAGTTCGTCGCGAGCCCGGACTACATCAAGGCGCATGGGTCGCCCGAGACGCCGGAGGAACTCGTCGCTCATGAGGCTCTCATGCAAGGCACCGAAGCCTGGCAACTCATGGATGGCGACAAGATCATCACGGTTCGTCCGCAGGGGCGCTTCAAGGCCGACAACGGCACAGCTCTAGTCGCCGCCGCAACAGCAGGACTCGGGATCGCCTATCTCCCCGACGGCCTCACCGATGAATATGTAGCCTCCGGAGCGCTTGTGCCGGTCATGACACGTTATCCCCCACCTCCGGCGGGTGCATATGTCATCCGCCCGCCAGGCCAGCATCCCGCGCGGAAGATACGTGTCCTCACCGAATTGCTGATTGAGTATTGCGAACCGGCTCCGCACCTCGCGGGTGTCGATCGCTAAAGCACGAACGGCGCGAATCCCCGGCCGGGGGCGGCGCACAGTGCCATAGTGCTCGGCGGTCGATGGCATTTGGTACCGAGCAGCGGAATTATCCGAGCAATGTGCGAGGAGCACATTGCTTACGTTGTAACAACGGTCGCATGACAAATAGCGTAAGAGTTATAAGGTTTTTCTAGCGCTCACCATGAGTGCGAAACAGCTCTCCACCAGCCGTTGCGGGCTCCGCATAAGAGTGAAATCTCGTCGGTTTTGGCCGTTGATGCCTATTAAGGCGTTTAGTCTCGTCATCCACCTCGAGCAATGACACCGGGAATACCCTGGTGAACTCCCTCACCTCAGTCGCCGCGACGCCAGTATCGATCCTCGACCGTCGCGGGCTGCTCTGCTGGAACGCGGTAGCGCTCCTCCCTCACCGAGATGTCGAGGTGTTCGTGGAACAGTGCGACATAGTCTCGTTCGAGCTGGAAATCAGACGAGACGTCACCCATGCTTGCGGCGACCTCCAACGAAGCGCCACCCGTTGAAGTGACTGAGATAGGCGGCCGAGCAGCCATCGAATTGAACTGAACGACATGCACTTAACCCCGGTTTCCGGGGTTTTGTTTGCCTGCCTTGACAACGAGCAAGGGAGTTATAATGTTTTTGCAAACACATTATAACCGAGACCGTCGAAGACGATGAAAGATGTTGGCCTTGTATTCCGCACGATGTTCGCGGAACTCGCCCAGCAGACATTGGACGCGCAAAGGCAATCGGACTTCCCGCTCAAGGGCCGCTTTGTAACCGTTCCAGTGAAGGGCAAAGACTATTTCTATTTCGACATCCCTACTCCCGAGGGCAAGGACAAGCGGAGCTATGTTGGCCCCGCAGCTGATCCCGAGATCGCAGAGCGCGTCAGGCGACATCGCGAGATCAAGGACAACATCAAGGAGCGGCGACGCTTGGTCTCCACGCTCCTCCGCTCGGGCGGCATGTCGGCTCCCAATCGGTTCGCCGGCGATATCACGAAGGCGCTCGCGGATGCGGGGTTCTTTCGCCTGCGTGGCGTCCTCGTCGGCTCGGTGGCCTATGGCTGCTACTCGGGCGTCCTTGGCGTTCGGCTTTCGACGACGGCAATGCAGACAGGCGATGCCGACCTGGCTATGGATTTCGCGATCTCGCAGGAGGTGGATGACAGCCTGCCGCCGATCTTGAGTATCTTGGCGGCCGTCGATCCGACGTTCCGGGCCGTACCGCATCAGGCCGACAAAGCAAGGGTGACGGCTTTCGTCAACCGGACCAATTACAGGGTCGAATTCCTGACGGGCAACCGGGGATCGGATGAATATACGGGAAAGCCGTCACCTATGCCCGCCCTCGGTGGTACGTCGGCGGGAAACCTCCGGCTCTTGGATTATCTGATCTACGAGCCCGTGAGCACCGTTCTGCTGCATCGGGAAGGAGTGAGCCTCAATGTCCCGGCTCCCGAGAGGTATGCCGTCCATAAGTGCATCGTGGCCTCTAGGCGGCCAACGGATGCACTTGGGAGGGCGAAGCGGGACAAGGACCTCCTGCAAGCCGCGACGCTCTTCGAGGCCATGCTTCAAACCCGGCAGGGCTACGTCTTGGCAGACGCGTACCAGGAGGCATGGGAGCGGGGACCGTCGTGGCGGGAGGGGATCGCTTCGGGTCTGGCGATGATGCCTGACAACAACGGCAAGGCCGCGCTGGCTGATGCCCTCGGTGTCCCAGTGGAGGAACTCGCAAAAGGATAGGGCTATGACCGACGAAATCATGTCATTTTTCGACGCACGCGCCATAGCCGACCTTGGGCAGATTATCGCACCCGCATGCTCCCCGCAGGAACCGGTCCCCCAAACCCGCGCCAAGTGTCACCTGCTGCGCTCGCACGCCCGTTCCCACCCTCCTGCGCAGGCTATAAAGTCGGCGCGGAAATCAGTCTTGCAGGGCGCCTATTATCACTGCCGCGGCCGTGCAAGGATCCTCGTCTGAAGGCTCAGTGCCTCCTGCGGGCAAGGACGAAGTCGTGCTTTACATCCCAGAAATCGCCCGCAAACTGATACTGTCGCGACCGTCCGGGATCGCTCGTGCGGCGGAATTGCGCAAGCAGGCTCTCCTTCACCCCGAAAACCGCATCGGAATCGATATAGGGATCGTCGGGATCGAAGATGTGGGTTGTCAGAGTTTCGAAACCGTCGGCCTTGATGATGTAGTGGAGATGGGCCGGCCGGTAGGGATGGCGGCCAAGGGCCTTCAGCAATTGTCCAACCGGACCGTCATCGGGGATCGGATAATATCTCGGCTTCACGGCCCGGAACCAATAGCGCCCATCAGGACCAGTTCGAAACACGCCCCGCAAATTGAAATCCGGCTGAATACCCTTCTGCTGGACGTCGTAGAAACCCTCATCATTCGCCTGCCAGATATCGATCAGTGCATCGGCGATAGGCTCGCCATCGGTGTCGAGGATCCGTCCTTCGATGAACATATCCTCGCCCTTCTGATCCAGGCAGATGTTTGCACCCATTGGCAGCTCCGGCGCGTCGGCAACATGAAACGGCCCAAGCACGGTGCTTTCCGAGGCACCCGAGGGTTTGCGGTTGTTGATCGCATCAACCAGCATCGACACGCCAAGGACATCGGAAAGGAGAATGAACTCCTGCCGCCACTCATTGCAGATTTGGCCCGTGTGCGTCAGGAAGAAGATAGCCTGCATCCACTCATCCTGTGTGGGCTCGATCTCCTTTACCGCTTCGTGGAGCTTTCGAGTGATGACTTCCATCACCTGCTTCAGGCGTTCGTCCTTGGCGTTCTTGTTGCGGCCAGTCACCACCGCGACCGAATCTTCTTCCGTGAAGAAGCCCTTTTCATGTGCTTCCATGATGCTCTCACTTATCAAGAATGGATGTCAGGACGCGGCGCAGTTCGGCTTCCGGATTGGAGACCATTGAAGCTGCGCGCCAGGCAACGTGATGATCCGGCCGCACAAGAACGGCTCCGGAATCCCGAACCTCGCGCACGTTGGCCCAGTCGCCAACCAGATCCTGCCATTCCTGGCGCGGTCCGATCGTGTGCGCGGTGATCCGGATGTTGAACTCCTTTGCTAGCGCCTTGGCCGCCGCCACCCAACCGTCGCCGCCGATGCCGGTCAGGACAGTGAAGACGCCGTGGCCGGTGAGATCGAGGGTCGAGACTTTGTCGCCGCTGTGATTGAAGAGCCAAGCGTGCGGCAGGCGCGCGCCGGGCCACGTTGTCGCGTGGTAGTGAAGTTCCTTATCCTTTGCGAAGGCAGGCTCCGGCTGAGCGTCGTTGATGATCGCATCCGATTTGTAGCGCTGGTTCATTTCGACGCCATGGGCATCGAACTCATAGACCTTATAGGCGATCGCATCCCGGATCGCTCTGCGCTGCTTTTCCGCCTCCGGCGTATCGTTGCAACGGGCGTCCATGTTTTCCTGCATCTTGACCGGATCAACAGAATCCAGAAGGCCTAGCGCCTTGAAGATCGGACCGAACTCTTCGATCGACTTGTTCGCGCGTGTAACGATCTGCTTCGCAATTGGCGCGCGCTCCGCATTGTAGCTGTCGAGCAGGCCTTGTCCGGCCTGACCTTTCAGCACCATGGACAGCTTCCAGGCGAGGTTGAAGGCATCCTGGATCGAGGTGTTTGAACCCAGTCCGTTCGACGGCGGATGACGATGCGTTGCATCGCCCATACAGAAGACACGGCCGTTGGACATCTGTGTCGCGTACATGTTGTTCACGGTCCAGGTCGATACCGATTTGATCTTTGGCTGGAGTTCCTGGTCGCCGACCAGGTCCCGCACCACCTTGATGGCGAAATCCTCGGTCACGTCGGGTGCTGGCTGGTTGATGTCGTAGCCCCAGACGATCAGCCATTCGTGCCAGGGCCGGACCATGCGCACCAGCCCCATGCCGATGCCGCCGACATCGGCACCGGGCTGCAACACCCAATAGAGCACCGAGGGACGGTGGGCGACATGCCGCGACAGATCGGCCTCGAACAGGATGTTCATCGAGCCGCCGACACCCATCTTGCCCTCGAATGGCAATTGCGCCTGTTCGGCTACCCGCGAATTGCCACCATCGGCGCCAATCAGGTACTTGGAGCGGACGCTAAATTCCTTGTCTGTCAATCGATCGAGGCAGATGGTCGTGACGCCATCAGCATCCTGCTCGTGGCTGATATACGCGCATGACATGCGCGCCTGCGTGCCGCGCGAACAGGCTGTCTTGAAAAGCAGCGGCTCCATGAAGGTCTGCGGCAGGTCGTTCATCAGGCTCGGCGAGGAGAGTTGATGCTCGGCGCGAGACAACGGATGCTTGCCCCAGCTTTTCATGCGGCCGATTTCTTCGCCCGTCAAAGAGGTGCAGAACACATTCTCACCCATCAGGTCCTGCTCGGCGGCAAACATGTAGGCTTCGTCCTCGACATCGCGGCCGAGATCGCGCAACACCTCCATCGTGCGCTGATTGGTGATGTGCGCTCGCGGCGTGTTGGCAAGCCACCGGTAGCGATTAATCATCATGTTCTCGACGCCGTAGGTCGACAGCAGCGCCGCGGTCGCAGAACCCGCGGGGCCGGTTCCGATGATGAGTACATCCGTTGTAATATCAGCCATTTGGCCCTCCCATTTGCTTGTGTTCAAGGGGTCCACCTTTGAGAATTCGGCGAACCGGAAAAAGCTGGATGCCGGTGCGGTCGGAAAACAGGCCCCAAAGCCCGCGCGGCGCAAACAGCATCGTGACGATGGCGACCAGGCCGAGTATCAAAAGATACCAGGAGCCATAGCCGGCAAGCAGGTTCTGCAGCAGAAAGAAGACGATGACGCCGATGATTGGCCCTTCGACCGTGCCGATGCCGCCGATGACGACGATGAAGATCACGTAGGCCGTCCAGTCGATCACCGAGAAGGCAGCATCCGGCGAGATGCGTTGCTTCTGGACATAGATAAGCGCGCCGCAGCAGCCCGTCAGAAATGCCGCGGTCAGATAAACCATCGTCTTCATACGCCGGGCATCAACGCCGACGGCGCGTGCCGCCTGCTCATTGTCGCGGACCGCGGCAAGACCCAGCCCGTTGCGCGATCGCAGCAACCAGTAGATGGCCCCGATCGTGACCAGAGCGAGTACGAGCGCGAGCCAATAGGTCAGCGCGTCACCCGCCTCCGCCGATTTCATCCGAAACAAGGATTTCAACAGGTCGATGCCGATCATCTCGCGGGTCGCGTCACGCGGCAATGATGTGCCGGTACCGCCGCCGAGTGCCTTCCACTGGGCAAAGAGCAAGCGGCCGACCTCGGCGATCACCCATGTGCCAATGGCAAAATAAGGACCGTGGAGGCGAAACGTGAAGAACGCCGTCGGCACGGCGACGATCGCCGCAAAGACGCCGGCGACCAGGACTGCCGCGACAGGATCGAGCCCCAACAGGCTGACGAGAGCAAACATGGCATAAGCCCCGCAACCGACGAAAAGCTGCTGGCCGACCGAAATCAGGCCGGCATATCCGGCAAGTAGATTCCAGCATTGTGCCAACACCAGCATGGTGAGGATGAAGAACAGGTCCTGGACTGCGCCGCGCGACACCAGAAGCGGCGCCAGGAATGCGAGGATCACGACGATCGCAGCCATGAGGGCGAATGCCGCGGATGCGCCTGTACGGGTCTCAACTTTGAAGGTTGGTGAGAGCAACTGTTCCATGACGTCTCAATCCACTGCGCGCGGGAAGAGGCCGCGCGGCTTGAACAGGAGGACGAGAAGGAACGCGAGATGCCCAGCCAGGATCTGCCATTCCGGATTGATGGCCGCCCCGATCGTCTGCGCGACACCAAGTATGATTCCGCCGGCCAGCGTTCCCCAAAGCGAGCCCAGCCCGCCAATGATGACGGCTTCGAAGGCGTAGATCAGCCGCGCCGGTCCCGACGTGGGATCAAAATTGGCACGTGTTCCGAGGAAGAGCGCCGCGATCGTCACCACCACCATGGCAAGGCCTGTTGCCGTTGCGAAAATGCGTTGCGGCCGGATGCCCATCAGGCCTGCCGTGGTGACATCGTCGGATGTGGCACGAAACGCGCGGCCGATCGAGGTGCGATAGATCAACTGGTTCAGCATAACGATGGCGAGGATCGCTGAGCCAAAGGTCAGCATCGGCATGACACCGACATTGATCGGTCCCAGCGAAACGGAGGCGGTCTCGAGCGCACCTGCCGATATCCGACGGCTGTCGGCCGTAAAGCCTTCCAGCAAACCGTTCTGGATGACGATCGAAAGACCGAACGTGACGAGAAGCGGCGGCAGGATATCCTTTCCGAGCGTGCGGTTAAGCAAGTGGTATTGAAGGACCCAACCGGCTGCGAACATGAGAGGCGCCGCGATGAACGCCGCAACGAAAGGATGGAGCCCCAGCAATGAAACAAGCAACAGGATCACAAAGGCGGCGAAGACGATCAGGTCGCCATGCGCAAGGTTGACCAGCCGCATGATGCCGAAGACCAGGCTCAGCCCCGCGGCAAAAAGCGCATAAAGCCCGCCAAGCAGGATGCCCTGCGCTATCGTATCAAGCCAGTTCATGACCATCTGCTCCGAAATAAGCCTTATGAATGGCATCGCGGTCGAGATCGCATGGCTTTCCGGAAAGCGTGATGCGGCCCTCCATCATGCAATAGATCCGATTGGAGACCTTGAGTGCCTGAGCGATATCCTGCTCAACGATGACGATCGCCGCGCCGGATTCGCGGATGCGCGGGAAAGCGGCGTAGATATCGCGCACCACGACCGGCGCCAGTCCGAGGCTGATCTCATCGCAAAGCAGCACGTCCGGGTTCGACATCAACGCCCGGCCGATCGCCACCATCTGCTGCTGCCCGCCGGAAAGTGCCGTGGCAGAGTTTCTCCGACGCTCCTTAAGGACGGGAAACAGCGCATAGATGCTCTCGAGCGTCCAGGTACCCGTGGCCTTGCGGCCGTAGGAACCGATCAGCAGGTTCTCCTCGACGGTCAACGATGGAAACAACCGCCGGCCCTCCGGCACCATGGCAATCCCGCGCGACATCACATCGGGGGCGTCCAGCGCGCCGATCGCCTCTCCCCGATAGCTGATGGAACCGTGCTCGTTTTTGAGGACCCCCGACAGCGACCGCATCAGCGTCGTCTTGCCGGCTCCATTCGCGCCGATGATCGCCAGCGTCTCGCCCTCTTCGAGACTGATATCGATGCCGAACAGCGCCTGGAAGTCACCGTAGGAAGCCGTCAGTGCATGGGTTTCGAGAAGTGGCATCACACATCGATCCCTAGGTAGATTTCGCGGACTTGCTTCGAGTTCATGATCTCGTCGGGCTTGCCGATGCCGATCACGCGACCGAAATGCAAGACGAGCAGACGTCCGACCACGGCGTTTAGCGCATGCAGGACATGCTCGATCCAGATCACCGTAATGCCCTTGCCGTGGAGGCCGCCGATGGTCGCCACCAGCGCCCGGCATTCGCCTTCCGTCAGCCCACCGGCAATCTCGTCGAGCAGCAGGAGCTTCGGATCGGTTGCCATCGCACGCGCCAGTTCCAACCGCTTGCGCTGCAGCAGCGTGAGGCTGCCGGCCATTTCATTGGCTTTGTCGATCAGTCCTGTATCGATCAGGATTTCTGCACAGCGATCGGCGACCTCCCCTTCCCGCTTCCGCGCGCCAAACGATCCGGCCACAAGCAGGTTCTCGAACACGGTGAGCTGATCAAAGGGCTGCGGAATCTGGAATGTGCGGCCCATTCCGGCCAAGCACCGCGCCATCGGCGGGGTATTGGTCACGTCGGAGCCTATGAAATGGATCGCGCCGCTCTCTGCCTGGATGTTGCCAGTGATCAGATTGAACAGGGTCGACTTGCCGGCGCCGTTGGGGCCGATGATGCCGAGCGCCTCGCCGTCGTCCACGGCAAAGGAAATCTGTTGCGCGACGGTCAACGCGCCGAACTTCTTCGAGACACCTTCCAGTTCCAATATTGGCATAAATCTCTCTCCCACTTGGGGAGCCGCCTCCACGGCTCCCTGCTCTTCCGACGAGAGCTGACGCGCTCAGGCGATCGGCTCCATTTTCCCGCCGGTCGGTATGTTGGGTGCCGTGGCATTCTCGACGATAACGAGATCATACCCCTTGCCGCCCTGTTTCAGCCGCCATTGGCCGCCGACAAGCGGCGTCTTGGCAACGTTCTTCTGCGCAAAGGGCGGCAGTTTCTCGTTGCCCCAGGCGATCGGGCCAACGAGCGTGTCGAGCCTTGTTTCGCCGATGACCTTGGCAACAGCCTCGCCGTCACTTGGATCGTCAGCACGTTTCATGACATCCACGGCCAGCTCGAACAGCGCATGCGCGAATCCGATCGGCTGTGTCCAGGGCCGGTCCGTTGCCTTGGTGAAAGCCTCAGCAACCTGCGCGGCAGTCTCACCCGTCAGCGACGATTTGAAGGGGTGGCTTGGCGTCCACCAGACTTCGGTTGAAAGATTGTGGCCGGCGTCGCCGAGCGATTCCACCGTTTGCGGGAACAGCAGCGCCTTGCCGACCGAGGCAACCTTTGGTTTGAAGCCCTGCTGCTTTGCCTGGTTCCAGAAGGTCGTAAGATCCGGTGGGATAACGACACCGGTGACGATTTCGGCGTTCGCCTGCTTGAAGGCGTTGATCTGTGCGGAGAAGTCATCTGAAAGGTTCTGGAAACGACCAGGATCGGTCAGCGTATAGCCGAGCTTCTCGAGCACCGGCGGGAAACCGACAACCTTGTCTCCCCAAGCATTTCCATCCCCGTCGTTGGGGAACAGCCCGCCGACCTTCTTGTTGGTCTCGACCTGGCCCCACATGCCGGTAAAGACGGCAATGATGTCCTCGAGCCCCCAAAAGAAATGATAGGCGAAATTGAATGGTTTCCAGGAATTCGGGTCGCCGGGATTTGCCTGCTGGCCAATGAACCATGGCTGCCACGGCGCAACCGTCGAAATGCAGGGCATTTCTTCGGCTTCGCAGGTCGTCGACACCGGGTTGGTGGTTTCGGGTGTCGAGGAAACGAGGACCAGGTTTACCTCATCGGTCACGATCAGTTCCTTCGTGACCTCAGCGGCACGATTGGGATTGGACTGGCTGTCTTTGACGACAACCTCATAGTCGAGGCCCATCTTCCTGGTCGTCGCAAGAAAGTTCTCGATGACGAACTTGTCGGCCTCGCCGAAGGCGGCAAGCGGTCCGGTTTGCGGACTGACATAGCCGAGCTTGATCGAGCTTTTCTGTGCCAGCGCCGGCAATGCCAGCCCGGATGCGGCAGCAAGCACGCCGGTGGCTGCCGTCTGTTTCAGGAATTCGCGTCTGGTTGTCATCTCATTCTCCTCCCATTCCCCCTTGTGTGACGACTAATTCTCCGGCCGGCGGCCCTCCCAGGCCTGCTGCAGCAATGTGCGGATCGATGGCCGATCGATCGATCGCGGGTTCCAATAGGGGTTCTCGACCGCGATCTGGCTTGCCTTGTCGAGGTCGGCTTCGGTGAGGCCTAGATCACGCAGCGAAAGTGGCGCACCGATCGACTTGGCGAAGTCCCATAGCCCCCCGCCGACCGAGCCTCCGAAAATCTCTGCCACAGGCTGAAGAAGCTCGGGCACCGCCACCCCATTGAAGGCGGCCGTGTGGGGCAGCATGATCGCATGCGTTTCGGCATGCGGCGTGTCGAAGGTGCCGCCGAGCGTGTGGCAAATCTTATGGTGTAGCGCCATGCCGACCGTGCCAAGGACTGTGCCGCAGAGCCAGGCACCATAGAGACCGCCTGCCCGCGCATTTAGGTCGCCAGGGGTTGCCAGGATTTCCGGAAGTGCAGACCGGAAGGCCCGCAAGCCTTCGACGGCCATGAGGGTCGAGATCGGGTTGCGGTCCTCAGCGTAGAGCGCTTCGACGGCATGGGCCATGGCGTTCAGGCCCGAGGTCACAGACAAGCCAACCGGAAGCCCCGTTGTCAGCGTGGCATCGTAGATCACCACCTCGGGAAGGATTTTCGCACCTTTCACTGTTGTCTTGCGACCGCCCTCGGTCTGACCAAGGATCGGCGTGACCTCCGAGCCTGCGTAGGTCGTCGGAATGACGATCTGCGGCAGGTCCGTGCGATAAGCGATGGCCTTGCCGAGACCCGTCGTCGAGCCGCCGCCGAGCGACACGACGCAATCGGCTCCGCTTTCCCCAACCACCTTCATTGCCGTCTCAGTGACATCGACAGGCGTGTGCATGACGGCGCCGCTGAATACGCCAACGGCCAGCGGCCCGATCTTCGCAGCCAGTGCCTCGGCGTCACTCTTCTGCTGTGGCGTGGAAAGAACCAACGCTCTCCGGCAACCGATCTTCGCGATCCAGTTTGCCGCCTCTTGGCTAGCCCCTTCGCCGAAGACGATATGGGCCGGGCTGCCGGCATAGTGGAACGACAGGCTCATCGTGCTTTCTCCGGTCTTGCCCGCACCATCACGAACGTGAAATCCACCTGCCGGATCTGCGAGACATCTCCGCTCACGGGGCGAAAGTCCCGGACCAATTCGGGTTTGACGCCAAACAGCGCGTCCTCGTGGAGATGCGGATCGTTTCGATCATAGACATGCGTGGTGATCGTCTCGAAACCGACCGCGCGGACCATAAAATGCAGATGCGCCGGCCGATGCAAAGGATAGCCCGCTGCCGCCAGCAAATGCCCGACAGGGCCATCGTCGGGCACGCTGTATCCCTTCGGCATGACCGTGCGGTAGTTGACGCTTCCGTCGGCGTCGGCGCGAAAAAGGCCACGCAAGTTGTGCTCGGGCTGCAGGTCCGGCTGCTGGTTCTCATAAAAGCCCTGAGCATTGGCCTGCCAGGTGATAAGCTCGGCCGACGGGATCGGGCGCCCGTCCAGGTCGACGATCCGGGCCGAGACGCAAAGCGGCTCTCCCACTCCATCAAGCGAAATCGAGCTGCGCTGCGGGCGCTCCGGCACATCGCTGCGAAAGAATGGCCCGCGAATGGTGTTCGGAGTTGCCCCCTTCGGTCGTCGCGAATTGATTTCCTCCACGAGGGCCGACGCGCCGATCAGGTCGGAGAGCAACACCCACTCCTGACGGCGTTCATCGGAGGCATGGCCGACTTCCGTCAAAAACGCGATCACCCTGCGCCAATCATCCTGGGTGGGCCGGAATTCCTTGATCAGCTCATGCGCGTGTTTGGCGACCGCCGCCATGAGGCGGGGCAACTGGCCGCCCTTGCCAGAGGGCATGCGCTCAGCAAACACGTCCGAGGAAGTGGCCTCACTGAAAATAAGCGCATCGGCTGCCGGCGGCATGCGTCTCTCCCAAAACCGCATCGTTGGTCATGGCAAGCTAGCAGGCCTGTCGCAGTCGATTGATGATTTGATTCAGCTTTAATATAACAGATCGTTATGAAGATAGATGAACGTCACCTGATCCAGCTCGCCGCAGTGGTCAAGACCGGCGGAGTGACCGAGGGAGCGGCCCTCCTCGGGCTTGCACAGCCCGCTGTCTCGCGCACCCTGTCGATGCTTGAAATGCGTCTCGGCGAGCCACTGTTCATCAAAGGACGCAGACCGCTTCAACCCACGTCGCTTGGCCTGTCATTGGCCGAGCAAGGGCTGGTCATGCTGGCAGCATCCCGCAAGGCGTCGGATCTCGTGGAAAGCTTCCGCGTCGGCAAGAGCGGCTTCGTGCGCGTCGGAGGCACGCCGTTCTTCATGGATGCACTGATCGCAGGGTTGTGCGCCGAGTTTCAGAGCACACATCCTGATGTTCGGATCGATCAAAGCTACGGCTACTTCCCGGATCTTCGCGCCGCCTTGAAGGCCGACCAGATCGACCTTGCGATCTGCCCGATCGACATTCTGGATGAGGGTTCCGGCTTGGAATTCCAACAGATCCTTCCGGGGCGCAACGTGATTGCCTGCAGGGTCACGCATCCACTGCTGCTCAAGCGTCGGCCGCAGCCAAGCCAGCTTCTCGACTATCCCTGGGTAGCACCTCCGCCGGGCAGCCCACTGCTCGCCGATCTTCGCGCCCTGTTGCTCTCCTTCGGCGCAACCGAAATCAAGATCCGTTATTCCGGCGGCTCGCTGATGAGTGTCATCAACTATCTCAAGGCGGCGGATGCTCTGACGGTGATACCCCATAGCGTGGTTTTCGCCTTGCGGAAGGAGAAATCGATCACCGCATTGCCGCTGACCATCCCGCATCCGGAACGGGCTCTGGCGATACTCACGCGCGCCGATTCCGCCCGATCTCCGGCAGTCGATCAGTTCGCGCAGCATATACGCTCCGGATTCGAAAGCCTGAGGCACCTGATCAAGAGGCACGAGGAAGCGGTGGTTTGGGGGCGGTAGCAGCTGCCGCCCAGGCCGCGCGCCAACTGTCAGGCGTTCTCAGCAACTCAGATCACCATTGAGGGAGCGGCTTCCAGTATGTTGCTCCAGTGCTGGTTTTTTCGACGAGAGCATCCTTTTTGGTGTCGCTCCAATTGGTGCCAGGCAGCACGATGCGCAAGTCCCGCTGGGCCCGACACTTGGTAACCTCAGCGACATGCCTTAGCAGGCCGCTTGAAATCGCGGTTCGTCCGCCTACCTACCACTGCGTTACCTACCTTGAAGGAGCGCAGCCATGGAACTTGCCGTGGTGCCCATCGTCAAGCCGGACGCCTCCAACTTCATTTTTGGCCAGTCGCATTTCATCAAGACTGTGGAAGATCTCCACGAGGCGCTGGTGGGCGCGGTTCCTGGCATTCGCTTCGGGCTGGCCTTCTGCGAGGCCTCTGGTAAGCGGCTGGTGCGTTGGTCGGGTAATGACGAAGCAGTGATCGCACTTGCACGCGACAACGCATTGGCGATTGGCGCTGGGCACACTTTCCTGATCTTCCTGGGGGACGGATTCTTTCCCGTCAACGTGCTGGCTGCGGTACGTGCGGTGCCAGAGGTCTGCCGCATTTTCTGCGCGACGGCCAACCCGACCCAGGTGATCGTCGCACAAACGGAGCTTGGCCGCGGCGTGCTCGGTGTGGTGGATGGCGCCTCACCGCTGGGTGTCGAAACCGACGCCGATATTGCGTGGCGGAAAAACCTGCTGCGTCAGATCGGCTACAAGCTTTAGTGGCTGGATGACGCCGAAGTCGACAGGCCTGCGTGGAAAGGTGGTCAATGCCACCCTCATTTCAGAAGCATCAGGAAGACACGGTATGAACGGTAAATCGGTTGGTCCAACCTGCCGCCACCGGCACTATGGGCGATCTTTCCTGCTGGGTGCGGTATTGATTGCCTCCACCGCTCTTGCGGCCTGCAACGGAAGCTCGCAACAAGGGTCCACAGCAGCCTCGGGAGCAGCACAGCCTCCCGAAGCCGGGTACTTGGTTGTCCACCCGCAACCTGTCGTGCTGACAACCAACGTGGCAGGCCGCGTTGTCGCCTTTAAGCTGGCGGAAATTCGCCCCCAGGTTGGCGGTATCATCCAAGAGCGTGTTTTCACGGAAGGCACAGAGGTGAAGCAGGGAGATATCCTCTATCGCCTGGATTCCCAGACCTACGAGGCTGCGGTTGCGTCGGCGGTAGCGACTGTGAAGAAAAACGAGGCCGCACTTTCTGGCGCAAAATCGAAGTTCGACCGCTACAAGACGCTCTCAACCACAAGCGCCGTCAGTCAGCAGGACCGCGAGGACGCGGAGTCGAACTATCTGCAGGCGCAGGCGGGTATCGCTGTCGCACAGGCAGATCTCCAAACAGCTAAGATCAATCTTGGCCATGCAACGATCACAGCCCCGATCGACGGCCGGATTGGCACATCTTCAGTCAGTACGGGATCGCTGGTGACGGCATCGCAATCCGACGCGCTTGCTACTATCCGCCAGCTCGATCCCGTTTATGTGGACCTGACGGAATCCTCCGCCAATCTGATCAAGTTCCGAAATCAGCTTCGGATGGGCGGTTTCAGCCCCATTGTCGGCGGGCCTGAATCCAAGGCAGAGGTACATCTCTCATTCGCTGACGGTACACCTTATGACCTTGTCGGTGAGATCAAGTCGGCCGATCAGTTCGTTGCGCAAACGACAAGCACATTCACCATCCGCAGCCGTTTCGACAATCCGGAGCGGCGCCTTCTGCCTGGCATGTATGTGTTGGGGACGATCAGCCTCGCGCGTGACAACAACGGTATTCTGCTGCCGCAGCGTAGCGTGTCCCGGAATGCAAAGGGCGAGGCGACAGCGCGCTTCATCAAGACCGACGGCACGGTTGAAACGCGGGCTCTCGAAATTGCCATAGATATCGGACCGAACTGGCTCGTGACGAAGGGCGTATCGGACGGGGACAAGCTGATCGTCGACGGGCTTCAAAACGCCCAAGACGGCAAGCCAGTCAAGCCGGTTGAGGTCAAGCTCGACGCCAACGGCCTCGAAGTGAGCGTGGCGGATGTTTCAAGTGACAACGGCGAGCAAGCAGCATCAATTGGCAAGTGAGCGGAGCGGCCAATGTCTCAGTTCTTCATCCAAAGGCCGATTTTTGCCTGGGTCATCGCCATCGTCATCATGCTGGGCGGTCTTCTCGGGCTCAACCAGCTACCCATCTCGCAATATCCGGAGATTGCGCCGCCGACGATCCGTATTAGTGCGACCTATCCTGGCGCTAGCGCCCAGACCGTCGAAAACTCGGTGACGAAGATTGTCGAAGAGAACATGACAGGCCTCGACGGCTTGCTCTACATCTCATCGACCAGCAGCTCGCAGGGATCTGCGTCGCTCTCGCTGACCTTCCAGAACGGCACCGATGCCGACACGGCTCAAGTCCAGGTGCAAAACAAGCTGTCTCAGGTCGAATCCAGGCTCCCGGAGTCAGTGACACAGCAAGGTGTGACAGTCAGCAAGTCGACCTCGGGGATCCTGCTGATCGCTGGCCTTACCTCCGAAAACCCCAGATACACGTCAACGGATCTTGCCGACCTCGTGTCGAGCAACATTGAGGACACGATCCGGCGCGTCGAAGGCGTCGGCGACCTGAATATTTTCGGCGCCGGCTACGCCATGCGCGTGTGGCTGGACCCAAACAAACTTGAGCAGTTCCAGCTCACGCCCTCCGACGTGACATCGGCGGTTTCGGCGCAGAACAGACAGGTTTCGGCGGGCCAACTGGGGGGCCTTCCCGCAACGCCCGACGCCCAGATGAACTTCACCATCACGTCGCAATCTCAGCTCCAGACAGTCGAACAGTTCAACTCGATCATCCTCAAGACCGAAACGGATGGATCGATGGTAACGATCGGAGACGTCGCAAGGGTCGAGATCGGTTCGGCAGACTATTCCTCCGCAGGCCGTTACAATGGCCATGCCGCCGCCGGCTTCGGCGTCAACCTTGCGGCCGGGGCCAACGCCATCAATACCGCCGAGGCCGTGAAAAACGCGCTCACCGCCTTGAAGGCATCGCTGCCTGCCGATGTGGACATCGTCTATCCCTACGACACGACCCCGTTCGTGCGGGCCTCGATCGAGAAGGTCGAGCACACCCTGCTCGAAGCAGTCATCCTCGTCTTCGTCGTGATGTTCGTTTTCCTGCAGAACTGGCGCGCCACGATCATCCCGACCATCGCCGTTCCAGTCGTGCTGCTCGGGACCTTCGGAGTTCTGTCGGTGGCTGGCTATTCCATCAACACGCTGACGATGTTCGCCATGGTGCTTGCGATCGGTTTGCTTGTCGACGATGCGATCGTCGTCGTCGAGAATGTCGAGCGCGTGATGGAGGAGGAGAAACTCGGACCGAAGGAAGCCACCTTAAAGTCGATGAAGGAGATTACCGGCGCGCTTGTCGGGATCGGTCTCGTGTTGTCCGCGGTGTTCTTGCCGATGGCCTTCTTCGGCGGCTCGGTGGGCATCATCTACCGGCAGTTCTCGGTCACGATCGTCACGGCGATGGCGTTGTCGGTCCTTGTCGCTCTGATTCTGACGCCTGCCCTTTGCGCATCGCTTCTCAGGGCGTCCCATGCAAAGCCGAAGAACTGGTTCTTCCGCAAGTTCAACGACGGTTTTGCAAAGGCCACTGACGGCTATGTCAGCGGGGTAAGCGGGATCATCAAGCGGTCCGTCCGCGTGGTCGTCCTCTACCTAATCCTCGGCGGCGCCAGCTACTGGATGTTCGCCCACCTGCCGTCGTCCTTCTTCCCCCAGGAAGACCAAGGCGCTCTCATGACGATAATCGAGCTGCCAACAGGCGCGACGCGCGTCCGCACGCTCGAAGTCGTAAAGCAGGTCGAGACGTTCTATCTGGAAAACGAGGCAGACAGCGTCGACAGCGTGTTTGCAGCACTAGGCTTCAGTTTTTCCGGTACTGGCCAGAATAATGCGATGATCTTCGTGAAACTCAAGGCATTCGCCGATCGAACGAAAGCCAGTCAGGCGGCGAACGCGGTCGCGGGGCGCGCGATGGGCGCGTTCAGCAGGATCCGCGACGCCCGGGTTCTGGCTCTGCAACCCCCGGCGATCCAGGGCCTCGGCCAATCCAGCGGTTTCGACATGTATCTGAAGGACGTGTCCGGAAAGGGCCGTGATGCCCTGATCGCTGCGCAAAACCAGCTGCTCGCCAAGGCCAACAGCGATCCTGAGCTTCTGGGCGTGAGGCGAAACGGCGCCGCCGAACAGCCGCAGTTCAGCGTCAACGTCGACCATCGCCTGGCGGGTGCCCTCGGGATCACAGTCTCGGATCTGAATAACGCGCTCTCGGTTGCCTGGGCGGGCGACTACGTGAATGACTTTGATCACAACGGGCGCATCAAGCGCGTCTACGTGCAAGCCGACGCACCCTTCCGCATGTATCCGAGCGACATCGACAGATGGTACGTTCGCAATTCTGCCGGCGAGATGGTCCCTTTCTCGGCTTTCGCGAAGACGAGTTGGAGCCAAGGCTCTCCGCGGCTGGAGCGCTATAACGGATCGTCGGCAGTCAACATCCAGGGCTCGGCCGCAAACGGTGTCAGCTCCGGGACGGCGATGGACAAGATGGAGCAACTGGTATCGGAGATCGGCAGCGGGTTCAGTGTCGAATGGACCGGCCTTTCTTACCAGGAACGGCTTTCAGGCACGCAGGCGACATCGCTTTATGCGTTCTCCCTGCTTATCGTCTTTCTCTGCCTCGCAGCGCTCTACGAAAGCTGGTCAATCCCCTTTGCGGTAATCCTCGCGGTTCCAATCGGCATCTTTGGTGCATTGGCGGCGGCCAAACTCACAGGTCAGGAGAATGATATTTATTTCAAGGTAGGCTTGATCGCCACGATCGGGCTCGCCGCGAAGAACGCCATCCTGATCGTGGAGTTCGCCAAGGACCTTCAAGCTCAAGGCCAATCTCTGCTGGACGCCACACTACGTGCCGCGCGAATGCGGCTGCGTCCGATCCTCATGACGTCGTTCGCCTTCATCTTTGGAGTTCTTCCGTTGGCGGTCGCCTCGGGGGCAGGCTCGGGCGCGCAGCGGGCTATCGGCATCGCCGTCATGGGCGGCATGCTCTCGGCCACCGCGCTCGGTATCTTCTTCGTGCCACTCTTCTATATTCTGGTCATGCGGCTGACATCCCTATTCGCTGGCCGCAACAAGGCAGGATCGACGAATATCGATCCGGGCGCAGTGAACGCTTCGGAGTAGCGGGCTTCCTCAAATCTTTTGGCCGCTGTGCAGAACGTCTGAGGAAACGCTTTGTATGCCGGTCGGCGACGACACGATCCCGCAAGCAACCGGCCAGTTGCTTGCCGGATTGTCGTGTTAAGCTGGCGCTGCGGGACCGTCATCGTTGCCGGTCCATATCCTCGATCACCACACACATTGGCGAAGACCCTAAAATCTGTTGATCCGCCCTGAGCTCCTGGACTTCCGCTATATCGCAAAAAGGCAGCGGCGTGCACGCAAATTGATGCTTTTCGCATGTCGCATAATTCCCTAGTCCCTGAGGAAACCTCAACGAAGGGAACGCGCGGCAATGGCGATGCCATTCTATTGGAACGAGCTCAACACCCATGACTTTGCCGGGCTTTCGGCCGACACGACCATCGCCATTTTGCCGATCGCCTCGACCGAACAGCACGGGCCTCATCTACCGATCGCGACCGACGTTTCGATCGCCAACGGCATGCTGGCCGAGCTTCACCGTCAACGGCCCGATGACCTCGATATCCTGGTGCTGCCGACACAGGAAGTCGGTAAAGCAAACGAGCATATTTATGGACCGGGCACGCTTTCGCTGCCTGCCGAACTGCTGATCCCGGTTTGGACGGCAATAGGCGCCAAGGTTGCCGAAGCCGGGATCCGCAAGATGGTGATCGTCAATTCGCACGGCGGCAATGTCGACATCATGAGCATTGTTGCGCGCGAGTTGCGCGTGCGTCACCAAATGGCCGTCGTGTCGACCCAATGGGGCCGTTTCGGACATCCGGACGGCATGATCAGCGATCACGAATCCCGATATGGCATCCACGGCGGAGAGGTCGAAACGTCCTTGATGCTGCATTTCAGGCCGGATCTCGTCCGCATCGACAAGGCAGAGAACTTCGTGTCCAAGGCCGAATGGATGCGCGAACAGTCGAAGTTCATCCAGCCGCTTCCGCCGCACTCGCTCGCCTGGATCGCGCATGACCTCAATCCCGCCGGCGTCGTGGGCGACGCGTCGCGCGGCACGGCCGAGAAAGGGGCGGCGATCTGCCGCCATCAGGTGCTGGGCTTCATCGAACTCCTAAATGATCTGAAGCGCTATCCGCTCACAAATCTCTTCTCACGCTAGATCTCAGGCGGCCGACGACCTGTCTGGAGAAATGTGTCCCTTGGACTGCAACTCCTGAACAAGGCCGGCAAGCTCGGCCAACAGATATTCGACAAACAGGCTGGTCGCCGCATCAAGCGGCGCGCGAGCGCGGGCAAACAGTTTCATCGGCTGATGTCGACCATGAGGCTCGGCAATCGGTCGGAACACAAGTTCGCCGGCGCGGCATTCGGTGATGACGTCGAGCGGATTGAGCAGGGTCAGCCCCGCGCCGCATTTGACGAGCTTCTTCAGCATCTCCGACGCATTGCTCTCCAGTACCGGCTCGACGGAGACATCAAGCCGCGCAAGCGCAAGGTTGATGACATCCCGAAGACTGGTGCCCGGCTGCGCGAGAACCAGTCGTTCCTGGACGATGTCGCCCAGGCTGATCGGCCCCTGACCGATGAGGCGATGTCCGGGCGGCAGCACGACACCGATCGGGATGTCGAAGTTGCCGAGCGTCCGGATCCCCGGTGTTGCCGCAATATTGAAGCCAAGGCCGATATCGACATCACCTGAAAGCACGGGATTGACCGTCGTCGTGCCTGCATCGTTCCTGATCTGAAAATAGACGCGCGGATGCTCCAATTGAAACCGTGCGATGATCTCCGCAAGCGGCCCTGACGCAAGACCGACGGTCGTCACCAATCGGACCTTGCCGGCCTGCTGCATCTTCAGGCTTTTGATCCGCCCCTCCAGCCGGTCGTAGTTTTTCAAAACCTCTCGAATATGTTCGATGCATAGTTCGCCTGCCGCCGTCAGTCGCAGTCCCCGCGGCAATCGTTCAAACAGTGGTGCGCCGATTTCCGCCTCGAGTGCCAGAATCTGCCTATTGATTGCAGATGACGCGACGTTCAAGCGCGCCGCGGCCTTGCGGATCGAGCCCGTGCGGGCGATCTCGTTGATGTAGAGCAGCTTCCTGGAATGCAGCATCCGACCCCTCGTTGCATCAATTTTAAGCGCCACGCACAAATTAGGCACAGGCCTGCGATGAGATGCCAAAAAGGCATCGTTGCGCACGAATTTTGATGCTTTTCAAACAGCAAAGCAATCGCTCAAATGAAGAAAATCGGACGCCGAAGAGCTGTCCGAACGGCTCACGAAGGGGAACGCCGATCATGTCCAAGACTTTGAATAACATCGCATTTACCGCAGCTTTTGGGCTTGGATGCATGCTCGCAGCTCCAAGTTTGGCGCTCGACAAGGTCAGCTACGGCACCAATTGGCTTGCGCAGGCCGAGCATGGCGGCTTTTATCAGGCAGTGGCCGATGGCACTTATGCCAAGCACGGGCTGGACGTCACCATCGTACAGGGCGGCCCGAACGCGGCAAACAGCGCATTGCTGATCTCCGGCAAGATCGACTTTTACATGGGCGGCCCGCAGGGCGAACTCTCCGCCGTTGAACAGGGCATTCCGCTCGTCGACGTCGCAGCGATCTTCCAGAAGGATCCTCAGGTTTTGATCGCTCATCCGGACGCCGGCATCGAGAAATTCGAAGACCTTGCCAAGCTGAAGACGCTGTTCCTCGGCAAGGACGGCTATCTAACCTACTTCGAGTGGATGAAGGCGAACTACAAGGGCTTCAAGGACGAGCAATACAAGCCATACAATTTCAACCCCGGCCCATTCCTCGCCGACAAGGAATCCGGCCAGCAGGGTTACCTCACCTCCGAACCCTATGAAATTGAGAAGCAGACCGGCTGGGAGCCGAAAGTATTCTTGCTCGCCGACAGCGGCTATTCCCCCTACTCGACGATGATCACCACGACGCAGTCGATGGTCGACAGCAAATCGGATGTCGTGCAGCGCTTTGTCGATGCTTCGATCGAGGGCTGGTACAACTACCTCTATGGCGACAACACCAAGGCAAACGAGCTGATCAAGAAGGACAATCCGGAAATGACGGATGGCCAGATCGCCTATTCGATCGCCAAGATGAAGGAGTACGGCATCGTCGAATCCGGTGAAGCCCTCGACAAGGGGATCGGCTGCATCACCGATGCGCACTACAAGAAGTTCTTCGCCGAGATGGTCGGCATCAAGGTTCTCAAGGCCGAGACGGACTACACCAAGGCATACACCACGAAATACGTCTGCAAGGGTGTCGGCATGGCTCTGAAGAAGTAAGGGACGCCGCCGGACCCCTCATGAAAAGAGACAGGCGATGCCTCTAGCCTCAGCAAAGATCCCGGTGAACAAGGACGCGCGCAAGAGACCGCTTGTCTCGATGCAATCGGTCTCAAAGGTCTTCTCCAGCGGCACGGTTGCCTTGTCGGGCATGTCATTGACGGTCGAAGGCGGCGAATTCATCAGTCTGCTCGGACCTTCCGGGTGCGGCAAATCGACGGCACTGCGCATTATCGCAGGCCTTGGCGACATTTCTTCCGGGACGATCGACTGGCCAAGTTCCCGCATCAACGCAAAAGGTCTGCCGGAAGGCGATATCAGCTTCGTCTTTCAAGAACCGACGCTGATGCCGTGGAAGAATGTCTTCGGCAACGTCCATCTTCCGCTGAAGCTTCGCGGTATCTCCAAGGCTGCGGCGCGCGAAGAGATCATGAAGGCCCTCACGACCGTCGGTCTGCAGGACTTTGCCGAAGCCTATCCGCGCGAGCTCTCCGGCGGCATGAAAATGCGTGTATCCATCGCGCGTGCATTGGTCACCAAGCCGAAGCTGTTGCTGATGGACGAGCCGTTTGCGGCCCTCGACGAGATCACGCGCCAGAAACTGAACGACGACGTGCTGCGCCTCTGGAAGGAGACGGGCATCACGGTGATTTTCGTCACCCACTCGGTTTTCGAGTCGGCCTATCTCTCGAACCGCATCGTCGTCATGAAGGCGCGGCCGGGACGGGTCCATGCCGACCTGCCGCTTGTCACCAGCCTTAAGCGGGACGCCTACTACCGCACGTCCGAGGAGTATCGCCAGGCTTGCGAGACCGTGTCGCGCTCGCTGATCGGCGCCATCAACGCCGCAAAGGAGAATGGATGAGCACGGACATTGCCGATGCGCCGGCGCCATCGTTATCAACTCCGATGACGGCAAGGCGGCGCGAGCTTGCACTGCGGATTGTGGTGCCGTTCGTAACCGTCGCAGTCCTCGTCATCGTCTGGGGGCTGTACGTCAAGCTTTCGGGGGTGGCACCCTATATTCTTCCTGGCCCGGGCGCGGTGGCCTCCGCCTTCGTCAGCGACTGGGGAACGCTGGCGCCCGCGCTCTGGGTAACAACGAAAATCACCTTCATGTCACTGATGCTGGCGCTTGTCGGCGGGGTCGGCTTTGCCATCTTCCTCGTGCAGTCGCGGTGGATCGAGATCGCCTTTTATCCGCTGGCCGTCATCCTGCAGGTCACGCCCATTGTCGCAATCTCGCCCCTGATCCTGATTTATGCACCGTCGACACAGGTGGCGCTGCTCATTTGCGCCTTTCTCGTCGCCTTCTTCCCGATCCTTTCCAACATGGTGCAGGGCCTGAAGAGCGTGGATCATAATCTGATCAACCTGTTCGAGCTCTATGGTGCCTCCCGCTGGCAGACGCTGCTCTACCTCAAGCTGCCGGCGGCACAGCCCTATTTCATGACGGGTCTGCGCATCGGTGGAGGTCTGGCGCTGATTGCCGCCGTCGTTGCCGAGTTTGCTGCGGGTTCGGCCGGCGCCGGCTCCGGCCTTGCCTTCCGCCTTTTGGAAGCACAGTACCGCATGAACATCCCCCGTCTCTTCGCCGCCCTGCTGATGCTCTCACTGCTCGGAGTGGCGATCTTCGCGGTCACCTCCTTCATCTCCTGGCTCAGCCTGCATCGCTGGCATGAGAGCAGCCTCAAGCGGGAAAACTGATGACGTACTCCTTCATGTCGCCTCCGAACGCCGGTCGCTTCGTGCTGAGCAATGCGACGCTGCCCGCCGTTGCCGTCGAAGGCTTTGATGCGCCAGCCCATGAAGGCCTTGTGCGAGCCGATATCGTCATCGAAAACGGTCTTGTTTCGATGATCCTGCCGGCCGGCAGTGCGCCACAGGAATTCGCAAAATCCGACTTGCGTGAGGGGATGGTCTGGCCATGCTTTGCCGATGTCCACACGCACCTCGACAAGGGGCATATCTGGGGACGCAGCAGCAATCCGGATGGAACATTCATGGGTGCGCTGCAGGCGGTCGGTGCCGATCGCGAGGCGCATTGGTCGGCCGATGATGTGCGCAAACGAATGGAATTCTCACTTCGGTCTGCCTACGCGCACGGCACGAGCCTGATCCGCACGCACCTGGATTCGGCCTCCCCTCAGCATCGCATTTCCTTCGACGTCTTTTCCGAAATGCGAGAATCCTGGAAGGACAAGATCACACTGCAGGCTGTCGCCCTCTTTGCGATGGACGATATGCTGGACGAGGCCTACTTCGCCGATCTCGTCGCGGTCGTGCGCAATTCCGGCAGCCTGATCGGCGGCGTCACCAAGATGGGGCCGAACCTCGCGTGGCAGCTCGATACGCTCCTTCATGCGGCAGCGCAAAACGGCCTCGACGTCGATCTTCATGTCGACGAGACGGATGACCCCGGCGCGGAGACCTTGAAGGCGATCGCCGAGGCCGTTTTGCGGAACCGGTTTGCCGGCAAGGTAACGGCCGGCCACTGCTGCTCGCTTGCAAGACAAGACGATGGGATCGCTAAGCGCACCGTAGAGCTGGTCGCCAAGGCCGGCATCTCGATCATCTCATTGCCGATGTGCAATGCCTACCTGCAGGATCGCTATCCCAACCGCACGCCACGCTGGCGGGGCGTGACGCTGTTCAAGGAGCTCGCAGCTGCCGGTGTCGCCACGGCAGTCGCATCCGACAATACGCGTGATCCGTTCTACGCCTATGGCGACCTCGATGCGGTCGAGGTGTTCCGCGAAGCCGTGCGCATTCTTCACCTCGACCATCCGCTCGATACGGCCGCACGCGTCGTAACCACCTCGCCCGCCGACATTGCCGGACACTCTGATATGGGCCGCATCGGTGCCGGCAGGCCGGCCGATCTCGTCCTCTTCAGTGCCCGTCGCTGGAGCGAATTTCTTTCCCGTCCGCAGTCTGACCGCGTTGTGCTTCGCCGCGGCAAGGTCATCGACCGCAGCCTGCCGGATTACCGTGAACTCGATAGCGTCGTTGGAGCCTGACATGCCGGATTACCAAAGGATCAAAAAGGAACTCGAAGGCATCGCCGTCGAGGACAATCCGGCGCTGGTGCGCCAGAAGAGCCGAGATTTCTACTGGTACTCGCCGATCCTGAAGGCGCAGCTCGATGGCGTTACCGCCGATCTCGTCGTGACGCCCAAGAACGAAGCCGAGGTGATCCAGACCCTCAAAGTCGCCTTTGCGCATGGTGTTCCGGTAACGCCACGGGGCGCCGGCACCGGCAATTACGGTCAGGCCATGCCGCTCTCCGGTGGGATCGTGCTCAACCTTGCCGCCATGGATAAGATCAAGGAGATCCATCCTGGCCGGGTGATCTGCGAGCCCGGCATTGTGATTGCCCAACTCGACAAGCAGACCAAGGCCCATTCAGGCCAGGAACTTCGCTTTCATCCCTCGACAGCGCAGACGGCAACGATCGGCGGTTTCATTGCCGGCGGTTCGGGCGGCGTCGGGTCGATCACCTGGGGTGGACTTCGCGATATCGGCAACATCATCCGGCTGCGCGTCGTCACCATGGAGGCAGAGCCGCGGGTGCTCGATCTCACCGGTTGGGATCTGCAGAAGGTCAGCCACGCCTACGGCACCAACGGCATCATCACGGAAATCGAGATGCCGCTTGCACCAGCATACGATTGGGTCGACGTGCTGGTCGGCTACGACGACTTCATGGCGGCAGTGCGCTACTCGGATGCTCTTGCAAAATGCAACGGCATTCTCGTCAAGGAAGTCGCACCGATCGCGGCACCGATTCCACACGATTACTTTGCCCGTCATAAATCCTACATTCGCCAGGGCCAGTCGGTTGTGGTGCTGATGGTCGCCCCGCACTCGATGGATGCGTTCAACGCCTTTACCGCGGCCCAGAAGGGCGAGATCATTTTCCGTTCCGATAAGGTCGAGAGCATGAAGGGCATTCCACATGCCTATGAACTCGCGTGGAACCATACGACGCTGCGAGCGCTGAAGGTCGATCCAGCCTTTACCTACTTGCAGGTCCAATACCCCGGGCCGGACCATGTGGCGAAGGTTGCCAAGATGGTCGAAATCTTCGGCGACGAGGTACCCGGCCATCTCGAATTCATCAAGTTCGACGGTCAGATCCAATGCTCCGGTCTCCCCTTGGTGCGCTACACGACCGAAGAGCGGCTGGAGGAGATCATCAAGATCCATCAGGACCATGGTTGCCCGATCTTCAACCCGCATCGCTACACGCTGGAGGAAGGCGGCATGAAGCAGACGGACAAGGTTCAGCTTGCCTTCAAGCATGAGACCGATCCGCAGGGGCTGCTCAATCCCGGCAAGATGATCGCCTGGGAGAATCCGAACTTCGATTTCTCATCGGGCGAGAATTACCTGTTCCCTGGACTTGCCGCCGTGATGGAGGCCACATGAGAGTTCTCATCCTTCATTCGCATCCGGTGGAGTCAAGCTATGGCAACGCGCTCTATCAGCAAACGTTGGAAAGCTTGAAGACGGCAGGACACGAGGTCGATGACTGCAATCTCTATGCAGAGAACTTCGATCCCGTACTCTCCCGCCGCGACAGAATGGTTTACCACGACTACCCCCAGAATACGGAGCTGGTGAAGGATCATGTCGATCGGCTGAAGCTAGCGCAGGGGCTGGTGATCGTCACACCGGTCTGGAACTTCGGCTTCCCCGCAATCCTGAAGGGGTATTTCGATCGCGTCTGGCTACCTGGCGTTTCCTTCGAACTCGTCAACGGCAAGGTGGAATCGCGACTGCGCCATATCCGCAAGCTCGGTGCAGTGCTGACCTATGGCGCAACGCCTTTCCGGGCTTTTGTTGCCGGAGATCCCCCAAAGAAGATCGTCAAGCGCGTGCTGCGTGCGCAGATCAATCCAATGAGACCGGTGACCTTTCTGGCGCATTACGACATGAACAACTGCACCGATCAGACGCGGGCGGCCTTTCTCAGCAAAGTGAAGACCGCGATGGAGCGGTTCTGATACGACAACCCACCCCGATCAAACGACCTTGGCTGCCGTTACCTCGACTTCGACCAGAAACTCCGGCCGCGTAAACCCGCCGACGATGATGAGCGTCGAAACCGGTTTGGGGTCAAGCGTATAGCGATCGCGCACCGCCATATAGGCCGGGAAGTCTTCCCTCCTTGTGACAAAGCCAGAGATGCGTATGACGTCCGCGAAGGTCATGCCCGCCTCTTTTAGGATCGCATCGATTGCCTTGAAACATAGCTCGGCCTGAGCGGTCGCATCATCGGGGATCGTATCATCAACGCCGATCCCGAGCTGACCTGAGGTGACGAGAAGCGACGCGCCTGGGGGCACTAGCAGGCCATGATTATAGTTCCCGAAGGGCTTGCGGACCGATGGCGGATTGAATGCGTTTTTCATAAAAAATCCATGCGAAACAACAGGTTTCGATCCCAGAAAGAATAGGAATCAATCTTTTTGGGTTGATGCATAAACGATGCTGGCATCGCTAACGATCACAACGTGGGAATACGCGGCCTGGCTAGCTGCCTCACCATCCCCCGCATGATCGCCATTACGATGACGTTGTGTTCATCATAGGATCGGGCAAGGCGCCCCGGCAAGCTGAATTGCGCGCGGCCAATCGTGCACGTGTCTGCGTCACCAGCCCCAATATGTGGTCGTTGTGAGCCCCGCGATGGAGGCGCGCATGGAATTCGATATTGTAAGCGGCATGGTCTTCATCGGCACCAGCATGCATGAGTTTCGCCGATGCCGGGTGCTCGAGCTTGAGCAAACGCCGCTCCCCGACTGTCATGCGTTCGGCCGACAGGCGCCCGCAGATGGCTTCCAGTTTTGACGTCGCTACCAACATTGAATGGAGATGCAACGACGGCGCCTCGGTTCGGCTCACGGTCAACCGCGCCATGGTGCCGACTTCGCGCAGCGCTTTCCGGATCGGTGTCCGGGAGACTTCGAAGTCTGTCCTGTACTGGTGTGCAGCGCAGCAACGATTGTCACTTGCAATGTTTATAAAAATAGCTATCACTAAACATATTGCTAAACATGAGAGTTGAGGAGTTCATGTAGGCATTCTCTGAAATGGGTGGACTTGCGCGGCCGGCGGGGAGCCGGCCTTGGTTCTGGGAGGAACGTATGCAAACGAAATCGAAAGCCCTTCTCGGGCTGGCCTCGGCATTCATCATGTCGTCAGCGCTGCCCAATCTCGCAAAAGCCGACCAACTGACACTCTGCTGGGCGGCTTGGGACCCGGCGAACGCACTTGTCGAGCTCTCGAAAGATTTCACTGCCAAGACCGGTACGGAAATGAAGTTCGAGTTCGTGCCCTGGACGAGCTACGCGGATCGCTTCCTCAACGAACTGAACTCCCACGGAAAACTCTGCGACCTGATCATCGGCGACAGCCAGTGGATCGGCGGCTCGGCTGAGAACGGCCACTACGTCAAGCTCAACGACTTCTTCGACAAGGAAGGCATCAAGATGGATGACTTCGTGCCGGCGACGGTCGTGGGCTATTCCGAATGGCCGAAGAATACGCCGAACTACTGGGCGCTGCCTGCGATGGGCGACGTCGTCGGCTGGACCTACCGCAAGGACTGGTTCGAGCGGCCGGAGTTGCAAAAGGAATTCAAGGAAAAATATGGGCGTGACCTCGCCGCGCCGAAGACCTACGACGAGCTGAAGCAGATCGCCGAGTTCTTCCAGAAGCGGGAAATCGATGGCAAGACCGTCTACGGCGCTTCGATCTACACCGAGCGCGGCTCCGAAGGCATCACGATGGGCGTGACGAACGTGCTCTACGACTGGGGTTTCCAGTACGATAACCCGGACAAACCCTATGAAATGGAAGGCTTCGTCAATTCGCCCGATGCGGTGAAAGGTCTGGAATTCTACAAGGCGCTTTATGATTGCTGCACTCCGCCTGGCAGCTCCAACGTCTACATGGTTGAGTCAGCCGACGCCTTCAAATCCGGCCAGGTCGCCATGCAGATGAACTTCGCCTTCACTTGGCCGGGCCTCTACAAGGACGAGAAGGTCGGCGGCGACAAGATCGGCTTCTTCCCCAACCCCGCTGAAAAGAAACACTTCGCTCAGCTCGGCGGACAGGGCATCTCGGTGGTCTCCTACTCCGACAAGAAGGACGCCGCCCTGCAGTACATCAAGTGGTTCGCCCAGCCTGAAGTCCAGGCCAAATGGTGGCAACTCGGCGGCTACTCCTGCCTGAAATCGGTCGTGAACGCCCCGGACTTCGCTTCCAGCCAGCCCTATGCTCAGGCGTTCTTAGACTCCATGGCAATCGTCAAGGATTTCTGGGCAGAGCCGAGCTACGCAACCCTCCTCCAGGACATGCAGAAGCGCGTTCATAACTATGTGGTGGCCGGCAACGGCACGGCTCAAGAGGCGCTTGATGGCCTGGTGAAGGATTGGACCGAGGTCTTCAAGGACGACGGCAAGATCTAGTGTCCGGCTGGACGTACAACCTTCTTGCCAGAATGGCGGCCCGGATCGCCAAGACTGCCGGGCCGCCACCTGTCTCACATACGAAAAGACCAGGTGACATGTTGAACATTTCCTCTTCCTCCATCGTCGAGAAGGCAGCAGATGCGACTGCAAGGGCGACGCCAACATCGGTCGCTCACCGTGTCCGCGGCCTGTCCGATCGAGCCATCGCCTGGGTGTTTATCGCCCCCACCATCGTCCTGCTTCTCGCCATCAACATCTTCCCGCTCATCTGGGCGATCTATCTCTCGTTCACGAACTACCGGGCAAACCGTCCAAATGCGCCGGTCCAGAACGTCGGATTGAGCAATTACGAGCGCGTCCTCACCGACCCCGATATCTGGCAGGCCATGCAGACGACGGCACACTTCGTGTTCTGGACGATCCTGCTTCAGACGGTGATCGGCTTTACGCTCGCTTATCTTATCGACCGTAAGTTTCGCGGCCACGCGTTCTGGACGACGCTGATCCTGATCCCGATGATGCTGTCTCCGGCCGTCGTCGGCAACTTCTGGCGATTTCTCTATGAGCCGCAGATCGGTCTTTTCGCCTACGCCGTTTCCCTCGTCACCGGCATCCCGACGGCCGACATCCAGATGCTCGGCAGCGTCTCGCTGGCGCCCTGGGCGATCATCATCGTCGATACCTGGATGTGGACGCCGTATGTCATGCTGATCTGCCTGGCAGGTTTGCGCTCGATCCCCGACTATATCTATGAGGCGGCAGAGGTCGACCGCGCCTCCGCATGGCGGCAATTCTGGTCGATCACCGTGCCGATGGCCCTGCCCTTCATCATGCTCGCCGTACTGTTTCGCGGCATCGAGAATTTCAAGATGTTCGACATGGTCACACTGTTGACGGGTGGCGGCCCAGGCTCGACCACTGAGGTCGCCTCCATCACCTTGAAGCGGGCCGCCTTTGAGAGCTGGGCAACGGGCCGTGCGTCGGCCTTCGCCATCATCCTCTTCGTGGCCGTGTTCGGTCTTGCGAATATTTACGTCAAAGCGCTCAACAAGGTGAAGCAACGATGAGCTCGGTTACCTCAGCCCATTCGGTCGTCGAACCGAGCCTGGCCAGCAAGCGCATCGCCGGCGCCATCGTGATCCTCTACGCCCTGATCACGATGATCCCGCTCGTCTGGATCTTCCTGACCAGCATCAAATCTCCGCCGGACTCCATCAGCTATCCTCCGAAGATCGTCTTCACGCCGACACTGGAAGGCTATTGCAACCTTCTTACGACGAGAACACGCCAGACGCCGGAATACATTGCCTCCCTGCCCGCACCGACCGGTACCTGCGATGAGGTGACCCGTAAGCGAAACATGGTGATCGCCGGCTCCTCGAATTTCCTGCCGCGTTTTGCCAATTCTCTGGTGATTGCCTTTGGCTCGACGTTTCTGGCCGTATCGTTGGGGACGCTGGCCGCCTACGGTTTTTCCCGTTTCAGGGTACCGCTTGCCGACGACCTTCTGTTCTTCATCCTGTCGACGCGCATGATGCCGCCCATTGCGGTCGCAATCCCGATCTATCTCATGTACCGCGAGCTTGGCCTTTCCGACACAGCGCTTGGCATGATCCTGCTTTACACCGCGGTCAACGTTTCGCTCGCCGTCTGGTTGCTCAAAGGCTTCATCGACGAGATCCCGCGCGAATACGAGGAAGCCGCAATGATCGACGGCTACACCCGGCTGCAGGCCTTCTGGAAGGTTGTCCTGCCGCAGGCAACCACCGGCATCGCCGCCACCGCGATTTTCTGCCTCATCTTTGCCTGGAACGAGTATGCCTTCGCAGCATTGCTGACCTCGGGTCAAGCCCAGACGGCGCCGCCGTTTATCCCGACAATCATCGGCGAAGGCGGTCAGGATTGGCCCGCTGTCGCTGCGGGAACAACGATCTTCCTGATCCCGATCCTCGTCTTTACCATTCTCCTGCGCAAGCAGCTCTTGCGTGGCATCACCTTCGGAGCGGTCCGCAAATGACCCATCTTACCGAAACCCCGCTCCCATTGCGCCCGAAGCGCCCCTTCTTCCTGCGCCGCGGGCCGATGGAGAACATTGCGACTGCGTTGATCGCCATCGGCTTCCTGATGCTCTTCCAGCCATTCCTGCTGGTCCTCTACACCTACTCGCTGGTGACGTTGCTCGCGGGCACGGCCATGTTCATCATCGTCTCGAAGTTTCCGGAGTGAGCCATGGCGGACATCAGGATCGAAAACCTCCGCAAGCAGTTCGGCAGCTTCGTCGCTGTCGAGGATTCAAGCTTCGTCATTCATGACGGCGAGTTCCTGGCGCTGCTCGGACCGTCCGGCTGCGGCAAGACGACGACACTTCGCATGATTGCCGGACTTGAACTGCCGACCAGCGGCAAGATTTATCTTGACGGCGAAGACGTCACCTTCAATCGCGCCAGTGCCCGCGACATAGCCTTCGTGTTCCAGCTTTTTGCGCTCTATCCGCATATGAACGTGCGCAAGAACATCGGCTTTCCCCTGCTCTCGCAAGGCATGCGGAAGGCTGAGATCCGAAAGCGTGTCGAGGAAACCGCGCGGCTGCTGCAGATCGATCATATCCTTGAGCGATCCGTCTCCGGACTTGCCGGCGGTGACCGCCAGCGCGTGGCTCTCGGGCGCGCGATCGTGCGCCGCCCGAAATGCTTCCTGATGGATGAGCCGCTTGGCACGCTCGACGCGGAATTCCGCGAAGTCATGGTTCACGAACTGCGCGAACTGCATAACCGCATCCATGCGACGACGGTTTACGTGACGCATGATCAGCACGAGGCGATGGCAATGGCCGACAAGATCGCAGTCATGAACCATGGTGTCATCGAGCAATTTGGCACGCCCCAGGAAATCTACAGCAAGCCAGCCACCATGTATGTCGCGGATTTCATAGGCTCGCCGCCGATGAATTTCATGCGCTTCACCTCCGGCCTTCAGTCCGGCGCGCGATCGGTCTCGCTTCACGGCGTCGACGTCACCGTTCCGGAAGTGCACCAGGACCTGGCCGAAGCCGAACTGGCGCTCGGCGTCAGGCCCGAACATATTCGCTTCAGCGATACCTCTCCTTTGCGCGGCGCGGTCTACGGCAGCGAATATCTCGGGACCAATCAGGTTGTGGCAATCGAGACGTCGAGCGGCGTCATCAAGGCCCGCGTTCCGGCAAACCGCAATTTCCGCATCGGCGAGACGGTTGGTCTTGAGTTCAACCCGGCCAAGCTCGCACTGTTCGACTGCACGTCAGGCCGCGCCATCGCTTCGGCACTCTACTCGGAGGCACGGCATGGCTGACGTCGTTCTCAAAGGCCTCAACAAGCGCTTCGGTGAGACACCGGCCCTCGCTGATCTCAACCTCTCCATCCGCGACGGCGAGTTCGTCGTCCTGCTTGGGCCGACCGGTGCTGGCAAGACGACGACGCTGCGCCTCATTGCCGGGCTGGAGCGCCCCGAGAGCGGCCGCATCGAGATAGGCGGTCGCAACGTCGCAGGCGAAGCTCCGGCCGACAGGGACGTCGCATTCGTCTTCCAGCAATATTCGCTCTATCCGCATATGACGGTTTACGACAACCTTGCCTTTCCGCTGCGCGCGCCGGTGCGCAAGCTCGCAAGCGAAGAGATCGACCGCCGCGTGCGGGAAATTGCCCGCATGGTCAGGATCGACCACAAGCTGGAGAACCGTTCGACGCGTCTGTCGGGCGGCGAAATGCAGCGCGTTGCGATCGGCCGGGCGCTCGTGCGCCAACCCGCCATCTATCTGATGGACGAACCGCTCTCATCACTCGATGCGAAACTTCGCGCGGAACTTCGCCTGGAACTGAAGCGCATCCAGAAGGAGCTCGGTTCGACCCTGCTCTATGTAACCCACGACCAGGTCGAAGCCATGACCATGGCGGATCGGATCGGCATCGTTGCGGAAGGAAGGCTGTTGCAGGTCGGAACGCCCCGCGAAATCTACGGCAATCCCGCCAGTCTTCATGTCGCTGCGCGTCTTGGCCAGCCGCACATCAACCTCTTGCCAACTGATCTTCTTCCTGGCGCCAATCCGCCACCGGGAACGAAGACGATCGGCGCGCGAACCGAGCATCTCGATATCATCATCGATCAGAACGCCAATGCGAAGATCGACTGGATCGAACACCTGGGCGACCAGAACCATCTTCACATTAAGGTCCGCGACCACAAGCTCGTCACACTTGCCGATCCATATCTCGCGATCCGGCCGGGGGATCGGGTGAGCCTGACGCTACGCGATCCACTCTATTTCGACGCCAGCGGCCAGCGCCTTGGATAAGCAACCGAACGAAACAAACGCACTGGCATAAAAGACGGATCTTTCTCCATGAAACATTTCTTCAATCGCCGGGAAACAATTGTCACCGAAGCCCTCGATGGTCTGCTCCTGACAAGCAGTGCGGGCCGTCTTGCCCGTCTGGATACCTTCCCCGATATCAAGGTGATCCTGCGCGCGGACTGGGATAAATCGAAGGTCGCAATCATCTCCGGCGGCGGGGCCGGACACGAGCCCTCGCATGCCGGCTTCGTCGGCAAAGGCATGCTCACCGCGGCCGTATCCGGCGAGATATTTGCCTCGCCCAGTGTCGATGCCGTGCTGACAGCAATCCGTGCCGTAACCGGGCCCAAGGGTGCACTGCTCGTCGTCAAGAACTATACGGGTGACCGGCTGAACTTTGGCCTCGCCGCCGAAAAGGCCCGTGCCGAAGGCTTCGCTGTCGAGATGGTGATCGTTGCCGACGATATCGCGATCCCCGGCATCAACCAGCCTCGCGGCGTTGCCGGGACCCTGTTTGTGCACAAGATCGCCGGTTATCACGCCGAAGCCGGAGCCGACCTGAAGACGGTCACCGCACAGGCGGTGGCAGCGGCGCACGACATCGTTTCCCTCGGCATGTCGCTTTCGACCTGCAGCGTGCCCGGTCAGGCACATGAAGATCGGCTTGGCGCCGACGAAGGGGAGCTCGGACTTGGCATCCACGGCGAACCCGGTGTCGAGCGCATTTCCTTGCAACCTGTTGCCGACCTCGTTGCGACGATGACCGAACGGCTGGCCGGCAAGGTCGGTGACACAGGAGATCATGCGCTGTTGATCAACAACCTCGGCGCTGTGCCGCCGCTTGAAATGGGCGTCATCGCCAATGCGGTGCTATCGTCACCAATCGCCGGCCGCGTTCGGCTGATCATTGGGCCGGCCCCGATGATGACCGCACTCAACATGAACGGCTTTTCCCTGTCGCTGATCCGGCTGGACGCTGACCGCGAAGCCGCGCTGAAGGGCGCCGTCGCGCCGCATGCCTGGCCGCCCGCCACCGAACGGCACGAAATTGCCATCGTTCCGGCGCCGCAAAGACCGTCCATGCGGAACGAAGCGACATCGGCCAGTGACGACAAGCATAATCGCCGTC